>CALGPN010000001.1 GCA_937960435.1 uncultured Desulfosoma sp.
AGCGAGGGTACCGGCCCAGATGGTACCATGGAACCCGATGGTCCAGCTTCGGGGCCTCAGGCCTAGCCGGCCTCAGTAATAGTCTCGGCGGCGGCCTCTCGAGCGCCATCGCGTCGGCCTCCACACCGCCGGGTTCTCGATCCGGCTCGGGAGGCGGAGGCTCGTCGGGTGGGGGCGGCGGAGGCGGAGGCGGCAGCGGGTGGTAGGATTCAAAAAAATCGAAATGAGTTTGTGGAGCGCCTTTCACGGATATTCCGAGCCGGTCTCGGAGAACTTCGATTGAAGGGCGGGACTTGATCTCATCAATAATACGTTTGGCTCCGATTTGTCGCGGCAGAGCATATGAGGAGGAAAACGGATGGAATGGAAACATGTGGAAGGATCTTTTTCCCGCTGGACGGGCGATGTGATTCTCTTTTTCGCATGGCAGGATGAAGACTCCCTACCTGACGGGTTGCTTCGATGGGGAGACTCGGAAGCGCCCTGGCTCAAGGACAACCGGGCCCTTAAGGATTTCCGCGCCAAGAAATCCGAGCTGCTCCTGCTCTACTCGCCTACCGAGGCGCGTTTTCCCCGCGTGCTTCTCGTGGGATTGGGAAAACGAAAGGATTGGTCGCTAGAGGTCTTGCGGCATGCCACGGCCATGGCGGTGCGCCGATGCCGAGATCTGTCCCTGGAGCGGGTGGCTTTGCCCGTCTTGGCCTTCGATGGGATGCCGGAAGACCAAGACGTTCTTGTTCGAGAGGCGCTAATGGCGGCGGCCCTTGGCTTGTATCGTTACGATGAGCTGAAAACCCGGGATGTGGAAAAATCCGATTGTCCCAAGGCCTTGTTCGTCTGTTCCGAAGGTCCCCTGCCCTTCGTCCACGAGCTTTTTCACGAAGTGGATGCGGTTTCGAACGGCATCCGACTGGCTCGCGATCTCGCCACAGCCCCTGCCAACCTGGTCACCCCTACCCGAATGGCTCAGGAAGCGGCCCGCATCGCGTCCGCTTACGGCATGGCTTTTGAAGTCTTTGATCTGGACAAGGCCAGGGAATTGGGCATGGGAGGTTTTGTGGCGGTGGCCCAAGGATCCCGAGAACCCGCTCGATTCATCGTTATGGAACACTGCCCAAGGGGCTTGGAAAATCAAGCGCCGTTGGTTCTCGTGGGCAAAGGGATCACGTTCGACACGGGAGGGATTTCCATCAAGCCGGCGGCCAAGATGGAAGACATGAAACATGATATGGCCGGAGCCGCCGCCGTTTTGGGAACTCTGGAAGCCGTCGGCCGTCTCAAAATCCCGAGACGGGTCGTGGGTGTCATGCCCTGCACGGAAAACATGCCGGACGGCCGAGCCTATAAGCCGGGCGACGTCATCAAGACCCACGCGGGCCTCACCGTTGAAGTCATCTCCACGGACGCCGAAGGGCGCATGATCCTGTGCGACGCCCTCAGTTACGCCGTCGCCCGCTACCAACCCGCCCTCATGGTGGATTTGGCTACGCTCACCGGCGCCTGTGTCATCGCCCTGGGAGATCGGGTGGCGGGCCTTCTGGGAAACAACGATGCGCTGCTCACGACGATCCAAAACCTTGGGAAACCCTTGGGCGAGCTGTACTGGCCTTTGCCGCTTTACGATTTCTATTTCGAGGACATCAAGAGCGATGTGGCGGATTTCAAAAACGTGGGGGAGCGCAAAGCGGGAACCATTATCGGGGCCATGTTCTTGAAGCAGTTTGTTCCCGAGAGCGTCCCGTGGGCTCATGTGGACATCGCCGGAACCGTCTGGGCGGACAAAGACCTGGGGTGGATTCCCAAAGGGGCCAGCGGCTTCGGGGTGCGCACCTTAGTGCAGTTGATCCGGGCATGGAAGCCGGACAAGGGAGCCTGAAAAGGCCGAAAGGCGGGGCCGGAGGTTGTGTTGGGGTTCGCTGCGCTCACCCCAACCTACAGGAGGTCCCCATCCGCGGGGTGGCGCCGGTGGTGGCGTTGGGGTTCGCTGCGCTCACCCCAACCTGCGGGGGCTCTAAAAGGCGGCGGAGGAACGGCGCTGCGGGAACTTTCCTTATTCGGCCCGCACGTGCCGTTCCAGTTCCCTTAGGGCTTCGCCTTCCAGAACTTCCCGCTCTAGGTCGCCGAGCTAGACATTTGGAACGAGGATCACACCCCAATTGGCCTCAAAGGCATCCATCTCAAGCAAAATCTTGTCGAAAGAGCGTTCCCTTTCGTCATGGAATCGATCGATCGTCGGTGTCCTTTTTCGGAAACGAGATCACCAAAGAACTTGTGCCTCGTACTTGGCGATATTCGGGTCTGCGGTTACCAGAACAGCCTCTTCAACAATCGCCTGCGCCACAAGGAGGCGATCAAAAGGATCTCTATGGTGGAAGGGCAAGTTCTCCAATGCAAGCACATGGGCCAGCATGATGGGCAGGATCTCAATGTTGTTGATCTGTCGTTGACTTTCGACAATTTCCCTCAAGGGCAGAGCTAGCCTGAGTTTACCCAAGTGGAGTTTGATTTGCATTTCCCAGACGCTGGCAACGCTGAGCAGCAGGATATTTTGCCGGTCTTGGCAGAGTGTCAATACCTGGGGAGAAAGTTTGGCAGGATCACTATCCCACCAAATAAACGCATGTGTATCCATGAGCAACTTCATGCGTTACCTGCCCAGAATTCTTCGGGTAGGGTTTCGTCAAAATCCGCACTGGTCCAAATGGCTCCCGAGTGTAAACCTGGCGAACGGGAAGATACAGGCCCAAGGCGAGCCACAGGTGTCATGCCGTCTGTAAGAATCCATTCGACTCCCAGGGGGATCTGGGAAAGTAGCTCGTGTAATCGTGCCTGAGCCTCCTTCACGTCAATCTGTTTTGTCGACATAAGCCCTTCTCCCCATGTCCCTTTCGGTGCCAAATGGTGACGGCTGAAAACCTGCCCGTTTTCTGCAACGACCAGAATGCGACGAAGCCGTCCGGCTGCAAGAGCATTTTAAGCTCAAAGACCGACACGGCGACATCTTCCGTCCGCATATCACAACGGCGGCCAAGACGGTATCACCTGCACAACGCCGCCTTTCAAACCAAGCGCTAGGCAAGGCCAAGGCGCCAAAGCCGACTTTCGCGAGCAACAAGCCCCCCATAAATGCTCATTGTCTCTAAAGTTCCAGGGCGGGAACGGGTGCTGGCCCTCACTAGGAACATTCCTTACTCGCTCCGCACGTGCCGTTCCAGTTCCCTTAGGGCTTCGCCTTCCAGAACTTCCTGCTCCAGAAGGGTTTCCGCCATCCGATCCAGGAAGTGGCGCTTTTTCGTCAGGATTTCCCGGACTCGGGCATAGGATTCTTCGATCACCCTTCGGATTTCATCGTCGATTTCCTGGGCCGTCTTTTCGCTGTACTCTCGGGGTCGAGGGGCCATGCCCATATCGAGGAAAGCCGATCGAGGTTCCCGGGTGAAAGTGACCAGCCCCAGTTTTTCGCTCATGCCGTATTCCATGATCATGCTGCGGGCGATGTCGGTGGCCCGTTGCAGATCGTTTTGGGCCCCCGTGGACACATCCCCGAAAACCAGTTCTTCGGCAACCCGCCCGCCCAGAAGCACGCACAGCCGGTCCAGAAGCTCTTCCCGGGTCATGAGGTAGCGGTCTTCGGTGGGCATCTGTTGGGTGTAGCCCAGAGCGGCGATCCCTCGAGGAATGATGGATACCTTGTTCACCGGGTCGGCGTGCGGGACGTTCATGGCCACCAAGGCGTGTCCTGCTTCGTGAAAGGCCACAATCTTCTTTTCCTTGGGATTCATGGCCCGGTTTTTCTTTTCCAGTCCCCCGATGATGCGGTCGATGGCCTCCTGGAATTCGGCCATGCCCACGCGGTCTTTGTTTCGCCGAGCCGCCAGAAGCGCTGCTTCATTGACCAGGTTGGCCAAATCGGCCCCCACGAACCCCGGCGTCATGGCCGCCACCTTCTGGAGATCCACATCGTCGTCCAGTTGCACATTTCGAACATGAATCCGAAGAATCGCTTCCCGCCCCCGGATGTCCGGTTTGTCCACGGCTACATGGCGGTCGAACCGTCCCGGGCGGAGCAAGGCCGGGTCCAGAATTTCCGGCCTGTTGGTCGCCGCCATGATGATCACCCCGGAATTGGCTTCAAAGCCGTCCATCTCCACCAACAGCTGGTTCAGCGTCTGTTCCCTTTCGTCATGGCCGCCCACAGGGTTGAGGCCCCGAGCCTTCCCCAAAGCGTCCAACTCGTCGATGAAGATGATACACGGGGCGTTTTGCTTGGCTTGGGCGAAAAGATCCCGCACCCGAGCCGCGCCCACTCCCACGAACATCTCCACAAAATCGGAACCGCTCATGCTGAAAAACGGCACACCCGCTTCCCCGGCCACCGCTTTGGCAAGCAGGGTCTTGCCGGTACCCGGAGCCCCCACCAGGAGGACCCCCTTGGGAATCTTTCCGCCGAGTCTCTGGAATTTCTCCGGGTTTTGCAGAAATTCCACGATTTCTTGTAACTCCACCTTGGCTTCATCAATGCCGGCCACGTCGTCAAAGGTGATCCCCACCTGTTTTTCCGCATAGATCTTGACGCGGGCCTTGCCGATGGACAGAACCCCCTGAGGCCCCCCGCCCATGCGGCGCATGAGAAAACCCCAAAACAAAATGAAAAACGCCATGGGCAGAAGCCACGACAGAATGGCTTCGAGGATGCGGTTTTCCAGACGGCCCGTGTAGGGAATGCCTTTTTCGTCCAGCAGCCGGACGAGTTCGGGATCTTCCACCCGCACGGCCGCAAATCGGCGATTGGCCAGTTCCCCTGCGGTAATCTCCCCCGTCACGCGATTGGGTTCGATCACCACGTTTTTGACGGAGCCCTGCTGCACCAGCTGTTTGAATTGGGAATAGGGAATCTGGACGCGCTGCTGTTGGACCATGACATCGTGGATCCACGAGATGACCATAAGAGCGATGAGGAAATACCAAAAGGAAAAATGCACCTTGCGTTTGTTGGGATCCTGGCCCCCCCCCATGGACTGCCTGACGCGATCCATAAGATCTTGGAGACCTGCGGGCTCTCGCTCTGATTTTTGCGCCATCCGCTTTCCTTTCCGTATCATCGTTCATGGGATCGATTTTTTGACATCTTACACAAGATCTGCTACCTGTGCATCAGTTTTCGTAGGCATAGTAAGATGTTCGCCTGTGTTCGACAACGGGACTCGAGGAAGGGACAGGGATGAAAAAGTACGGCGTGTGGATTCTGGCTTTGGGAATCTTGTGGGCGTCGGGGGCTTTGGCCGCGACCCCGAAAACAGGGGGGACTCTGGTGTTCGGCCGGGGCGGCGACAGTGTGGGGCTGGATCCGGCATTCGAAACCGACGGCAATTCCTTCATGATTTGCGACAATCTTTATGATCAGTTGGTGCTCTACGCCGACGAATCCACCGACATCGTCCCCGGACTGGCCACATCCTGGGAGGTGTCACCCGACGGGCTCACCTACACGTTCCATTTGCGCAAAGGGGTGAAATTTCACGACGGGACAGATTTCAACGCCGATGCGGTGGTGTTTTCCCTGGGGCGCATGATGAAGGAAAAGAAAGTGAAATTCTTCAAAACCCAATGGGAGTTCCCCAAAGAGCAGCCTCCTGCGGAATACTGGTTGTCCATGGAAATGGATAAGATCGTTGGTGCCATCGAAGCTGTGGATGATTATACCGTGGTGTTTAAGCTGCTCCGGCCCGAAGCGCCCTTCATCGCCAACATGGGGATGGATTTCGCCGCCATCGTGAGCCCGACGGCGGTGTTGAAACTGGGTCCCGACTTCAAAAGCAACCCCGTGGGCACGGGACCTTTCAAGTTCGTCAAATGGATCAAAGACGACCGCATCATCCTCCAGGCCAACCCCGATTACTGGGACGGCAGGCCGTATCTGGACCAGGCCATTTTCCGCACGATACCCGACAATTCCGTTCGTTTTCTGGAACTGAAAACCGGCAACATCGACATCTGCCAGTTCCCCAACCCGGAAGACATCGAACTGGCCTCCAAAGACCCCAACCTGAAGCTCGTGTCGCAGCCGGGGATGAATATCGGTTATGTAAGCTTCAACCACACCAAGCCCCTGTGGCAGGACAAACGCATCCGCAAAGCCATTGCCTACGCCGTGAACAAGAAAGCCATCGTGGACAATATCTATTACGGCCTGGGCCAGGTGGCCAAGAACACCATCCCCCCCACCATGTGGGGCTATAACGACGATATCCAAGATGAGCCGTACGATCCGGAAATGGCGAAAAAGCTCCTGGCCGAAGCCAAGTTTTTCGAAAAGCTCAAAGAAGCGGGTCAGAGCAAGATCACGCTGTGGAGCATGCCGGTGCCCCGGCCCTACAACCCCAACGGCATGAAGGTGGGCGAAGCCATCCAAGCGGACCTCAAGAAAGTGGGGATCGACGTGGAACTCGTCACCTTCGAATGGGGGACTTACCTCAAGAAGCAGCGGGAACAAGATCCGTCCATGGATCTTTTCCAACTGGGCTGGACCGGTGATAACGGCGATCCGGACAACTTTCTGGCGGTGCTTTTGGACGGCTACGCGGACCCCAATGTGCGGACGCAATGGAAGAACGAAGAGTATCACAATCTTATCATCAAAGCCAAACAGGCCTCCAGCAAAGAAGAACGAATCAAGCTGTATCGCAGGGCTCAGGAACTCATCCATGAAGAGGTGCCTTTGATCAACCTCGCCCACTCTTTGGTGGTGTGCCCCATGAAAAAGTCGGTGATGAACTTCAAGCTTCACCCCACGGCCAGTATTCGGTTGCACAAGGTGTGGATTGAATCCTAGGGAAAAAACCGGACCGGGTTTGTCGGGGCACGGTGCGGCCGTGCCCTGAAAATTTGGTTCCCAAAGAGGAGGATATGCTTTCTTTTATCGTGCGGCGTCTTCTGACGCTCATCCCCACGGTGTTCGGCATTTCCGTGTTGGTGTTTTTCATGATCCATCTGGTTCCCGGAGACCCGGCCGAAATGATGCTTGGGGAGCGGGCTTCCAAACAGGCCCTGGAGGAACTTCGGGAACAGCTCGGTCTCGACAAGCCCCTACACGTTCAATACGGGCGTTTCATCACCCGGTTGTTGCGGGGCGATCTAGGACGAGCCTTGCGCACCAATGAAAAGATCACCGCCGAAATCGCCCAACGCTTCCCGGCCACGGTGGAGCTGGCCCTTGCCGCCATGGTTTTTGCGGTCACATTGGGGATGTTGGCAGGCGTGATTTCCGCCACGCGCCAGTATTCCGCCTTTGATTATTCCAGCATGGTTTTGTCCCTCGTCGGCGTTTCCATGCCCATCTTCTGGCTGGGCTTGATCCTCATGATCATCTTCTCCCTTCATTTGGGCTGGCTCCCCTTGTCGGGAAGGCTAAGCTACGATGTGCACATTCACACGGTGACGGGGCTCCATCTCATCGACGGAATTCTTACCGTCAATGGGAAAGGTTTTCGGGATGCCTTGTGGCACATCATCATGCCGGCCTTTACGCTGAGCACCATCCCCATGGCCATCATCGCCCGCATCACCCGATCCAGCATGCTTGAGGTTCTGCGGCAGGATTACATACGCACGGCCAAAGCCAAGGGGCTGCCGCCCCGGCTGGTCCATTACAAACACGCCTTGAAAAACGCCCTGATTCCCATCGTCACCGTCATCGGCCTCCAATTCGGGATTCTTTTAGGCGGGGCTATCCTCACGGAGACCATTTTCGCATGGCCCGGCATCGGCTTGTGGCTCCTGAACGCCGTCTATGCCCGAGATTTCAACGCCGTCCAGGGCGGCACCATGCTCATTGCCACCACGTTCGTCACCATCAATATGATTGTGGATGTGCTCTACGCATGGATCAACCCGCGGATCAAGGTGTCGTGACATGAGTTCGCAAGCGAGTCGAAGCCTTCTCGAGCTTAGCGCCCTTTACGGCACAAGCGGGGAAAAACCTCAGAGCCCTTCGGTGGAAGCGTTGAGGCGCCTGAGGAAGAACAGGACGGCCGTCGCCGGCTTGTTCATTATTGTCCTTTTTCTGCTTATGGCCCTCTTCGCTCCATATCTGGCCCCTCATAACCCGTTGGAACAATCCCTCTACGCCAAGCTCAAGCCTCCGGTGTGGCAACCCGGGGGATCTTGGGCCCATGTGCTCGGAACAGACGACTTCGGCCGAGATCTCCTGAGCCGCCTTATTTACGGCGCCCGCATTTCCATGGTCGTCGGGGTGGTGTCCGTGTCCATTGCGCTGTTTTTCGGCACCCTGGCCGGATCCGTGGCCGGCTTTTACGGAGGGCTTCTGGACAATGCGATCATGAGGTTCATGGATCTCCTTCTTGCTTTTCCCAGCATTCTTTTGGCCATTGTCATCGTCGCCTTCCTCGGGCCGAGCCTCCAGAATGCCATGATCGCCATCGGTGTGGTGAGCATCCCCCGGTACGCCCGGCTTGTGCGGGGGTCGGTCTTGGAAGAATACGCCAAAGATTACGTGCAGGCGGCACGGGCCCTGGGCGCGAGCGACGGGCGTTTGATCTTTCTTCACATTCTCCCCAATTGTCTGGCTCCCCTCATCGTTCAGACGACGCTGGGCTTTGCTTCGGCCATTTTGGAAGCAGCCGCTTTGAGCTTCCTTGGTCTGGGCGCCCAACCGCCCACGCCCGAATGGGGGGCCATGTTGGCCAACGGCCGGGCGTTGATTCTTCGGGCATGGTGGGCGGTCACGTTTCCGGGCCTCATGATTCTCTTTTCCGTCTTGGGCTTCAACTTGATGGGGGACGGGCTTCGGGACGCCCTGGATCCCCGGTTGCGCGAATGACAAAGGATAGTGCCCATGCCCCCACTCCTTAGCGTGGAACACCTCTCCACCCATTTCCACACGGACCGCGGGACGCTCAAGGCCGTGGACGACGTGAGCTTTTCCCTGGAGGCCGGCAAAACCCTCGCCTTGGTCGGCGAATCGGGATGCGGCAAGAGCGTCACGGCCCTTTCCATCATGCGCCTCATCCCCGTTCCACCGGGAAGAATCGCCTCAGGACGTATTCTTTTCGATGGCACGGACCTTCTCCAGATCAGCGAGGCGGAAATGCGCCACGTGCGCGGCAACAAGATCTCCATGATTTTTCAAGAGCCCATGACATCCCTCAATCCCGTGTTTCGTGTCGGGGACCAGATCGCCGAAGTTTTGGAACTGCACCAGAAGCTTTCCAAAAAAGAGGCCATGGATCGGGCCGTGGAGCTCTTGCGTATGGTGGGCATTCCTTCGCCCGAGACGCGCATTCGGGATTATCCTCATCAAATGAGCGGCGGGATGCGCCAGCGGGTGATGATTGCCATGGCTTTGGCATGCCACCCGCGACTTCTCATCGCCGACGAACCGACAACGGCCTTGGACGTGACCATCCAAGCCCAAATCCTGGAACTCATGGACGAACTGCGCCGCACCACGGGCACCGCCGTGCTCCTCATCACCCACGACCTCGGAGTCGTGGCGGAAACGGCCGAACACGTGGTCGTCATGTACGCGGGTCGTGTGGTGGAAGAGGCGCCCGTGCGGGAACTGTTTCATCACCCCAAGCATCCGTACACCCAGGGGCTCTTGAGGTCCATTCCCAGCCTGGCGGAAGACGAAAAGCAGCGCCTGGAAGCCATTCCCGGCGTGGTGCCCAGCCTGCTGGCTTTACCCCCCGGGTGCGCGTTTCATGACCGCTGCGGCTTCGCCATGGAGCGCTGTCTCCAAGAGGATCCTCCTTGGGAAGAACTCAAGCCGAAACACGGCGTGAGGTGTTGGTTATATGAGTCCCAACGCTCATAGGCGGAGGATGCCCGACGCCGAACTTAATGAGTTGAAGCTTTGAGGAACGCCAAATCAGAACAAGGTGAGACCCTGTGGGATCGGTTGAATCACGACAGAAACTGGTGGTCCTGAAAAACGTCAAAAAGCATTACCCAGTAACCGGCGGTCTGTTGCGACGCCAGGTGGGTCTGGTCAAGGCCGTGGACGGGGTTAGCTTGGATATTCATAAAGGGGAAACCGTCGGACTTGTGGGAGAAAGCGGCTGCGGAAAATCCACCTTGGGGCGGGTGATCCTGCAGCTGGAAAAACCCACGGCGGGGTCCATCCTGTTTTCCGGCATGGACATCATCGCCCTGAATCGAGCCCAACTGCGTCCCCTTCGGCGCCGCATGCAGATTATCTTCCAGGATCCCTACGCCAGTTTGAACCCGCGCCAGACCGTGGGGCGAATCATCGGCGAAGGGTTGGTCATCCACAAGGTGGGGACGCCGGCCGAAAGGCAGGAACGGGTCCGCCACCTCATGGAAGTCGTCGGGCTCCGACCGGAACAGATCAACCGGTACCCGCACGAATTCAGCGGTGGCCAACGCCAGCGCATCGGAATCGCTCGAGCCTTGGCGCTCCAACCGGAACTGATCGTCTGCGATGAACCCGTCTCGGCATTGGACGTATCCATCCAGGCCCAAGTCATCAACTTGCTCATGGACCTTCAGGAACAGTTCGGCCTGACCTATTTGTTCGTCTCGCACGACCTTTCCGTGGTGCGCCACATCAGCGATCGCGTGGCGGTCATGTATCTCGGGCGCCTTGTGGAATCCGCCGCAAAAAAAACCCTCTACGAGGACCCTCTGCACCCTTACACGCAAGCCCTTTTGGAGGCGGTGCCTTTTCCGGATCCCGATCGGAAAAAAGCACGCAAGGGTCTCACGGGCGACCTGCCCAGCCCCCTTCGTCCCCCCGAAGGGTGCCATTTCCATCCCCGATGCCCCAAGGCCATGGACATGTGCCGCCATCTTGTGCCATCCTTGGAACCCTATGGAGAAGGTCGGTTCGTCCGGTGTTTTTTGTACCACGACAAAGCCGAAAACGGTTCCTGAAGGACGCTATGCCTCGCAAACGCCCCAGCTGGCACGAATACTTCATGCTCATCGCCAAAATCGTGAGCACCCGATCCACATGCAATTCCCGGCCCACCGGCGCGGTTATCGTCAAGGACAACCACATCCTGTCCACGGGCTACAACGGCGCCATGCCGGGGGCGCCTCACTGCATCGACCAGCCCGACATGGAAGACGGCCGGCCGTATTGCCACCGGCGCGCTTTGGGGATTCCCGACGTGGATAAATACAACTTCTGCAAGGCCAGTCACGCCGAAGCCAACGCCATCGCCCAGGCCGCCCGATACGGCATTTCCGTCGAAGGGGCGACCCTCTACACCACCTTGGCCCCCTGCTACGTGTGCTTGAAACTCATCGCCACGGCACGCATTCAGGCTGTCTATTACGAACAGAGCTACGACTCCGCCTCTCCCGAACGCGACCGCTTCTGGCAAAACGCCGTTCGGGAAGCGGGCATTCACACCTTTGAAAGGCTTTTGATTTCCCCGGAAACCTACGACTACATCCTCTCGGACATTCGCAACATCACCTCCCGACGCCGCACTCCGGCGACGGATTTCATTACGGCCCCATGAGACTGCGTTTCGAACCGATCCACTGCCGAGAACACCTGAACATCATCAACCCCTACGGAACCGTGGGGCTCATCACCTTGTGGTCCCGTCCCGACGTGATCCTTGAGCGGCTGCGGCGCCGCGGCCTCAATCTCGATCCCTCAACCAGTCCCATTGCCGCCTTAGGCACCCTCTACGGCAACGGCTTGAGGGAGTTGCTGCGCAATCTCCTTTATAACCCGCAAATCGACACCCTGGTGGTCTACGGCCGGAACCGCTCCGGCTCCCTGGAAGAATTGCAGGCCTTTTTCGAACGGGGACTCGAACCTTACACCGAGGCTCCCGTCACCTATGAGCCTACCCCGCTGGGAACGCCCGCTCCCGTGCGGATCGGGAACACCCGGCGCGTCATCGACAATTTGGTGAGGCCGGAATTGTTCGAACGAGCGCCCGTCATTCATTACTTTGGGTCCCCTGAGGACAATCCCAATGCAGACGATCTCGTTTCCTTCCTGAAAGACTACCGGCCGGAGCCGCCGCCCGCGGGCCGCCGTGTGCGCATTCCCCTGCCGCACGTGCGGGTTTCCTGCTTTCCCAGCAACCCCCGGGGGCACACCATCATCGCCGATGACCCCCTCACGGCATGGAAAGACCTCGTGGCTGCGATCCACCGATTCGGCGTCCCTGTCATTTTGGCCAAGGGGGAGCGGCGCGAACTGCAAAATGTGAAAGTCATCGTGGAAAAGCCTGCAGCCGTGCCCGATCCTCTTTTGGGCCGGTACGGCTTCGACCCGGAACGGCTCCGACGGTATCAACACGATATTCTGAGCGGGTCCATCGAACAGGACGAAACCTACAACTACGGGAATCGGTTGAGGGCCTACTTCGGAGTGGACAGCATCGCCGAAGTTGTCCGCCGCCTTCAAAGCGACCCTCAAGACCGCAAAGCCTATGCCGTGCTCTGGGATCCGCGGCGGGACCTCAGTGCTCCGAGCGGCCATCCGTGTCTTGTGAGCCTCTTTTTTCGAACGTTTCAAGGGGTTCTCACCCTGACCGCCGTGTTTCGAACCCATAACGCCCTGGACGCCTGGCTGGTGAACTTTTACGGACTCATGGCCGTTCTCGATTCCGTCAGCCGGTCGGTGCCCTTGCGGCCCGGCCCCATTACGGTCTTCAGTCATTCCATTTCCATCGACCCGGGCCAGATGGACCGCGCCGCCCTCATCGCCGCAGAAAAGACGTGCCGATATCGGGAAGACCCCATGGGCTACTTCCGCATCACGCTGGACGGGGATGCCATTCTGGTCGAACACCGGCACGGCGATGTGACGCTCAAGACCTATCGGCACGCCAAGGCTTCACGCATCCAGCACGAACTGGCGCGGGACACCGCCCTTTCGGACATCAACCATGCCTTGTACCTGGGCCGCCAACTGGAAAGAGCCGAACGCTGTCTTAAGGACGGCACGCCTTTTGTTCAGGAATAGGGCCGGGGAGAGCCTACGCTATGGAGAAAACGGTCTTTTTTTTCGATATCGGACACACCCTGGTCACGGGCGCCCAAGCTTCGCCACGGCGTCTTCTCGGCGCCGCCTTGAACCTGGACGAAACGCAGACCAAAACCGTGGGCCGACTCCTTATGACCCTTCCGGCCACGGAGCCGGAGACGGTCGCGCGGGCGGTTTCGGCCTCACTGCCCACCTGCGATCCGGCGGTGATTCTCCGAGAGGTCCGGCGCCTTTGGGATGATCAAATGGAGTGTGTCCGTGAAATTCCCGGAGCGACCCGGCTCGTTCAGCGCCTCAAAGCCGCCGGACACGCCGTGGGGCTCATCTCCAATATCTGGCATCCCTTCTTCGTGGGTTTTCAGAGAAGCTGTCCGGAAATCGAGAGCTCGGCGGATTACCGGTTTTTGAGCTACCGCGAAGGGATAAAAAAACCCGCCGAAGCTTTGTTCGGAAAAGCCCTTTCCGCCGCTCGAAGGGACGGCTTCGCACAGATCTGGATGGTCGGAGACTCGTACGAACTGGACATCGAGCCGGCCCGCAACGCGGGGATGCTCGGCCTTTGGGTTCTATGCCGTCCCGAGCGCGAGCGCGGCCTTCTGGCCGACATTCTCAACGGGACAAAGCCAGCCCCGGAAGGCTGTGTGCCGGATCTTGGGGAGGCGGCCGACTTTTTCCAAAAGAAAGGGCTCTTGTGATGGTGTGGATTCTTGGCTTCTTCGTCTTTGTCTTTCTCTTTGCCGCTCTAACCTATGCCTTCTATTGGTATGATACGACCAACGGGCCGGCTTTTGAAGAACTGACCCTCCTTTCCCATGGGCGTCCCTCACGGTGGGTGCTTCGCGGGCTTTTTTGGGCGACGGCTGCTCAAGCGACGGCGCTGCTCACTTTTCCCCTGGGCTGGTTCCCTCAGCGGAAAGCCGCCGCTCAATCTTTCGGAGATTCGGATCCCATCGTCGTGACCATTCACGGCCTCTATCACAACCGCAGCGCCTTCTTCTTTCTTGAATATGCTCTCAAACGCTCCGGAATCCGCGATGTTCGACCCTGGAGCTATCCCAGTTGGAACGAAGAATTTTTCCCTTTGGCCCAAAAGCTTCGCCGAGATCTCGAAGCTTTGCATCAAAGCGCTCCGTCGCGGCCACTTTTTCTCGTCGGCCACAGCCTGGGGGGACTTCTTGCCCGCCATGCCGCGTCAAGCGCCAAGGAAGGAACCGTTTCGGGCTGCCTCACCTTGGGCACCCCCCATCAAGGCAGCCGGCTCGCCGTGTTCGCCTTGGGAACCTTAGGGAAATCCCTCGGGTACCGAAGTCCCCTGATCGAAGACCTCGAAAGGGAAGAAAAACTTCGGCCTGTGCCACGCTTTCCCTGCGTGGCTCTGGCCTCCCCCGTAGACAACATGGTGCTCCCCAAGGAGGCGCTCATCCCGAACGCCGAGGCCTGGCAAGTTCAATGGACGCCGCCCATCAGCCATGTGGCCATGCTCTACCACCCGGGCGTGCTCCGCACCGTGGTCTCTTGGATCAAAGATGCCTCTTCTCCAAAGCGACAGGATACGGCCTAGGGACATCCCCGCCGCTTTCGGTCCCATGAGCGGGGTCTCACAGGGAAACAACCGAACATGTGGAAAAGAACGCAAAATTCGACGGGCGTGCCTGAGGGTGGAATGGGTCGTGGAAGGTCTTGTGGGCCCGGTAATCCTCCGTGGAAGTGTCGCCCAAAGGAGCCGATGTGCCGCAGGGGGCTTGGCAACCACCGCCAAATCCCCGAGGAGAGTCCGAATCGGACGGGAAAGCGGCCCATCAAGGGGTTTCCTGCACGATGCCTAGGCCTATAGGGGACCATGAAAAACGACCGACCGTTACGTCTCAGAAGCAAAAATTTTCCTTGAGATCCATGAAGCCTTCCAAAAGAATGCTTCTGGCAATGGAAACCCCAAAGACCGTTACGGCATGAAGACAATGGAATCCGTTGATCTCCTGAGAAGGAAACTGCGCTACCTGTGCCGACGTCGGGCCACCCAGGAACTGGAACTTATCCTCACCCGGTTCTGGGAAACCCACGGTCAGGGGCTCGATGAACGAGAGCTTTACGAACTGGAAGCCATCCTTTCCATAGACGACATGGACCTCCTGGCCATGTGCCTCGGACAAAAGCCGTTTCCGCCGCATTTCCACCGGGATCTGACAAGCCGCCTCGTCCGCGTCCCCGGTTAACCCCTCACCGATTCCTTGGAGACCCGAGGTCGCTCGAGAAAACCACCTCGGCCCTCACACAAAGGCAGGCGTGACGTGAAGCGGCGCCGGAATGACCGGAGGTTTTCCTCCTTCCATAACGTGAAGGCGAACTTTGTGTGAACATCCCTCCTTGGGCAACGGCGGCCGGATTCCGCGAAGGGGTCAAAGCGGCCGCCGTTTTTTAAGCTCGTCATCCCCCGACGAACTTCATCCCGCTGGCTGCCCCTTGCGCCGAGTGATCCAGGCATTGACGGCGACCACCAAGGCGACGGCTCCCAAGGCGGCGTTGAGCCCAAAGTGTGGATAAAACAACAAAAGGCCGCACACACCCGTAATCCAGCGCTCCACTTGGGAAAGCCTTCGGAAGAGGTATCCCACCACGCCTACGTTGAGGAAAACCACCGCCCCCACGGAGGCGAGATACCTCAGGGCGATCATGCGGAACGCCTCGAAGCCCGACAAAGTTTCTGTGATGGGCACAATAAGCAAGGCGGTGCCGCTGAAGGAAAGGATGAAGGTGAGCCCGATGAAATATTTGGGCAAAGCCACACGGGCGGCGAAAACCCCTGTTTTGATGGGGTCCGTCCCCATGACGGCGCTTGCCGCATAGGCCGACAGAGCCACCGGCGGGGTGACCTCAGCCAGCACGGCAAAATAAAAGAGGAACATGTGCGTCGCTAAAAGGGCCGGCCCTTCGGGAATGCCGGTCATAATGGCCAGCTTCTGGATGGTCGGAGCCGTAAGGGCCGACGTGAGCACATACGTCGCGATAGGCGGAACGCCCATGCCCAGAATGAGGCTGAAGACGCCGGTAAACAACGTGGCCACAAGCATGCTGGATCCGCTGATTTTGAGCATGACGATGGAAAATTTTGACGCGAGCCCGCTCAAGACCATCATGGACATGATCATATTCGCCGCAATGACCGCACTGGCAATGGGCAAGAGAGAGACAAGCCCCTCCTCCAAGGCTTCCCAAACCTTTGCCACCGGAGGCCGGACGGCGCGGTCGGCATAAGCGAAGAGCAGAAAAAGGCCGATGGCGATGGAAACCGTGAGGTTAATGGACATCCCGCGGTAAATCAAAGCGATGATGAACAGGATCGGCACAAAAATGTAAGAGTACCTTCGGAAGTAGGCCCATGTGGTCGTCGTGGCCACCTGCAGGTGGGGAAGGCCTTCCCGAAGGACGTAGAGCTCGTTGTAGAACATGATGCCGGCCAGATAGAGAAGCATGGGGCCCGTGGCCATAACGATGATCATGGAATACGGGATGGACAAAAGTTCCACCATGATGAACGAAATGGAGCCCATGACCGGCGGTGTGATGTAGGCGATGGACCCTACAGTGGCAATGATTCCCGCGGCCACCAGGCGGTTGTATCCCACCTTATCGTATAGGGGCTTGGTCAGGGTGGCCACAAATTGGGTGTCGGCGGCGCCGGATCCGGAGAACATCCCCATGAGCACCGCCATGACGGAACTGGCCCGACCGGGAGAGGCCGGGCTGCGCCCCACCAGAAGCAGCGCGATATTGGCGATGATCTTCCCGAAGCCCATCTGGGTAACCACCGCACCCAAGGTGGTGAAATAGATCAAATACTTCAGGGAAACACCGGTAATGGACCCGAAAATGCCCGCTTCCGTTTCGCAATAAAGCTTGCCCAAGAGCATGTCCACGCTGAAACCGGGATTGGAGAACACGCCCGGAATATGATGCCCGTAGATGTTATAAAGCACGAAAATCATGACCAGCGTGGGCATGATGGGACCGCTCAAGCGGAAAATCACTCCCAAGACCAAAAGAATTTCGGACAGGGACATCATGAGGTCCCACGGTTCCGGCATGATGGCCCGGTAGATGAGCTTTTCATAGGTGGAAACCAAATACAGGAAAGGAAAGAGGCTGAGGAGGCCGCAGAGCACGTTGGCGATCTTGCCCGCGGAGGGGATCGTGACGGAAAGCATGGTCAAAGCCCATACCCCGCAGGCCAGGGCCTTCATGTAAAGCGGCACATCCAGACGCAAGAATTCGAAGGTCAGCAGCCCCGTCATGACCAAAAGCGGCAGAGCCCCCCAAAAGCTTCGACTCTTGAGCCGATAGACACACACCCAATAGCCTAACAGAGCGACGAGGCACACGTGGGTCGCCCTTTGGACCTGGGTCAGATCCAACACGGAAATCCTCAGAGAGGCCAGGGGCGTGTGCGGATGGACGACCAGGTAGAGATGGTAGAGCGTTCCCAGGATGGCCAGCACATGCACCAGTCTTCGAATCAAAACGTCCATAGCAGAGTCACCTCCAAACAGCCGTCTTGAATCTCCCACCTGTCGTCACCAACGGAGAGTGCGATGCCTTGGATGCTGCACAGTTTCAGCGCGGAAGTCTTCTGGCGGGAAAGGACAGGGTCGATGGCATAAGTCCCCGATGTGTAGTAGTTTCGCGTTTCCTCGTCGGTTTCCATGGAAAAGTCGCGAAAAACCGAACCCACTCGAAAGCGAATGGTCACGGGCTTCAATGTGACCGAATTGACGAAGCGAATGGAGCCTTCCTGAAAACGCCGGAAGAAGACCAGGGACGAACGCTCGTCCTTCATGATCCGGGCGGGTTTCAGGAAAAACCCCACGGCGACCAGGACGATCCCAACAAGTGCGCACGCGATCACCGTGGGGCGTTGTTTCATGGCGTCTGACGGCCTTTACTTCACAAGGCCCTTTTCCTTGAAATAGCGCGCGGCCCCCGGATGGAAGGGAATGGCCGTCTGGCCCACAAAGCGTGCCGTATTTTCCGCCGTGGTGTCCTTGGACGGTTTGACCGAGGCGTGGAGCGTCTCCAGATTTTCAAAAACCGCCTTGGTGACTGCGTAGGCCAGATCTTCGGGCAGAGACTCAGGAGCGACGAACATGTTCCAAAAAGCCAAGGTGGGCACGTCGTCGCTCAAAGAATAAACTTCTTTTTTCACCACCATGGGGTCCACAAGACCTTTGAACTCGTTCATGAAAGCCGCCACCCCCGGATCGGTCGCCGGCAGCGGCACCAACGCCAAATCCAAGCCTTTTCGCTTCAGGGTGTTGGCCAATTCCACGATACTTCCCGTCGGCAGACCGCCCGACCAGAAATAGGCGTCCAGCGTGCCGTTGGCCAAGGCCTCATCGGATTCCTTGGCGCCGAGCTTTTCCCATTTCTTGAATTTTTCGGGTTCGATCCCGGCCGCCTTCAAAAGATTCAAAGCCGTAAACTCCGTGCCGCTTCCCGGAGCGCCCGTGGACACGCGTTTGTCCTTCAAATCCGCCAAGCTCTTGATGCCCGCCTGGGCGGTTGTGACTACATGCAAGTAGTTGGGATACATCATCCATAAAATGGTCGCTTTGACGGGCTTTTCGGCAAACTTTTCATGCTTTCCGGTCACGGTGAAGTAGGCCGTATCCGGCAGCACCGTCGCCAGGAAGTAAGTTTTCTTATCCGGTTCGGTCTTGTCTCGAATGAGAAGCATGTTGTCGACCGAGGCGGCCGTTTGGATCGCCGTCGAGGGCAAGACGTTGGCCTTGGTGAGGATTTCGGCGATCTGCGTCCCGTAATAATAGTAGACCCCGCCGATGCCCCCGGTGGCGATGATGGCCTTGGCCGATTGGGCCTGGGCCTGTCCGGCACAGAGACACAACACCAAGAACCACAGCACGATCACTTTCTTCATACTCCTCTCCTTTCTGTTCAGCCCACATCCATCCCTACACTCCAAACCAACCAAGCGTTCGGGGCCCATCCTCCGACCCTCGGACTAGCCGTACAATTTTTGCGGAGCAGAAACAACCTTTTTAGCCAACAAAAAAGGGGAAGAAGCCCGTCAGCGGCTCTTCCCCTTCTCTGGTCGTCACACCGGCGAGATCCCATGCTTTCGGTCGGGGGCCTCTTCGTCCTTCTCAAGGGTCATCTCCAAGGCCCGGATGAGTTTTCGCCGCAACTCGCCGGGAAGGATGATATCGTCCACGTGCTGCAACCCGGCGGCGTAGGTGGGGTTGACGTAGCGTTCCATGAACTCCGCTTCCCGCTCGGAGCGCACCTTTTCGGGATCCTGGGCCGAGGCAATTTCTTTGCGGAAGAGGATATTCACGGCGCCTTGGGGGCCCATGAGGCAGATTTCGGCCGTCGGGAGGGCGAAGACCACGTCCGCACCCAAATCCTTGCTGCACATGGCGAGATAGCCCCCGGCGTAGGCTTTGCGCACCACGCAGGTGATCTTGGGTACGGTGGCTTCCGCGTAGGCGTAAAGCATCTTGGCACCGTGACGGATGATCCCGTTGTGTTCCGAGCGCGTGCCGATGAGGAACCCCGGCACATCTTGTAAATTGATGAGCGGGATGTTGAAGGCGTCGCAAAAGCGGATGAAGCGAGAACCTTTGTCCGCGGCGTTATAGTCCAGGGAGCCGTTGTACTTCATGGGATTGTTCGCCACAACGCCCACAACATGTCCGTTGAGACGGGCAAAACCGATGATCAAGTTTTGAGCGAATTCCTTCTTCAGCTCAAAGAAAGACCCTCGATCGAACACCACGTCGATGACGCGCCGCATGTTGTAGAGCTTCTTTTGGTCCGTGGGAATGATCTCTTCCAGTTCGGAGGTGTCCCGGTCGGGACTGTCCTCGGGCACTTCATAAGGCGGCAGATCCTTGTTGTTCAATGGAAGGTACGACAGGAGCCGACGCGTCTGTTCCAAACACTGGCGATCATCGGCCATGGTCCCGTCGGAAACTCCGGTGATCTTGCCGTGGACCTTGGGACCGCCCAGAGACTGCTCGTCGGTCTTTTCGTAAACCACGGCTTCCACCAAAGGCGGCCCGGCGATGAACATGGAACTGGTTTTGTCCACCATGAAGATGAAATCCATGAGGGCCGGCGAATAGGCCTGCCCTCCGGCGACGGGACCCATGATGAGCGCGATCTGGGGCACGACACCGGAAGCCGCCACATGGCGATAAAAGAGCTGGCCGTATTGAGACAACGCCCCCATCTGTTCCGTCACCCGGGCCCCTCCGGAATCGTTGATCCCCACCACGGGGTAACCGTACTTTCGGGCCATGTCGATGATCTTGCAGATCTTGCGGCCGTGCCGCTCCCCAAAGGTACCGGCCACCACCGTAAAATCCTCCGCATAGACCATACAGCCTCGGCCGTTCACTTCCCCGTAGCCGATGATGACGCCGTCGGCGGGCAACTCCCTCTTGTCCAACCCGTAGTCACGCCCGATGTGCTTGGCGAAAAGATCCAGTTCCTCAAAGGTTCCGGGATCGAACAGCAAATCGATCCGTTCCCGGGCCGTGAGCTTTCCCTTGGCGTGCTCCTTGGCCTGCAAATCGGCCCCGCCGCCGGCCCGCAGCCGCTCTCGCTCCCGTTCGAATTTCTCCGTCAGGTCTTTCCACTCCGGTGCCATGAATCCCTCCTTCTAGCGGTTCGGTTGATGCCCGCAGGTGATGCCCGCAATGATCATCTTCTGGACGTTGCTGGTGCCTTCCACCACCTGGTAGGACTTGGCATCCCGATAGTACCGCTCGATGGGGTATTCCGTGGAAAAGCCGTAGGACCCGAAGATCTTCATAGCTTCGTTGGCCGCCTTCACCGCCGCTTCCGAAGCGAAAAACTTGGCGATGGACGTCTGAAGCTGGTTCGGTTTTCCTTGATCTTTCAGATAAGCGGCATGGTAGACGAGCCACTTGGCCGCTTCATGCTCCGCTGCCATTTCGGCGATCTGGGCTTGAATCATTTGGTAGGTGGAAATGGGATTGCCGAACTGGGTCCGTTCGTTGGCGTACTTCACCGCCAGCTCCAAACACGCTCCGGAAACGCCCAAAGCCCCGGCGGCACAGCTGAGGCGCGTGTTGTTGAGCATCCACATGCAGATTTTGAAGCCGTCGCCGACCTGACCCAACACGGCGTCCTTGGGAATCTTGGCCCCGTCGAAGATGAGTTCGCCCGTCGGGGAACAATGCAAACCTAGCTTGGATTCGATGGCCCGCCGTTCGATGTTGGGGTTATTGGCCACGTCCACGATGAAACAGGTCATGCCTTTGTATTTCTTTTCTTTGTCCGTGTAGGCGTACACCAACCCCACATCCGCCACGGGGGCGTTGCTGATCCACATCTTCTGACCGTTCAGTTCCCAGTGGTCCCCCATGTCCTTGGCCGTGGTGCGCATCCCGGCCACGTCGGATCCGGCGTTGGGTTCCGTGATGGCGAAAAAGCCGATCTTCTCCCCGGAAACCCACCCGGGAATGTAGGCTCTCTTTTGCTCTTCCGTGCCGAACTGGTTGACGGTGATGGCCGGGCCGATGTTCTGCATGTTGAACGGCACGCGCCAGGACGGAGAAACCTTGGCGATCTGTTCGGTCATGAGCACCGATTCCACTAAGCCCATGCCGTTTCCCCCGTATTCCTCCGGGATGGCGCAGCCGAAAAAGCCCAGTTCTCCCATCTTTTTCAGCCTCTCCCGGTTGAACACATGTCCCCGTTCCTCCTCTTCCACCGTGGGAAGAATCTCTTTTTCCGCAAAACGGCGCGCCTGTTCCTGCACCATGCGTTGCTCTTCAGTCAATTCAAACTGCATGCATGCCCCCCTTCGGATGTCTATTCGATCACGGCTAAAACATCGTCTTCTTCCACGCGGTCGCCTTCGGACACTTTGATTTCCTTGACGACCCCGCTGCACGGCGCATGAACGGACGTTTCCAGTTTCATAGATTCCATGACGATGATCTCGTCGTCTTCCTGCACCGCGTCGCCGGGCTTGATCTTGATCTTGAGGATTTTGCCCACCATGGGGGCCAGGACCTCTTCTGCCATGGGATGCCTCCTTGTGCTTCGTTGGATGGGTTTCGTTTTTACGAATCGTTTTTCGAGAATCGTGAATCGTCCCTCATGAAAACCGAAACAACGCCGCTTCGTTGCCACGGCTTACTTCAGCATGGAAAGAAAGACCCCGGCGGCCAAAATGGTCCCAATGACCCCGGCGATATTCGGCCCCATCGCAAACATGAGCAAGTAGTTCTTCTTGTTGGCTTCGCTCCCAACTTGGTGGACCACCCGGGCCGACATGGGCACGGCCGAAACCCCGGCCGCCCCGATGAGGGGATTGATTTTGTCTTTTAAAAACAGGTTCATGAATTTGGCGAAAAGCACGCCGGAAGCGGTGCTCACGGCGAAAGCCAGCAACCCCAAGATGAAGATGAAAATCACCTTGGGTTGCAAAAAAGTCGCAGCGTTCATGGTCGCCCCGACGGACAGGCCGAGAAAGATCGTCACGATGTTCATGAGTTCGTTTTGGGCGGCCCCGGACAACCGTTCCACGACGCCCGATTCCCGAAACAGGTTTCCCAGCATGAACATGACCATCAGGGGCGCCGACGCGGGCACCACAAGGACCGTGACCAGCGTGGCCACGATGGGGAAAAGGATCCGCTCCAGTTTGGGAACCTTGCGGGATTTTTTCATGACGATGGCCCGTTCGGCCTGGGACGTCAAAAGCTTCATCACCGGCGGCTGAATGATGGGCACCAAAGCCATGTAAGAATAGGCGGCTACGGCGCAGCTTCCCAGCATGTGCGGGGCGAGCCGTGTGGCCAGATAGATGGTGGTGGGCCCGTCGGCCCCGCCGATGATCCCCGTCGTGGCGGCTTCCGGCAGCGTCATGCCCAGCAATCGCGCGACGAAAAAAGTGATGTACACACCCACTTGGGCGCCGGCTCCGAGAAAGATCAGCGAAGGGCGGGCCAGCATGGGGCCGAAGTCGGTGAGTGCCCCCAACCCCAGGAAAATGACGGGCGGGATGACCTCCCATTGCAGCCCGTAATGATAGAAGCGCCAGATCAGGCCTTCCCCGGGTTCCATGAGGCCCGTAAGCGGCAGATTGGCCACGAGGATCCCAAAACCGATGGGCAGCAAAAGGAGCGGTTCAAACTGCTTTGCTATGGCGAGATACAAGAGCAGCCCGGCCACAACCCACATGAAAACCATCCCGGGCGTGACCGCCAGAATGCCCATTTGGGCCAACAAATCCAGCGGCCCTCCGTTCATGGCTACTCCTCCTTGGTCGCCCGTTTCACCACATAAGCCAACAAATGCATCGCGCCGTAGAGAACGCTCATGCCTAGAAACACACCCAGGACTCCGTTGGCGAAAATGATCAAGGCTTCACCCATAGCCGCCTCAAATGACCCCCTGTTCCCGCAATCGGCGGATCTCTTCGTGCGAAAAGCCCAGCTCCTCCTGGAGGATCTCTTCCGTATGTTCGCCGAGAAGCGGCGGATGTCGCTCGATGACACACGGGGTGTCCGAAAACTTCATGGGGCTGGCCACAAGTTTCACCGACCCGGCCGCGGGATGGGGCACTTCGGCGACCATTTCGCGCGCCAGCACCTGAGGATCGGAAAACACACGATCCAGCGTATTGATGGGACCGCAGGGGATCTTCAGCCGGTCCAGGGCTTCGAGCCACTCGTCGCCCGTCTTCTGAAGCATGGCCTGAGCCACCAAGGGGATGAGTTCCTTTCGGTGGATGACCCGTTGAGGGTTCGTGGCGAAGCGAGGATCGTCGGCCAGAGAGTCGAGACCCGCCAAGCGGCAAAAATCCTGCCATTGGCGATCGTTTCCCACGGCAAGCGCGATGTAAGTCCCGTCTCTGCACTTGAAGGGCTCATAAGGGACGATGTTGGGGTGGGCGTTGCCGTATCTTTTGGGAATTTCACCGGAAACGAGATAGTTGCTGCCCACGTTGGCAAGCCACGCCACCACGGCGTCCAAAAGAGCTACATCGATGTATTGGCCCCGTCCCGTGACCGTTCTATGGTAAAGGGCCGCCAAGATGGCGCTGCAGGCAAAAAGGCCCGCCGTGATGTCCACAATGGCCACCCCCACCTTCATGGGCGGCCCGTCGGGGTCCCCTGTAATGCTCATCACGCCACCCATGCCCTGGATCATGAAATCGTAGCCGGGCTTATCCTTGTAGGGGCCGTTTTGGCCGAACCCCGTGATGGAACAGTAAATCAGACCCGGGTTGATCTTTTTCAGGTCCTCGTACCCCAAACCCATCTTGGGGAGGGTGCCGACCTTATAGTTTTCGATGAGGATATCGCTTTTGGCGGCGAGGGACCGGATGATCTCCCGCCCTTGTTCTTTCTTGAGGTCCACGGTGATGCTGCGCTTGTTTCGGTTGACGCACAAGTAGTAGGCGGCTTCCCCGCCCGCTTCCGGAGGTCCCCACTGGCGGGTGTCGTCCCCCGCACCGGGGCGCTCCACCTTGATGACATCCGCCCCCATGTCTCCCAGCATCATGGAACAATACGGCCCGGCAAGAACCCGGGAAAGATCCAACACCTTGATGCCGTTCAGCGCCCTGGACCCATTCGTCATCACAATCCCCTTTTTCCTCGTCATCGGCGATGTTCCGATTCCCCCCCCATGTTTCCGACAAAAGGCTTGGGGTACGGGCCGCGCCAACCCATGCGCACGGACAGTTCCCGACCTGCCTCTAAAAGATGCTGCAGACAATGTTTTCGATGCTCCGAATTTCGAAAGCGCAATTCCGGCACGGCAAGACTCAAGGCAGCCAAAAGATGGCCGCTGTGGGAAAAAACCGGCACACTCAAGGACCCCAATCCCAAAGTCCGCTCCGCCAAACTTTCCGCGTAACCGCGTTGACGGATCACGGCGATTTCCGCCTCCAGCATCTCTTTGTCCGTGATGGTGCGATCCGTCAAAGGTGCCGGGGAAAGGTCGGCGAGGTAAGCGCTAATGAAAGCGTCCGGGGAAAAGGCGAGGAGGCATTTGGAGGAAGCACCGGCATAGAGCGGCGATCGGTTTCCCACGGGCATCCCGGCCTTGAGCGACTGCATGGATTCCACACTGTCGATACACAACCGTTCCCGACCGTCCACCACGTTCAGATGCACCGTCTCCCCGGTTTCCAAACTGAGCCGCCGCATGATGGGCCCGGCTTCCTGAACCACCGCATGCTGACTCTGGAGCACTTCCAAAAACCGGTAATACACGCGCCCCAGCTGATACTGCAGAGTCTGAGGATCCTGATCGACAAATTGGTATGCCTTAAGACTCTGCAGGATCCTCTGAATCGTCGCCGGACTGAAACCCAGATGGGCGGCAAGTTCGCGCACACCCCAGCGGGGTCGGTCCACTTGAAAGGCCAAGAGGACCTGGAGCGCTTTTTCTATGGCATTGGGCTGTCCGGTTCGTTTCATAAAATAAAACACCGTTTTTTATTTGGTTTCCTATCAGATCCTCGGGCTCCCTGTCAAGCCTTTCCAGAAAGCGAGGCCTACGCCCGTTCCCACCTCCATATGGCGACTCGAAGCCAGGCACGATCGTCCCTCCCAAGGAGAACCATGCGTTGAACTTGCCTCCATTGTGCGTTATAGAACCGAGGCGGCGGCCTCCATGGCCGCCGTTCAAATTCGACAAGGAGCAAAAACACCATGATCGGTGCCATCCTGAAGAAAATCTTCGGAACGCAAAACGAACGCAACCTCAAGCGCATCGCCCCCGTCGTGGACGCGGTCAATCAGCTGGAACCCTCCATGCGGCGGCTGAGCGATCAGGCGCTTCAGGCAAAAACCGCCGAATTCCGCGAGCGAGTATCCCGCGGTGAGCCGTTGGACGACCTTTTGCCGGAAGCCTTCGCCGCCGCCCGGGAAGCGGCCGCCCGCACGGTCGGCATGCGCCCTTTCGATGTGCAGCTCATCGGCGGCATCGTGCTCCACCAGGGAAAAATCGCCGAGATGAAAACCGGTGAAGGCAAGACCCTGGTGGCCGTCATGCCGGTCTACTTGAACGCCCTCACCGGCCGCGGCGTCCACGTCGTCACGGTCAACGACTACCTGGCCAAGCGCGACAGCGAATGGATGGGTGAAATCTACAAATTCCTCGGGCTTTCCGTGGGGTGCATCGTCCACGGCCTGGATGACCGGCAGCGCAAAGCCGCCTACGACTGCGACGTCACCTATGGGACCAACAACGAATTCGGGTTCGATTACCTGCGGGACAACATGAAGTTCCGCCTGGAAGACATGGTCCAGAGGGAACTCAATTACGCCATCGTCGATGAGGTGGACAGCATTCTCATCGATGAAGCGAGAACGCCTCTCATCATTTCCGGCCCGGCCGAAAAATCCACGCAGCTCTACGTGCGGGTCAACCGCATCATCCCGCACCTCAAACCTGAAGTTCACTACACTAAGGAAGAAAAAAGCCGCACGGTGACCCTCACCGAAGAAGGCGTGGCCGCCGTGGAACGCCTCCTCGGCGTGGAAAACCTCTACGACCCCAGAAACATGGATCTTCTTCACCATGTCCAACAGGCCCTGCGGGCCCACACACTTTTTCAGAAGGACGTGGACTACATCGTCAAAGACGGCAAGGTCATCATCGTCGACGAATTCACCGGGCGACTCATGCCCGGGCGCCGCTACAGTGACGGCCTCCATCAGGCTCTGGAAGCCAAGGAAGGCGTCCAGGTGGAAAACGAAAACCAGACCCTGGCCACCATCACCTTCCAGAACTACTTCCGCATGTACAACAAACTGGCCGGGATGACGGGCACCGCCGACACGGAAGCCGAAGAATTCGCCAAGATCTACAATCTGGAAGTCGTGGTCATCCCCACCCATAAAAAGATGATCCGCATCGACTACCCCGATTGCATCTTCCGAACCGAACGGGAAAAATTCCAGGCGGTTGTTCAGGAAATCAAGGAATTGCACGCCCAGGGCCGGCCGGTGCTTGTGGGCACCGTGAGTATCGACAAATCGGAAATGCTCAGCCGGATGCTCAAACGGGAGGGCATCCCCCACCAAGTGCTCAACGCCAAACACCATGAAAAGGAAGCGGAAATCGTGGCCAAGGCCGGCCAAAAAGGGGCCGTGACCATTTCCACCAACATGGCCGGCCGCGGCACGGATATTGTCCTCGGGCCGGGCGTCGCCGAACTCGGGGGGCTGCACATTCTGGGGACGGAGCGCCACGAGGCGCGCCGGATCGACAACCAGCTTCGAGGCCGCGCCGGCCGTCAAGGAGACCCGGGATCCTCTCGATTCTATCTCAGCCTGGAAGATGACCTCATGCGCATCTTCGCCGCCGAACGCATCTCGAACCTCATGCAGCGCATCGGCATGGAAGAAGGCGAACCCATTGAACACCGCTTGGTGAGCAAAGCCATCGAAAACGCCCAGAGCCGCGTGGAGGCTCACAATTTCAGCATCCGCAAACACCTGCTGGAATATGACGACGTCATGAACCAGCAGCGGGAAGTGATCTACCGCCAGCGCCGGGAAGCGCTCAAGGGAGGCAACCTCAAACCCGCCATCATGGACATGGCCGAAGAGCTCCTGGACGAGATCATCCAGTCCACAACGGACGAGAAAACCTTTGCGGAAGACTGGGACCTGGAAACCCTCGGCGCCGAGCTCCAGCGGCTTTTCGGTCCGGGCCTGATGCCGGCCGCGTCGGAACTTTCCGAGCTGAGGCAGGACGGGCTGCGGGAACTTCTGTGGCGTCGAGTCCAGGAACGTTACGAAGCCCGCGAAAAAGAATTCGGCGACACCCTCATGCGGGATCTGGAAAATTACGTCCTGCTCCAGACGTTGGACAGTCTCTGGAAAGACCACCTGCTCAACATGGACCACCTCAAGGAAGGCATCGGTCTACGAGGTTACGCCCAACAGGACCCTTTGGTGGTTTATAAGAGGGAAGCCCATGCCCTTTTCGACGACATGATCCATCGGCTGAAAGAGGAAACCGTCCGAGTCCTCTTCCACGTGCAGATTCGTCGAGAAGAAGAGGTCCAAGAGCTTCGTCAGGAACAGGAAAACCAGCCCATGTATTATGGGCCGGCGGGAGGCCAAAGGGCGCCCCAGACCGTGAAAAAGGAAAAAAAGGTGGGCCGAAACGACCCCTGTCCCTGCGGCAGCGGCAAGAAATATAAGAAATGTTGCGGAAAGTGAGGCGGCGGCAATGACGGGTCACGAAACGGAAGGGAACGTGCAGCGGGGATCTTTCCATGTGCCGGGATTTCGGGCGGCGGCGGCCGCAAGCGGCATGCGCTACAAGAATCGTCTCGACTGTGCCCTCATTGTCAGCGACGGTCCGGCGGCGGCGGCCGGCGTCTTTACGCGGAACCGGTTTTCGGCCGCCCCGGTCATCTTGTGCAAGGAACATCTTGCGGCGAGCCGCGGAACGGCCCGAGCGGTTCTCATCAACGCCGGCATCGCCAATGCCTGCACAGGGGAGGAAGGGCTTCGCCGGGCTCGGCTCTGCGCCCAGCATGCAGCCTCCGTTCTCGGCATCGCCCCGGAACAGGTGCTTTTGGCCTCCACGGGCGTCATCGGCCCCCAGCTGCGGCTGGAACCTTTAGAAAGCGTTTTGCCGGGGTTGGTTTCCGCGCTTCGCCCCGACGGGTGGCTCGAGGCCGCCACGGCCATCATGACCACGGACACTGTGCCCAAAACGGCCTGGGCTCGGGCCGAACTCGGCAGGACATCCGTCACATGCGGCGGCATGGCTAAAGGATCGGGCATGATCGCCCCCGATATGGCCACCATGCTCGCCTTTGTGGCAACCGATGCCCGGGTGACGTCGGATGTCCTTCGTTTCTGGCTCGGAGAAGCCGTCGCCCGGTCCTTCAACCGGATCACCGTCGACGGCGACACGAGCACCAACGACACCGTTTTGGTCTTGGCAAGCGGCGCGGCGGACCATACGATCATCTCCGATCCCACCTCTTCGGAGGGTGCCGCTTTCGGGCGCGTGCTCACCGACGTGTGCCTCGATCTCGCCCACCAGATCGTACGAGACGGCGAAGGCGCCACAAAGTTCGTGTCCGTGACCGTTTGCGGCGCCAGGAATCGCGAGCGGGCCGCGCGGGTGGCGCACACCATCGCCACCTCCCCCCTGGTCAAGACCGCCGTGTTCGGCGGGGACGCCAATTGGGGCCGGATTGTGGCCGCCGCCGGACGCGCCGGAGTGGATTTTCACCCTGAGGGCGTCAGCCTCTATTTTGACAACGTGTGCATCTTCCGAAACGGCCGACCCGTGGAGGACGACGACGTGGAAGAAAAGGCTTCCGCCGTCTTTCGTCAAAAAGACATCCACGTCCGGCTGGATCTCGGGGAAGGAGCGGAAGAAGACACGGTGTATACGTGCGATTTTTCTTACGACTATGTGAAAATCAATGCCGACTACCGATCATGAAAGGAGTCGAAACCATGACCGCGTCCAAAAGTGCTGTTCCTTTATCTCCGGGGGATCCCGTCCCGTCCTTTTCCCTGCTCGATCAAGACGGCACCGTGGTGCGCCCCGAAGATTTCCTGGGATCCAAACTTTTTATCTTCTTTTACCCCAAAGCCAATACGGGCGGTTGCACGACGCAAGCCGTGTCGGTGCAGGAAGCCCTGGAGAAACTGGATGCTCTGCAGGTGCGCGTCCTGGGGATCAGCCCCGATTCCCCTACAGCGCAAAAGCGGTTCGCGGAAAAGCACGGCTTGCGGTTTCCCCTGCTTTCCGACTCGGATCACCTGGTGGCGCAAGCCTTCGGCGTGTGGGGGGAAAAGCAGGTTCGCGGGAAAACCGTCCAGGGAATCGTTCGCTCGGCCTTTCTCTTCGACCCCTCGGGAAAACTTGTCCAGGCCTGGTCCCCTGTGTCCCCCAAAGACACCGTCCCCAAACTCATGGAGGCCCTGGAACCCCGCTCTTCATAGCCCGGCCGAGGTTTCGGGCGAGAACGGAGGCTTTCAGGTTTCCTACAAGTAATACTTGTGGAGATACTCCAGCACCATGCGATGCGTGTTGAAGACGGGGGTGACGTCGGCGATGGAATTTTTCATGATCTGCACCCAGTGTTTGGGGCTGGCATAATAGGTCGTCACCATGTCGTCGATGTCTCGATAGAGGTCGGCGGCGGCTTCCTCGTCGCTTTGGTCTTCATCGTCGCCCACAGCCCAGCCGTTGACCCTGTCCCGGCACGCCTCCCGCCACCAGCCGTCCAGAACGCTCATATTCACCCCCCCGTTGAAGCAGACCTTCATTCCACTGGTGCCGCACGCTTCACGGGGACGACGCGGCGTGTTGAGCCACACGTCGGTCCCTTGGGTCATGAGGGCGCCGAGCCACATGTTGTAGTTGGGCACATAGACGATGCGCAACTTTTCTTCGTATCTTTTGGCGATCCGAACGATTTCCGTAATGAGCTCCTTGCCCGCCCCGTCTTGAGGGTGGGCCTTGCCGGCAAAAATGTACTGGACCCGATCGTAGGACAAGTTGACCAAGTATTCCAAATCCGTGAGGATCAGGGTCGCTCGCTTGTAGGAAGCGGCACGCCGGGCGAAGCCAACGGTGAGCAATTCTTCGCTGAAGCCTGCGCCGGAGATGGCGTTGATGTAACTGATGAGGCGCTTTTTGGCGGCCCGTTTGGCCTCACGGACTTCGTCGTCGGGAATCTCCCGAGCCTTGGCCAGGTTTTGAGGCTGCTCGCGCCATCCCGGACAACGACGATCGAAAAGCGCTTGGAACTCGGGGCCGGTCCATGTGAGATGGTGCACCCCGTTGGTAATGTGGCCGATGTCAAAACCCGGAAACATTTCCCGAGACACTTCCCCGTGGAGCTCGCTCACCCCGTTGCTCGCCCGAGACAGGTTCAATGCCAAAAGGGTGGTGTTGAGGGCCTCTCGGCCGGCCAGATCCCGGATATTGGGCGGCATGTAGTCTTGGAGGACCGCTTCGGCCATGCCGTAATCAAAAATGTCGTGCCCGGCCGGAACCGGCGTGTGTGTGGTGAACACGCACTTTTCGCGAACCCGCTCCACGTTGCCCCCGAAGTCCTTCAGCAAGGCGAGGGTGAGAAAGACGGCATGGCCCTCATTCATGTGATACGTGGTCACGCCCGGCTCCAATTTCTTGAGCACCATGTAACCGCCGATGCCCAGAACGGCTTCCTGGCAAATTCGGGTGTGCTTGTCCCCGCCGTAGAGGTAATGGGTGATCATGCGGTCTTCGAGCCGGTTCCCCGGCACGTCGGTATCCAGAAAATAGACGGGAACCCGGCCTTTCTGACCCACCTGAGTGTATTTCCACACCCCCACATGGACGCTGCGACCCTCCATGGGCACCGTCACCTTGAACGGCAAAGGTTCCATGAAGGCCCGGGGGTCAAAATAGGGATAGAGTTCCTCCTGCCGCCCCATGGCGTTGATTTGCTGGATGAAATACCCGCGTTTGTAAAGGAGGGTCACGGCGACCAAGGGGATGTTTAGGTCCGCCGACGACTTGATATGATCCCCCGCCAAAATGCCAAGCCCGCCGCTGTAGGTCGGGATGTGCTCACTCAGGCCCACTTCCATAGTCAGATAGGCGATTTTCATGTATGCCTCCATTGCGTTCGTCCAATGCCGAAACCAAAGGGGGACCACCGTTTTCATTTACCCGAGAAGCCCAGGTCGACGCAAGGCGCAATGCCGCTCAAAAGTTCATAGGCCGCCGGGGCATCGAAGCTGCCGCTGACGTGCTTCTGAACGCCTCGCCTCGAACCCACTTGCACAGCCCTGAGGCAAGTTGTTGACAAGGCCATTTTCTCCATTTATGTATTAACGACTTCGGAAAAGGGCGTCGTCCCCGACGGGAAGCCCGTGAAGAAGTGGATTTCATTTATTTTTTGGCCCTTTAATGTGATTTTTTTCTCTTGATCCGGCTCATGTCACGATGAAACGAAACAATCAGGGGTCATGATGAGCGACATCAACATTTGGATCAACGATGAGCAAGTCAAGGCAAGGACGGGTCAGACGATCCTCCAGGCCGCCGATGCCGCCGGAATCTACATTCCTCGGCTGTGCTTCCATCCGGCCCTGGAACCCAGTGGATCCTGCCGCCTGTGCGCCGTGGAGATCGAAGGCCAAAGAGGCCTTCCGGCGGCGTGCACGACGCCTGTGACCGAAGGGCTTCGCGTGCAGACCCAGTCTTCCAAGGTTATCGATTTTCGCCGCGAGATGCTGCAACTGATTCTTCGGGACCATCCGCGGCACTGCCTGGGATGCCCCCGTAACGGCACGTGTGAACTCCAAGAGCTGGTCGCGGCCGTAGGGATCGATTTCCCCTATGCCGCCCCGGACGTCACGCGGCCGGAACCACTGCCCGGCGGCCCCTATTTCGAAAGGGACTACAGCCTGTGTGTGCGCTGCGGCCGCTGTGTGCGGGTGTGTCACGAAGTGCGGGGCGCCCGCACCATCGTTTTTCGGGAATCCAAAGACGGGCGCCAATCCGTGGGCACTCCGTTCGGAAGGAGCCTGGAAGAGTCCGGCTGTCAGTTCTGCGGGGCCTGCGTGGATGTGTGCCCCGTCGGGGCGCTGCGGGAAAACCTTTCGGATTTCCACGGCGAGACCCGCTCGGCCATGGATGCCGTGTGCAGCGCTTTGACCGCCATCGTCACAGACCTTTACAAGAAAGAACTGGAAACCCAATGGTCCACGGCCATCTGCCCGGTGTGCAGCGCCGGCTGTCGGCTCATGCTGGAAAAGACCGCCGATGAGTGCATCGTCCGGGTAAAGCCCAGTGTGGAGGGGCCCAGCAACAACGGGCAAGCGTGCGTGCAGGGCCGCTTCCTCCTCAAGCGTTACATCTCGCGACCCGAACGCATTCGTCAGCCTGCCGTGCGCACGGCCGACGGCTGGAAACCCCGTTCGTGGGACGAAGCTTTGAAGCACGTTGCCGAGACGCTCAAGGGCTACGCCCCGGAGCAAATCGCCGTGCTCACAGACGGCCGCTTGACCAACGAAGAACTCTATGTTCTGAATCGCTTGGCTCGAGAGTCGCTCAAGACGCCCCACGTGGGCCTCGTGGGGTCTGCAGGGTTGACCGCCTTCGAGAAAGCGGTCCGGCACCAGTTGGGAACAATGGCCGCCACCAACAGCCTCAAGGATTTGGCCCAAGCCCCGGCCATCTTCGCCATGGGGTGCAACCCCGCGGCATCGCATCCCATTGCGGGAACCGCGGTCCGGCAGGCGGTCCTTAAAGGCGCCAAACTTGTGGTGGCCAATCCCTATGATGTCGCCATTGCGCGCTACGCCCACGTGCACCTGCGGTACGTGCCGGGATCCGAAACCGCTCTGGTCCTGGGACTGTTGCGGATCCTCTTGGATGAAAAAGGCGCGGACAAAAACGCCGGGCCGGATCTCCTGGCAGCGCTCAAGGACCTCACGGCCCCTTACGATGTGGAAACCGTCTCGCACCTGACCGGCATCCACGACGAAGAACTGGTGGAAGCCGGGTGCATGCTCGCGGCGCGAGACACCGTCGCCATACTCGCCGGACTCGGTGTTTTGGAATCTCCCGAGGTGGGCGACCTCACCCAGGCGCTCCTTTCTCTCGGCTTCGCCAAAGGAAGTTTCGGAAAACCGGGAGGAGGCCTCTGGCCGCTTTTCGGATCCTCCAACGCCCAAGGCGCCAGGGACTTAGGTTGGGACGCAGCCGTCATGGAAACCCTCGCTACCGGTCAGGTCAAGGCGGTCTTTGTGGCGGCGGAATCCTACGACGAAGAATGCTGGCGGGCCTTGGGGGCTTACCGAGACGCTTTCGAATTCGTGGTGGTCCAAGACGTGGTGCCTCCCCCGGAATCTTTCCAGCCCCATGTGCTGCTGCCTTTAACGCCTTTATGGGAAAAGGAGGGGTCCTTGACCAACGCCGAGCGTCGTGTCCAATGGACGGAGAAGGCCCTGGCCCCCATCACGGGATCCCATACGGTCATCCAAACGGCGGCGTCGCTGTCTCGGTTCCTCGGGGGAGCAGCCATCGGCGAGGAAGAACCTGGCGTAATCCTGAAAACCCTGGCCGCCCAGCTGGGATCCTACGCAGGTATCGACCGAAGCCGCGCACGATACGAGGCGGTGCAGGTCCCCTGCCCTTCTGCAGACCATGGGGGAACGCCGATCCTTTTTGCCGATTCGGCCCCGGATTTTAAACCCTGGAAACCGTCCCGGCCGCCTCGGGCTCCCGAACCGGCCGAAGTGCGCCAGGAATTCCCCTTGCAATTGACGACCCAGGAAGCGCTGTACCCCAGCTATTTCGGTCCGCTGTTGGCCCCGGAGGCCAAAGCCGTCATGGCCTGTAACGGCGTGATCGAAATGAACCCGGTCGATGCGTACCGTGTGGGAGCCATGCCCGGGGATACCGTGGCGGTGGTTTTTGACGGCGGTGAAGTGACGGGGCAACTGGCCCTGAACATCCACCTTCCCCTGAAGGTCGTGGCCGTCTCGGCGGAACATTTGCAGAGCGTCCTTGAGGCGCGCCGTCTATCGGGCACATCGCTGGCCGCAAAAGTGGAGAAGAGATAGCCATGTATCCAATTGTCGACCATGAAGTATTGGCTCCCAGGGTCCATCGGCTCCGCGTCAAAGCCCCGGTGGTCGCAGAAAAGGCCAAGCCCGGCCAGTTCGTGATCCTCATCATCGACCAAAAAGGGGAGCGCGTGCCGTTCACCATCAGCGACTGGGATACGGACGCCGGGACGGTGGATTTCGTTTTCATCGAAGTGGGGAAAACCACTCGGCAGCTGGCCACTCTCCAACCCGGAGACACCCTGTTGAGCTTCATCGGCCCCTTGGGTCGCCCCGCAGAAGTGGACCACTACGGTCATGTGGTGTCGGTCCTCAGCGGATACGGCATTGCGGCCATGGTTCCCATCCTCAAGGCGCTCAAAGAAAAAGGCAACACCCTGACCACCATCGTGCAGGCGCCGGATGCCGAGCGTCTCTTCGGTCAAAAGCCGCTGGAAGAGCTGAGCGACACCGTGATTTGGGCTTTGGGCACCAAGGGCGACGGGATGATGGAAAGCACCACGGTGGCCATGCGAAAACTGCTCAACCAGCACCCCAAGCGGCGCATCGACCGCGTGATCGCCATGTGTTCGTTGTGCCTCATGCGGGTGCTGTCGGAAATGACCCGCCCCTATGCCATCAAAACCATGGTGCACCTCACCCCGGTGATGGTGGACGGCACGGGAATGTGCGGCGCCTGCCGGTTGAGCGTCGGGCGCACCAACCGATTTGCCTGCGTGCACGGTCCGGAATTCGACGGCCACGAAGTGGACGGGTGGGAAGTGTTGATGGCCCGCCGGTGCACTTATGCCGATGAAAGCATCCTTCAGCAGGGATTCCAGTGCCGCGGATGTTCCCAATGGTAAAATCGCCTCGGCACCAGCCCCATCGGCGTCGACAGGGATGTGCGGTTTTTTTAAGGAGAAGAGGCAATGACGGATGAAAAAGAAACCAAGGGCGCCCCGGAGAAAAAACCGAAGCTCAACTTGAACCGGGTGGAGATGCCCAAACAGTCGGAACATGAGCGCCGCCACAATTTCGATGAGGTGGCGTTGGGATACACGTGGGAAATGGCCAAGGAAGAGGCGTCCCGGTGCATCCAGTGCAAAAAGAGACCCTGTCAGCAGGGCTGTCCGGTAAACATCGACATTCCGGATTTCATCGCCGCCTTGCAGCGTGAGAATATGGAAGAAGCCGCCAAGGTCCTGAAGCGGAAAACCTCTCTTCCGGGGGTGTGCGGGCGGGTTTGTCCCCAGGAGCTTCAGTGCGAAAACGCGTGCACTCTCAATAAGAAGGGGGCGCCCGTGGCCATCGGCCGTCTGGAGCGCTTCATCGCCGATTGGGAACGCACGCAAGGCTCGGCCACCATGCCGGAGATGGCGCCGTCTACGGGAAAGAAAGTGGCGGTGGTGGGGTCCGGCCCATCGGGCCTTACGGTGGCTTCGGACCTGGCCATTTTCGGGCATCAGGTGGTGCTTTTCGAAGCCTTGCATGTGGCCGGCGGGGTGCTCATGTACGGCATCCCCGAGTTTCGGCTCCCCAAGGAAATCGTCCAGCGGGAAGTCCAGTACGTGCAATCCTTGGGCGTAGATCTGCGGCTCAACACGGTCATCGGCATCAACTACAGCCTGGACGAGCTGTTGCGGACAGACTACGACGCCGTCTACCTGGCCCCCGGTGCGGGTCTTCCGAAGTTTCTGGGCGTCCCCGGGGAAAACCTGAACATGGTTTATTCGGCCAACGAGTTTTTGACGCGCACCAACTTGATGAAGGCCTACCTCTACCCCGAATACGCCACCCCCATCAAAATGGGCAAAAAGGTCGCGGTCATCGGCGGCGGCAACGTGGCCATGGACGCGGCGCGTTGCGCTGTGCGCCTGGGAGCCCAAGAAGTTTACGTGATTTATCGCCGGACCCGCGCCGAAATGCCCGCGCGGCTCGAGGAAGTGGAAAACGCCGAAGAAGAAGGGATCCAATTCCATTTCCTTTGCAACCCGACGGCGTTCCTGAGCGACGGCCGAAATAACGTGGCCGCCATGGAACTCATCCGCATGAAACTCACCGAACCCGACGAAAGCGGTCGGCGCCGCCCCGTGCCCATTCCCGGCAGCGAATACATACTGGATGTGGATACCGTGGTGGTTTCTCTGGGAACTTCCCCGAACCCGCTGATCCCGTCCACGACGCCGGATCTCAATGTGACCCGGTGGGGTACCGTGGTCATCGACGAACGCGGCCGAACCTCGAAAGCCCGTGTGTGGGCTGGCGGCGATATCGTTTCGGGGGGGGCCACAGTGATCAGTGCCATGGGGGAGGGCCGCATCGCCGCGGCGTCCATGCATGAGTACCTGTCCAACGGGCAGAAAAAGATCATTCCTCCCAGTCCCCAAAAGGACGACGACAAAACGGAATAAGGATCGAACAAGGGAGAAATCATCATGACCAATGCGACGCGACCCACCCCTTCGAACCCCATCGGATCCGTCATGGTGGTTGGTGGAGGCATCGCCGGCGTCCAGGCTGCTTTGGATTTGGCCGATTCAGGGTATTTCGTCCATCTCATCGAGAAAAGTTCGGCCATCGGCGGCGTCATGGCCACACTCGACAAGACCTTCCCCACAGACGACTGCTCCTTATGTATTTTGTCGCCCAAATTGGTGGAAGTGGGACGGCACCTCAACGTCCAACTGCACACCTTGGCCGAAGTCAAAAGCGTGGCCGGGGAAGCCGGAAATTTTAAGGTGACCGTTTTTCAGAAAGCCCGGTTCATCGATATGGAAAAATGTATCGGGTGCGGCACCTGTGCGGAAAAATGCCCCCGCAAAGTTCCGGACGAATACAACGCGGGCTTGGGCAAGAGAAAAGCCGCCTACGTCAAATTCCCCCAGGCCGTGCCGTTGAAATATGTGATCGACAAAGACCACTGCATCTATTTCGAAAAGGGCAAATGCCGGGCTTGTGAAAAATTCTGTCCCACACAGGCGGTCAATTTCGATGACCAGGACCGTGAGTTCACCTTGGATGTGGGCAGCATCATCCTAGCGCCCGGCTTCGAACCGTTCGATCCCAGGATTTACGACACTTACAACTACGCGAAACTGCCCAATGTGGTCACCTCCATGGAATTCGAGAGGATCCTCTCGGCTTCCGGCCCCTTTGAAGGTCATCTCGTGCGCCCCTCCGACCACCAAGAACCCAAGAAGATCGCGTGGCTGCAATGTGTGGGTTCTCGGGATATCAACCGGTGCGACAACGGGTATTGCTCTTCGGTGTGCTGCATGTACGCCATCAAACAGGCCGGGATCGCCATCGAACACAGCGGGCCGGATCTAGATACGACGATCTTTTTCATGGATATGCGCACCCCGGGCAAGGACTTCGACAAATACTACGAGCGGGCTCGGCGGGAAAAGGGCGTCCGGTTCATTCGCTCGCGCGTCCACAGCATCGAAGCGGTGCCGGGAACCGACGACCTGGCCATCCAATATGTGACGGATGACGGTCGAATCGCGGAAGAAACCTTTAACCTGGTGGTCCTGTCGGTGGGGCTTCAGATCTCCAAAGATACCCTGGAGATGGCCGAACGGCTCGGGATTGAAATCGGCGACGGGCGTTTTGCCGCCACCTCACCGTTTGAACCCGTCCAAACCTCCCGAAGCGGCATCTACGTGTGCGGCGTCTTCCAAAGCCCCAAGGATATTCCCCTTTCGGTCATGGAAGCCTCGGCCGCCGCGGCGGATTCCGCCGCTTTGCTCGCCCCCGCTCGAAACAGCCTGACCCGAAAACCGCCGATCCTTTCCGAAAGGGACGTGGCCGCCGAGGAGCCTCGAGTGGGCGTTTTCGTCTGCCATTGCGGGATCAACATCGCCGGGGTCATCGACGTGGCGGCTGTGGCCGATTATGCGGAAACCTTGCCTTCGGTGGTTTACGTGGAACGCAACCTCTTCACCTGCGCCCAGGACACGCAGGACAAGATGAGAAAGGTCATCGAGGACCACAAGCTCAATCGCATCGTCGTCGCCGCATGTTCCCCGCGCACCCATGAGGCGTTGTTCCAGGAAACCCTGCGTCAGGCGGGACTGAACAAGTATCTTTTTGAAATGGCGAACATCCGCAACATGGGCTCCTGGGTGCACATGAACGAGCCGGAAGCCGCCACGGAAAAGGCCAAAGACATGGTCCGCATGGCCGTGGCCAAAGTGGCGCTCCAGCAGCCCCTGGGCGAAATTCAACTGAATGTGACCAAGTCGGGGCTCGTGGTGGGAGGCGGTATCGCCGGCATGACGGCCGCCTTGACACTGGCCGACCAAGGCTACCCCGTCACCTTGGTGGAACGTAAGGACGTCCTGGGCGGGCACGGGCGAAAACTCTATTCCACATGGGACGGCCAGCCCATCGCCCCGTACCTGGATGAACTCATCAACCGCGTCATCGAGCACCCCAAGATCACCGTGCTCACCAATGCGAAAATCCAAGACGTGCAGGGTTTTGTGGGCAACTTCCACACGGTGATCGACGTGGCTGGAACGCGCAAGGAAATCGACCACGGGGTGGCGATCCTCGCCATCGGGGCCCATTCCCTCAAACCCAACGAATACGGCTACGGACAAAGCGACCGGATCTTCCTCAACCTGGATCTGGACAAGGCCATCAGCGAACGCGACCCGCGGATCATCAACGCCCGCTCGGCCGTCTTCATCCAGTGCGTGGGATCGCGCGAACCCGAGAGACCTTATTGCAGCCGTGTCTGTTGCAGCCATTCCATCGAAAATGCGCTGCGACTGAAAAAACTGGACCCCGAGATGGATGTCTACGTTTTGTACCGGGATATCCGCACCTTCGGGCTCAGGGAAAATCTCTACAAGGAAGCGAGAGCCCGGGGAGTCCTCTTCATCCGGTTCGACCTGGAAAAGAAACCCGACGTCCAGGTCGCTTCGGACGGCTCTTTGACGGTGACGGTGGTCGACCACGTCCTGCAACGTCCCATCGTCCTCAAGCCCGACATCCTCACTCTGGCCTCGGCCGTCGTCATGCGCGCGGCGGAAGCGGATGAACTGGCCAAACTGTTCAAGGTACCGCTCAATGCCGAGGGCTTTTTCCTGGAAGCCCATGCGAAACTTCGCCCCGTGGATTTCGCCACGGACGGCGTCTTTGTGGCAGGTCTCGCCCATTATCCCAAACCTACGGAAGAATGCATCGCCCAAGCCAAGGCCGCGGCCGCCCGGGCGGCAACGGTTTTGGCCAAGGATTCTATCCTGGCCGGCGGGGTCGTTGCCCTGATCAACAAGGATCTGTGCTGCGGCTGCCAAGGCTGCGTCCAGGTCTGCCCCTTCGGGGCCATCTCCTATCTGGAACAGGAAGCCAAGTGTGAGGTGAACCAGGCCTTGTGCAAGGGTTGCGGCACCTGTGCGGCCACATGCCCTTCGGAAGCCATCACGCTGCTGGGATTTTCACATCTGCAGATCTACACCCAGATCGACGAGGCCTTGACGGCTTAGGCCACAGAGGCGGGAGACAGAATCATGGCAGAACGTTTCGAACCGAGAATATTGGCGATCTTGTGCAACTGGTGCAGCTACGCCGGAGCGGACCTGGCCGGGGTCAGCCGTTTTCAATATCCCCCCAATGTACGTGTCATCCGCGTCATGTGCTCGGGAACGGTGTCGCCCCATCACGTGATCCACGCCTTCCAACGGGGTGCCGATGGGGTGTTGGTCGCCGGCTGCCACATCGGTGACTGCCATTACCTCAAAGGAAATTACATGACGTTAAAACGCATGAAATTCGTCCAGGAACTCATCCGCTTTGCCGGCTACAACCCGGAACGGTTCCGCTTGGAATGGATCTCCTCGGCCGAAGGGGTGAAATTCGCAGAAGTCATCCGAGACTTTACGGAAAAGGTCCGATCCCTGGGCCCCGCCCCGTCCTTCGAGGCGAGCCCGCGTTTGGCCATGGGACTGTAACGGCGAAAAATCGACTCGCTTATCGCACAGGATGGATCTCATGAAGACCAAAGTCCGACAATTGCTGGAAGAAGGTCGCGTGGACGCCTTCATCGCTTACAAAACGGTCCACGGCCTGCCTTTCCCGACGGTTTTCACCAAAGCCGATGTGGGGGTGCTGGAAACGTGGCAGCCGTTCAAGGCTCGATATCCCGTCACCAAGCTCCTCCTTGCCCAAGCGCGGCAAAACCCCGACAAGACCTTCGGGGTGCTGGTGCGGGGCTGCGAGGAGCGCTCCCTTTATGAACTCTTCAAATGGAACCAGCTGCATCCGGACAAGGTTGTGGTTCTCGGACAGGCCTGCCCGCAGGACCTGGCTTTCTACTGCGAGTGCCCCAAACCCTATCCGGACCATTTAGACTACGGGGAAGCCCCGAAGCCGGTGCAGGAAAGCCGGCGGCTCGGCGAACTCCACGGCATGCCGGAAACGGATCGGCTCGCCTGGTGGCTCGGCCACTTCAACCGCTGTATCCGTTGCTATGGCTGCCGTGATGTGTGCCCGGTGTGTTTCTGCACCGAATGCAGCCTGGAACACAAGGAACTCATCCCGACGGGGAAACTACCGCCCGATACATCTTTTCATCTGGTTAGAGCCGTCCACATGGCGGGCCGCTGCATCGACTGCGGGCTGTGTGAAGAAACATGCCCGTCCCATATCCCGCTCCGGGCCCTTTACAAACACGTCAACAGCCTGGTGGAAGGGATTTTTCAGTACAAAACGGGTGTGCCCGACGGCAAGTCCCCCTTCACCATGCTGGGCGAGGAAAGTTTTCTTCCCACGGGCGTTCGATAGCAATTCGATGTCATCGAAGATGCGTTTTTTGCGTCGGGGCACGAGATCCGTGCCCCGACTGTTTTATTGAGGGACCTCAGCCAATCCGGAGGCTTTCCCAAGGAGTTCCTACTTGCCGCCCCCGGCCGATCTTTCAATGGCGCTACCCAACGATCGAATGTCTTTGCCCATCCCCTTGACCGTGTTGCAGCCCCAAAAACCGCTCAGAAGAACGCTGAAAACCATCACCCCTATGCAAAACCGCCCGATCCCTTTGGCCTTATGCATCGTCCGCTTCCTTTCCGTTTGTTCGTGGCCACGTCCGGGTCCGGAGTCGCCCTCAGCCCCAAAGGCCTGAAGTTCGCGACTGGACCGGAGCCGACCCTCATTTTTTGACTCCGCAAGTATTTTTTTGAGAGTTATACACCCAAGAGGATTTTCACTTACAGTCCCATCAAGCAGGCCTTTTCCCCGCTGTGCGTCGAGTGTTGCCGAGCGGGGACCCCACCCGGTCGGGTGCGGTTTTGACCAACCCGTCCCAAGAGTGCCAAGCATCACCGAACGAGTCCTTTCCGGGCAAGCCATTTGAGAGCTGCGAACAGACCCGCATGAGCAGGCCCGCACCACGGTCGGTTTTTCCTTTGGCGGGACGCGCTGAAGTTTTTGGGAACCCAGAGATGTGGCCGCCCTGTAGGGGCTGGCCTTGTGCCCGCCCGTGGGTTTTTACGGGCCGGCCGATGTGCCCGCCTGCAGGTTGGAACGCTCCTCGGCATCCACCCGTAGGGGCGGGCCTTGTGCCCGCCCGTGGGTTTTTGGGGGCGAGCTTTGTGCCCACCCATGGCTTGCCCCGGGCCGGGTGTTTGTGTTGGGGTTCGCTGCGCTCACCCCAACCTACCCGTACTTGTAGCGACATGTTGGCACACCCGTAAGCTCGTCGCTCCGAATCGCTTCCTCATTTTCTTTTAGCATTGCCGATAAGCCCTCGTGCAGGGCGATTCAAATGGCTGCGAAGGCCCTGAGGACTCCAAAAGCCTTTATGGCGAAGAAGGTGCCTTCCCATAAGCCCACTAGCCCCTAGAGTTCGGGAATCGTATGCGATGGCGATAACGAATAGTTTGCTGGAGTTGTCCACTCCCTCAACGATCTCGCTAGGCAACTTGTGTTCAGTCCTGACCCCGCCGGTGCCTCCAGCGGCTCCGCTACCACCGAAAATCACAGGCCGAAATGTTTTGAGACCTCCATGGAGAGGATCACGCTTTCAGTCGCGAAAACTCGGTTCGTTTATGCTCTATGCGGATGGATGAGCCTCGCCGTCTATTTCCCTTGCCGCCAATTTTGCCATTAAGCTTTGCGGCATCTTAAAAAGACGAGGAGTTTCCTTGCCCCGGCTCTGGTCGTGGATTTTCATCATCGCCTCTTCTTCCCGACGTCCCACCAGGCTTTGAAGTTCTTCCACTAAAGATCGGAGCTGATCGGCATGAGCGGTCAATTCCCTGGCTGCCGAGGCCGACTCGTCCGCATGTGCTGAGGTTTGCTGCACTGTTTTGTCCATAGCGGCAACGGCCGAGTTGACCTGGACAATCCCCTCGCTTTGTTCATGGCTTGCCGAGGCGATCTCGTTCATCAGCTCCGCCACTTTGGTCACGCTTTCGTGCACCGTGACAAAAGCCTGGTTACTCGACTCCGTAAGGTCCTTCCCTTGCTTGACCCGTGTGACCGTCCCCTCAATCAAGTCGGCAGTCGTTCGGGCCGCCTCTGCCGCCCGCATGGCAAGATTGCGGACCTCATCGGCCACCACCGCGAATCCGGCTCCTGCTTCCCCCGCCCGGGCGGCTTCAACGGCTGCGTTGAGGGCAAGGAGGTTCGTCTGGAAAGCAATTTCGTCGATGGTCTTGATGATTTTGTGTGTTTCTTGGCTTGACCTGTTGATTTCTTCCATGAAACGCAACAACTCGGACATGATTTGTCGAGCCTCTTGGGTCGCTTTAGCGGCTTGTTTCATGAGCGCGTCGGCGTGGGCGCTATTGTCCGCATTTTGCCGAGTCATGGAAGCCATCTCTTCCATGGCCGACGAAGTTTCTTCGATGGCCGCCGCTTGTTGGGAAACGTTGTCGGCAAGCACCTGGCTTGCCGATGCCACGTGATTGGCTACGTGGTATATCTCTCCAGAGGTTTGGGAGAGCACCCCCACACTATGGTGAATGGGACGAAGCAGTAGCCGATTGGTGAAAAAAAGATTAACTATTAAGACCAAGACAGCAACAATGCCTCCTAGGACGCCTGCGATCGTCAAAGCGCCCAGGAGAGCATGGCGTTCCCTTTCGGGCATGGCTATCAATATATTGAAATCTCGAATTTTTTCTTCTCCGATAGTCAAAGCGACTTTCTTAAAAAGAAACCTTTGGCCGCCTAAGGTCATTGATCGCGGTTCCTCCCCGAGAGTGGCCCAGACTTTCGAGACCGCAGCGTGATCGATGGTCGCCCCGTACACAAGAAGCTTCAGGTCAGGATAAAAGGTGCTCTTTACTTCATATTTTTTCATGATATCTTCGGGCAAGCCCGCATTTCGGTTTTCCATAACCACAGCCACATCGGCGTCGAGGATCTCTTTGAGTTCCGAGAGGTTTTGGGTTTTCGGGTAGGACCCGACTTTGACAAGCCCCACCAAGGCATTGTCGATAAAAATTGGTGCCACGGCGTCAAGGCTGAGCAGTTGAGATCCTGGCGACACTTCGATACCGGACTGCTTGGTTCTGGTCTGTAATGCTTTGCCGAAAATCCGGGTTTTGGACTTGTCGTCCCCGTATTTGGTTGGGTTATGCCCTCTCATCAAAATAATGCCTTGAGAGTCCGTCACTTCAACAGAGTTAATTTCGCTGTCTCTTCGACGCATATCGGCATAGACTGACGTTAACATTTTTTCCAAAGATTCTCTATTCTTCTGCTTCACGGTTTCAGCGAGCGTTCGGTTTTCCGCCAATTCAGCGGCGTAGTTGACAAGCTTAAGAAGTTTTTCGGAATAGTAATATTCAGTCATCTTTTGGAGTCTCGGAACCCGATCGCGATAGATCTGATCTATGGAACGCATGGCCATCACCAAAAGAATGCCAAGCGTCATGGTGACAACGACACAAATGGAGGCTGTGGAGAGGATGAAGGACGTTTTCCGAAAACTTGCTTGTTTCATCGGGTCATCTCCTTTCACGCAAAAGCTTTGATATCGAACCCGAAAAACGAAATTTCGCTGTGTTCCCTCTCGCGTCTGATCGGCCGAAAAGATCGACTCCCTTAAATAAAAATTGAAACCGACGAAGTGATCAGAAAGCCGGATAATTTCGACGCACACTTTGAAACGTTCGACGATGGTTCTAGTTGGCGCCGAAACACCACCATTCCAAGATGGCTGATGGCAAGCTCTGGAAACACCGCATCGACAGCTCTCAGTGCCCTCAAGGGCGCACTCACCCATGGTGACGAGGCCATCGGCGACGCGCTGCTCTTATCCGTGGGGATCGTTCAGATGCTCAGAGTCGGCCCCGGATAAAAGAATCAAACAACGCGATTGGCACCCCCGCGAAGACTCGGCGGTCGTCACATGAGCCCGTGCCGCCTGCCTGGTGGGGCAAGCCTTGTGCCCGCCCGTGGGTTTTTACGGGCCGGCCGATGTGCCCGCCTGCAGGTTGGAACGCTCCTCGGCATCCACCCGTAGGGGCGGGCCTTGTGCCCGCCCGTGGGTTTTTGGGGCAGGCCTTGTGCTTGCCCGTTGTTCGCCCGGGGCGGGTGCTTGTGTTGGGGTTCGCTGCGCTCACCCCAACCTACGTTCTTACAGCCTTGTGCCCGCGAGAAGAAAATTGTTTCGGGTGGAGAGATGTGCCCGCCCGTAGGTTGGGATGGCCCATCCACCCGTAGGGGCGGGCCTTGTGCCCACCCGTGGGTTTTTACGGGCCGGCCGATGTGCCCGCCCGAAGGGATGCGCCCGTACCGCGCGCACAAAAAAAGCTTCGGTGTTGCCGAAGCTTGGCTGCAGGGTGGTGGGCG
>CALGPN010000002.1 GCA_937960435.1 uncultured Desulfosoma sp.
CAAGCTTATTTTCTTGATTTAAGTTAAATGCAGCAGCATAGATTTTCCTTTTGTCTTCATCCGAAATATTAAAAAGCTTAAAATAATCTTCTAAATGATTTTTTTCCTGCTCGCTAAAGTTTTGATCAACATAGATTATAGAGGAAAGTAGGCTTAAATATGCGACCTTTTCACGTTCAGTGTATCGCTCTTGTAAGGGGTGTTTTTTTTCCTGTGACATATAGTATTCCTTTCTTTATTAGTATTTTTTTGTTGTTATTGTTTATATAGATAGCGCTTAATGTATAATTACTTTTTTAGATCCGCTATACGAAGGGATGAGGTGCTCGACCCGACACCGGCCGAATGTTAATCCTTCATTGGCTTCGGGTGTGAATTCGCCCGAGAGCGAGCGTGCGGGCCGCCCAGACGCTTACGGCCGATCCCAGGGCCCACAGGAGCAGGGTCCCAAACCAAGCCAAAACACCCAGGGGTGTCTCCATGTCTTGTCTCCTTTCTGTGACGGCAACGCCCCGAAGGGCGCCCCGGCCCAGTGCCGGTGGTTTTCGACTTCTCGCAAATTTTTGCCTTTCATTTCCGGAATCGGCGTTTCGGACACAAAACATGAAGGAAAAATGTCCTGGAAACGGGTTGCCAGGAAACGGCGAATTTGCGATCTTGACTCGTGTTTTTCGGGATGGCCCCCAGAAAAAGGCGAGAACCCCATGCGCGTCATGACGTTCAATCTGCGCTTTGAAAACGACCGGGACGGCGAAAACAGCTGGGTTTATCGACGGGACCTGGTGGTGGAAACGGTCCGGCGGTACCGGCCCGACCTTTTGGGAACTCAGGAAGGCCGCTGGAGCATGCTCCTCTACCTGGCCGAAAAGCTCGAAGATTATCTGTTGCATGCGCCTCGTCGGGTTCTGGACGACACATGCCAGTATCCCACCCTGTTTGTCCGCAGGGACTCCTGGGCCGTTGAGGACGGTGGGGAGTTTTGGCTGTCCCAAACGCCGGAGGTGCATCGCAGCAAAGACTGGGACAGTGCCTTCCCGCGGATGATGAGCTGGGCCCGGGTCTCCGAGCGCGAAACGGAAAGGTCCCTGTGGGTTGCCGTAACCCACTTGGACCACATCGGCGCCGAAGCGCGACGCGAGCAAGCGCGGATCCTCGCCCGATGGGTCCAGGTCCATCCCGGCGCCCATATCGTCATGGGCGATTTCAACGACGGCCCCGAATCGGCGGTGTATCGGATTTTGACCCACCCGGAGGTGGGATTGCACGACACATGGCGTGCCGCCGGAAGGGCTGAGGGAGACGAAGACAAAACCCACCACGGCTTTTCCGGTGTACCGCAGAAGAGCCGCATGGATTGGATTTTGGTTTCCGAACATTTCCGTGTTCTGGATGTGCGCATCGTCCGGGATCACTTCGGGGGACGGTATCCTTCCGACCATTTCCCCTATCTTGCGGATCTTTCATGGACGGCCTCACCGGAGCCCACCCCAACACCGAGGGAGCAGAGATGAAGGACATCATTCGAGTGGCTCTCGTGCAGCCCAAGCCCTATCCCGAATTCGGCGACCCGAGAAATATCGGCCACGGCCTGCATCTCCTGGAAAAATGTCGAGGCCAAGATCTCGATGTGGTGTGCTTTCCCGAGTACTTTCCGTTCGTGGGCGAAGAGGAACTGGCCCAGGCCGCCAGGGACCTTCGCACCTACATCGTCGCCGGGCTGGTGGAACAGGAACGGGACCGGTTTTACAACACCGCGACTCTTTTTGATCGTTCCGGAAGGATCTTGGGCCGTCAGCGCAAAGTCAACCTAGGCGCCTTGGAACGGGATCATCTGCACATGACGCCTGGGGACGGTGTTTTTCGAGCCTTCCCGGTGGATTTTGGAAAGATCGGCATTCCCGTGTGCATCGATTTCTGGGGACAGCCGGAAGCCGCCAAACAATTGGTGGATCAAGGTGTGGAGGTCATTTTCAACATCAGTATTTTCCCCATTCTTCGAGGGCATTGGAAAACGGGGGCGCTGGTTCGGGCTTTCGACAACTTCTGTGCCGTGGTCGGCGTAAATACGGCCGACTACAATGCGCTCATCGACGGGCGCCGATATCATCAGCACGGAGGCGGCAGTTTCGTCATCCAGCCGCCGCGCCTTTTGGACAAGGCGGCGTTTCGCCGCTGGTTCCGAAGTCTGGACCGTATCGATGATTGGGTGACGGTGGAACTGGACGAGCTGGAACAGGTGCACATCGCGGAAATCTCTCTCGGGTCCGTGCGGCGGTACCGTCGGGAATTTTGGAATCGGTTCGGTTTCCAGCGGGTGTAAGAGGGCGACGCGACGGATGAAGCGAAAAATCTATTTGCAAATGCACACGCTGGAAGAGGCTCGGGACAAGTGGCGTCGAGCCGTGGGGGATCGGCGTACGGCGGTGGAACGGCTGCCCGTGCCCGAGGCCTTGGGCCGGGTCCTTGCGGAGCCCGTAACGGCGAAAGTGTCCGTTCCCCATTACCACGGCGCGGCCATGGACGGCTACGCCGTCAAGGCATCGGACACTTTCGGGGCGGCGTCCGTCCGTCCGAAACACCTCATTGTGGGCACCCAGGCGTTTGCGGTGGATACCGGCGATCCCATGCCCCCGGGGACCGATGCGGTGATCATGATCGAACACGTCCATCCGGTGGACGCCCACACCATCGAAATTCGATCGGCGGCCTTTCCCTGGCAGCATGTGCGCAAGGTCGGCGAGGACATTGTCGCGGGCGAGTTGCTCCTTCCCCAGCAACATCGGCTCCGCCCGGCGGACCTGGGAGCCCTGCTGGCCTCGGGGGTTTCCATGGTTTCGGTTTACGCCAAACCGCGCGTGTGGATCCAGCCGACGGGGACCGAACTGGTCCCTGCCGATGAAGCCGCCCAGGCGGCTCCTGGCCAAATCGTGGAATTCAACGGCACGGTCATTGCCGCCATGGTGAGCCAAGAAGGCGGGCTCGCCCGGCTTCATCCGGGTATCCGAGACGACGAAACGGCGCTTCGGGCTCGAATGAAAGACGCGGCACGGTCCGATGCGGACGTCATCGTCTTCAACGCGGGATCGTCGGCGGGGTCTGAAGATTTCACGGCGTCCCTCGTTCAAGAACTGGGGACGCTTCTCGTGCACGGTGTGGCCATGATGCCGGGCAAACCGGTGCTGTTGGGGCTTGTGGAGAGCAAGCCCTTTATCGGTCTTCCCGGATATCCCGTTTCGGCCGTCATGGCCTTCGAACAATTCGTCCGGCCGCTGCTGTGGTGGCTTCAGGGTCTCGCCGAACCCGCCCAGCCTGCGGTGGAAGCCGTCATGGGCCGCAAGATGCCGTCCAAACTGGGGTTGGAGGAATTCCTGCGGGTCATCGTGGGTCGGGTGCAGAACCGTCTCGTGGCCATGCCGCTGCAGCGGGGCGCAGGCGTCATCACTTCTTTGGTCCGGGCCGACGGATTGGTGCAGATCCCCCAGGAATCCGAAGGGATCAACGAAGGAGCTTCGGTTCGGGTGCGGCTTCTGCGGACCGAAGAGGAGCTGGACCATACGCTGATCATGATCGGAAGTCACGACAACACCCTGGACGTGCTGGCGGCCGAGCTCAAAAAGGTGGACCCCCGTCTGCATCTTTCTTCCAGCAATGTGGGAAGCCTGGGCGGCCTTCTGGCCGTGCGGCGCGGCCAGGCCCATTGCGCCGGAGCTCATCTTTTGGATACGGAAACGGGCGACTACAACCGTTCCTACGTGGAACGCTACCTTCAGGGGACGCCCGTGCGGTTGGTTCGGCTGGTGCGCCGTCGCCAGGGTCTGGTGGTGGCGCCGGGGAATCCGAAGCACATCCGGGGGATCGAGGACCTCTTCCGGCCCGACGTGCGTTTCGTGAATCGGCAAGCGGGATCCGGAACGCGGATCCTCCTGGACTACGAATTGGCCAAGATCGGCCGAACCCCTGAAGGGATCCACGGTTACGACTGGGAAGAATACACCCACATGGCCGTGGCCGTGAATGTGCTCAGCGGAATCGCCGACTGCGGCATGGCCATCTATGCGGCGGCCAAGGCCATGGGGCTGGATTTCATCCCTTTGTGCGAGGAATGCTACGATTTGGTGATTCCGGAAGGGTGCTGGGAGGATCCGAAGATCGGCCGGCTTCTGGACGTGATCGTCTCCGAGCGATTCCGGCATCAGGTGCAGTCCCTGGGGGGGTACGACCCCGCGGAATCGGGGACTATCGTGGGCTCGTGGGACGGTGTCGCCTGGAAAGAGGCAGCCGACTGAAGAAAGGATCCACAAGATCGGCGGCGAATCGACGCCCCAGGGCGGCGAAGCCGAGAGCGAACGCCATAGCGGACAAAGCCAGTTGGGTGAAGGCCTGAGCGTACAGGTTGCCAAGGGGCCACAGGCTCGGTAACAAAAGACCGGCTGCGGCTGGGATCAAAGCGGCCGTGCTGACGGCGGTGATCTTGAGGGCCGAGGCGCCGAGTCCCTCAAAGGCCTGTGCGCCCAACCGAGCGCGCCACCGGAGGCTGAGCCCCAGCGTATAGAGCGCCACGGACAGGGCGCTGGCCGCGGCCACGCCGCGGACGCCGAAGCGCCTGGCGGCAATGAAATAAATCGGGATGGCGGCTACGGTGCACAGCGTGCCGATGACCGCCGGGGTCACCGTGTCCTGCCGCGCATAATAGCCCCGACCCAGGATCTGTTGGATCCCCCAGCAGAAAACCACGCTGAGAAGAATCCGCAAAGCCCACACGGTTTCCACGGTGTCCGCCGCGCTGAAACGCCCCTGCTGGAAAATGAGGACAACGATGGGTTCCGCGGCCAGAATCATCCACAGGGATAGAGGGATGAGTACGGCCAGGGTGTTTCGGAAAGCGGTGCTGAGCGTCTCGAAGAACTTTCGGGCGTTGCCGGAAGCATAGGCTTCGGCCAAAAACGGGAAGGATGCCGTTCCTGCGGCCTGAGCCACCACCCCGACGGGAACAAGCATAATGCGCCGCGCGTAATTGAGCCAACTGATGGCACCGACGGCGGCGAGGGACCCGAAGACGCGCACAAGTTGTTCGTCCAAAACGACCACCGACTGGCCTACCATGAGCGGCAGTGCCAAAGCGAGGAATTTCTTCAAGGACGGGTGCCACACAACCCATCGCCATCGAAAATCGCCGCCGAACCGCACCGCCGTCAACGGCAGCAAAAAATTCCCGAGAAACGCGCCCGAAAGAACGCCCCAACAGAACCCCTCCATGCCGAAGCGGCGCATCAAAACCCCCAAGGCGATGATGAACGCATTGTAAACGAGCGGGCTAAGGGCCGGCGCCTGGAACTGCTTTCTCAGATAGAGCACGGCGCTGCAGCATGAACCCAAGAGAAAAAAAATCTGGGCCGGGGCGATGATGCGAAGAAAATAGGCGAGGCGTTCCGCCGCTTGGGGGCTGAGACCCGGGGCCGCCCAATGGGACAGCGGGTTTGCCCAGACCATGACGGCCGCAGTAAGTGCCGAACTGATGACGGCCGTCCAAAAAAGAACGGCCGAAAAGAATCGCCAGGCGTCTTCTTCATCTTTTTGAAATTTTTCGCTGAGAATCGGGATGAGGGTAATGGAAAAATACGCTCCGGCCAGAAGGTAATTGATGAAGTCCGGGATGACGAAGGCCGCGAAGTAGACGTCCGATTCTTCCGTCGCCCCGAAATAATAGGAAATCACCTTGTCTCGAAAGAGGCCCATGAACCGGGACAGCAGGACACTTCCCCCGAGGAGGGCGGCGGCCCATCCCATAGCTTGGCGGCGATGCCAGAACGCCATAGCCGGTCAGTCCACCATGGTGAGGATGAGGTCCTTTCGGGCCGGATCCAGGGACAAGATGCGTCGAGCTTCGTCCGGGGTGGCGATTTCGCGGCCGGTTTCCCGGGCGATCCGGACGACTTTTTCCACTAGCCTCGGGTTGGTGGCCGGAGAACCGTCGGGCATGAAGAGATTGTCCTCCAGTCCCACGCGCACGTGGCCCCCCATGACAATGGCGGCAGTGGCCAAGGGAATTTCCGCTTTGCCGATGCCGGCCACGCTCCAGGTGGAGCCGGGAGGGATGCTTTCGGAAAGAAAAAGCAGGTTCTTGATCGATCCGGGCATGGAACCGGGCGCGCCCAGGACAAAGTCGAAATGAAGCGGCGGGTCAATGAGGCCTTTGCGTTGCAAGTAAAGGGCGTTGTGGATCATACCCGTTTCAAACACCTCGATTTCGGGTTTGACACCCGTCTCTTTGAATACCCCGGCCAAGAACTCGATAAATTGCGGCGAATTTTCGTACACGATCCCCGGCAGGTTGTTGGATCCCGTGGTGAAGGAGGCCATCTCCGGCAGGAGCCTCACGGGGTTCGCCCGGGCTTCCCAGTCTTTGCCCGCTCGAGCACCCGTCGAAAGCTGAAGGATCACCTCCGGGGCGAGTTCCTTGATACGCCGCACGTTTTCCTTAAAACGAGCGATATCCAAAGTGGGCCGAAAATTTTCATCCCGGGCGTGGACATGGAAAACGACGGCACCCGCATCAGCGCATCGGCGGACGTCTTGGGCGATTTCCTCGGCGGTCATGGGCACGTGGGGGTTCATGGCCTTTGTAGGGACATTGCCGGTGAGGGCCACTGTAATCACCAACTTTTCCATGGAAAGCGTTCTCCGATTTGACATCAGGCCGCCTTGGGCCCCGGGGTTCTCGGGCTGCGGACCCTCTGCAAAAGGTAAACGAAAACGAAAAGCCCCAACCCTACCCCGTACATCCAGTAACGGTTTTCATAGGACACGCCGCACCAGGAGGCGATAAGATCCGGGCGCATGAGGGTGAGGGTGACGCCGAGCAGCAGGGGGATCTCGTAAATACGGTTGCGGGTGATGAGCCACCCTTGAGTGGCGGCGGCAAAGGCGAAATTGCCGAAACAGGCCATGGCGAAAATGAGCAACCCCTGGGTCCAACTGTTCACACTGTGCAGAATGAGGTCATAATTAAAAATGAACATAAACGGCAAGATAGCCGTGCGGATGTCATACATGAACCCCTGCAAACCCGTTCGGATGGGGTCGGATCGGGCGATGGCTGAGGCGGCGTAGGCTGCAAGCCCCACAGGCGGAGTGTCATCGGCCAGAATGCCGAAGAAAAAGCAGAACAAATGCGCTGCCATGAGCGGCACTTCGAAGCCGTAGGAGGCTCCCACGGTGACGATGGCGGGGGCGGTGAGCGACGCCATGACGATGTAGGTTGCGGTAGTCGGCAGGCCCATGCCGATAATGAGGCTGGCGATGGCCGTGATCACAAGGAGCAGATAGATGTTCCCACCGGCCAGGGCATCCACGATCTGATTGACCAAGCCTCCCAAGCCCATGGCCACCACGCCGACGATGATGCCCGCTGCGGCCGTCGCCATGGCCACACTGACCATGTTGCGGGCCCCGGAAACCAAAGAGGACAGGATGTTCATGAAACCCTGTTTCAGCGCCGGGAAAACCGGTTCCTTGTTTTTCACGGCCCGAACGCACGGCTGGACAAGCATGAGCAGGGCCAGGACCCAAATGGCGTTAAAGGCGGAGGACTGAGGGGTATGCCGAAGGACCACCAGTTCGTAGAGCAGCATGATCAAAGGGATAAGATACTGGAGTCCGCTCACGAGGGTTTTGAAAAACGGCGGCAGCTCTTCCCGGGGCAGCCCTTTGAGGCCCAGCTTCGAGGCTTCGATGTGGGAGATGAAAAGAAGCGCCGCGTAGGATGCGAAGGCGGGAATCGCCGCGGCTTTGACCACGGCGATATAAGGGACGCTCACATACTCGGCGATAATAAAGGCCGCAGCCCCCATAATAGGCGGCGCGAGCTGGCCGTCCGTGCTGGCCGCCACCTCGATGGCCGCGGCCTTGGTCGGTGGATAGCCTACGCGTTTCATGAGCGGGATCGTGAAGGTGCCCGTGGTGACCACATTGGCGATGCTGGATCCCGAAACCAAGCCCGTGAGCCCGCTGCTTAAGATGGCCGCTTTGGCCGGGCCTCCTTTAAAGCCGCCCAAGAGACTCAAGGCCAACTGGATGAAAAACTGCCCCGCCCCGGCTTTTTCCAGCATGGATCCGAAGAGCACGAACAAGAAAACAATGGTTGCCGAGACATCCAAAGGAATGCCGTAGATGCCTTCCGTGGACATGGTCATTTGCCCGACAAAGCGGTTGAGGGAGACCCCTTTGAAGGCGATCACGTCGGGCATGTAGGGACCGTAGAAGGCATAAAGCGTAAAAACCACGCCGATCAAAGACAGCGCCGGGCCGATGGTTCGTCGAGCCGCTTCCAAAAGCAGGACAAGGAGTAGGAACCCCATCACGATGTCTCTCGGGATGGGCGCCCCGTAGCGCATCACGATGCCTTGGTAATCGATGATGACATAAAGAGCCGCAAAGGCGGCTAAGGGGGCGAGCACCCAATCCATGAGCGGGACATGGTCGGTGGCGGCCCAAAATTTGATTCCCAAGCGCGGTTTTCGAAACATGGGAAAGCTGAGATAGACGACGAAAATGGCGAAGGCCAGGTGGATTGCCCGAACGTACCAAGAATCCAAAATGAGCCAACTGGCGATGGAGAGCTGAAAAAGGGACCAGGCGACGCAGGCGGCGCCGACGATGTACTTGGGAAAACCCCGGCCGGTCCGGGTCCCTCCCGTTTCCTCCTGAGCCAATTTGTGTGCCAGTTCTAAACCGGTATCCTTGTCCTGGGGGGCGGTGGTCATGATCGAGCCTTCGGCTGCAAGAATCGCTGTCCTCTCGTGTCAACCTCCGGAGGGGAATCGAGGCGGCGGGACAGAGCCCGCCGCCTTCCTTAGGTCGTCTTTATTTCAGGAGTCCCTTTTCTTTGAAATATTTCTCCGCACCGGGGTGGAACGGAGCGGAAAGGCCTTCCAACATGCTGGATGTGGTCAGGACTTCATAGGCCGGGTGCAAGGTTTTGAAGGCATCCAAGTTGTCGAAGATTTCCTTGACAATGGCGTAAACCACATCGTCCGGCGTTTTTGCGGAAGTGACGAACGTGGCCTTGACTCCCACCGTCGGCACATTTTCCTTGTTGGCGGCTCCTTCATACATGGCGATGGGGATCATTGCCTTGGCGTAATAGGGGTACTTCTTGACCAGCGCTTCTACGGGGGGGCCGTCGATGGGCACGAAGCGCACCTTGCGGTGACCTGCGGTGGCTTCCTTGATGGCACCGCTGGGGTGGCCGACGGTGTAGAAGAAGGCGTCGATGCGGCCGTCTTGAAGGAGCCCCGGCGCTTCCGCCGCCTTGGCCTGTTCGGCTTTGATGTCTTTTTCCCAATTGATGCCGAAAGATTCGAGGACATCGATGGAATTCTGGAGCTGACCGGACCCGGGATTGCCGATGTTGACGCGTTTTCCTTTCAGATCCGCAATGGTCTTGATCCCGGCGTCCTCCGCGGCGACCAGAGTCACCGCCTCAGGATGCAGACTGAAGACGGCGCGAAGGTCCTTCTGCGGACCCTTGTCTTTCCATTCCGCTTCGCCTTTCACCGCCTGATACTGACGGTCCGACTGGGCGATGCCGAATTCCAGATCCCCGGCGAGCACGGCATTAATGTTGAAAACCGATCCCCCTGTCGCTTCCACAGTGCACCGGATGCCGTAGGTGTCCCGTTTGTCGTTGATCATTTTGCAGATGGCGCCCCCCGTGGGGTAGTAGACCCCCGTAATGCCGCCCGTGCCGATGGTCACGAAGACCGTTTTGGCTTGGGCCGAACCGGGGCTCATGGCGGTAAAAACTGCTCCCATAACAAAGATGAGGGCGAGAACCAATCCTGCACGCTTCATGTCCATCCTCCTGCTGTTTGGGGTTGACCGCTTGATGCCCAGACCTACTGGTCTTCCTGTGTTTCTGGATCTCTTGTTGTCGCCTCTGCCTGTACGATAAATGCAGGCGAAGTCGATCCCCCGTGCGTCGAGCCAAACAGGTACAGCCCCCCTCGGAACATCCGAACGCCGAATGAGCATCTTTAAAACTTTGTCTCTGGTTAGCAAAAAAGAAGACCCGGTGCAACCTTGTTAAAGACCGCCAAAACCCTTTCGCAGGGGTCCTGCAAAAGGCAGCACAGGCGGTTTCGGGGGCGAAAGGCGCCATTTTTCTTGAACGATCCCGACCCGTTTGCTATCTGTAACCGCTCCACGCCCGGCCTTTTCCAGAATGTTCTTCCGCCGGTGCGCGACAATCTTGCCCATGAGGTGAGGCGACGATGGATTTTATTCCCGTTCTCAAAGAAGGGCTGCCGTACGTGTTCAAAGGGACGTGGGTCACCCTTGTGGTGGTGGCCGGCGCTTTGGCGGTGGGCCTGAGCATCGGGTTGCCTCTGGCGGTGGGCACGGTTTACGGCCCCCGGTGGCTTCGACGCCTCATCGATCTTTATGTGTGGTTTTTCCGGGGAGTGCCTTTGTTGGTCCTCTTGTTCCTTTTTTACTTCGGCATCTTTCCGTTCCTGGGGCTTGACCTTTCCGCATTTGTGGTTGCGGTCATCGTCTTGGGCTGCATCAGCGGCGCCTATCAGTCGCAAATCCTTCGGGGGGCCATTCTTTCCGTTCCCGAGGGGCAGATGAAGGCCGCGCGCGCCGTGGGGATGAGCGATCTTCAGGCCATTGGGCTGATCATTTTGCCCCAGGCGTTGCGCCTGGCCATTCCCGGTTGGTCCAACGAGTATGCGATCCTTCTCAAGGATTCCGCCGTGACCTATGCCTTGGGTGTCGCGGAAATCATGGCCCGTGCCCACCATGTGGCCTCTCGCACCTACCAACATCTGCCCATTTACATCAGCGCCGGGGTCCTTTTCATGGGGCTCACGTACGTAGGGACCCGCCTGTTGGCGGTGCTGCACAAAAAAGTCCGCATCAAGGGCTACGCGTAAGGAGCCATTGGCAACGAGATCATGGAAACAATCCTTCAAGTGCGCGAGATTCGGAAGCGTTATGGCAACAAGGAAATTGTCAAGGGGGTTTCTTTGTCGGTGCGGCGTGGAGAGATCAAGGTGCTCATCGGACCGTCTGGGGCGGGGAAGAGCACTCTGCTGCAGATGATCAACTTTCTTGTTTTTCCTGACGACGGGGACGTTTTCCTCGAAGGGCGCCGCATCGACCCGGGCCGCAAAAGGGAGCTCTGCGCCTATCGCCAGCAAGTGGGCATGATCTTCCAGGAATTCAACCTGTTCGACCATCTCACGGCATTGGGCAATGTGGAAATCGGCCTGGTGCGCGTGAAGAAAATGGATAAGAAAGCGGCCCGCCTTCGCGCCATGGCCGAACTGGAGCGTGTGGGCCTGGGGGACCACGCAGGCAAGTACCCTGCGGAGCTTTCCGGGGGCCAAAAGCAGCGGGTGTCCATCGCCCGGGCGTTGGCCTTGGATCCCAAGGTCATGCTTTTGGACGAGCCCACATCGGCTCTGGATCCCGAGCTTATCGGCGAGGTCCATGCCGTGATCCGGGAACTGGGGGCGTCCGGCATGACCATGATCATGGCCACCCACCAAATCAGCTTTGCCCGGGCTTTGGCCCATGAGATGATCTTTATGGAAGACGGTCGGATCGTGGAGCAAGGGCCGCCGGACATTATCCTGGACGAGGCCCGCTGCGCTCGAACTCGGGAGTTTTGCGCCAAGATCGGCGAATTGGGCGGGCGGCCGTGATTCCGGACGAACTGTTTTTTCTTTACAGGGACTTAGCTCCGGCTCTGATTCGCGGAGCCGCCGTGTCGGTGCGCCTCATCCTTCCGTCGGCGGTGCTGGGTTTTGCGTGCGGTGTGCTGGCCGGATCATGCCGTGTCTACGGGTTTTCCCTCCTGCGCTGGGCCGCGGAAGCCTATGTGGCCGTGTTTCGAGGGTTCCCCCTTCTGGTCCAGCTTTACATTTGGTACTTCGGCATGCCCCGCTTGGGCCTTTACCTCACCCCCTATGAGGCGGCGGTCCTCGGTTTTACCCTGTGCAGCGGGGCCTATCATTCTGAATACATCCGCGGGGCCCTTCTTTCCATAAAAAGAGGGCAGATCCTCGCCGCCCAGGCCATCGGGATGAGCCGTCTCCAGACCTTGAGGCACATCATTTTGCCCCAGGCGGTGCGACGCGCACTGCCCGGTTGCGGCAACGAATGGATCTATTTGATCAAGTACTCTTCCTTGGCCTACATGGTGACCTGCATCGAACTGACGGGCGAAGGAAAAATCGTCGCCTCCTCCACCTTCAAATACACCGAGGTGTTTGCCGCCGTCGGGTTCGTCTATCTTCTTTTCGTCACCCTGGCGACTTGGATCCTGAAGGGTCTGGAAAAGCGGCTGACCCTACCCGGCTTTGAATTCCATAGGGTCTAAGGGGCTTCAGAATCCTTGGGACGACACCGCCTCGAGGGCCTCGTCCAAGATGCGCGTCATTTCCGCGATTCCTTTTTCGTCGATGACAAAAGGCGGCGCGAGCAGGATGTGATCCCCGGCGATTCCGTCGGCCCCGCCGGAGCCGGGATAGGTGATGAGCCCTCTGTGGAAGGCTTCCTGGGCGACCCGGGCGTTGACTTTAAGCGCCGGGGCGAAGGTCTCTTTGGTCTCTTTGTCTTTCACCAGTTCGATTCCGGCGAAAAGGCCGATCCCCCGCACATCGCCCACGATGGGATGTTTTCGAAGCGTCTCGAGGCTTTCCAAGAGCACCTTCCCCATGCGGGCGGATCGTTCCACGAGGCGATGTTTCTCGATGTAGCGGAGCACGGCGGCTCCGATGGCCACCGAGAGGGGGTTCTGGCAATAGGTGTGCCCGTGAACGAAAGCGCCGCTTCCTTGGCGGATGGCCTCGTGGATCTCCTCCTTGACGATAACCGCCCCAAGGGGCGTGTAACCCGAGCTCAGGCCCTTTGCCGCGACGATGACATCGGGGACCACGCCCCAGTGGTCCAGAGCGAAACGCCGACCCGTTCGACCCACGCCCGTCATGACTTCATCGGCGATAAGCTTCACGTCGTAGGCGTCGCAGATTTGGCGGATGCGTTGCCAATAGCCGTCTTTCGGGACCAGCGCGCCCGCCGTGGCGCCCACGACGGGTTCGGCGATAAAGGCGGCGACGGCGTCCGGTCCTTCGTACTTGATGGTCCGTTCCAGCTGATCGGCACATTCGAGGCTGCAGGATTCGGGTTTCCGCCCGAAGGGACAGCGGTAACAATAGGCCGGTTCAATGTGAGGGGTGTGGAGAAACAGGGGCAGGTAATGACGCCGACGGCCCGTATGGCCCCCCAGGGCTAGGGCTCCCGTGGTGTTCCCGTGAAAGCTGGTCCAGCGACTGATGACCTTGTACTTGTCGGGTTTGCCCACTTCCCGCCAGTACTGCCGGACGACTTTGACGGCCGTTTCCACCGCCTCCGATCCGCCGGAAAGGAAATAGACCCGGTTCAGCGAAGGGTCGGGCGCCATGCGGGTCAGTAGATCGGCGCATTCCAAAGCCGCTTCGCTGGTAAAGTGACTGCTGTGGGCAAAACAGATCCGGCGGGCCTGGGCGTTCATGGCTTCCAGGATTTCGGGCACTCCGTGCCCGATGCTCACCACGCAGGCCCCGCCCGATCCGTCGATGTAACGGCGGCCGGCGGTATCCCAAACGAAAATGCCCTCGCCGCGGTCGACAACGGGATACGTTTTGCGAAGGTTTCGATAAAACACGCGCTCCGAGGCTCCATGGTCCGTCATCGTGGTCCGTCCTTTTCTTCTGAGTCGAAGGTGAACGCGGCCCGTTTTCCAGGGTCCCAAGACACAGAGCCTCTTTAAGCCAATCGTCCTCGTTTGTGAAGGCCGATCTGGTGGCAATGGCAGTGGGAAAAGCCTTGACAGAGCCGGGGCGCCCATTTATAAGTGCCCGTTACGTCGCTTCTGGAAGGAGCCCGCATGGGATGACGATGCGAAGCCCTTGTCTGGATTGTGACAAAAAGGATCAGGACAAGAACAAGTGCCTGGAAAACTGTGAGAAGTTGAGAGAGTTCCAAGAAATGCTCACTCGGAAAGGCACTTACGCTCGAGGTTGACGGAACACCCCTTGCGCCTGGGACCGAGCGGCCGAGGGCCGCTTTTTTTGTCAGGACCATGAAGGGCTCAGAGGGGTCTGAACTTGCACAGGGGCGGAGGACAAGCCGATGTACGCGATCGTGGAGTGTGGAGGCAAACAGTATAAAGCCGAACCCGGAGCGCTGCTCAAGTTGGAGAAAATGCCGGGGGAAGCCGGGGAAGAGATCCTTTTGGATCGCGTGCTCCTTGTGGCCGACGGAGAAAACATCCACGTGGGGCGCCCTGTCGTCGACGGCAAAGTGGTGCGCGCCCGGATTGTGGAACACGGCCGCGGTGAAAAGATCGTCGTTTTCAAGTATAAGCGGCGCAAGGATTCCCGAAAGAAACAAGGACATCGACAGGCCTACACGGCGGTGAAGATCGAGGGAATCGAGGACCGCGTACCGCAGACATCCCAAGAGTCCGTCTCCCAAGAGGACGAGGCGCGGGGTGGGGAGGAATAGACCATGGCACACAAAAAGGCGGGCGGCAGTTCCAGAAACGGTCGGGACAGCGCCGGACAGAGGCGAGGGGTCAAGAGATTCGGCGGCCAGTTCGTGCGAGCCGGCAACATCTTGGTGCGGCAGTTGGGCACCAAGTTCCACCCGGGCAAGAATGTGGGGATGGGCAAAGACTACACCCTCTTCGCCTTGATCGACGGGGTTGTGGCGTTTGAACACAAGGACAAGCAGCGACAGAAGGTGAGCGTCTATCCGGTGGCAGCCCAGACCAGCTAGGAGCTTTTCGGACAAACAAAAGGTGTGTGGTCAGAAACGGGGGAGCCAGGCTCCCCCGTTGTGTTTTGTGGGGGGCAGTGGATGCGTTTCGTGGACGAAGTCCGCATTGTAGTCCAAGCCGGACACGGCGGAAACGGCTGTGTGAGCTTCCGGAGGGAAAAATATGTGCCGCGGGGAGGGCCCGACGGGGGCGACGGCGGCAAGGGCGGTGACGTCATCTTTGAAGCCACGGAACGCAAGCAGACTCTGTTAGATTTCCATTACAAGCGGTTTTACCGAGCCCAGCGGGGGCGTCACGGCCAAGGAAAGGAAAAACACGGGCGAAGCGGGCAAGACTTGGTTCTCATGGTTCCCGTGGGGACTGTGGTCAAGGACGCCCGCACCGGGGAAGTTCTTGCGGATCTTCATAATCCGGGCATGCGTTGGACGGCGGCACGAGGCGGCGCCGGAGGACGGGGGAACGCCCGCTTTGTCACTGCGACACGGCAGGCGCCGAGGATCGCTGAAGAGGGCAAGGAAGGAGAATCTCGCGAGCTTGTCCTGGAGCTGAAACTTCTGGCGGACGTGGGGCTTGTGGGGTTTCCCAACGCCGGAAAATCGACACTGATTGCCGCCGTGTCCGCCGCTCGGCCTAAAATCGCCGATTATCCCTTCACCACCCTTGTCCCCAACCTGGGTGTGGTCCAATATGGAGACGCCCAACCCTTTGTGATGGCGGACATTCCCGGGCTTTTGGAAGGCGCGCATCAAGGGGCGGGCCTGGGGATCCGCTTCCTCCGGCACATCGAAAGGACCCGCGTGCTGGTCCACGTGGTGGATGCGGCTTCGGTGCCTCGAGAAAACCCTTTGGAGCCTTACCGGATCATTGAGCGGGAGCTTTCCGCATACGCCGAGAGTTTGGCCCGGAAGCCTCGGCTTGTGGCCCTCAACAAGATGGACTTGATTCCCGATCCCGACGAGCGTGCACGGCTGATCACGGCCTTTTCCGCCATCGGCTGTCCGGTGGTGGGTATTTCGGCGCTCACCCGCGAAGGCTTGGACGATCTGTTGAGGGTCGTCGTCCGTGTGCTGCACGAGGCCGTCCACAATCCTTCGACGAATGATGGGCAAACGTCCGACACCGCTCCACCGAGTTCCTGAACATGACCCTGGCAGGGGAAGTCCATTTTAAAACATTCATTCGGGTTTTTCCAGGCTGGTGGGCTAAAGCACCATGATGCGGCATGGGCACGGCACATGTTTTTCCAACCACCGGGCTTCGTTGAATGTCGGCACAAACGCCCACCAATCGTTCGCATTGAGCGCGTCCAGATCGAGATCCCCCGCAAGGCGCCATTCCCTTTCCTTTTTCCAGGAATGCTTTCCGGGTTCATCCAGCTGAAACCGGAACCGCTCCCATTCGGGAATCCTGGGGTAGTCGGCTTCCCGCGCGTAGACGGCGGGCCGAGCTCCCAGGGCTTTTAAAACCTTTCGCTTCACGGCGACGCCGTAAGGTTCGAAGGTCCATCGGATCAACGCCGGGTTCCAGCGGGTGAGCTGCGCCAAATCATCGGGTGACACCGACGTCCACGACACGACGGGGATTTGCCCCCGAATCAAACGGCCGCAGGCCCGAAGACGCCGTTCCGTGAGGATGCGCCACAAGGTGTCCAAAGCCGTGTGATCGGCCCATGGTTTGCCGTGAAGGAGGTCTTCCGCCCAGGCACACCGACTTTGCCCAGGCCACGGGCCGGGGCACGATCGGGTGTAGTGGAAGAGGAAAGGTTCGTCCGCGGCGGGCATCGCGCAGAGGGCAGGACGGGGTTGTGAGGCACGCCCAAGGGCCCTTTGGGAGAAGCGACCGTGAGGCCCATGGGCGCCGGGCCATATCCGCGCCCGCCGAGGAAAGGTTTCGAGAATCTCGGCATTACCCTTTGTTTCCGGGGCTCCTTCACGGGCGGGAAAAACCCACACGGGCCGGGGGCATGCGGACAGCTCGTCGCTGAGGACACGAACCAGGTTTCCTCCTTTGCGGATTTCGATCACGTACCATTGATCCGCCGCGGCCGCGACCAGCCGATCTCGGCACAGAATGTGTGTCTTGAGAGGACACGCGGCCCGTCCGGGCAGGCAGGACAGGAACCAGCGAGGATCCAGACCGGGAAAGGCTGAAAGAAAGTGGTCCCACGGCGGTCGACTCACGGAAGCAATGCCGAAAAGAACGGTCGGTTTTTGATAAAGGTGAGCCCAACATGTCACCATGTCATAAAGCGCCGTGCCGAAGCTGCTCACCCATGCCAGGGGTTCTTGGGCCGTTTGAACGAACACCCGGCGAAGGGCATGGACCCAAGGGTCGGCCCGTCGTGTCGGTTTTCCTTTGCGGGAGTTGAAGGCGGCGGACAAGAGGAGAGGGGCTTCGGGCGGGGCTCCCAAGGCGAAAAGGAACTTGGGACAGCCTTCCAAAGGGTGGCCGGAAGGGAACCGACAGGCCACGACCTCCATGCCCATGGCCTTCCAGGTTTCAGAAAGCGTTTTGGCCTTTTGGGCCGTCGTGGAGGCCGTGGACTTTCGGGCCGGTGCGCCTGCCCAAAGCCTTTCGAAAAGCGCCTTCGGCGTCTCAGCGGCGTTCCCCTCCAAAGACCGAAACAACGCGTCAAGCCGTCGCTGGCGTTCGCGTCCATCCCAGGCAGCCTCCACTTCCATGAGCGCGGCGGCTTCGAGCAGCGCGTTGCTCATCTGCGGCGAAAGGTGTATGAATAAAAGGCGGCTTTTCATACGAAAAATTATGCAAGACGGCGCCGCCAGCGACAAGACCGAAAGGGTAAAGTGATGAAATTGGGTATCGTGGGCCTCGGCAAATCGGGCAAAACCACCGTCTTTAACGCGCTCACGCAGCGGAGCGGGGAATCGCCCGCCGTCTCCGGCCAAGTCGTGCCGGTCTTCGGTGTGGTTCCCGTTCCCGACCCGCGCTTGGAATGGCTCACGGCCCTTTACCAGCCCCGGAAAAAGACACCCGCCCAAGTGACCTACACGGACCTTCAAGGCATCGCCGGGGTCGCGGAAAAGAAAAAGGACTACATGGCGCTGCTGCTCACCCACATGCGGCCCGTGGAAGCCTTCCTCGTGGTGGTTCGCAACTTTTCGGACCCCGTTCTCGGCCCTCCTCGGCCCGCTCGAGACCTCCGTGAATTGGAAGAAGAATTCATTTTGGCGGATTTGGCCACGGTGGAAAAACGCCTGGAGCGGATCGAGGCGGAACAGAAAAAGGGACGAAAGACGGCGACGGTGGAAGTGGAACTGCTTCGGCGATGCGCCACGCTGCTCAACGACGAGAAACCCCTGCGGACCGATCCGAGCCTTTCGGCGGCGCCGGAATTGCGAGGATACACCTTCCTTTCGGCCAAACCCGTACTTGTTTTGGTCAACAACGACGATGACGACCCGGCGATGCCCGAGGATTTTCAGGGATCCGAGGAGGTCATGGTCATCCGTGGGCGGCTCGAAATGGAAATGGCGCAACTGAACGAGGCCGATGCGGCAGCTTTTCGGCAAGACTACGGGATCATCGAGTCGGCTATGGACCGTGTCATCCGTCGTTCATTCCGCCTGCTGGGATTGGGGACGTTTTTTACCGTCGGCGACGACGAGGTCAAAGCATGGACCATCCCTGAGGGGCTCCATGCCGTGGAGGCGGCCGGGGTGGTTCATTCCGACATGAAGAAGGGTTTCATTCGGGCCGAAGTGGTGGCCTACGAGGATCTGAAGAAGGCCGGAGATTATGCGGCGGCTCGGAAACAGGGATGGGTCCGTTTGGAAGGCCGTGACTATCCCGTCAAAGACGGCGATATCATCCATTTTCGATTCAACGTATAGAAAAGGCGAGGAGGACGCGAGGCCGTGTTCTTTTTCATCGGAGGGATCCAGCCCAAGGTCAAGACGCTGGATGAAACCCCGCGCTTATGCCCGGCCTGCGGCCTGGCGCAGGCGCGCCTCAAACGCATCGACCACTACCTCAGCTTATTCTTTATCCCGCTCTTTCCCGTCAAAAAGGGCGATCCGTTGCTCATGTGCGACCGGTGCGGCTATGCCGCTCCTCCTGAGGAGGCCGTGCAGAGGCCGCCTTACCCCCAGGCGCCGCTCAAGCCGGCGACTTTTCGGTGTCCTTCGTGTGACAAAGTTTTGGAACCCACTTTTGCATATTGCCCTTATTGCGGAAGGAAGGTATAAGCGGCTAGCCTTCGTGCACGGGCTGCCATTTCACGACTGCGGTATGGGGTATCGATGAAAAACGAAGCCAACGCCAACGGCAACATCATTTCTTTTCCCACGGTGGCGAAACCCAATATCGAGGACATCTTTTCCCAATTCCTCGCGGAGCAAAAAGCTCGGTTGAAGCCTCAAACGTTTCGCCGTTACGAGGAGGTCGTTTCGCTTCTCCACACCTCTTTGAACCTCTACGGCTATCAGGAACTGCCTACGGTCGGGGAAAACACCTTGTATCGGCGCTTGGCCGATTACAAGGATCAGACTTTTTGCGCCATTTTCGGGCCGGACAAGATCCCTTCCGGCGTGTCCACGTTCCTGACCTACTTCATGATTCGCAAGGTCATGGCCTCCGAGTCCCTCCTTCGAGCCGCCGGCACGGTCACGAAAACGCTCATGAAATGGCTTGTGGCCAAGGGCTATGCCCCCAAGGAAGAGGCCCGCAAGGCCATGGAGCTGGCCGGAGAAGCCTCTAGGGAACTCCCTGCTGCGGAACGGCTGGCTCGGCTTCTCTATGATTTCGCCCAAACCCACCCTCCCCGCACCTGGGACGAAGAGCTGGACGACTATTTCGTCGTCGAAGAGATTCGTCCGGGGGTTCTCGTCCTTTCGGGGCTGACTCTGGAAACCGGTCTGCTGGAGGTCAAAGTCCCCAAAATCATCACCGATCACTGCAAGGTGGGCTGGCAGATCAACCTCCTTTTGGGCGAGACGCGAAGCGGGTGGAGAATCCTGGAATCGGGAAACGTTTACCCCTTGTGATCCCCAGTAGAAGACGTCCCCAGGGTGCGCCCTCGGGCCGAGACGGATCGAGGCACGGGGATTCCCCGTGCCTCGTCTTTTGTCGTTCTCAGGGGATTGTCTTTTGATCTCTCTCTATGTGCCGGCCGCCATGCGCTGCATGGCCATGATCTTGTAAAGGTCGAAGGGATGAGCGGGCGGCGTCTTTTTCTTGTCTTCCGGCTTGGGTTCCAGAGCGATGGCGTCCTCTGGGCATGTGGGGACGCAGACCCCACAGCCGATGCAGCGCTCCTGAGCCACCCGCGCCGTCCCGTCCACCATGCTGATGGCCTCCATCTGGCACCGTTCCACGCACGTCTCGCACCCGATACAGTCTTCCTCACGGACATGGGCGAAGAAGTTGCTCACGACGAAATCGGCGGGGTTGGGGAGGCGTTTGAGATTCTTTAAGATTTGACAGCAGCAGCCGCAGCACAGGCAGATGTTCATGACCTTTTGGGCGTTGGACGGCTGGAGAACCAAGGCGTGTTCTTCGGCCGTTTCCAAGATTTTGAGGGCTTCTTCTTGACCGATGGCACGGCCTAGGCCGTTTTCCTCATAGTATTGAGCCCCGCTGCCGAAAACGAGACAGGTTTCCAAAGGACGGTCGCAACCCTTGCCCATCATGGAGTGTTCCTTGCGGCAGATACATGGGGCGACCACGATCTTGTCCTGTTCGGCGATGATGCGCCGCGCTTCCTCGTAGGGCATGACGCTTTGCTCGGGCGTGATGGAACGGGGCAAAGGGATGGTTCTCAACTGCGGCGTCTTCAGGGCCATGCTCTTTTCAAAGAAAACCGGGATGTACTCATTGACCAGGGCGATGAGTTCTTCATCGAGGGCGTTCACGTGGTATTCCCAAATGCCGATGACGAACTGAGCCGCCATGTAACGAGCCTCAGGGCCTTTGCGAAGGCGAAAAATGAGCCCCTTGCGGGCCATTTCTTCCAGCTTGGGAGCCAGCTCCTCGGGAGGCATCCCAGCGCGTTCGGCAAGGCTTTCGACGGGTTCGGGCCTCATGGAAAGCAACACGGCCAATCGGGCCTCTTCGGGGGTGAAAAGCTTTTGCAAAATCCTGATCTCGACGCCGGAATCCGTTCGAGGAAAACCTGCGGGAAGGCGGTCGAGATGGAGGGCGAGTTTCTCATAGACGTTCACTTCGTTCATCATGGCGTCTCCTTGACTGTGCAAGTTCCTGTCTCCGCTGTGTCTTTGCGGCGACGGGTTCTGCGGGCTCGTCTCCGCAAAGCATGCAGGCAATAAAAGCCGCGTCGGGTTCTGTCAAGAAATTTTGGGTGCTCTTAGGTATGCGTCATTGAAAACGGTAGACGATTCTGTTAGCAGAGCGAAGCTCGGCAGGATGCGGAGCCATGACGCTAGGGGAGCAAGGGGGAAGAGTGGATGTTGCTGCAAGGGAGTCCCGAAGAACGGCTGCAACAAGGATTGGCACGCGAAGATCGGGAGATGCTTTTGCACGTGATCGAAAGCGTCCATCCCGCCGACGCTGCAACCCACTTGGCGCGGTTTAGGCCCGAAGAAGTTGCCCGCGTTGTGGACATTCTGGGGCCGGAAAGGATTCTTGACGTTTTTGAATTCCTTCCCTTTGAGGTCCAGAAGGAAACCTTGCCTTTTCTCAGCCGCGAGGTGGTGGCCCGGCTCATTACACTCATGCGGCCGGATGACCGGGCGGACCTTGTGGAAGAGCTGGATGAGGATTTTCAGGACCGGCTGCTGTCTTTGCTCATCAAGGCGGAGCGGCAGAATCTTCTAAAGCTTTTGACCTATCCCGAAGAAAGTGCCGGGGCGTATATGACCACCGATTACGCGTCCCTGAGAGCCACCCAGATGGTGCGGGACGCTTTAGACGAACTGCGCTTTCAGGCTCCCAAAAAGGAAACGATTTATTACGCCTACGTGGTCGACGAGGGGCGGCATCTTATCGGCATTGTGTCTTTGCGGGACCTTATTATGGCCCGACCGGACAGCACCGTGGAACGGATAATGTCCCGCAATGTCATTTCCGTCCCTGTGGACATGGACATTGAATTAGTGGCCAAGGAAATGCGCCATTATGACTTTTTGGCCATGCCCGTGGTGGATGGAGAAAACCGTCTCGTGGGGATCATCACCTATGACGATATCTTCGACGTCATTACGGAAGAGGCCACGGAGGACATGTATCTGCTGGCAAGCCTCGACACGGACGAAAAGATCTCGTCGCCCGTGCCACGCTCCGTCAAGCTTCGAGCCCCCTGGCTCTTGGTGAACCTGGGAACGGCTCTTATCGCCTCCTACACCGTGAGCCTGTTTTCGGAGACGATCTCCCGCTTTGTCATTCTGGCCTCGCTGATGCCGCTGGTGGCCGGCCTCGGCGGGAACGCCGGCACGCAGTCGCTCACCGTGGTGGTTCGCGCCCTCGCGCTCGGGGAACTCGTGGACAGGAACAAATGGACCGTCGTGCTGCATCAAATGGCCGTGGGGTTATGTAACGGGGCCCTGTGCGGCGCGGTGCTCGCAACCATCACCCTGGCGTGGCATCACAACCCGTGGCTCGCCCTCATCATGTGGCTTGCCATGATTTTCAACATGATCGTAGCAGGATGCCTGGGGGCCTTGGTGCCCATCGTTTTGCGCAAGCTCAAGTTGGATCCTGCCTTGGGATCGAGCATCTTCGTCACGGCGGCCACGGACACCGGCGGGTTTTTCTTCTTCCTCGGATTGGCCACCCTTTTCATGGAGAAGATTTTGGTGCACGGCGCCTGAACCGGTCTTTTCCTCCAGAGCAGCCTTAGGACGGGTCTTGGGGTTGCCCGGGACCCTACCGTGAACCGGACACCATATCTTCATAAAGCGTGAGATAGGATCGGGCGGCACGGCCCCAGCTGAAATCTTCGCTCATGGCCCGGCGCTGCATGTCCCGCCATTGAGGCGCATTCCTGTACACTTCCAACGCCGTCTTCAGGGCCCCGAGGAAAGCTTCCCGAGTGTGTTCGTAGAATTTGAAGCCGGTGCCCGTCTGAGGGTTCTGGGCGGCGTCCACGACCGAATCATCCAGCCCGCCCGTAGCGGACACGATGGGGAGGGTGCCGTAGCGCATGCTGTACATCTGGTTCAGCCCGCAAGGTTCATAACGGGACGGCATGAGAAAAAGGTCGCCGCCGGCCTCCAGGCGGTGAGCCAGGGCGTCATCAAAGGCCAGAACCACCCGGACCCGGTCGGGATGGCGGGACTGGGCCTGTCCCAAAAGTTTTTCGAGATGGGGGTCGCCGGTCCCTAAGACGGCGAGGCAGACAGAAAGATCCATCATGTCGTCCAAAGCGTCCAAGATCAGGTCAATCCCTTTTTGATGCACCAAGCGGCTCACCACGACACACAGGGGGTCGTCTTTCACGGCCTCTGGAAAACCCAGCTCCTGCATCACATGGTCTTTGCACACCTTTTTGCCCTCTAAACGTTCCACGTCGAACGGCGCCGGAATCAGGGGGTCATGGGACGGATCCCAGCGCTCGACGTCGATGCCGTTGAGAATACCCACGAGATCGTCCTGCCGACGGCGGAGAATGCCGTCCAACCCGAAGCCCTGCTTGGGCTCGAGGATTTCCCTGGCATAGCGGGGGCTCACCGTAGAAATGCGGTGGCTGTAGGCAATGCCCGCCTTCAGGAAGTTGCACTGGCCGTAAAACTCCATACCGTCGATGGTGTAAGCTTCTTGGGGGAGACCTGTGAGCGTAAAGTAGGGTTCGGGAAACAGGCCCTGGTGGGCCAAGTTGTGAATGGTCAAAAGAGTTCGAACATGAGAAAACGCCGGATCGTAGCGCCACAGAAAATGCCTATAGGCTGCGGCGCATGCCGTTTGCCAGTCGTGGAGATGCAAAACATCCGGGATCCACTCTAGGTGTTTGCACAGAGCATAAACAGCTCGGGAAAATGTGATGAACCGCTGAGCGTTGTCCTCATAGTCTCCCCGCACGGGATGAACGTAAAGGTTGGGCCGGTGAAAGAATTCATCTTTCTCCACGAAATAGACGGGATAAGATGACGGGCGCCGCCACTGCCAAAAGTGCACGTGATAGGTGTGGATGCCGACGGGGATGGGAATCCATTCGGCAAGGATCTTGGCGGCGTTCTCGCTCCTTTCCACGGTGGGGTACAGAGGCAGAAGGAGCCGAACATCGCAACCCAAAGCGGCCAGGGCCTCGGGCAAGGATCCCGCCACGTCGGCGAGGCCGCCCGTTTTGGCAAAAGGCGTGGCTTCCGAAGCGCAGAATAGGATTTTAAGCGCCATGAAGTTCTCCGACGGTGAAAGGTTTTGGCCATATGCGGTCAAAATGTTTATCATGCGAACCTGAGGATGCCAAAGCGACTTTTGGCCTGCAAGGGTCTGGAGCGGGAAGGGGATTCTTTGGATACCGTCGACCGACAGCTTTTGGATCATATCCAACGGGCTTTTCCCATTGAGGAGCGCCCCTATGCCGCGTTGGGCAAAAGGCTCGGCCTTTCGGAAGAAGACGTCTTGAGGCGAATCGAAAACCTTAAAAGCCTTCGGCTGGTGCGGCAAATCAGCGCCATCTTCAACACCGGCGCTTTGGGGTACCACAGCAGCCTGGTGGCCATGGCCGTGCCGGAACCTCATGTGGAACGAGCCGCCCAAGCGATCAATGCCTATCCCGGGGTGAGCCACAACTACTTGCGGCCGGGATCTTTCAATGTCTGGTTCACCATTGCGGTGCCACCGGGCAAGACCCTTCAAGGCGAGGTGGACCGTCTCGCTCGAATAGCGGGGGGATGGCCGACCCTTGTCTTGCCGGCGGTGAAAAAATACAAATTGGCCGTGGTTCTGGACGTCTTGGAAGATTCGGAAACTGAATCGGTGAACGCGGAGGTTCTCGAGGCGCCGCTGGAGTCTTCGGAGCGCTTTCAGGTCTCGGAGCGTAACGTCAAACTTGTCCGGTGTCTTCAGGAAGACCTGCCCTCAGTGCCGCGACCCTTTCACCACTGGGCCCGGTCCCTGGAGATGAGCGGCGAAGAACTGATGGCCGTCATTGACCGCTGGCTTGCTCGCAGCTGGATCCGGCGCTTTGCGGCCGTCCTCAACCATCGCAAGGTCGGCTTCGGCGCCAACGGCATGGTGATCTGGCAGTGCGAGACCTCCCGCATCGACGCCGCCGGTGCGGCTTTGGCGGCTTTTCCGCAGGTGAGCCACTGCTATCAGAGACCGGCCCACCCCCAGTGGCCGTTTAATCTTTATGCCATGGTCCACGGCAGGAGTGTGGCCGAGTGCGAGAAAATCGCCGAAAGGCTTGCCGGCGCGGTGGGGCTTCATGACTATCGCATCCTTTTCAGTACTCGGGAATTTAAGAAAATCCGGCTGAAGCTCTTTTGGGATGAACCATGAGGAGAGCAGGGCCAATGGAAGATCGTGAAGAATTTGAGCGTCGCAAACGAGCCATTTTTGAGCAGATGTCCCCGCGGGGCCAGAAGCGTATCCTGAAGATGGGCTACGAAAACTGGGACCCTTTCCAGGAGCCTAAAGACCCTCGCGAGCAGATCCGAAGCGCCACGGCTCTGCGGGCGACAATGATCCTCGCCGAGTTCTACCAAACACAAGGGCAGGATGAACGGCTGAGAAGCCATCACAAGGAGCTGCTGGACTTGTGCCGTGGGCTCTTGCGCGAAGACCCCAGGGCTCTGGCGTTGTCGGCCTTTTGCTGTTGGTTCGACCGAAAGCGAATGGACGAGCGGTGAGGGACTCCTAGGACTCGGTCCTGCAGGGGCGCAGTTCCACCAGTTCTTCCGCCGAAAGATCTCTCACTTTGACGATGGTCACCTGGTAGTGGAGGTCCTTTCCGGCCAGGGGATGATTGAAGTCCAAGACGACGCCGTCCGCATCCTTGGACTTCACGAAGTAGGCATAACGAGCTCCCGTGCCGTCGTTGGAGGCAACCACCCATTTGCCCGGCTCCAGTGTGCGCCCTTGAGGGAATTCATCAAAGGATCGGCGCTTGATCTGGCGGGGATCGTACGTTCCGAAAGCCTCTTCGGCGGGGATGACAAACCGGAGGGTTTCCCCCTGGGTGTGCCCAAGGAGGCGGGCCTCCAGGGCAGGAAGAACCTGTCCATAGCCGACGGCGAAATTCATGGCCGCGGGGGGGTCTCCACCCAAAACCACCGTCCCGTCTTCCAAGGTGACCGTGTATTCCAAGACGACAAAACGGTCTTTAAGGACTTCCAAAGCTGCTTCAGTTCCCGTCGTCACAACGCATTCTCCGCTCTGGCACGAGATATTTCATCCATGTATGGGATAGCCCAAGGCTTTGGCCCGATCGAGGTGATCGGCGGCTTTTTCGTCCTCCCCGAGGGCCTTGTAGGCGATATGGAGGTTATAGTGGGCCGGAGCGAAATCCGGATTGAGTTCCAAGACCTTTTGGGAGGCTTCCAGACTTTCCTGCCACTCACCCCTTTGGATATGGGCGACGGCCAGATTGTTGTGGGCCTGCAGCAGGTTCGGCATCAAGGCCACCGCCTTGCGACATGCCGAAATGGCCTCGTCGGGATCTCCTTTCTGCAGGTAGGCGAACCCCAGGTTGCTGTAGGCCATGGCGAGATGCGGGTCCAGCTCGAGCGCCTTGCGGTTGGCTTCGATGCACCGGTCCAAATCGCCTTCTTGGAAGTAAAGGCCGCCAAGGTTTACGTAGGCTTGCGCCATGGAGGGGTCGCAGGCGATGGCCTGGCGAAACTCGGCGATGGCTTCAGCTCGAAGTCCCTTGCGAGCATAAGCAAGGCCTAGGTTGTAGTGAAAAACGGGGGAGTCGGGTTCAAAAAAAAGGCGTTCTCGCAGATAGCGGATGTATTGGTTGAGATCCGACTGCAGTTGCTTGGCGTCTTCGGTGGTCTCCGGCATGGCCTTCCTCATGGTGTATGGAGTTCGAAGGTCGGCGAAAGTCGACACCGGCCGAGGCCCAACCGTGCGGTGTGGGGCAAACCGGCCAGGCGCAGGGAACCTAACAAGGGCCCGAGGGTCTGTCAAGCCGTGGGGAGGATCGCCCGTTCCCCGAGCGGGAAGGTCGGCCGGGTTTTTTGTTGACAAAGCTTGAAACCGAAGTTTATAGAGGGTTGGGCTTGCGAGTGAATAAGTTCACTTTCTCATTTGCACCTCTTTTGACGAAAGAATCGGCGGGGGCGCACCGGAGGGCCCCCGATGGGCGTGTTTTTCATCCACAAAGGAGAGGACCATGAGCGAAGAGGCTAAGGCAAAAATTTTAGAGTACATGAAAACCCAAAAGAAAACGAAACTTTATTTCAACGATTTGTGCAAAGCGGTCCCCGAACTCAAGATGCGGGAAGCCAAGAAGGTGCTCAACGAGCTCGTGGAGGAGGGCAAGGTGAAGTATTGGTCGAGCGGCAGCACGACCTTGTACATGTTGCCGGGCGAAGACGATGTGGCGGCGGAAGAAGAAAAGATGAAATAGGCCTTTGGGGGTGTCCCGACCTGGTGGATTCCGTTTCCAACGGTGACATCAAAACGTAAGGCCGAGAGGGGCGGGTCGGAGGAGGGGCGCCTGAGTGTGTGAGCGGGTTTTTCTTCATTCTCTTTAAGGAGGTAGAAGGATGGCTTTGAAGCATGCGACCCCAATGCTCGATGAACTGGAAAAGGGGCCATGGCCGAGCTTTGTCACCGACATTAAGCGAATGGCGGCCAGGAAACCCATGTGCGAAGACCTCCTCGGGCTCTTGGAAATGTCCTATGAGCACAAGGAAGGCCACTGGAAACATGGCGGCATCGTCGGGGTGTTCGGCTACGGCGGCGGTGTCATCGGCCGTTACTGCGACCGGCCGGATCTTTTTCCGAACGTGGCCCATTTCCACACCATGCGTGTGAACCAACCGGCGAGCAAGTTCTATAGCACCGAAGCTTTACGAAAACTCTGCGATATCTGGGAAGAGCATGGCAGCGGTCTGACCAACATGCACGGGTCCACGGGGGACTGTATTCTTTTGGGAACCACGACCGACCAATTGGAACCCATATTCTATCGGCTGACCCATGAATTGGGCATGGACCTGGGCGGCTCGGGATCCAACATGAGAACTCCGGAAGGCTGTGTGGGAAGGGCCCGTTGCGAATGGTCGTGCTTGGATACGCAAGACATCATTTATGACATCACCATCAAATACCAAGATGAACTTCATCGCCCGATGTTCCCCTATAAGTTTAAATTCAAAGCGTCGGGCTGTCCCAATGACTGTGTGGCGGCCATCGCCCGCGCCGACTGCTCCATTATCGGCACCTGGCGGGACAAGATCCGCATCGACCAGGAAGCCGTGCGCGCCTATGTGGGCGGCGAACTGGTGCCCAACGGCGGATCCCACGGGTTCGAAAAGCGCAAACTGGATATCCAGAAAGAGGTCATCGACCTGTGCCCGACCCGCTGCATGGAATGGGACGGCAAGAACCTCAAGATTTGGGATGAAGACTGCACCCGCTGCATGCACTGCATCAATGTGATGCCGCGCGCCCTGCGTCCCGGCACCGATGTGGGAGCCACCATCCTGTGCGGCGCCAAGGCCCCGATTTTGGAAGGTGCGCAGCTCTCGAGCGTGATCATTCCGTTTATGAAGATGGAACCGCCTTACGAGGAATTTCATGAATTCGTCGAAAAGATGTGGGATTGGTGGATGGAAAACGGCAAGAACCGCGAGCGGTTGGGCGAACTCATTCAACGCCTGGGGCTTCGCGAGTTCCTCAAAGCCGTCGAAGTGCAGCCTGATCCACGCATGATCAACACGCCGCGTTTCAACCCCTACATCTTCTACGATCCGGCCGATGTTCCCGGCGGTTGGGAACGCGATGCCAAGGCCTACCGCGAACGGCACCATGCATAGGAGGTGACACCATGCCATTCGATCCCAGCGACATCATGAAAGATCGCATCACCGATATCGGCCCGCCGAAGTACGACAAGTTTTTCCCGCCGATTATCAAAGAAAACTACGGCAAGTGGAAATATCACGAAATTTTGGAACCCGGCGTGTTGGTCCACGTCTCCGAAACGGGCGCTGAGGTCTATACCGTCCGTGTCGGTGCTGCCCGGCTTCTTTCGGTGGACCTCATACGTGAAATTTGCGACATTGCGGACAAACACTGCGGCGGCTACGTGCGGTGGACGACTCGGAACAACATTGAGTTTATGGTGGACGACAAGTCCAAATTGAAACCCCTCATGGATGATCTTAGAAGCCGGGGGAATTGGTTCCCCATCGGCGGCACGGGCGCCAGCGTGACCAACGTCGTGCACACGCAGGGATGGGTCCATTGCCACACACCGGCCATTGACGCTTCGGGCATCGTCAAAGCGGTCATGGACGAACTTTTCGAGTATTTCGGCTCCCATAAGCTGCCGGCTCAGGTGCGCATCTCCTTGGCCTGCTGCCTCAACATGTGCGGCGCCGTGCACTGCTCGGATATCGCCATCCTGGGCGTGCATCGTAAGCCCCCCATCATTGAACACGAACGCGTGCAGAATGTGTGCGAAATCCCTCTGGTCATCGCCGCGTGCCCGACGGCGGCCATCAAGCCTAAGAAGGTCGGCGACTACAAGAGCGTCGAGATCAACGAAAACCGTTGCATGTTCTGCGGCAACTGCTACACCATGTGCCCCGCCCTGCCTCTGGCGGATGGCGAGGGCGACGGTATTGCCCTGTGGGTTGGCGGCAAGGTGTCCAATTCCCGTGTCCCGCCCAAGTTCTCGAAGCTGGCGGTGCCCTATATTCCCAACGAGCCGCCGCGGTGGCCGACCACGGTCCAGACGATCAAGAAGATGCTCGAAACCTACGCCTCCGATGCAAAGCGTTATGAACGGATCGGGGAATGGATCGAGCGCATCGGCTGGGAAAAGTTCTTCGAGAAAACGGGAATCGAGTTCCGCCACGAGCATATCGACGACTACCGGCTCGCCATGACTACGTGGCGGACCACAACGCAGTTTAAGTTCTAAGAAACCTCAAAGGGCGTTCCGGCTCCCCATCAGGGGGGTCGGTTCCGCCTTCGGTGATTCAACCATGAGGCAACGCACGCCGCGTCTGATGATCGCCGCCCTGCGTGGGGGAGCCGGCAAGACGCTGGTTTCGACCGGCCTCGCCGCGGCGTTCCACCGCCTGAAGGGACTGCAGGTGGTCCCCTTCAAGAAAGGGCCGGACTACATCGACGCGGGGTGGTTGCGGTGCGCTGCATCCCATCCGTGCTACAACCTGGATCCTTATCTCATGACGCCGGAAAAGCTCCTGCGGTCCTTTGTGGATCGAACGCACGGGGCGGACCTGGCTTTGATCGAAGGAAACCGGGGGCTTTATGACGGCATGGATGCACAGGGCACGTGTTCGTCGGCGGAGGTGGCGAAGCTTCTCAAGGCGCCGGTCATTCTTGTTCTGGATGCCACCAAGATGACGCGGACCGCCGCCGCCATGGTCCTGGGATGCCAAATCATGGATCCGAACGTGCGTCTGCGCGGCGTCGTTTTGAACAGGGTCGCCGGAGGGCGCCATGAAAGGGTTCTCAAGGAGTCCATCCACAAAGCCTGCGGAATCCCCGTTGTCGGCGTCCTGCCCAAAGACCTGGGGGTTGTGTTCCCCGAACGTCACATGGGGCTGGTGCCCGTCCAGGAACACGCATGCTTGCAAGAAACGCTGGACACCCTGGCGGAATCCATGATGCGCTGTGTGGATGTGGAAGCACTGTGGCGCATCGCCCATGCGGCGGAGCCGCTGGGCCGCCCTGCCGATGGGGGGCATGAGCGCTGCGGCTTGGACGGCGCCTTCGGTCCGGTCCGCATCGGGGTGTTTCAAGATCGCGTTTTTCAGTTTTATTATCCCGAAAATCTGGAGGCTCTGGAAGAAGCCGGAGCCGAGTTGGTTTCCATCGACAGCTTGGTCACAGCCGTTTTGCCCGAGATCGATGCGCTTTATATCGGCGGAGGGTTTCCCGAAACACACCTTTCCCTGCTGGCATCCAATGAGACCCTGAGAACGTCGATTCACAAGGCCGTGGAAAGCGGCCTTCCCGTCTATGCGGAATGCGGCGGATTGATGTATTTGAGCCGAGGGATTCGATCGGCGGAGGGATACTTCCCCATGGTGGGGGTTCTTCCGTTTTCCATCGCCATGGGACGCACACCGCAAGGGCACGGCTACACGCTGCTGCAGGCCGTCAAGGAGACGCCCTTTTTCCCGTCGGGTGTCGTATTGCGGGGGCATGAGTTCCATTACTCCCGGGTGATCGATGCGGGGGAGGCGGTGGAGTGTGCTTTTCGCGTCCAGAAGGGATTTGGGGTCTTGGAAGGCTGGGACGGAGTATGCTATAAAAATGTGCTGGCGACCTACACGCATATTCACGCCGTTGGTTGCCGGTCTTGGGCCACGGGGATGGTGAACGCCGCCCAAAGATACCGAGCGGGCCGCCACGCGGCGATGCGCGGTGAGGGGTTTGGGGCCTCGCTGCCCGTAGGACAAAGCGCCGTATGACGTTGTCTACGGAAGATTAAAAACAAAAGGAGGATGTTTCCATGGCACAGATCGAATACAAAGGCAAGGTGTTCAACCTCGACGAAGATGGGTTTATCGACAGCTTTGACAATTGGTGCCCTGAGTGGGTCGAATATGTCAAAGAGTCGGAAGGGATTCAGGAGCTTACCGAAGAGCACTGGAAAATTATCCATGTGCTCCAAGATTATTACCGGAAGCACGGCATCGCTCCCATGGTCCGGATCCTCACCAAGGTGACCGGCTATAAGCTCAAATACATCTACGAGCTGTTCCCGAGCGGACCGGGCAAGGGCGCTTGTAAAATGGCGGGCCTGCCGAAGCCGACAGGTTGCGTTTAAATCGATGGAGGCAGCCTCCGGGGGGTCTTCGGCCCCTCGGGGGATGGGTCGGGATATGCCTGCCGCGGGCGCGCCAGATCGGGAAAGGCAGGTTTTTTCGTTTGCCGACATGAGAAAAGAATCACGATCCCCCGGGCTGAACAAGGGGAAAAGAAGACCGAGCTTTTTTCTTGACTTTGTCCCGACCTGCCAGTAAACGCCTTGGCGGCAAAGAGCGAAGGCGGGTCATCGGCCTGCCGGCTGGTTTCCCAATGATCACATGAGGAGGAAGAAAAGCAATGTTTAAAGTGACAGTGGACAAGAACAAATGCACCGGCGACGGCGAATGCGTAGATGTGTGCCCGGTGGACGTCTACGAACTGGTGGACGGCAAGGCCGAGCCCGTCAACGAGGATGAATGCCTCGGCTGCGAAAGCTGCGTCGAAGTGTGCGAAAATGACGCCATCACGGTAGAAGAAGTCTAAAGAAAACAAAGCAAAAACCCACAAAAAAACCCAGGAGATTTTCTCCTGGGTTTTTTTGTAACAAATCCTCCGCGGCTTTCAGCTCTGGCCTTCCTTTTTGGGATGGCACTGCACGCAGGTCGTCGGAGCGGCGCTCTGAGGATTTTGGGCCTTCAGCTTCTTGTGGCATTCCTGACAATTGGTGTGCATGGCCAGCTTCAGATTGAGCTTTTGTTGCTCCGGAGGCAGCTTCTTTTCGCCCTCGATGGTCGGTTCGTTGTGGCAGGACTCGCATTTGGCAACGGGATCACCTTGTTTCCAGACGTTCTTCCCGCCTTCGTACTTGTGGTGGCAGTCGGCGCACGCGATCTTGTAGTCTTCCGCATGCTTTTTGTGAGTAAACTGGACATTGGCCTTCGTGTGCTGGGGCCACAATTTAGAGTTCATCGTGATCACGTCCGGGGCGTCGGCCGCGACGGCGATGAGGGCCCCCACAAAAAGAGCGACCGCGACGAAAACAGACGGGACCACCCAATTCCTTTTCTTCACAGTGTCACCTCCTCTCGTCCCTAGGGTTCGACTTGTGATTCCGTTCACGCTGGCGATTATAGGAAGAGTCTCCGGAAAGCGTCAAGGCTTTTCCGGTGAATTCGGAGCTTGACACACGGCGAAGGTCTTGAGCTATATTCGTCGCGACAAGATCCACGGCGGCGAGGGATTTCAGGTTGCAGGGGAGGGCGGCATGCTGTTTATGGCCATATTCAATTATGCTCCGGAAGATCGCGACCGGGTGATCCAACGGTCGGAACAGTTGCCCGATGTGCCGGGGACTGACATGAAGGGGGAATGGTTCGACGTCACGGGACATCGCGTGTTTCGGCTCTTTGAGGCCGAAGATGAAGCACACCTGGCTGCGGCCGTGTTCCAGTGGACGGATCTGGGCGTTGCGGAAGTCGTCCCGGTCATGGAAACGAAAAAAGCCTTGAAGCTGCTGCGCAGGACGGCGAAGAAACCTTAGCCGCAGCTGTTTTGGCAAGCTTGTCCTTCAGACGATGGGTCCGGAATGGTGCCCGCGGATTGCCGCGGGGCAATAGGGAAGGCGGTGGGAAGCCGCCACGCTGGGCCGGCGCTGTGAGCGGGGATGAAATTCGGCGGTAAGCCACTGCAGCCTGGATAAGGGTGCGGGAAGGGCCGGAGAGTAAGACGATCCGCAAGTCAGAAGACCTGCCATCCGGATCAAGATCAGACCGAATGTTTGCCTGTGCCTAAGGGTAAGCCTTCGAGGTCGTTGGGCCTCGAAGGCTTTTTTCCTGTGGTGGCCGTAATGAATGGAGGAGGTGCGGTGAATGGAAAAGACCCTGAGGAACGTGATCGAGGCGATAGAACCCGCTGATTCCTCGTGGGAAGCTCGGGCTTGGGAGAGGTTGCGTTCCCAGATTCGACCCCGGGGTTCCCTCGGGCGCCTTGAAGAGATGGCGGCCCGTCTGGCAGGCATGACGCAAAGCTTGGCCCCCGATGTGTCCAAAAAAATCATTTTGACGATGGCCGGAGATCACGGCGTGGCGGAGGAAGGGGTGAGCGCCTACCCCCAGGAAGTGACCGCCCAGATGGTTTATAGTTTCGTGAAAGGGTGGGCCTCCATCAACGTTTTGGCGGATCATGGGGGAGCGACCGTGCGTGTGGTGGATTTCGGCGTCGCCTCGGATCTTCCTGAAGACTGGGCCGTGGTGCGCCGAAAGATCGGAAAAGGCACACGCAACATCACCAAAGGCCCGGCCATGGATCGCGGGGAAGCCGTCCGGGGGATGGTCGAGGGGGCCCGTTTGGTCATGGACGCCGTAAGCCACGAAGGCTATCGCCTTATCGGGACGGGCGACATGGGCATTGCGAACACCACGCCTTCCACGGCCATTGTCGCGGCGTTCAGCGGCAAACCCGTCGCCGAGTTGACCGGCCGGGGAACGGGTATCGACGATGCGGCTTGGCAGCGCAAAGTCCAAGCCGTCGAGACGGCTCTGGCCGTGAACCGCCCCGACCCTCTCGACCCTGTGGACGTGCTCGCCAAGGTGGGCGGCTACGAAATCGCCGGTCTGGCGGGGGCGGTCCTAGGGGCTGCGGCTGTGAGGGTGCCGGTGGTCTGCGACGGATTTATCGCCACGGCCGGCGCGCTCATTGCCTGCCGACTTGCGCCTCGGGCTGCGGATTATCTTTTTGTGTCCCATCGCAGCCAAGAGGTAGGCCATCAGACGATGATCGAGCTCCTCGGCCTGAAGCCGATATTGGATTTATCCATGAGGCTGGGGGAAGGGACGGGGGCGGCCTTGGCCATGCATTTGGTGGAAGCTTCTGCGCGGGTTCTTCGAGATATCAAAACCTTTGCCGAGGCCGGGGTGACGGACACCGGCCATTGATGAGATACCGGGGACAAGGGGCTTTTCCTAGCCAGGTTCATGCGCCCGTCCTCGGACTCTGATCAACAAGGGATTGGGACAAAACGGCACGGCCTGTGGGGCGGCAAAGCCTGCCGGGCCGCTGGATTGGGTGAAGAGACGATGGGGGCGGACCTATGTGTCCGCCCTTTTTCGCGCGCGATCCTTTTCTAAAGACCCCAAAGCCCGCAGGTCGACGAAACGTCTTTACCGTGAGGAGCCGGCTCTGCGGCGCCTCACCGGTCGACGCGGACCAAAGACCCGCCGGTGATCTGCAGGATCGGGTAGGTTCTTTCCATGTGTCCGTCGGGAGCGAAACGCATGGGGCCCAAGGGACCGTTGGGAAGGTCCAGCTGCAACAACCATTGGCGAAACCGTAGGCGATCCGCTTGGGCTTCCTTGAGGAGCTGTTCGCGGGCGCCGAGAACGAGCAGGGCCGCGCTGTAGGCCTGAGCCGCCAAGAAGTCCGGGTCTTCGCCGTATGTTTCCCGGTAATCCTTAAAAAAAGCCTCCTGAACCGGGTCCGTGGTCCCGGAAGGATCCCTGTAAAAAGCGGAGGGGAAAAGAGCGCCTTCCAAGTAAACTCCGCCCGCCGAGATCAGCGATTTTTCTTCCCAGAGATTCGTGCCCAAAAGGGTCACCCCGACCACGTCGTAATAGGGCAGTTGAGGGGCGATGAGGGCGATGGTTTCGGCGGCGTCAGGGATAAACAAGGCGTCGAGGGTCGAGTCCTCCGTCCGCGATCCCGAGTCTGAACGCGCACGTTGGGCGACGGCCTGGATCGGTCCCTTAAAATCGGTCATTCCCGGGGCGTACGAGACGTCAGCGACAAGGTGTCCTCCCTTTTCCCGGACCTTGGTGACAAAGACTTCCCTCAAAGCTCTCCCGTAAGGTTCTTCGGGATAAAGAACACCGAAGTTCTTATATCCAAGAACGTCTCGGCAGTAGCTGAGCAAGGTCCCGATCATGTCCTGGTGATCAAGGAAGGCGTGGAAAAGAAAAGGGGTTTGCGAGGAGACTTGACGTTTTTCCGTAAGGCTGATCACCGGGATGCCGTGTTCGTTGGCCAGAGGCATGACCGCTTCGGCGCTTCGGGGGCTTAGAGGGCCGATCACGGCGAGAACCTGCTCGTCCTGGACCAGATGGTTCAAAGCGCTGACGGCGAGGTCCGGGTTGGCCTGGGTGTCCGCCAAAACGAGTCGTGTCGGTGAGCCCCGATAAAGCTTTTCCCAGTGCCTCAAAGCGAGAGCGACTCCCTTGACGGCTCGGCGGCCGTAGGCGGCGTGCGGTCCGCTCAAGGGGACCATGCATCCAAGCCGTTGCGGGTCGGCCGGCCCTGCGGGGCCTATGACGCCTCGAAGCTCCTCCTCGATCTTTCGGGCTACAGGGTGCTGCGGGTTTTGGGACATCAACTTAAGAAAAGCGTCACGCCGTTCTTGAGGAGGCCTGAGCTGGATCTGACGGTAAAGCAGAAAAGGGAGCAAGCGCTCGGAGGCGACGTTTTGAAGCGCGCGATCCACCGACGGCCCATCCAAGGTCAGCGCAAGGGAAAAGGCCTCTTGGTCCAGGAGCTTTTGGTCTTCTGGTCCGGGTTGGGCGGCGTATCCTTTGTCGAGCCACGAAAGGGCGGCGTCCGGATTTCCCGCATCCCTGTAAAGACCCGCGAGAAGACGAGCCAGCTTCTGACGCCAGGCGGGTTGCGAGACCGCGGCATCCCAGAGGGACTGGGCTTCTTCGATGAGTTTTTTGCGGTTTTCGCCTTCCTCCCATCGGGCGTAGAGCAGCCCGATGCGCGCGGTTATCGCATCGCGCCACTGGGGATATTCTCTGAGCGCCGCTTCATAGGCCTTGCGGGCGGCATGGGGGTTTTGGGCCTGCACCCAAATGTCGCCTTGGGCGGTCAAAGCCGCGGGGGCGATGGCGTTGGAGGGGAAGAAGTAGGCGATTTGTTGGAAGGTCGCCAAAGCGTCGTCCAGGCGGCCGGCGTCCCTTAGGGAAACGGCCTGCTTCCAGAGGGCTTGGGCTTCCGGAGGCGGCGGTTCGTGAAAGACGCTTTCGGGGATAAGCACGCGAACCTGTTGCCGAGGGACGCATCCCAGAGGGAGCGAGGCACACAGGATCAGAAACGCAAGAAGACGCACAACACTTCGAAAAATCATGTCGTTCCTTTGCTCGAAAAACCGAGGGCTTTCGGCGGATCGCCTCAGGGTGGCACCCGCCGGTTCCGGAGCTCCTATGGCCAAGGGGCACGTGGATGCCACGTGCCCCTTGTGCCGCACTCCCCTAGCAAAATCCTTCTGAAACCGCAAGGGTTTCCCCTGCGGTCTTGGTCTTCGTTATTTGTCTTTGACCTCTTCGAAATCCGCGTCCACGACGTCGTCGTCGGACTTGCGCCCCGACGCACCGCCGGCGGAGGCTGCAGAGCCTCCGGCCTGAGCTTGCTGCTCGGCTGTCTTCTTGTACATCTCCTCGGCCAGCTTATGAGAAACCTGCGTGAGCTGTTCCATCTCTTTTTCGATGGCGCGCTTGTCGTCGCCTTCCATGGCCTTTCGGAGCTTTTCGATCTGGGCGTCGATCCGGCTTCGGGTGGCCGCATCCACCTTGTCGCCCAGGTCCTTGAGCGTCTTTTCGGTGCTGTAGATGAGCGCGTCGGCCTGGTTGCGCGTGTCCACCAGTTCTCGGCGCCGCCTGTCTTCCTCGGCGTGCATTTCGGCTTCCTTGACGAGCTTTTCGATTTCTTCCTGGGACAGGCCGCTGGAGGCGGTGATCTGGATGGACTGTTCCTTCCCCGTGGCCAGGTCTTTGGCCGACACATGCACAATGCCGTTGGCGTCGATGTCGAAGGTCACTTCAATCTGCGGCACACCGCGCGGCGCGGGTGGGATCCCCACCAAGTCGAAACGGCCCAAAGTTTTGTTGTCGGCCGCCATGGGCCGTTCCCCCTGGAGCACGTGGATGGAGACGGCCGTCTGGTTGTCGGTGGCGGTGGAGAAAATCTGGCTCTTGCGCGTCGGGATGGTGGTGTTGCGTTCGATGAGCTTGGTCATGACGCCGCCCAGAGTTTCAATGCCCAGAGACAGCGGAGTGACGTCCAGCAAGAGCACGTCTTTCACTTCCCCGGAAAGCACCGCCCCTTGGATGGCGGCGCCCACGGCTACCACTTCGTCGGGGTTGACGCCCTTGTGCGGTTCTTTACCGAAGAACTCCCGGACCTTTTGTTGGACGCGCGGCATGCGGGTCATGCCCCCCACGAGGATGACTTCGTGGATGTCCGCCGCGGTGAGCCCCGCGTCTTGGAGCGCTTGGCGCATGGGCGGCACGAGTTTTTCGATGAGGTCTTCCGTCAGGGCTTCCAGCTTGGCTCGGGTGAGCTTCATCGTGAGGTGTTTCGGGCCGGAGGCGTCGGCCGTGATAAAGGGGAGATTGATGTCCGTTTCCGTCGTGGAAGACAGTTCGATTTTCGCCTTTTCGGCGGCTTCTTTGAGGCGCTGCAGGGCCATCTTGTCATTGCGAAGGTCAATGCCCTGGTCTTTTTTGAATTCGTCCGCCAGCCAATCGATGATGCGTTGATCGAAGTCTTCACCCCCTAGGTGTGTGTCCCCGTTGGTGGCTTTCACTTCAAAGACCCCATCGCCGATTTCCAGGATGGAAATATCGTAGGTGCCCCCACCCAAGTCGAAAACGGCGATCTTTTCGTCTTTTTTCTTGTCCAACCCGTAGGCCAAAGCCGCCGCAGTGGGTTCGTTGATGATGCGAAGGACGTTCAGGCCCGCAATCTTTCCGGCGTCTTTGGTGGCCTGGCGTTGACTGTCGTTGAAATAGGCGGGGACGGTGATGACCGCATCGGTCACCTTTTCGCCCAGGTAATCTTCAGCGGTTTGCTTCATTTTCATAAGAATAAAGGCCGAAATTTCCGTCGGGCTGTATTGCCGCCCGCGGATGAGGATGTGGGCGTCGCCGTTGGCCGCTTCCACGATCTTGTACGGCAGAATTTCCAGGTCTCGCTGCACTTCCTTGGATCTGTACTTCCGGCCGATAAGGCGCTTTACGGCAAAAACGGTGTTTTCCGGGTTGGTGATGGCCTGCCGTTTGGCTACCTGACCCACCAGGCGTTCCCCGCTGTCGGTGAAGGCGACCATAGACGGGGTGGTGCGCCCGCCTTCAGAGTTCGTCAACACTTTGGGCTCTTTGCCCTCCATGACGGCCACAACGGAGTTTGTTGTGCCCAGATCGATCCCAATGATTTTTGCCATTGCTCATGCCTCCTTAAAAGACGAATGGGTGTCACTTCTGTCTCTCATGGTTGTTTGGTCGCACGTCCGTCGGGCACCGTGGCGGTGCCGGTCTCCAGCCTCAGGCGGGACGTTCCGATTCTTGGGAACACGTGGCCGTGCGGCTTCCTTTGCTCACGGCAACCAGGGCGGGTCTGAGGAGCCGATCATGCAACGTGTAGCCCTTCTGGAACTCCTGGATGACCGTATTGGGTGGAAATTCTTCCGTTTCCTGTTGGAGGATCGCTTCATGAAAACACGGGTCGAAATCTTTGCCGTGGGATTCAAAAGGTCTGCAGCCAAACCGCGCCAGGGTGTCCAAGAAATGCTTGTGGGTCATCTTGACCCCTTCCAGCAGCGTTTGGTTGTCGGTGTCCTGTTCCGCGTGCTGGATGGCGCGTTCCAAGTTGTCTACGACGGCCAATAGTTCCCGAATCAGACTCTCGTTGGCATACGCGACGGCTTCGGCGCGGTCCCGTTCCAATCGCTTGCGCGTATTTTCCATGTCTGCCGCTTGGCGCAGGAGCCTGTCCTTTAGGGATTGGATTTCCGATTCTTTTTGTTCCAAAAGAACCCGGAGATCTTCATCGGCCGGTGTCTCGTCCGAGGATGGCCCCTCAGGGGCGGGCTGCGTCGCGTCATCGGAAGAGACGGAGGGATCCTCATGGAAATCCGGTTTCTTTTCGTTGAGCATAAATTTTCCACCTCCATGTGCAGCCGCCGAAACAAATCGCTACCTTGATAATCACGGCCACGGGACATGTCAGCACCCGGCGGCTGGGAAAGGTCCATAATTTTTACGACGGATCATTTTTCCGCGCGGACGGAGCCTCATCCGGCTCATCCAGGAACTGGCTCAGCAAGGACGCGGTGAAGGTCACCACGGGAATGATGCGCGAATAATCCATGCGGATAGGCCCGATAACGCCGAGGACACCGAGAACGGTTCCGCCGCGCCCATACGGGGACGACACCACGCTCATTTCATGCAACTCGCTGATGTCGCTTTCCGTCCCCAGGATGATCTGCACCTGCCGTGAGGGGTCCAAGGCGCGGTCCAGCAGCCGGACAATTCGCGATTTATCTTCGAAGGCTTCCAGAATCCGCCGCATCCGTTCCACATCGGCGAATTCGGGATTGCTCAACAGATGCTTGTGCCCTTCGATATGGACGTCCGTGTTTTCCAAAGCGTCCTGAAGAGCCCGCTGACTCAGTTCCAGGGCGCGAGTGAAAAGCTGGTCAAAGAGAGCCTTTTCCCCCTCCATCTCCTTGAGGATGCGTTCCTTGACCTGGCTCAAGGGAATGTCTTGAAGGGCTTCGTTGAGATATCGAGAATACTTGTCCAAGCTGTCCTGAGGAATGTCTTCGTCCCAGTCCACAAGGGTGTGCTGAACCAACCCGGAGGCCGTGATCAGAATGACGAGGATCTGGTGTGCCCGAAGCCGCACGAACTCGATGTGCTTAAAGCGCGTGGCGCTGAGCCGCGGCCAGAGCACGATGCCCGCCTGGCGACAAAAGCGCGAAAGCACCTGGCTGGTGCGTCGCAAAAGTTCCTCCACATCCACCCGGCCCGATTCAAAAGCCCTGCGGATGAGTGCCTGCTGGCGCTTTTCCAACTCCCGGATCTTCAGAATGGAATCCAAATAAAGCCGAAGACCCTTGTCCGTCGGGATGCGGCCGGCGGAAGTATGGGGTTGCTGCAAAAGCCCCATGTCCTCCAAATCGGCCATGATGTTGCGAATCGTCGCCGAACTGACGTTGAGGCCGTAGTGCTTGGAGACGGTTCGAGACCCCACGGGTTCGCCGCTGCGAATGTATCCGGACACCACGGCTTCCAAAACTTTTTGGTTTCGTTCGTTCAGCTTCATCGTTTTTGTTCCACCTGAAATTAGCACTCCTCATCGAAGAGTGCTAACCGAACATAGTGTGATCTTAGAATCTTGTCAAGCTGAGATCGTGCTGTGCCGGAAGGATAAGGATAAAAGGAAACGGGCGGGGCGCACGACGTCCCTTTTCCGGAACGCGCCACCGGGGCTTCCTGCATCATTCGGATAGATCGCCGAGACGCACTCCGGCGCGATGCCTCGGGTCGGCGGGCTGGGAGGGGTCTAGGTGTGAACCATGTCGAAGTCCTGGAAGAAGTGAATGAAATCTTCCTGGAGCTTAAAACAGCTCATTTTGATGCCCGCTTCGGACTGGTTGTGGAAGGTCAGGATGATCCTTCCCGGAGTGACGGCATCTTTTTCGATGCGGCCGATTTCTTCCAGATCTCGAAGGACCCTCTTTTCATCGCAATCCGGCTTCAACTGGATCCACATCTTCTTCATGGGTTCTCCTTTCGGGACCGGGTTCACGGGTTCGTAAAGGCTCCTCCTCAGCGCGGCTTTCTTCACCCTGGAGCTTCTCGAGGCATCGGGCCACACACGCCGGACAATCCGGCTCGGTTTCCGATCTTTGGCAATAGGCGGCAAACGCCTGTAACCAGTCGGCCCCGGCTCGAGGGCAAGTCTTGATGAATTCGAGAAACTGCACGAGCCTTTCGAAAGCCACGGGACCGATAGCATGTTCGATGCGGCACGCGTTGGCTTCCGCCTGATCGGGTTCCAAACGAAGGGCTGTGATAAAGAAATCTTTCAAGATCTGGTGACGTCGGATAATCTGCTGCGCCACATGGCGCCCTTGGGGGGTGAGCGTCACGTAGCTGTAAGGGCTGTAGTTAATGAGACCACGGACGGCCAGCGCCCTCAAGGCTCCGGTGACGGACGCCCGCTGCACGCTCATCTGATCGGCGATGTCCTTGGCTCGCGCGGCTTGATGGGCGTTTTCCAAATGGAAGATCACCTCCAGGTAATCTTCCAAGCTTGCCGAAAGCCCTGCCAGGGCGTCATTGGTCATAGATTTTTGTTCCTTCACCGGGGTTGTTGTGCCGAAAATACCTTGTGAAATCCGAGAGGTCAAGAAAGCCCGAAAGGCACCGTGTCATTTTTCTGCGCACCACACCCACAACGCCGCGCAGAGTCCCCAGACGGCGTTGTAGACGAAAACGAAGAGCGGTGTGAGTTCCCCCAGCGACAGGCCGAACCACCCCTTCTTGAGGACGAAGGGAAAGAAATACAAAAGCTGCGCCGCGGTCGGGCACAGACTGAAAAGAATGCCTCGGCTGAACACTCCAACGAGGAAGCCGCCCCGCAAGGCAGGAAGAAGAAAAAGAAGACCCCATAGGCCTCCCCAGACGATCCGAGGGTACAGAAAGGCTTTGCCCCACACGGGGGCGAGGGCCACGCCCAATTTTTGGGGAAGGCCCGCCTGCCCGAGAGAGGACGACATCCACGAATTCACCAGAGCCCCCAGACACCCTCCGGAAAAAGCCACACTGATTCTCGTGATGGTAGCCTTCACGTCCGTTTCTTCCCCTTGAGGTGGCGAATCATGATTTTCGTGCCCCAAAAGATCATCACACGGTTGATATCACAGCGTGCAGGATTTATAAAGGAGCGCCGATTCCGAGGAGAAAGGAGTCTTCATGAAAATCAAATGTGCCTGTTGTGATTACATCGGGGATGCCGCCCCACTGTCAAAAGGGTCGCGTTCCAAAGAAATCGCCTTGTGGTGCTGCCTGTTCCTGCCGGGTCTTCTCTATACCTTGTGGCGCCGGTCCAGCGACGGGCGCTACATGGGGTGCCCTCAGTGCCGAAGCGCCCAATTTCGGACGCTGACCCGCCGCGAGTGGAAGGATCTGGAACGCCAAGGGCTGCTTAAAGGCTAAGTTTGGGCCGACCACCGGCGCAGCCTCGGGGATTCGAGGCGCCCGCGGACTTTGATGCCCCGTGGCGGCGCTTTGGGAAATGAAAAATTTCCGGGCCCTGTCGCACGCATTCTTCAGCGCAAGGACCGTCATGGACGATCGGCATCCGATCTATCTCGACTACAACGCCACAACGCCCATCGACCCAAGAGTCGCGGAAGCCATGCGACCGTGTTGGGAATCTGTCTTCGGGAATCCCTCCAGCAGCCACGCTTACGGGAGGGAAGCCAAGCGCATGCTTGAAGAAGCGCGGAGCCGCCTGGCCGCGCTCCTGAACGCTCAGAGTGATGAAATCATTTTCACCAGCGGGGGAACGGAGTCCAACAACATGGCCCTGTGTGGTGTGGCGCGGGCTTTGGCATCCCGGGGCCGACACATCGTCACGAGCCGCATCGAACATCCGGCCGTGTTGGAGCCGTGTCTGGCCCTGATGGAAGAAGGTTTCGATGTCACCTTTGTGCGCGTGGACCAATACGGGATGGTGGACCCGGAGGAAATGATCGCCGCCTTGCGCCGCGACACGATCCTGGTCAGCCTCATGCATTCCAACAACGAAGTGGGGACGCTCCAACCTGTAAAAGAGATCGCCGAGGCGGCTCGGGCCCGCGGCATCCTGGTCCATTCGGATGCCGCTCAAAGTGTTGGCAAGGTGCCTGTGGACGTTTCGGATTTGGGCTTAGACCTTTTGACGGTGGCCGGCCATAAACTCTATGCCCCGAAAGGGGTGGGGGCGCTTTATGTGCGCCGCGGGACGCCCATCCAAAGAATTTTACACGGGGCGGGGCAGGAGCGAGGCCTTCGGCCCGGCACGGAAAACGTTTTGGAGATCGTCGGCTTGGGCATGGCGGCCGCCGTGGCCATGGAAGAACTTCCCGAGGAAATGGCGCGAATGCAAACCTTGCGGGACCGGTTGCAGGATCGGCTTCTCGCCGCTTTTCCCGAAGCCCGGGTAAACGGCCATCCCTATCGGAGGCTTCCTAACACTTTGAGCCTGTCTTTTCCTGGAACCCCGGCCGATGCGCTCCTGCAGGCCATGCCGGAAGTGGCGGCATCGGCCGGCGCGGCCTGCCACAGCGACCAGGTGCGGGTGTCCCATGTGCTGGAAGCCATGGGTGTTCCCATGGATACGGCCAAGGGCACGGTGCGGCTGTCCGTGGGACGGTTCACCCGAGACGATGAGATCGAGGCCGCGGCGTCGACCATCGAGAAGGCGGTACAAAAAGTCAGAGAGCACCCATAGAGGTAGGACATGAATCGTCCGGGCGTTCCTTGGGCCGATGCGGAGGCCATGCGCCGGCGGCTCCAGGAAAAGATTCTCGATCAAGCCTTCCAGGTGGCCGACACCCCCGTCTTCAAGCTCGTCTCGGGAGCCGTCAGCCGCTTTTATTTCAATTGTAAACGCGTGACCCTGGACCCGGAGGGCATGGTCCTCATCGGCCATCTTATCTTCGAAAAAATCAAGCCCTTGAACGTCCAAGGCATCGGGGGGCTCACCCTGGGGGCCGATCCCATCGCCGATGCCGTCGCCTACACGTCTTGGATTCACGGGTGTCCCATCCAAGCCTTCGTGGTGCGAAAGGCCCAAAAAGAACACGGGATTCCGGCCCGCATCGAGGGGAACCTTCGGCAGGGGGACCGAGTGGTCGTCGTGGACGACGTGATCACGACGGGTGGTTCGACCATTCAAGCCATCCGAGCCTGCAAGGCGGCGGGGCTGCATGTGGTGCAGGCCGTGGTCCTGGTCGATCGGCAGGAAATGAACGGTCGGCAAAATATTCTGGAAGAGGTGGACAAGGTGGAAGCCTTGGTGCTTCGAGACGAGATTATGGCGTTGCATGAAGCTCGCAGCGCTCGAGGGTAGGGAAAGGGATCGGTGTCATGAACATCCTGGTGACGGGAGGAGCCGGCTATATCGGGTCCCACACGGCCAAGACGGTTCGAAAGCACGGCCATACGCCTATCGTGTTCGACAACTTGAGTCGCGGTTGGGCGGACTGGGTGCGCTACGGGCCGTTTGTCTACGGGGACATCCGGGACGAAGAGGCCCTCTATCAGGTCCTTCGAGCTTTTCGGGTGGACGCCGTCATTCATTTCGCCGCTCTGGCCCTTGTCGAGGAATCGGTTCGAAACCCTTCGGATTATTTCGACCACAATGTCCGCGGCACCATCGCCTTGGTGCGGGCCATGGGTCGGGCTGGCGTCCGCCGGTTGGTCTTTTCCAGTTCTGCGGCCGTCTACGGCAGAGCGAAGACCTGCCCCATTCCTGAGGATCATCCCAAGGAACCGACCAACCCCTATGGCCTGACCAAATGGCAGGGCGAGCAAATCCTTGAGACGGTAGCGGCCGCTTCCGGTATCCGCCTGGCCGTCCTTCGCTATTTCAATGTGGTGGGAAACGACCCGGACGGAGAGATTTACGAACGGCACGAGCCGGAAACCCATGTGCTCCCGAACCTCATGCGGGCCGCCTTAACCGGGGCGCCGTTTTATCTTTTCGGCACGGACCACAAGACCCCGGACGGGACGGCGGTGCGAGATTACGTGTATGTGCTGGATCTGGCCGAGGCCCACGTGGCGGCTCTGGAAGTGCTGGAGAACCGCGAACGGTTGGTGTCCAACGTGGGTCGGGGGGCGGGAGTCTCCGTTCGGGAGGTGGTGACGGCCGTGGAACAGAGCCTGGAAATCAAGGTGGCCGTGGTGGAAAAACCCAAGAGGCCGGGAGACCCGCCGACGCTGGTGGCCGACAACGCCTTCCTCAAGACCTGGTTTGACCGCCCTTTCAAAACCCTGCCTGAAGTCATCAGGGAAATGGCCCGCCAAAGGGCCTTCCTGGATGGTCTTCGCCCCGAGAACGCACCGCCCGTGCCGGAGCGCTGAACGGTTCGAGATCGCCTTCCCCTCTTCAGGCCCGACGACCATGGGTGACGCCATTTCTTGAGAACAAGGATCCTGCGCTTCGCCTAGCCTCGGAAGAGACCGTTCCCGGCATTTCCTCGCAAAAAAGGGTCCAACGTGCCGAAGGAGACGACCTGGTCGAAACGGGCCGGGTTCCAACGGGGTCGATTGTCCTTGTCGATCAGGCGCGCACGAACACCTTCCCAAAAGTCGTGGTGGCCGATCATCCAGCAGGCGGCGCGGGTGTCCAGGGCAAAAACTTCCTCCAAAGGACGGCCCCGCTGGCGCTTTAACAGCGCCAATGTGAGGACCACGGCCGTCGGCGACCTTTCGGACAAGCGTCGAAACACGCCTTCACACAGGCGGCTCTGCACCTGACATTGGGAAAGATCTTCTAAAAGTTTCGGCACCGACGCGACCCCATCAAAATAGCAGCGCACCCAGTCGTCCATTTCGGGATCGTGGGGAAGGGGTTCCGTCGTACGGAAAGAGGAAACGATTTCATGAAGCCTGTGCGCCGCTTCATGGCGGTTTACGGGAAGATCCGGGGCCGTCTCTGCCAAGATCTGGATGAGCCTGTCGATCCGGGCAGACGGTACCCAATGGGTGGCCAGACCCAAGCGCACGGCGTGAGCTCCAAAGACGTCGTCTCCCGTCAGCGCCAAATACTCGGGGTATCCTGGCGGGCATTTGTCGTGGAGCCATGCCGTGGCGCCCACATCCGGGAAGAAACCGATACGCGTTTCCGGCATGGCCATGTGGGTGGTTTCTGTGGCGACGACGACGTCGGCTCCCGCCGCCAGCCCAAGGCCTCCGCCCATGGTCACACCGTGGGCGATCACGACCACGGTTTTGGGATACCGGTGAAGGGTGAGATCTAAAGCGTACTCCTCGTGGAAAAAGGACTCAGCCGTGGTTTGCCGCCCCTGATGCACAAGCATCGCCACGGTTTTGATGTCGCCTCCGGCACAAAAGGCTTTGGGGCCGGTTCCTGTCATCAAAATGAGGCGAATCCTGTCGTCGCCCCGGGCGGCCTCCAGCACGGCGCTCATGTGCCGGACCATGCCGAGAGACAGGCTATTGAGCGCCTCCGGCCGATCCAGCCGGATATGCAGCATGGCGCCGTCCGTTTCAACGCGCACGTGAGGATCCCTGTGCTCGGTCGCAACGTCCATAGGGTGAGGACCTCCTTTGGATGTGGGAAGCGGAAAGTTGTTGATTGTCAAGAGTCCCTTAATCACTCCATGATCTTCGGTCACGTGTTTCGGCTTTCCCATGAATTGTCGCCGGCCAGTCGATGATTTAGGGCCTGGGGGCCGCCCATCCCATAGGGGGAAACCGTAGGTTGGGGTGAGCGCAGCGAACCCCAACGGCACCACGCAGCAAACAATAAGAATTGTTCGATAGAGCAACCTCAAGGGCAGCCTATCCCACCGCCGCAACGCCATCATGCCGTAAGCAGCAAGAATGGGTCGGGCCGAGCGAAACCAAGGTGCGAGGAGCACGACGCGCGGACTGTCTTGGTTTTATTTTTCTTGCGCAGGTTCGGCCGGATTGATAGGGTTTTCGCACGGCCAGGTGACGGCCCGTTCTCCGTCGTGTGGACTTGACCGAGCCTTTGCCCTGTTGTTCCGCCCTCTTCGTGCTTTTCTCATCCCTTTTCCCGTCCGAGTTTCCCCGCAAACTGTCTTTTTCGCTCCCAGTGCCGGCCACGTGCTCCGGTTCATGCGGCCGTCATCGGCACGGCGTTATGCAAAAGACCTTGACCACACATTTTGGGCGGGAGGGAGACTATGCGACTGATCGTCATTGGACAGGCGCCGTTTGGGCGCGATTGCTTGCAGGCGTTGTTGGACGGTGGGGAAAACGTGGTGGGGGCCGTCACCGTGCCAGACGTCCCCGGGGCGAAAAAACCCAACCCATTCAAGGAACTGGCCGTGGAACGGGGTTTGCCTTTGCTCCAGCCGCGCTCCCTCAAAGGCCCCGAGGTTTTGGCGTGGGTTCGGGATAAAAAGCCTGATCTTTTTGTTCTGGTCTTCGTCACGCAATACATGGGAAAGGACGTCATTGAGGCCGCTACGCTCGGCGGCATTAACTATCATCCATCGCTTCTCCCCAAATATCGGGGCGGCAGCGCCATCGCGTGGGCTCTTATTCACGGGGAAAAGGAAACAGGGGTGACCATTCACTACATCGACGACGGCGTGGATACCGGAGACATCGTTCTCCAGGAAGCCGTCGCCATTGGGTCGGACGACACCACCGCAAGCCTTTATTTCAACAAGCTTTACCCACTAGGCGTGAAGCTTGTCCCCGAAGCCGTCCGCCTCATCCGGGAAGGCAAGGCACTGCGGATCCCGCAAGACCCCCGCCTGGCGTCTTTTCAGCCCGCCCTCAAACCGGAACATACCGGCATCGACTGGAGACAGACGGCAGACACTGTGCATAACCTGATTCGTGGGGCTTTTCCGGTGCCCGGAGCCGGCACCCGCTGGCAGGGGAAAAATCTGACCATTTTGGAATCCGTTCCTGTCCTCGAGGCGTCGTGGGAGAAGCCCAGGCACGCGCCGGGAGAAATTCTCGAACTCGGGGAGGAAGGCTTCACGGTCCAAACGGGTCTAGGGCGGATTTTGGTCAAACGGGTCCAGAGCAAAGAGGCCGGGAAAGTGGGGGCCGCCGAATTTGCCAAAGCCCAGGGGCTCAAGCCGGGAGACGTCCTCGAATCCCTCCTGGGCACCAAGTGAGGTTTCCGTCCTGGCGCCAGGTCGGGGCGGACGAGCTTTGTGAGGCTCTGTCGTCTCCCGCGAACCTGCGGCAAAGTTCCGAGATGCCCACCGACGGCGTCATCGTCCCAGGGAATCGGTCGTCAGACCGGTGTTTTCGCTCACGGAAGGTCCGCGCGCATCACAATGGAATGTTTTACGTGCTCAGGCGTGCCCGCAAGGGGCTGCGAAAGCCTAGAACGATTCTGTCTAGGTAGAGTGATTTTTTTCAGGAGTTAAAAAGCAGGAAGGAGCGAGTGACGAAGCACGAAACGACGAAAATGCCGTTGGTTGGGGACCACGCACCGGAGTTTACAACCGATAGGGCACACAGGGAATTTATTTCCCCAAGGATTATGAAGGCAGTTGGGTCGTGTTCTTTTCTCACCCGGCGGATTTTATGCTCGTTTGCACCACAGAGTTTATGACGTTCGCCGCCAAGGAGGCTGAATTTGCCAAACGCAACTGTAAACTTCCGGGCCTTTCTACTGACAGTCTTTATGCTCACATTGCGTGGCTACGGACAATCAAGGAAAAAATCAACGCGATCCTTTATGTCCTCTTTCCAACGGGCATAATGCGGACGAGGTGCTGCGGCTGCTCACGGCCCTCCAAACGACGGACGCCCACGGCGTCGCCACACCGGCCAATCGGCAACCGGGGGACGACGTCATTGTAGCGCCGCCGGCCTCCTGTGGGGTGGCTGGGGAGCGCACCGAAACCCCGGATGCCGACGTCACGTGCTTGGATTGGTTTATGTGTCTGAAGAAGTGCCCGCCGATCCAATAAAGGTGTGTTTCCGAAACATCGCCTCTGGAATTGGTGCCCCGTGGGCCTTCGGCCCCGCGGGGTTTTTAGTCGGTTGCGGTCAAGTGACCGTGGTCCCAAAAAGTGAATTGAGATTTGGGGTGGCTGCGGGAGGCGCACTGAGGCATGTTGCAGATGGGGCAATTGGGATCCTGGCATGGGTCGATGTGCACGAAAACTTCGGCAGCGCCCTTGAAATGGGTATGGAACAGATTTTCCAGCTCGGCTACTTCCCGATGGGCTTCCACAATGGGGAGAAAACGCGGCAGAATCAGGTGAAAATCCACGTAAATGTGCCGACCCGATCGCCAGGCCCGGAGCCTGTGAATATCGACCCAAAGATTCTTCCGGTTACGGCTGAGCAAATGGGAAATTTCGGCGAGGAGTTCCGGGTCTGAAGCGTTCATGAGGCCGGCGAAGGCTTCCTTGAGGAGCGATCTTCCGGAAAAGAGAATCTGCAGCCCGACGAGGGCTGCCACGGCGCCGTCGATCCAGTACCAGCCGCTGAAACGCACCAGAATCAAACCCAGCACGACTCCGAGGGACGACAGGCAATCCGTCATAATGTGCTTTCCGTCGGCGACCAGGGGAAGGGACCGAGTGCGCCGGCCCGCGGTGATGAGAAAGAGCCCCAAGGCCCCGTTGACGGCACTGGTCGCCAAAACGAGCCATAGTCCCAGGTCCAAATTGGGCAGAGGATGGGGGCGGCTGATCTGTTGCCATGCGCTCCAGAAGATGCCCAGAGCGGCAAGGATGATGAGGGCGCCCTCAAAACCTGCGGAAAAGTATTCCACCTTCCCGTGGCCGTAGGGATGTTCCGAATCGGGAGGTTTGGCAGAAAGGGCGATGCTCCACAGGGCGAAGGCGCTAGCAATGACGTTGACGATAGATTCCAACGCATCGGAAAGGACTGCGGTGGAGCGGGTGATGCGGTAGATGAAAAATTTGAAGCCCATTAACAAAACGCCCACGGTCAACGACAAGAGGATGGCTTTCAAACGGGTGCGTTGAGCATGATCTTTCATGGGCATCCGCCTCGAAGCGGGGCGACGGGAACCGAAGGCTTGGGAAGCCGTGCGAAAATCGCCGCAAGCATAACACGGACCGGGGAAAAACAAAAGGCAGGCGGCGAACCTTCTTGGGGGCCGAACTTGATTCGTTCTTTGGGCTGTGTTAAGTGCGCTATGCCTTCCGAGAGGTTTTGAAGAGGCTTTCGGCACGGCAGGAAAACCGCCAAGAGGGGCATCACGTGCACGAAATGGCCATCGCCCAAAGTGTCTTGGAAATCGTTTTAGACGAATGCCGGGTGCACGGCATTGCCACCGTGGATCGGATTGCCGTGCAGGTAGGGGCTTTGGCGGCCGTGGTGCCGGAAGCGTTGAGGTTTTGTTTTCAAGTGGTGGCACAAGGGACTCCGGCCGAAAAAGCCGTGTTGGATATCGAAACCGTCCCTGTGGTGATGCGTTGTCCCCTGTGCGGGGAACTCTTCGAAATGGAGGATCGTCTCGACATGTGCCCTCAATGCGGTCCCGTGGTGTCGGGCCTTTCGCTCGTCAGCGGCCGCGAAATGACGGTCATGTCCATCGAAGGACGGGGAAAAGACGACGGAGCGTAAGAAATGGGGGAAATCAAGGTTCCCGTGGTCCGAAACATTTTGGAAGTCAATGAACGGCTGGCGCGGGAAAACCGACGGCTTTTCGACGAAAAGAAAATTTTGGTTCTGAACCTTATGAGCTCGCCCGGGGCGGGGAAGACCTCGGTTCTGGAGCGGACGGCGGAGGCCCTCCAAGGGCGCTACACCATGGCGGTCATCGAGGGGGACATCCAGTCGTCCTATGATGCCGAACGGTTGCAGCGAAAAGGCGTTCAGGCGGTGCAGATCAACACGGACGGGGCGTGCCACCTGGACGGCAACATGATCCGCACGGCTTTGGAAAACCTGGACTTGGATCCGGTGGATGTGCTCGTCATCGAAAACGTGGGCAACCTGGTGTGTCCGGCCGAATTCAACCTGGGCGAGCACGAGAAGGTGATGATCCTCAGCGTGGCCGAAGGGGACGACAAGCCGCTCAAGTACCCGCTCATGTTTCAGATTTCTTCGGTCCTCCTCGTCAACAAAACGGACCTCTTACCTTACGTGGACTGCGATCTCCAGGCGATCCACGAACGGGCGAGGCAACTGAACCCTACCCAAAAAATCTTCGATATTTCCTGTCGCACGGGAGAAGGGCTGGAAGCGTGGACGGCGTGGCTGGAAGCCCGGATTCGGGAGCACAAAGGCCTGCCGTAAGACTGGATCTTCCGGTCCTGCGGCGCATTGGGGTCCGCGTGGAAGGGATCGTCCAAGGGGTGGGCTTTCGGCCTTTCGTCTATCAGACGGCCCGCCGGTGGGGTCTCAACGGCTGGGTTCGAAACGACGCCACAGGCGTGGAGATCGAGCTGGAAGGAGACGCCGAAGCACTGGATGCCTTTCTGGAAACCCTGCGCACGAAGGCTCCTCCGTTGTCCCGCATCTGTTCCCTCGTGGTCTCGGACAAACCCTACGAACGCCTTTCGGGATTTCACATCGTCGCCAGCGACGCCTCAAGCCTTCGAACGGCGCTCATTTCCCCGGACACGGCTGTATGCGACGACTGTGTGCGGGAGCTGCTCGACCCCAAGGACAGGCGCTATCGATATCCTTTCATCAACTGCACCAATTGCGGGCCGCGCTACACCATCATTCAGGACATCCCGTACGATCGCCACAAGACGACCATGGCGCGGTTTTCCATGTGTGACGCGTGCCGGGCCGAATACGAGGACCCGGCGAATCGGCGCTTCCACGCCCAACCCAACGCGTGCCCGGTGTGCGGTCCCCACGTGTGGTTGGAAGACGGCCGAGGCCGGATTCTGGCCGAGCGGGACGATGCCGTGCGGGAAGCCGTTCGCTTTTTGGAAAAAGGTTCCATCGTTGCCGTGAAGGGGCTCGGCGGTTTTCATTTGGCCGTTCCCGCTGCGGACGAGAACGCCGTGTCTCGGTTGCGGCGCCGAAAGATCCGGGAAGAAAAACCCTTTGCCGTGATGTTCCGGGACTTGGATGCCGTGCGGGCCGTTTGCCGTCTCGGTCCACAAGAGGAAGAGCTGATTCTTTCGAAGGAAAGGCCCATCGTTTTGGTCCGAAAGCGAGCCGATGCGCCGGTTTCGGTTCCGCCCATCGCCCCGTCGGTCGCTCCGCGAAACGCTTTTCTCGGCGTCTTTCTTCCTTATACGCCGCTCCACGTGTTGCTTTTTCAAGACAGCGCCTACCATGCCCTTGTGATGACCAGCGGGAACCAAAGCGATGAACCCATCGTGACGGAAAACGGCGAGGCGCGGACCCGCCTGTGCGGGATTGCCGACTTTTTCCTGATGCATGACCGTGACATCTATATCCGATGCGACGATTCCGTCACCCGGGTGTTGCCCGGCGGGGTGATGCCCGTGCGTCGCGCCCGCGGTTACGTGCCCGTCCCGGTGCGTCTTGCCCGTTCGGGCCCTGTGGTGTTGGCGACGGGGGCCGAACTCAAGAACACCGTGTGTCTGACCAGGGATCGGGACGCTTTTTTGAGTCAGCATATCGGCGACTTGGAAAATGTGGAAACCCTTCACGCGTTCGAAAAGACCATCGAACATCTCCAGAGGATTTTGGACGTTCGTCCTGCCTTGATCGTCCACGACCTTCATCCGGATTATCTCAGCACCCAATGGGCCGAAGCCCGGGCGGAGCCCCTTCCTGCGGCGCCGCAGGTGTCAGAGAATGTCGGGGCCGTTTTGGAAAGTTCCCGAGCGGTGTATCGGATCGGCGTGCAGCATCACCACGCCCATATCGCATCGGTGATGGCCGAAAGGCATGGGGAGGGACCGGTTTTGGGCGTGGCTCTAGACGGGACCGGCTACGGGGCCGACGGCACTGTATGGGGAGGTGAATTTCTCTATGTGGACGGAGCCGTGTGCCGGCGGCTGGGGCGATTTTCGCACCTGTTTCTTCCCGGCGGGGATCGGGCCGTCAAGGAACCTTGGCGCACGGCTCTGGCCGCTCTGTGGGTGCTTGCCGGGGATGAAGTGGAAGAGCGCTACGGCCGCTTTACCGACCGGTGGCCGGAAAGGGAGCGGCGCGGGGTGTTGCACATGCTTCGCCGTGGGCTCAATTCGCCGCGCACGTCCTCGTGCGGGCGGCTCTTTGACGTCATGGCGTCCCTGTGCGGCGTGCGGGATCGGATCCATTATGAAGGCCAAGCCGCCATCGAGTTGGAACAATCCATCGAAGAAGACTCCGGGGCTTACGGGGTCGACATTCGAAAGGACGGAGACCTCTGGGAGCTGGACACCCGCCCCATGCTGGCCGAAGCGGTGGAGGATCTCCTTCGGGGCTGCCGCCCCGGGGCGGCGGCATGCCGGTTCCATAACGCGATCATCCGGGCGGTGGGACGCCTTTTAGGCCTGCTCGCCGAGGAAACAGGCCTGCGGACCGTGGCGTTGAGCGGCGGGGTGTTCCAGAATGTCTACTTGAGCACCGGCTTGGAAGCTTTCCTTAAAGAGGCGGGCTGGACCGTATGGGTTCATGAGAAGGTGCCCCCGAACGATGCGTGCATTTCCCTGGGGCAGGCTTATATCGGCCGATGCGTGCTGGATTCCATGGGGGTAAGAGGTTGAGGAGAGAGCGGGACGATTGCACCGGGGCTTACCGGCCGGAGGTTCGAAACGGGCTCTTTCCCACCGTGGCGAGCGGCTCGAAAAATGAAGATCAGGGGGACGAATGGCCTTGAAATACATCGACGAATTTCGGGACGGCCAATTGGCGCGTCGGCTTCTCACACAGCTGAAAAAACGCTGTAGAGATCTGGAGCCCATGCGGTTCATGGAAATCTGCGGGACCCACACGGTGGCCATTTTCCGCTCAGGGCTGCGCCCCCTTTTCCCTCCCACTGTGGAGCTCGTGAGCGGTCCAGGGTGTCCCGTCTGTGTAACGGCGGGCGAAGACATCGACAAAGCGGTGTGGTTCGCCTCCCAGCCCGGGGTGGTGACGGCCACCTTCGGCGATCTGCTCCGGGTGCCTGGCTCACGCACGTCCCTGGCGCAAGAGAGGGCTCGAGGGGCGGATGTGCGCATGGTCTACAGTGCAACCGATGCGGTGGAGTTGGCTCGGCAAAACCCCGATCGTCAAGTGGTCTTTATCGGGATCGGTTTCGAAACCACCGCGCCCACGGTGGCTGCGGCCATCGTCATGGCGGATCGGCTGGGCCTTGAAAATTTTTCGGTTTTTTCGATCCATAAGGTCCTGCCTCCGGCCATGGAAGCGCTTCTGTCCTCGGGAGATCTCCATCTGGACGGGTTCCTTTGCCCCGGCCATGTCAGCACCATTATCGGGGCCAAAGCCTATGAAGACGTGGTGCGCCGCTATGGGATGCCGTGTGTCGTCACGGGGTTCGAACCCCTGGACATTCTTCAAGGGCTTCTCATGCTTGTGGAACAGCACGCCTCCCGCGACGCCCGTGTCGAAATTCAATATCGGCGCGGCGTCACTTGGGAAGGGAACACCGCCGCTCAGGAACTCATGGCTCGTGTGTTCCGGCCGGCGGACGCCGTCTGGCGCGGATTGGGATTTATTGCGGGGTCAGGCTTGGTCCTCCGGGACGATTGGGCACGCTTTGACGCCGCCAAGCGCTTTTCGGTGCCGAGCCTGGGTGTGCGGGAAGATCCGGCCTGCCGTTGCGGCGATGTGCTTCGGGGGGCGCTGCGCCCCACGTCGTGTCCTCTTTTTCGGAAAGTGTGCACCCCGCAAAACCCCAAGGGGCCGTGCATGGTTTCCAGTGAAGGCACCTGCGGTGCCTATTTCAAATATCATCACGACGGCCCGGATCCGGACGTAGAAGAAAAATATTAAGAGGTGCCGGGAAACCGCATGGTAAGCAAACTCATTCAAAAGTTCGAGAGTATCTCTCTTCAGGTGCTGATGCTGATGATGGCCATTGTCTTGGCGGCCACTATCGTCGACCTTGCGTGGCTCCTTTGGGTGGACCTTGCCAAGCCGCCTTATTTCATCTTGAGTGTCGATGAACTGCTGGAAATCTTCGGCCAGTTCCTGCTCGTGATTATCGGGCTCGAGCTTTTGGAAACCGTGCTCAAGACGTACGCGACACCGCATCAGCCCCATTTCGAAGTGGTCATCAACGTGGCCATCATCGCCGTCGCCCGCAAAATCATCATCCTGGATATCAAGAAAGAGGCGCCCCTAAGCGTCATCGGGCTGGCGGTCATCGTCCTAGGCTTGGCGTGTGCTTACTACCTCATGAAAAGAGGACAGCGCGAGACAGATTCGGTTAAAACGGTGCGCGAAGGCCGCTAAAGCCCGGGCGGGCAGTGTGCCGGGCTGATGAAGATGGGAACGAAGAAAACCGACCGGGGCACACAAAGGGAAGAACGCGCGATGGAAAAACAGGTGTTGTTGGATCACGGCAGCGGGGGACGGGCGACCCATGAACTCATCCAAAAGGTGTTTGCGCCGCTTTTGGGAAACCCATACCTTGAGGCCATGAACGACAGCGCGGTCATGGATCTTCCCGGCCAACGGCTGGCGCTCACCACGGATTCTTACGTGGTGGACCCGCTCATTTTCCCCGGCGGCGACATCGGGTCTCTCGCCGTCCATGGAACGATCAACGACTTGGCCATGAGCGGCGCCCGGCCGCTGTATCTCACGGCGGGGTTCATCCTGGAAGAGGGCTTGGAGGTGGCGCTCCTGGAAAGCATCGTGCGCTCCATGGCGGAAGCGGCCCGGGAGGCCGGCGTGGCTGTGGTGGCCGGAGACACCAAGGTGGTGCCTCGAGGAAAGGCCGACAAATTATTTATCAACACGGCGGGCGTCGGCATCGTCCCTGCCGGCGTGTCGGTGGGCGGCGAGAAGGCCCAGCCGGGTGATGCGGTCCTCATCAACGGAACCATCGGCGACCATGGGACGGCCGTTCTGTGCACGCGCGAAGGCCTTTCCATGGAGGGCGACATCCGAAGCGATTCCGCGCCGCTGCACACTCTGACAAGCGCGCTCCTGGAGGCGTGTCCCCGGGTGCACGTCTTGCGCGATCCCACAAGAGGGGGAGTAGCCACGACGCTTAACGAAATCGCTCGGCAGTCTCGAGTGGGCATCCGCCTTTTCGAAGAGGCTCTACCGATCCGCCCCGATGTGGCGGGAGCGTGCGAAATCCTCGGCCTGGATCCCCTCTACATGGCGAACGAAGGCAAGGTCCTGGTAGTCCTTCCTCGAGAAGACGCCGAAAAGGCTTTGACGCTCATGCGGCGCCATGCGCTGGGGCGGGAAGCGGCCCTCATTGGCGAAGTCATCGCCGAGGATCCCGGCCGGGTTGTGTTAAAGACTCGCATCGGCGGACACCGCATTGTGGACATGCTGCGCGGGGAACCTCTGCCCCGGATCTGTTGAACCCGTAAGGGCTTCGCTGCCGAGAAAAGGCGGGAGCGGTCTTGCCGGCCTTTTCCCCCATGGGCTAGACTCCCAAACAAGAGCCGACATCATGAGGGAAGAGGGAGGGGCCGTGGGGCTTCACTGGCTGAGCGGCAGAGGGCGAGGGTTCCGATGCGGGGTGTGCGGTCGCGACATCGACGGCCTGGGGTCGGGGATCGGCGTGTGCGCCCGATGCCTTGTCCATGATTGGGATCGGGCCCGCCCTCTGGTGGACGCCGTCCACCGGAAATCTCGGTCGCGTTTTCTCTTGCCGCTGGAAGCGCCCCGGGCTCGCATCGGGGCGGAATGCAGCCTGTGTCATCATCGGTGCCGCATGCAATCGGGGGAACCCGGGTATTGCGGCATTCGGACCGGCGACATGGAAAGTTTGCGCCATGACGGCCGGCTCCGCGCTCTCGTTTCCTATTACCACGATCCCATCCCCACCAACTGCGTCGCCGATTGGGTCTGCGCGGGAGGCACAGGGGTGGGTTATCCTCGATACAGCATGAGCAAAGGCCCGGAGGTGGGCTGGTACAATCTGGCGGTCTTTTTCGAAGCGTGCAACTTCAACTGCCTCTATTGCCAGAACTGGTCGTTCAAACGCACGGCGACTCATGAAAAACCATGGCTGGCCCTGGATGAGATGCTTCCTGCGGTGACGGATCGCACGTCCTGCATCTGCTTTTTCGGGGGGGATCCCGTGCCCCAGCTGCCCTTTGCCTTACGTTTTTCCCGGGAGGCCATCAAGAGCCGATCGGGGGGCGTGCTCCGCGTGTGCTGGGAAACCAACGGCAGCATGCATCCCAGCTGGCTCCGCCCCATGGTGCAGCTCTCGTTGGAATCCGGGGGCTGCATCAAGGTGGATCTCAAGGCCTGGGACCCTCACATCCATTGGGCTCTGTGCGGATCGGAGAACCGACAGGTTCTGGAAAATTTTGCGCAGTTGGCCCAATGGTTTTCCGTGAGACCCGATCCGCCGCTGCTCATTGCCAGCACCCTTCTCGTTCCGGGTTATGTGGGCGAATCGGAAGTTTCGCGCATCGCCCGGTTCATCGCCGGACTCAACCCCGATATCCCTTATGCTCTTTTGGGCTTCGCCCCTCAGTTCGTCCTCAATGATTTTCCCACCACATCCCGACAGGAAGCCGAAGCGTGCCTGGACGCCGCTCTGAAGGCCGGGTTGCGGCGGGTACGGCTGGCCAACAGGCATCTGCTGTGTTGAAGGGTATCCTGTGCCCGAGAGTCGAAAAATCTTTATGCCGGAGCGTGTTTCCCCGATGATGGTCGGTGGGTTTTCTCCGCCGCCTCGGGCGGCCAAGGGTTAATCGTGGCGAGGCAAGAGCGTTTGGGGAAAAAAGTGAAGAGGGTGCGCAGGAGGTCGTGATGCGTTACGACGAAGGTCGGATCGGTCGACTGTTCGTGTTGCGGTTGGAAGAAGGGGAGCGCCTTCCCGATGTGATCGAAAACTTTGCCCGGGAAAAAGGTGTGGAACGGGCCATGGTTCTCCTTTTGGGGGGAATCGACGACGGCAGCCGCATCGTCGTGGGGCCGGAAGCAGGGCGCGGAAAGGACATTGTCCCGATCGTCCACACTCTTTCGGGCATTCAGGAGATTCTTGCCGTGGGCACCGTGTTTCCCGATGAGCACGGCAACCCCGTGCTCCACATGCACGGCGCCTCGGGGCGGGAAGGGGGTGCTTCCGTAGGCTGCACTCGAGCTGGCGTCACCGTGTGGCTCGTAGGCGAAGTGATCCTGCTGGAAATTCTTGGCTCCAGCGCCACCCGCAGAAAAGACCCCGCCAGCGGCCTGACGCTTTTGAGCCTCTAAACGGGGCCGTTTGCTCTCTTACCGTACGAGAGCTCAATGTCGCTACCATATCCCCTGCCCGTCCTTAAGGGATTTCCTCTGCGGATGCCCCCACGGGGCGAAGCGGGGAAGAAGGAGGATGCCCGGCACGGCGCCGAGGACGCTCACGATGTAGAACCACGTCCAGCCCAAGGCGGATGCCAGGTATCCGGTGGGGGCTCCGGCCAGAACGCGGGAGACGGCCATGAGGCTGGAAAGGAGCGCGTATTGGGTGGCGGTGTAACGGCGGTTGCAGAGGCTCATGAGGAACGCGAGAAAAGCCGCCGTGCCCAGCCCGCCGCAGAGATTTTCCACGGCCACCGCCCCGACCATGGCGGCATAGTTCCGGCCGGCTGCAGCCAAACCTGCAAAAGCCAAATTGGAAAACGCCTGCGCAAAGGCCGCCAGCCACAGGGATCGCCCGATGCCGAGTCGGTGCACCGTCCCGCCTCCGATCAACGTCCCCACGATGGTGCTCACCAACCCGAAAGCCTTGTTCACCGTCCCCACATCGGTGCGGGTGAAGCCGAGATCCAGCAAAAACGGCGTGGTCAACGCTCCCGCCAAGGCATCGCTCAACTTGAACACCATGATGAACCCCAACATGGCTAGGGCACCGGGCCGGGTGAAATAGTCCGCGAAAGGCGCCCACACGGCTTCCTTAAGGGTCGAGGGGCGGGCAAGGGAGGCGTCGCGGGTCGGTTCGGGGCAGAAAAGGGTCCACAAAGCACAGCCGGCCATGACCATCCCCATGGCGGTATAGACCGCCCGCCACGGCACATGGTCGGAAAGAATCAAGGCCATGGCCCCCGATGTGAGCATGGCGAGACGATAACCTGCGACACTCACCGCCGCCCCGGCGCCTTTGTCCGAATCGGGCAGCACTTCCGCCCGGTAAGCGTCGATGACGATGTCCTGACTGGCGCTCCAGAAGGCGGCGAGCAGAGCCAGCATGCCCATGAGGTGAAGGTGGCGGGTCGGGCTGAGCGATCCCAAAAGGATGAGACTTGCGCAGAGAAGGAGCTGGGTGGTAAGGATCCATCCCCGGCGCCTGCCGAGCCACGGGGCGGCGAATCGGTCCATGACGGGGGCCCACACCATTTTGATGGTGTAGGGGAGGCCGACTAGGGAAAAGAGGCCGATGAGCCGGATGTCCACCTTTTCGGACATCATCCAGGCTTGCAGTGTGCTTCCGGTCAGGGCCAAGGGAAGACCGGAGGAAAACCCCAAACCCAAGAGTCCGAGAACGTGTCGGCGACCGTAGACGGTGATCCAGGATGGAGGCACGGTGGCTCCTCACGAGGATTGTTCGTGACGGGGGGCTTTCCCCAGCGCACGCTCAAGCGGCGTCAAAGTAACCGACAGAGCATGAGCGCCGGAAAGCCCACGGGGACGGTCGAAAAAAGGGTTTGGGACCACAAAGGGGAAAATGTCGATCCGATGATCTCTGTGGAACGTTTTGCAGCGCACTGGCGTGTGCCTTTAGAACCCTTGGCGGCGGTTCATGAGGTCTACCCGTTCGTTCTGAGCCGCCATTTTGCCGGCCTCATCACATCCCCCGGTGATGCGCTGTGGCGGCAAGTGGTGCCGGATGTGCGGGAATTGGACGCGCTCGATCCCTTCGGCCTGCAAGACCCTTTAGGAGAAGAGCGCCGATCCCCCGTGCCCAATCTGGTGCATCGCTACCCCGATCGGGTGCTGTGGATCGTCACGGACGCCTGTGCCGTCCATTGCCGCTTTTGCACACGAAAGCGCCGATGGTCCCGCTCCATGCCGCTGACCGAGGACCATGTTCGGGCCGCCCTGGACTATATCCAAAAAAACCCATCCGTGCGGGATGTCCTCCTCTCCGGCGGGGATCCTCTGATGCTCCCCGTCGATTTCCTGGAAGCCTTATGCGCCGCATTGCGCGAAATTCCCCATGTGCGCATTCTCCGGATCGGCACCCGAGTTCCCTTTGCCGACCCACGCCGAGTGACCCCCTCCGTGGCGCGGCGCCTCGCGGCTTTCCAACCGATCTACATCAACATCCATGTGAACCATCCCCAGGAAATTTCTCCCGAAAGCCGCGAAGCCTGTCGTTTTCTGGCCGACGCCGGCATCCCCTTGGGCAGCCAGACGGTGCTCCTCAAAGGCGTCAACGACGACGCGGCGGTGCTCGGCACCCTTTTCACGGAATTGCTCACCTTGCGCGTCCGTCCCTATTACCTGCTCCAGATGGATCTCATGCACGGCACAGCCCACTTCCGCACCCCCCTCACGGCCGGGCCGCAGCTCATGGCGGCTCTGCGACACCGCATTTCCGGTCTGGCCATTCCCCAGGTCGTGGTGGATCTCCCCGGAGGGCTTGGGAAGGTGCCGTTGACGGCGTCGGCCGTGGTTCGCCTGGAAGAGGATCGGGCGGTGTTTCGAAACGCCGCGGGCGAGGAAGCCGCCTATCCTCTGGAACCCGGCGAAGAAGAGCGCGTGCGGCGTCTTCTGGGGGCGAGGTGATCCCTCGGATTCTTTCATGAAACCCGTTGCCAAAGAGGACCGTGCGGGGTGTCGCGAACCACAATCCCCAAACGCCGCAGTTCGTCGCGCAAGGCATCGGCCCGGGCCCAATCCTTGGCGGCGCGGGCCTCCTCCCGTTGTGCTATGAGCGCCTTTTCTTCCGGGGACAAGGCGCGCAGATCCCGCTCAAAAAGCCCCAAAATCCGGTCCACGCTCTCAAGGGCCTTAAGCACGGCCTCCTTGGCTCTCGTCGTCAGAGGCCCCCGTTGCATCCGGAGATTCATCTTTCGCACGAAGTCGAAAAGCGCCGCCAGGGCTTTGGGGGTGTTGAGGTCGTCGGCCAGGGCGTCGAAGAAACCACGTTCCAAGGAAAACACTTCTTCTTCCACCCCGTCGGTGCCCTGGTCTTCAACGGGCACATGATGCACACGGTTGATGAATTCGCGGATTCTCTTGAGCCCCTGCGCCGCGCTGCGAAGGCTTTGGGAGGAGACCTTCATGGGTTTTCGGTAGTGAGAAGCAATGAGCCAGAATCGGATTTCAGCGGGCGTCATCCCCTGGGCGGTGAGGTCTTCCAAGGTTAACCCTTTGGAGGTCTCCGCGGGCGGCATTTCGAGGGTTTTCTCCTCGTCGGCGAGCTGGATCCTTTCGGTGAGAAGCCAGATGTTGGCGTAGGGCTTTCCGGCGAGCGCCCGCGCGATGGTGTGGACGTTTTCCAGGTGAGGGAAGAGGAAATCCATGCCGCTCACGCACAGATCCAGGGGGAATCCGAACCGATCCATGACCATGGCCGCCGCGGCGATATGCCATGTGGGGACCACGTTGCCCCATTCCGTTTTCATATAGTCGCCGCGTTTGAGTTCGGCCAGGGTGGCCCGTTTGAGCAAGGCGAAGTCGCGTGGGTTCAGTTTCTCGTAAGCACTCAAGTCCACGGAAGAACCGGGGCGAATCTTCTTGGGGTCAACCCCGGAAAGACGGCCGTAGTCGTCCATTTGGGCCACACTGAAATAGACGGAACGCAGCTTTTCGTAAGCCGCCCCCTTTTTGAGCAGCGAACGCACCAGGGCGACGACGGCTTCCATGTGTTCGGACGTCTTGGTGGTGACGAGCTGGGGGGCCATGCCCAGTTTTTCCAGTTCCGAGGTGAAGACGGCCGTTCTTTCCTGGACGTAGTGCTCCAGGCTTGTCCCTTTTTCGGCGGCGCACTGGATGGATCGGCTGTCCAGGTCGGGGAGAAGCACGACGGTTTCCGCACGGAACCCTTTCGAACGCACGAAGCGGGTGAGGACATCGGCCAGCATGAGACGTCGGGCGGTCTCCAGCGACAGGCAGGAGTCCAGGGGGGGGCCGGTGACGGCAATGCGGATTTTGCCTTCCACGACGGGTTTGAAGTCCACTTTGTCCCGCCTCAGAAAGTCGAAAAACCGGAAGTCCGGCTCCAGCATGGTGGTGAAAAGGTTCGTGCTGAGATAGCGGTCTCCGCCGTCGGGGAGCACGGCCACAATCACGCCGTCTTGGCGTTCCTTGGCGATTTCCACGGCGGCCGCCATGCACGCCCCGGAACTCATGCCCACAAAGAGTCCCTCCTCTCGCGCCAGCCGGCGGGCCATTTCAAAGGCGTCTTCATCCTTGACGTGGACGATGCGGTCCAGTTTGTGGCGGTCGAAAATGCCGGGGACGTAAGATTCCTTCATGTTTTTGAGGCCTTGGATCTTATGCCCCGGATAGGGTTCCACGGCCACGACTTCAATGGCCGGGTTGCGTTCTTTCATGGCCTGAAGGATGCCCATGGCGGTGCCGCTGGTTCCCAGGGTCGTCACCACCACGTTCACGCGTCCTTCCGTCTGGTCGTAAATTTCCGGGCCTGTGCCTCGATAATGGGCTTCGGGGTTGGCCAAGTTGTTGAACTGATCCGCCAGGAAGTACTTTTCCGGGTGCTCCCTCACCATCCGATAGACTTCCTCGATGGCGCCGTCTGTGCCCAATGCGCCGGGGGTGAGCAGAAGTTCGGCCCCGAGGGCCTTCAGAATCTTTTGGCGTTCCAGGCTCGCGGTTTCGGGCATGGCCAGGATGAGCCGATAGCCTTTGACGGCGGCCACCACGGCCAAGCCGATGCCCGTGTTTCCGCTGGTGGCTTCGATGATGGTTTTGTCCGCAGTGAGTTCCCCTTTGCGTTCGGCCGCCTCGATCATGAAAAGGGCCGTGCGGTCTTTGATGGAGCCTCCGGGGTTTTTACATTCGAGTTTGGCGTAGATGGTCGTTCGAGGGTTGGGGTTGAGGCGGTTGATGCGCACGAGGGGGGTGTTGCCGATGGCTTGCAGGACGTTGTCGAACACGTTTTTCATCGCACCGCAATCTCCAAGGTGAGTTTGCCGCAGGTCGCCGTGGCGGCTCGGAGTTTTCTGCAAACCTTCCGCCGGGAACTCGGCGGGTATAGTGAATGGTTTCCGGGCCTTTGTCAAAGGGTATGGGCTGCGGGAAGAAGCCGGTCCGGAGAGCGAACCGGGAAGAGTGAGGAAAGCGGGCGCGCTCTCAAGGGGGTGACGGCAAGATGCGTGTTTTCAAGTGTTTGACGACTTCCGGGTGAGGCGCTATATATACGCGGATTGGGCCTAGAGGATGCACTTGGTAAAGACCATGGCGGGGAGCCTGGGTAAGTGTGCCGAAGACGACAAGGTGGGGAGCGCGACAAGGAGCGATCGATGAAGATCGGGGTCATGGGAACGGGAGGAGTCGGGGGATACTTCGGGGGTTTTCTCGCACGCGCCGGAATGGACATCCATTTTGTGGCCCGAGGAAAGCACTTGGAGGCCTTGCAGGAGGAGGGCCTGGAGGTGGTGACCAACAACGAAAACTTCCGAGTGCGCATCCACGCCACGTCCGAGCCCGAAGAGATCGGTCCGGTGGATCTGCTCCTTTTTTGCGTCAAATCCCATGATACCGAAAAAGCCGCGCGGTTCGCCGAGCCCATGGTGGAAGCCGATACGGTGATCCTCACCCTTCAAAACGGCATCGACAACGCCGAGAAACTCGCTCGCCATTTCGGAGAGGAAAAGATCCTCGCCGGCACGGTTTTCATCGAATCCACCATTGCCTCCCCGGGCGTCATCGCCCATACGGGAAAGCCCGGCAAAATCATCTTCGGCGAGCCCAAAGGGGAACGGTCCCAGCGCGTGGAAAAGATCGAGCAGACTTTCCGAAACGCCGGGATCGACGTGGAAGTGTCCGAGAACATCCAAAAGGTTCTCTGGGCCAAGTTTCTCTTTATCTGCGGGGTGCATGGGGTGAGCACGCTGGGGCGGGCGCCGTTGGGCCTGATTTTGGACTGTCCGGAGACCCGAGAGGTGTTGGAAGGGACGATGAAGGAGGTGCTGGAGCTTTCCAAAAAATGCGGCATCGGGCTTCCGGACGACGCCGTGGAAGAGGCCATGGCGCTCGCCCGTTCCTACAACCGCCGGTTCAAGTGTTCCATGCTGCGCGACCTGGAATGGCATCGCAAAACGGAAATCGAAGCCCTCAACGGCATGGTCGTGCGCCTGGGCAAGGAATGCGGCGTCCCCGTGCCCTATAACAGCATCATTTACGCCGTCATGCACCTGGAAAACAAAAAGATCGAAAACCCTGTCTGGGCCAGCCAACTCCTGGAGCGGTAGCTTTTCCTTTCAGCTTTTTACGTAGGCGTCGATGCCGAGCTCTCGGGCTCGCCGTCGCACGCGTGCCGCCACTTCGGGATCCATGACGATATCCTCCGGCCAGGGTCGAAGATGCCCATCCTCCGGCCCCTTCTTGGTGGCGTCCACCACGACGCGCCCGCCGCGTCGGACGATGTCCCGCAGGGGATCGACGTTGTTGAAGAGTTTCCAGAGGACCAACGAGCCGTCCTGCAGGGAGATGTCCCGATCGTAAAGGATGAAGACGGCGAAAGGGCGCAAAGGTTCGGCGTCGAACAATGCCGGGGCCAGGGATCGGGCGGAAACGGTGCCGTCCTTGACCACGTTCAAAAGAAGCACGGGGTTGGCGACATCCAAATCCAGGCGAAGGCATCCGGTGAAACGCTCGCTCACTGTTCTGACATCCCTTAAGATATCGTCGTCCTTAGGCCACGAGGCGGGACGGGACCGGAGCGGTCGAGGGGCTTCCGAAGCGAGCCGCGCCGTGGCGTCCAGGCCCACTTTGCCGCCGAAGAGTGGTTCCGGGGCGCTGTGGTCCAGCACGTCCAAAACCCCTTCCGTGATGTAGAGGTCCCGTTCCAGATCCACGGTGTTGAGCACCGTTTCCAGCACGGCTCGCGGACGGGTCAAATCCACGGAGGCATCCACCATGACCAGCGCCTTGCAGAAGCTCATCTGCCCCTGTCCCCACAGCGCGCTCATGACTTTGCGGGCATGACCCGGATATTCCTTGTGCAGGGCGACCACGGTGATGTTGTGGAACACCCCTTCCCACGGCAGCCAATAATCTTTGATTTCCGGAAGGACCGTTTGCAAAAGCGGCAGGAAAAGACGCTCTGTGGTTTTGGCCAGGTAGCAGTCTTCCATGGGCGGGCGGCCCACGATGGTGGCCGGGTAGATGGGGTTCCTGCGGTAGGTGACGGCCGTCACGTGAAAGACGGGGTAGAGGTCGGTGAGAGAATAATACCCCGTGTGGTCTCCGAAGGGGCCTTCCACGCGCAATTCCTTCGGGTCTACATAGCCTTCCAGGATGAATTCCGCTTCCGCGGGCACTTCCAACGGCACGGTCACGGCCCGGGTCAGGGGCACCGGAGCGCGCCGGATGAATCCGGAAAGGATCATTTCGTCGACCCCTCGGGGAAGCGGTGCCGTGGCCGCGTAGGTGGTCGCCGGGTCGGTTCCGATGGCGACGGCCACGGGCATGGGTTTCCCGGCGGCTCGATACTCTTGGAAATAATGGGACCCATCCTTGTGAATGTGCCAGTGCATGCCGGTGGTTTTGCCGTCGTAGACCTGGAGGCGATACATCCCGGCGTTGCGCTTTCCCGTCTTGAGGCTCTGCGTGATCACGACGGGCAATGTGACGAAAGGCCCACCGTCTTTCGGCCAGCATTTGAGGATCGGGAGCCGGTTCAGATCCACGTCGGCTCCTCGCCGAATCACTTCCTGACAGGGTGCCGTGCGGGTCTTGCGGGGGATGAAACGAAAGAGGTCTAACCCAAGCGGCAAAAGCCGAACGGCTTGGGCCAAAGACTTGGGCGGCTCCACCTCGATGAACCGACGCACGCGAGCCGCCAACTCATCCAGATGTTGGACGCCCAAGGCCATACACATGCGTTTTTCGCTGCCGAAGGCGTTGGTCAGCACGGGAAAAGGCGATTCCACCACGTTTTCAAACAGAAGCGCTTTGCCGCCGCCCGGGCTTTTGCACATGATGTCCGTAATTTCGGTAATTTCCAAATCCCGGGATACCGGCGCCTGAATGCGGAGCAGTTCGCCGTGTTGTTCCAGAGTGCGGACGAAATCCTGTAAGTTTTTGTAAGCTGTCTTCATGGTCCATCCTTCGGGCAGCGGCCGATCCAGTAATAGGTGATGCCTCCGGTGAGCAACCGGATGCGCCGCGAGATGAAGCCTTCCGCAGCGCCCAAAGCGCTCATGGCTTCCGGGCTGATAAAAGCACCGACGGAAGCCGGCAGATACCGATAAGCTTCGACGTCTCGAGAAACCCAGCCGCCGAGGCGCGGCAAAATGTTTTCAAAATAGAACAAATAGGGAGCCCTCAAGAGCGGGTGTTGCGGCAGACTGAACTCCAGGATGAGCACATGACCGCCGGGGCGAAGAACGCGCCGGAATTCCCGGAACGCCTGCCCTATGTCCGGCATATTTCGAATCCCATAGGCGATCATCACGGCATCGAAGGAATCGTCCCGAAAGGGCATGCCCAGGGCGTCCCCGGCGATCAGCCCGTAGCGGGAGTCCGGGATGGAGCGCACATAGCGTTTCTCTGCGGCGATCCGCAGCATGTTTCGAGAAAGGTCCAAGCCGACGACGGTGACGTCGGGGCTTCGGTGCAGCGCGGCAAAGGCGAGATCCCCCGTTCCCGTGGCCACATCCAGGATCTTTTTCGTGCGGGGAGCGACCTGCCGCAAGGCGTGAACCGCCTGGCGGCGCCACCACAAATCCACGCCGAAGGACAAGAAGTGGTTCAAAAAATCATAGGTGGCCGCAATTCGGTCGAACATGGACCCGATGCGGCGCGGGCTCTTTTCCAAGGACACATGGGTCACGATCGAGGCTCCTAGGAGAGGGTCACGTCGAGCCAGACGGCGGCGAGCAAAAGCACGGAGACCACACTGTTGACATGAAAGAAGGCGATGGGAATGCGCTCCAGCCGGTCGGGCCGAACCAGCCGGTGTTCGAGAACGAGAAGTCCGACGATGGCCAAAAGGAAGCCGTAAAAAATAGGCCCCAAATGGAAGGCCTGCCCAAAGGCGGCAAGAGCCACGACAGTAGCCCCGTGGAGGGCGGCGGAGAGGCGCAAGGCCCCTTCGATGCCCCATCGGGCGGGCACGCTGTAAAGGCCCATGCTGCGGTCGAAATCCACGTCCTGACAGGCGTAAAGGATGTCGAAACCGGCGATGTAGGTCATGAGGGCCCCGGAGAGGAGGAGAATTCGGACGTCCAGGGAACCGGTCACGGCGATCCAAGCGCCGATGGGAGCCAACCCGATGGCGGCCCCGAGATAGAGATGCGAGGCGGCCGTAAAGCGCTTGGTGTACGAATAGCCGAAGAGCACGGCGAGGCAGGGGACGGAGAGCTTGAAACACAAAGGACCCAGCATGGCCGTGCTGAAAACGAAAAGGCCCGACGATGCCGCAATGAAAGCGACCATGGCCCGAGAGGAAATTTCTCCGGTGACCGACGGCCGATCGGCCGTCCGGGGGTTCAAACGGTCGAAACGGGCATCCACCAAGCGGTTGAAACCCATGGCGGCGGAACGGGCACCCACCATGGCCAGGACAATCCAAAAGAAGGACGACACCGTCACGGGTTTCAATCGATGAGCCAGAGTGACGGCGGCCAAGGCGAAAGGCAAGGCGAAGACGGTGTGGCTGAATTTGATGAGTTTTCCATAGGTCTGAACGGATCTCATGGACAAGGTCTCCGTGGTGCGTCCCCACATGGCGCAACGTCCGGACGAAGGTTCTGGCGTTCCGAAAGCGTATCTATTAGCATAGACGCCCTGTTTAGCAACAGACATTTCACGGCACGAAAGGCATGCAACTCCATGGAATTGCTCCGGAAGGGCAGCGAACTGGAACTCCGTGTGGAACAGCTGGTTTTCGGCGGCAGGGCCTTGAGCCGCCTCGACGGCTTCGTGGTCCTCATGGATCGAGCCCTCCCAGGCCAGAAGGTCCAGGTGCGGGTCGTCAAGAAGAAGTCCAATTACGCGGAAGCGCAGGTGATGCGCATTCTGGAGCCTTCCCCGTACCAGGTTCTACCGGCCTGCGCCCATTTCGGGATGTGCGGCGGGTGCCTCTGGCAAGACTTGGACTACGCGCAGCAATTGGCGTGGAAACATCGCCATGTCTCGGAATGCTTGAGTCATCTCCCGGACGGCCTTCAGGGCCCCATCGAGGAGGTCACCCCGTCGCCGGTGATCTACGGCTATCGGAACAAAATGGAATTCACCTTTTCGGCCCGTCGGTGGTTGTCTTCGGATGAGACGGCCCGCGCCGATGTGGCCTATGATCGATCTTGTGCCTTGGGTCTCCATGTGCGAGGTCGGTTCGACCGCGTCTTCGACGTGCACGATTGCCGGTTGGAATCACCGGAAGCCATGGCCGTTGTGGACGTTGTGCGCCGCGGCGCCCGAGAAAGCGGGCTTCCCCCCTATGACATTCGCACCCACCAGGGTCTCTGGCGTTTTGTCGTGGTGCGGGAAGCCAAGAGGACCGGCCAGCGTCTTGTGCACCTCATCACGGCCGACGCGCCGGGGGCTGACCGCGCCGTGGAGCGGATCGCCCGAATGCTGGAAGACCAAGGGCCGCCTCTCACCACGTTCGTCCATTCCATTAACCGAACCCGCGCCCAGGTGGCTCAAGGCGAAGACTCCCGAGTCCTCTGGGGGGCGGGGGGCATTGAAGAGCGTATCGGTCCCCTTCGTTTTCGCATTTCGGCTCATTCGTTTTTTCAAACGAACACCTTGGGGGCGGAGCGTCTCTATGAAGCGATTCGGGAAAGCGCCGGACTGACCGGTGCCGAGACCGTCTGGGACCTCTACTGCGGCACCGGGAGCATCGCCTTGAGCTTGGCCTCGCAGGCTCGAAAGGTGACGGGATTTGAACTGGTGGAAGAGGCCGTCGCCGACGCGTACCGAAACGCCGCCCTGAACGGTGTGGAAAACTGCCGATTCTTTGCCGGCGATCTCAAGGAGGTGCTTCGGCATACGCCCCGGGACATCCTCGGTGAGCCGCCGGACGTCATCGTCACCGATCCCCCTCGATCGGGCATGCATCCCAAAGTCGTCAAGGCCCTTTTGGAACTGGCGCCGCGTCGGATCGTGATGGTTTCCTGCAACCCCTCCACATTGGCTCGGGATCTCGGCGTTTTGGCAAACAGTTACATCATTTGTTCCGTCCTCCCCTTTGATCTTTTTCCCCACACGCCGCATATCGAATGCGTCGTTCGGTTGGATCGGAAATGACAAAAATTCAAGGCTTCAAGAAACGAAGAACTTGGGTGCGGCGCATCCTTGGGCTGGGCATGGTCTTGGCGGTCATCCTCGCGCTGGCGGGCGTTGCGGGATACGTTTATTTGGCCAAGGCCATCGAGAAGCGTTTTGCAGGGCGACTGTGGAGCGTCCCGGCTGTGGTTTTGAGTCATTCCCTGATGATTTACCCTGGGATGCCTCTGGGGCTTGCCCAATTCGAAGAAGTTCTCGCCGCTCGCGGCTATCGGGTGACGACGAGTTCGGAGCCCGGTCCGGGGGAATATGTCCGCTCCAAAGAGACCGCCCGGGTTTTCTTTCGCGGCTTTTCATACCCGGGGACGACCCTGAAACCTCGGCAAGTGATCGTTCGCTTCCAAGGGGATCGGGTGCTGGGGATTGAAGAAGCCGGAGCGAGCCTGCCCTACGTGGAAGTGGAACCGGTGGTCTTGGCCCGCCTCTTCGGGGAAAACCGGGAAACCCGTATGCTCGTTAACTTGACGGACGTCCCGGATCATTTGACCAAAGCCGTTGTCGCCATCGAAGACCGCCGCTTTTTCGAGCACCGGGGCATCGATTGGTGGGGGATCGCTCGGGCCTTGTGGGCGGATCTGATGGCCGGGCGTATCGTTCAGGGGGGATCCACCATCACCCAGCAGCTGGTCAAGAATTATTTCCTGGAACCAGAAAGGACCCTCAGGAGGAAACTGCTGGAAGCGGCCATGGCGTTGGTCTTGGAAGCCCGGTATTCCAAGGAAAACATCTTGGAAATGTACCTCAACGAAATCTATCTGGGGCAATGGCGCAGCATGGCCATCCACGGGGTGGGCGAAGCCGCCCGATTCTACTTCGGCCGCAACGTGGAAGATCTCAGTCTCAGTGAATCGGCGGTGTTGGCCGGGATGATCCAAGCGCCCAATCGCTATTCCCCCTACAAGAACATGGATTTGTGCCGCGAGAGGCGCAACGCGGTCCTTCAGCGCATGAGGGACCTCCAGTTCATCACCGCGGAAGCCTACGGGAAAGCCCTTGCGGAACCCATCCGCACCGCACCGCGGCCGATGCCGGGCGCGATCGCCCCCTACTATGTAGACCTGGTCAGGGCCCAGCTGGAGGCCCTCTACTCCAAGGAAACGTTAGCTTCGGAAGGGCTGGTCATCTACACGGCTTACCATCCGGAAATCGCCTGGGAAGCGGAAAAGGCGGTCAAAGAGGGACTGGCCGAATTGGAAGCGCGAAACCCACGATTGCGGGCCGAAGAACCCACGGAAGTCTTGCAGGCGGCGCTTGTGGTGGTCCATCCCAAAACGGGGGCGCTCACCGCGTTGGTCGGCGGCAGGGATTATGCCCTCAGCACCTATAATCGAGCCCTTCAAGCCCATCGACAGCCCGGGTCGGCTTTCAAGCCGTTCGTGTACCTCACCGCCCTGGACGGGCTGACCCCCATCAGCCGCATCGAGGATGTGCCTAGAGTCTACAAAACGAACGGCTCGGTATGGACACCCCGCAACTACGACGGTCGTTACCGGGGAACGGTGACCCTACGACAGGCCCTGACGCATTCTTTGAACGCGGCCACCGTCAACATGGCCGCTCAGATCGGCTTCGAAAATGTGGTGGAAACGGCGCGGCGGCTGGGTTTTCGATCGCGGCTCGATCCTTTTCCCTCTCTTGCCTTGGGCGCTTTTGAAGTCACCCCCTTGGAAATGGCGGGGGCCTATGCCGCTTTGGCCAACGAGGGCCAGAGGCCGGAACTGATGACCATCCGCAAGGTGGTCACGCCCAAGGGAACGGTTTTGGAACACCGCCACATGGAAATGACAACGGTGACCAGCCCGGCCAAGGCCTTTGTCATCACCCACATGCTCCAAAACGTGGTGGAAGAAGGCACAGCCCGAGGGCTCGCTTCCCTGGGCATTACCTTTCCCTGTGCAGGAAAGACGGGCACCACGAGCGATTATCGTGATTCGTGGTTTGTGGGCTACACGAGCGATCTTTTGGCTCTGGTGTGGGTGGGTTTCGACGACAACCGTTCAACGGGGTTGAGCGGGGCGACGGGAGCCCTGCGCATCTGGGCGCGCTTTATGAAAAACATCCGCCCATGGATCAACCCTCAGCCCTTTGCGGTGCCGCCGGGGGTTGTGGAGCTGCGGGTGTGCGCGGAATCGGAAGAACCGGCGACGCCCTCGTGTTCAATGACCGAAACGGTCTTTTTCTTGGAAGAAATGGTGCCGAATACCCTGTGCCCTCTCCACAGCAATTGACGAAACGGCCGTTCCGTCGGTAGGGTAAGAAAAACAAACAGCGAGCGATCACAAACGGATGGGAACGCGCACGGGAGCAGGTCCACAGTTTTTATCACAGGTGAAGGAGCGGGCGATGCGGGCTTTTCGGCCGAACGGCATCGGGGTTTTCGTGACGATGATAAGCCTGGCTTTGGCGTTCGGCTGCACGCCGAAACGCCCGGTGGTGATCCCGGGATCCTGGCAGACCTCGGCGCCGGCCCCAAAGACTGAGGCCGCAAAAATTCCGGAACAAAAGACTCAGCCGGTTGCGCCGCCGGCGGCGCCGCGGGCGCCCATTCAAGAAAAAAGCCTGCCCCCGGCCCAAGAGCCGCCGAGCGCGGCCCCGCGAACCCCGGCGCCGAAGGCGCCCTCTCCTCAATACCTCGCCTCCGTGCAGCTCGTTCAAGAAGGTGACAAGGCCTTGACCAAAGGGGATCTCGACGGCGCTTTGGGCTTCTACGAGCAGGCCGTCCAGGTGGACGGGTATAACGGCTCGGCATTCTTGGGACTGGCCAAGGTGTGGCTCCAAAAAAACGTTCCGAAACGGTCCCTGGAATTTGCAAAGAAGGCTGAAATCCTGCTGACGGACGATCCCAAAAAGTTGAAAGAAACCTATCTGTTGGAATCGTTCCTTTACGAAATGCTCAACCAACCGGAAGAGGCGAAAACTTACAAAAACAAGGCCCAGCGTTTGCCGTGATCCCGTCGGGCCGTTGCGGAGCGAACCCGCCGGTGCCGGAAGCGGCAAGAGGTTGCGAAAGGCTCGAGGGATGCAGACGACAGATTCAGGACCCTCACCCGATCGGGTGAAAACCGGCTATCGGTTTTTCCTTCTGGTCCTCCTTTTCTTCTCGCTTTACTTGGTCTTCGGTATCGTCAAGCCTTTCCTGCATACCCTGGTTTTTTCCATCCTTCTCGCCAGCTTGTTCAGTCCCCTCCATGCCCGGTTTCTCAAAGGGGTCGGCGGTCGAAAGAACGTAGCCGCAGGGCTCACCGTGGCTTTGGTCACGTTCGTCATCGCCCTGCCGTCCATCTTCTTTGCGTCCAGTCTCGTCGCCCAAGGAATCGATTCCATCACCCGAGTGACGGAATGGATCCGCCAGGGAAATCTACAAAAGATCGCCGTCCATCCCAAAGTCGTCTATGTCATCGGCTGGCTCCAAAGCCACGTGACTTTTGCGGATTTTTCCAAGTTGCAAGTGGAAAGCCATTTTTTGGCGGCGAGCAAGAACGTGGGGCAATTTCTTATCAACCGCGGGGCGGTGCTCCTGGGCGACGCGGCGACCATCATCACGCGGTTTTTCCTTTTGATCTTCTTTCTCTTTTATTTGCTTCGCGATGGGGAATCGATGATTGCGGCCATCAAGGCGCTTTCGCCTCTTCGCGAAGACCAAGAGGACCGCATTTTGCGAAGAATGCAGGCTGTGGCGCGATCAGCCCTTCTCGGGAGCTTTCTGACGGCGGTGGCCCAGGGGGTCGCCGGGGGCATCGGCCTGATGCTCGTGGGCATTCCCGGCCTTTTCTGGGGAACGCTCATGGGTTTTACGTCCTTCATCCCCGTGGTCGGGACGGCTCTCGTGTGGGTGCCCGCGGTGGTGTATCTTTTGATCCTGGGAAGAAGCGGCGCCGCCGTGTTTTTGGCGTTATGGTGCATCATTCTGGTGGGATCCATCGACAATTTTCTTCGGCCCTTCTTCATGAAGGGCCAGGCGGGTATGTCCACCTTCTACATTTTCCTGGCCATTTTGGGGGGCGTGCAATGGTTCGGGCTCGCAGGGATCGTCTACGGCCCGCTCATCCTCGCCTTCGCCATGGTTATGCTCTACATCTACCAGGTGGAATACCGCGACATTCTTGAAGAGTCCCCGCCGCCGTCCCCTCAGGGGCCCGACGGCGAACCTCCGAGGGAAACCCAAGGCCCGTCGCCGGCCGAAGCGAAACCTTAGGAAAAAGGAAGGTCCCGCTCCCTTCCCAGGAACCGTCTCTTCCGACGGAGGGAGAGCCGGCTCCTGAGGGGGCAGGGCGCAGGACTTAGGTGCTGCCGTTGGCGAAAAACCGGTTGAAAGCGTTCACATAGGCCCGGGCGCTGGCCTCGATGACATCCGGGCTGGTGCCGATGCCCGAATAGACAACCCCGTTGATTTCCACACGAACCATGGCTTCGCCCAGAGCGTCCTTGCCCATGGTCACGGCCTTGAGGTCGTAGTCCCGCAGGGTGCCTTCCTGGCCGACGATGCGCTCGATGCAGTTGAAGACGGCGTTGACCGGGCCGTTACCTGTGGCGGCGTCGGTGATCACCTGGCCGTCCTTTACGAGAGACACGGAGGCCAAAGGCTGCATCGTGTTGCCGCTCATGATCTGCAGGCTGTGGAAGGTGTACGTTTCCGGCACCTTGGTGAGTTCGATTTCCACGATGCTGGTGAGATCCTGTCCGGAAATTTCCTTCTTGCGGTCGGCCACGTTGAGAAAACGTTTGTGGACCCGTTCGAACTGTTCATCCGTGAGGTTATAGCCCAGTTCCCTAAGTCGATGCCGCAGGGCGGCGCGCCCCGATCGCGCCGTGAGCACCAGGCTGTGGGCTTTGACGCCGACGTCTTCGGGGCGGATGATTTCGTAGGTGGATCGGTCCTTGAGGATGCCGTCCTGGTGGATGCCCGAAGAATGGGCGAAGGCATTGGCCCCGACGATGGCTTTGTTGGGCTGGACGGGAATGTTCATGAGACGACTCACCATGCGGCTTGTGCGGAAAATTTCCGTGGTCACGATGTCCGTATGGGCGTTGTAGAAGGCTTCCCGGGTTCGCAGGGCCATGACGATTTCTTCCAGAGAGGCGTTGCCGGCCCGCTCTCCGACGCCGTTGATGGTGCATTCCACTTGCTGGGCGCCGTTTCGTATGGCCGCCAGGCTGTTGGCCACAGCCAGGCCGAGATCGTTGTGGCAGTGCACGCTGAGGATCACCTTGTCCAAGGCCGGAACCCGTTCCCGCAAGTTGCGGATCAGTTCCCCGTATTGTTCGGGAATGGCGTAGCCCACCGTGTCCGGAACGTTGATCACGGTGGCGCCCGCCTTGATACAGGCCTCAATCACGCGGCACAGGTATTCGAAATCGCTCCGGGATGCGTCTTCGGTGGAATATTCCACGTCGTCGCAATATTTCTTCGCGTACTTCACGGCTTCCACGGCTTGCTGCAGCGCGGTTTCCCGATCGCGGCGCAGTTTCTTCTGCAGGTGGATATCGGACGACCCGAGAAAGACGTGAATCCGGGGACGCTCCGCTTTTTTGACGGCTTCCCAGGCGATGTCGATATCCGCGGCAACGGCCCGGGCCAAGCCGGCGATGATGGGCCCTTTGACCTGTTCCGCCACGGTTTGCACGGCCTTGAGATCATCGGGGGATGAACACGGGAATCCGGCTTCGATGACATCCACGCCCAGCCGCGCCAGTTGTTCGGCGATTTCCAGCTTTTGACGTCGGTTGAGTTTAGCCCCGGGAACCTGTTCGCCGTCCCGCAGGGTGGTGTCGAAGACGTAAATCTTACGGCTCATGGTTTCGTCCTTTCCTTCTTGAGGGTTTTTTCGATGCTTTTTCTCTGAGACGCCTTTCGATAGCGGGCCGACGTCGTCACCCAAATCCACTGGACCGCCAAGTCCCATGTCCATCACCTCCTTTCGAGGAAAATAAAAAAGGCCATGGGGTGGAACCCATGGCCTTCACGTCTTGTCCTTGCCGCTTGTGTCACCTTCTACGCACACGGAAGACGAAGGGTTCCCCCACCTGGGTCCCGTTGCTAAGCAACAAAAGAAGGCCTAGCCCGCGCAAAAGGTTTTGATGCATAAAGCTTCTCCGGATTTTCCCTCTCAGCCGCGTCCCCGATTGAACCGGCTGCCGGCGACTACAGGCTCAAAGCGATCCAAAAAGCGATGGCGATCTCCAGGATGAAAAGCATGGCGTAGAGCACATACTGGTGTAAGGGAAAATCCTCGATAATCCGATTGGCTTCTTCCATCACCCGAACGGCGTCCACGGCTGCCTCCTCCCGAGATGAGCGCATCCTTGTGCATCGCTTTCGACCCTCTTAATATAGGCAAGAAAAGCGGAGATCAAGAAAATTTTGGAAAGTGTGCCCAACCCCATGGATCCGACGGAAGTTTTTTCCCACATGCCTGAGACGGTCAATGACGTGGCCCGGCGAATCGCCGCTGCGGGCTACAGTCTGTGGCTCGTGGGCGGCGCGGTGCGCGACCACCTGTTGGGGAAAGCGCCCGGCGATTGGGATTTTTCCACGAACGCCCCGCCCGAATCGATTCATAGAGTGCTCAGTCCCCCCTATCGTCTCGTGACGTTCGGCCTCCGGCACGGGACCCTCCATGTGGTCACCCCCGATGGGCCGGTTGAGATCACGTCCTGGGCGGCACACGGCCGGGACGGGATTTTCAAGGACTTGGAGCGAAGGGATTTCACCGTGAACGCCATGGCGGTGTCCTATCCGGACGGGGTTTTTCTGGACCCTTTCGGGGGACGAAAAGACCTGGGCTCCGGAAAGCTTCGAGGGGTTGTGGACCCTCCGGCACGCTTTCGGGAAGACCCCTTGCGACTTCTCCGGGCCGCTCGGATGGTGGCCTGTTTTGGTTTTAGGGTGAACCGGGGAACTTTCGAAGCGATGCGCGGAGCGGCGCCGGGGTTGGCGCAGGCGGCTGCGGAAAGAATCCGGGACGAATTGTGGAAGTTGCTCACAGGACCTCACGCGATGGACGGGTTGGAACTGTGCCGCCGCACGGGCCTTACGGCCGTGTTCTTTCCGGAACTTCTCGAAGGCTGGCGCAAACGCCAGAACCATTACCATTGTCATGACATCTACCGTCACACGGTGCTCTGCGTGGGGTTCAGTCCCCCGAGGCTTCGGGTGCGGCTGGCCGCGCTTTTGCACGATATCGGAAAACCGAGGGTGCGGAAAAAGGTTCGCGGGATCTACCGATTCTACGGGCATGAAGAGCTCAGCGCCCGGATGGCTTCGGAGATCCTTTCGCGGTGGCTCACGCCCAAAAAACTGGGCGAAGAGGTGGTGACCCTCGTGGAAAACCACATGGTTCATTCTACGGACCGGTGGAAGGACGGAGCCGTGCGGCGGCTGATCCAAAGGGTCGGTGAACCGCTCCTAGAGGATCTCTTGGATCTCATTCGGGCGGATCGGCTGGCCCACGGGACGGAAGACGACCCGGTGGGGGAGGTGGAAAGGCTTGCCGCGAGGATCCGACGAATCTTGGACGAAAAGCCGCCTTTAACGGAAAAGGCTCTGGCCGTCGACGGTCGGGACGTGATGGCCGTCACGGGTGTGCCGCAAGGACCTGAGGTGGGCCGAATTCTGAAGCGGGCCCTAGCCGTGGTGGTGAGGGATCCGTCGAAAAACACGCGCCCTTTCCTCATGCAGTGGCTTCGGGACGAAGCGGCAAAGGGTAAGAGTTGAGACGATGCAGGATTTTCCGGTTTTGGATTCCGTCCGCGCTGTGGCGGCCCGGGCTCGATGGGTTCGCCTGAAGGAATCGGCTGTGGAACCCGCCGTCCGCCGGTGGGGACATGGGGTGCGCGATTTGCCGTCTTGGCATCAATCGTTCCACTACTGGGACGGGACGGCCGAGACGGCCCGATGGATTTTCGTCTTGGATGTTTTGAACCACTGCTTCTGGCCCGATCCCGGAACACCCTCTTGGGAAGTGACGCTGGACGGCGTGGTCTATTCGGGCTATTGCGGCCTGGCCGCCGCCCTCAAAAAAGCCTATCGTGGCGGGATTCCCCTCACGGATCCCCGATACTTGCTCCACATGGGGCCTTCAGACCTGGAGCGGGTTTTGGAAGGCACGGGCCGCATCCCCCTTTTCGAAGAGCGTCTGGAAAACCTTCGGGAAGCCGGCCGCGTGCTCATGGAGAAATGGTCCGGGGATGTGGTGAACCTCATCGCTTGGGCGGACGGGTCCGCCTGTCGGCTCGCCGCCCGTCTGGCGCAGGATTTCGAGAGCTTTCGTGACGAGTTCATTCTGGACGGCTTTCCGGTTTATTTTTGGAAACGCGCCCAAATTTTTGCCGCCGATTTATACGCCGCTTTCCGCGGGCAGGGGATCGGCCGCTTTTGGGACATCGATCGCCTGACGGCTTTTGCCGATTACAAGTTGCCCCAAGTGCTTCGGGAATTGGGCATCCTCGAATACGAAAAGGAACTGGCGGCCCACATCGATGCCGGTCGATATCTGGTTTCGGGATGCCGAGAAGAGATCGAAATCCGAGCCATGACCCTCCTCGCCGTGGAACGGCTCAAAGAAACCTTCCATGCCCTTGGAGCATGCCACGTGACCAGCGCCTTGGTCGACCATTGGTTGTGGTCCCTCGGGCAGCAGGAAGATTTCCGGCGACGTCCGTATCATCGGGTTCGCACGATCTTTTACTGACGGCCGGACGTCCCATCTTACCGATGCTTGACAGCGACGCCCACGGCAGATAGAGTCGCCGTGGGCGAACCGGGACATGACTGTTCCTCGAGCTGTTCACGCACACCAACAACGGATACCGGTTCCCTTGTTTTCGGACCATTGAGGGGCATGAGGGTACGGTGCCCCGAAATGCCTTCACGTTCAAAATCTTCGGCTCCGCTCTTGTGTGCACAAAGCATGTTAATCCTGGCAGTTGAACGGGTCACATCGGGAACTTTATCAAAGGGGAGGACGGACAATGAGACGAGCGCTGGCTGCATTGCTGTGTCTGAGTCTTTTGTGCACTTTGGGGGGCGGTTTAGCATGGGCCCAAGAAACGCTCCGGGTAGGCATCATCCTTCCGCTCACCGGGGCCAAGGCCAAATTCGGCGAAATCGAGAAGCTTTCTTTCGACCTGGCTTTGAAGGAAATTAACGACGCCGGCGGCATCAACGGCAAGAAATTGGAATTCCTGTACGAAGACGATACGGGCCGACCTGAAGTGGCCCGGTCGGCGGCCGAAAAGCTGATCACCAAAGATAAGGTCGTCATGCTGGGCGGCGGCTACGGCAGCTCGGAAACGTTCGCCATCGCGGGCGTGGCGCAGCAGAGCCGGATTCCCTTTCTTGTCAACACCGGGTCCGACGACAAAATCACGGAACAAGGCTGGGAGTACGTCTTCCGTCTGAACCCGCCCGTGAGTGAATACCCCAAGGCTTTGGAGAGCTTTCTCACGGAAGTGGTCAAACCGAAGACGGCCGCCATTCTTTACGAAAACACCAACTTCGGCAGCTCGGGTTCCCAGGAGTTTAAAGAAATTTGTAAACGGCTCGGCATCGAGGTGGTCGTGGACGAAGGCTACGAGCACGGGGGCGTGGACTTCAAGCCGATTCTCGTCAAGGTCAAAGACAAGAACCCGGATCTCGTTTACATGATCTCTTACGTCATGGACGCCTCGCTGCTCATGCGCCAGTCCATGGAACTTCGCATTAAGCCCAAACTTTTCGTGGGCGGCGCCGCCGGGTTCACCTTGCCCGAATTTCCGCAGAACGCGGGCAAGGCGTCGGAAAAGGTGTTTTCGGCGACCCTGTGGTACCAAACGCTCAAGTACCCCGGCGCCATGGATTACTACAATAAATTCGTGAGCACTTTCAACAAAGATACCGAATACCACGGCGCCGAAGCTTATGCAGCGGCCTACGTCATCGCCGATGTTCTGAAGCGGGCCAAATCCACCGGTGCCGACGACATCCGCAAGGCCCTTTCGGAAACCGACATGATGACGGTGTTCGGCCCGGTCAAATTTATTGCCTACGATAAGAAGACCAACCAAAACCGACTGCCCACCTATTTGGTCCAATGGATCGACGGCCGCCTGGAACTGGTGTGGCCGAAAGAACTCGCCACCAAACCTTACGTCTATCCCATCGACTGGGAAGCTGTGTGGAAATAACCCTGAGCGGTGCGGAGCGCTTTTAAGGCGCTCCGCGCCATGTTGCCTCTGAATCGGCTCAGTCCGCGAGGATGAGACCCTATGGCTGTCTTTATTCAAACCGTCGTCGCCGGGATCCTCATGGGAGGCATCTACGCCTTGGTGGGTATCGGCATGACCTTGATCATGGGCGTGATGAAAATCATCAACCTAGCCCACGGTCAGCTCATGATGGTCGCCATGTACATCACTTACGTCCTCTACGAATATCTTCACTTGGATCCGTACGTGGCGCTGCTGGTGACCATGCCTGCCCTTTTCGTCCTCGGCTCCCTTCTCCAACGCTACCTCCTGAACCCCCTCATTAAAGTGGAAAGCATTCTTCCGGAAAACCAGGTGCTCATGACCGTCGGGATTGGAATGGTCCTGACGGAACTGGCCCGCCTGATTTTCCATTCCGACTATAAGTCGGTGCGGCCCCCTTACACGTCCATGTCGCTTTACGCCGGATCCATCGCCTTCAATCTTCCCATGGTCATCGCTTTCGGCATCGCCGTGCTGCTCACCATCGGTTTGTTCATCTTCCTGCTGAAAACGGATGTGGGAAAATCCGTTCGCGCGACGGCCCAGAACAAGGAGGCGGCCCTTCTGCTGGGGGTAAACGCCGAACGGATCACGGTGTTTACGTATGGATTGGGGGCGGCTCTTGTGGCGGCGGCGGGCACACTGCTGCTTCCCATTTATTATCTCTTCCCGGATTTGGGCGGCGCTTTCACCTTAAAGGCTTTCGTCATCACCATTCTCGGGGGACTGGGAAGTACTGTGGGCGCCATCGTGGGGGGTGTCGTCTTAGGCGTTTCGGAATCGTTGGGAGCGACCTACATCTCCATGGCGCTCAAAGACGCCGTAGGCATGGTCATCTTTCTGCTGGTCCTCATCTTTCTCCCGGGCGGGCTGAAGCGGTTGACCAAGATCTAAAAGAGACGGAGGCGGCATGAAGGCACCACGGTGGCACATCGTCGTGATCGTGGCGGCGGCCCTCGCATTTCCCCTGATCGTTCGATCGGACTACTATGTCCACATGTTCATCCTCGCCCTGCTGTGGGTGGTCATCGGGTCGTCATGGAATCTTCTGGCCGGTTATACGGGCCAGGTTTCCTTCGGCCATGCCATCTTTTTCGGCATCGGCGCCTACACGGCGGGTCTGTGCGCGACCAAACTCGGGATTTCCGCCTGGTGGGGCATGCTTCTCGGCGGGCCTATAGCCTCTCTGATCGGTTTGGTTATCGGCTGGATCTGCTTTCGTTTACGGGGGCCTTACTTTGCCCTGGCCACCATCGCCGTCGGGGAGATTTTTCGGCTCGCGGCGGTCGTCTGGCGCAGTCTGACCGGAGGCATGCAGGGAATTCTCCTCATGCAAAGCTTTCGGAGCAAACTGCCCTATTACTACCTCGCCTTGGCCATCGCTTTCGGCTGCATCTATGCCATTCACCGGGTCATGCGCTCCAAGTGGGGCTATTACTTCATCGCCATCCGGGAAGACCAGGACGCGGCGGAATCCATGGGAGTCAACGCGTTCCGATACAAGAGCCTGTCCTTGGTCGTCAGCTCCTTTTTTACCGGCTTGGCGGGTGCCTTCTATATGAATTATATGGCCTTTATCGACCCGGAAGTGGTTTTTTCCCTCCATCACATTTCCATCATGGCCATCCTGGTGGGAATCATCGGCGGCGTAGGCACGCTCTGGGGGCCGCCCCTGGGGGCGTTTATCATGGTCTTCCTTCAGGAGACGTTCCGCAGCTCCTTTTTCGGTTTAGGGCCTCGTTGGGTCAGCGAACTCCACGTGCTCGTCTTCGGTTTGTTGGTCATTTTCGTCATCCTTTACATGGCCAATGGCATCGTTGGAGACTGGGATAAGATTCGGCGCCTCGGGTCTTCGAAGGCCGGCGCCGCTTCGGCTTCGGCAGGAAAGGGTTCATGAGCACGCCATTTTTTGAATCCCACGAACTCACCAAGGATTTCGGCGGTCTTCGGGCCGTCAACGAACTCAGCTTCCATGTGAACGAGGGAGAAATCTTCGGTCTCATCGGTCCAAACGGTTCGGGAAAGACCACGGTCTTCAACCTCATCAACGGCTATTATCCCATCACGTCGGGGCACATCCGCTTTCAGGGCCACACCCTGAACGGACTGCCCACGTGGAAGATCTGCAAACTGGGCATTGGCCGCACGTTCCAGGTGGTCAAGCCCCTTCGCCGCATGACGGTTTTGGAAAACGTCATGACCGCGGCGTTCAATCACACGGAATCCGTGGTCAAGAGCCGGGACAAGGCCTTGGGGGTCCTAGAGTTTTGCGGCCTCGCGGACAAAAAAGACGCCTCGGCCAAAGGCCTTCCCTTAGGTGACCGCAAACGGTTGGAAATCGCCCGGGCTTTGGCCACCGATCCGAAATTGCTCCTCCTAGATGAAACCATGGCGGGACTGACCCCGCAGGAACAAGCCGAAGGGGTGGCGTTGATCCGTAAGATCCGGGATTCGGGGGTCACCATCATTATTGTGGAACACATCATGCGGGTGATCATGAGTGTGTGCGACCGGCTCTTGTGCATCAATTACGGGCAGCGCATTGCCGAAGGCACCCCGGAAGAGGTGGCCAACCACCCTGCCGTTATCGAAGCGTATTTAGGAAAGGACTAGCGTTCATGCTGCAGGTGGAGCAATTGAATGTGGCTTACGGCGACGTGCAGGTGCTGTGGGATGTGTCCTTTCACGTGGACGCCAACGAATTGGTCGTGCTGGTGGGAGCCAACGGGGCCGGAAAATCCACCCTCATGAAAACCATCTCGGGGCAGATCCGCCCGAAGGGCGGCGCCATTCGCTTCGGCGATGTGCGGCTGGACCAAGTGCAGCCCTATGAAATCATTCAATACGGGCTTTCGCACGTCCCGGAGGGTCGGCAGCTTTTCCCGGAGATGTCGGTTTTGGAAAACTTGGAAATGGGTGCCCTCAAATCGGAGGCCAAAGCCAAGCGGAAGGAAACCCTGGAGTGGGTTTTTGAACTGTTTCCGCGGTTGAAAGAGCGCCGCCATCAGATGGCGGGGACGCTTTCGGGCGGCGAGCAGCAAATGTGCGCCATCGCCCGAGGCCTTATGTCGCTTCCCCGGATGGTTTTGTTCGATGAGCCGTCCTTGGGGCTTTCGCCCCGCCTGACCCAAGAAATTTTTCGACTTGTCCAACAAATCCACAGCCAGGGCATGACCATCCTCATGGTCGAACAAAACGTCAAACAAACCCTCGCCATCTGCGATCGGGCCTACGTCCTGGAAAACGGTCGGATTGTCATGGAAGGCACGGGCCACGACCTCCTCGAGGACGAGAGGGTGAAAGAAGCCTATCTCGGGCTTTAGGAAACCGCCCAAGAATCCCGCCGTTATGGAGAATCTGCTCTTTCTTTAAGCCTCAAGCGGAGGGCGTGAGGACTCAAGCTTCTAAGAGGGCCCGCCGCGGGAAGGGAGTTACGACCCTTCCCCCGTGCGGTTCCGAGGCGTTCTCAGATGAAGATTTCCCGCCTGTTTTCCCGATGATCCACCAGATAGAGCATCTTGGCTTTTTTCTTCAGGGCTTCCGTGAGCTCACCCAGCGTGGAGCGATCCAGATCATAGGCGCGGATGTAGACATGGCGAAATCCGGAAGGAGCTCGATCGTAGGAGCCGAGGATGCTGGCGATGCGACCGCCGGCGCTTCGAATGAGGTCGGTCAGTTCCTTGATGGAACCCGGACGGTCTTCGATCTCAAAGGCGAACTGGACTCCCCGATGCCGCAGCCCACTGAGGGAAATGAGCACCTTGAACATATCCGCCCGCGTGATCACGCCTTGAACCTTTCCCGAGGCGTCGACGACGGGAGCTCCGGAAATGCCGTGTTCCAAGAGCCTTTCCGCAGCTTCCTCGACCGTGAAATCCATGGGGATCGTCACGGGCTTTTTGTTCATGATCTCTTTGACCTTGATGCGGGCAAGAAGATAGAGCAGCTCGTGGATCTCCAGCAGCGTGGCGTCGGACGGCGAAGCCCGTTTGATGTCGGTCTCGGTCAGGACCCCCACGAGTTCGCCGTTTTTCAGCACGGGCAGCATCCGGATGCCCTTTTCCTTCATGAGGTTGACGGCTTTCGGCATGGGTTCGTCGGGATCGATGGTGATGGCGGGGGCGGACATCCATTCTTTAATCAGCATGGTCGTGTCTCCGTCTGTTCAGGTTAAACTGCTGTTGTAAAAATTACATGAAAAAGGACCAAAGGACACCGGCGGCTACCGCGGATCCGATCACCCCGGCGATGTTTGGGCCCATGGCGTGCATGAGCAGGTAATTGGACGGGTCTTCCCGGTTGCCGATCATTTGGGCGACACGCGCCGAATCGGGCACGGCCGAGACCCCTGCCGCCCCGATGAGCGGGTTGATCTTGTCCTGGCTGAACACGTTCATGAGCTTGGCGAAAAGAATGCCCCCGGCTGTGGCCGCCATAAAGGACGCGGCGCCGAGGAAGAAAATCCCCACGGACTTGGCCGTGAGAAAAACGTCCGCCTGGGTCGAGGCCCCGACGGTGATGCCCAGGACGATGGTGACGATGTCGATGAGAGCTGTTCGAGCCGTTTGGGCCAGCCGGTCCGCAACGAGACATTCCTTCAACAGATTGCCGAAAAACAGCATTCCCAAAAGAGGCAGCGCCGCAGGTGCGAGAAAACAACACAGCAAAAACCCGACAATGGGGAAAATGATCTTTTCGCGTTTGCTCACCGACCGAGGGTCGCTCATGCGAATGAGGCGCTCCTCTTTCGTGGTCAAAAGATACATGATGGGCGGTTGGATCACCGGCACCAAAGCCATGTAGGAATAGGCCGCGATGGCGATGGGGCCGACGAGTTCCGGAGCCAGTTTGGATGTAAGGAAAATAGCCGTCGGGCCGTCGGCACCGCCGATGATGCCGATGGAGGCCGCCTCTTTGCTGGGAAAACCCAAGGCCAAAGCGGCTAGGAAGGTGACAAAGATGCCCAACTGGGCGGCCGCCCCCAACAGAATGAGTTTGGGCCGACCCAACATGGTGGAAAAATCGGTCATGGCGCCGATGCCGAGAAAGATGAGCGGCGGGTAGATCCCCTGACGCACGCCGAAATAAAGGTAGTTGAGAACGCTCCCAGGCTCATAGATGCCGAGCCCCAGGCCTTTGAACACGGGAACGTTGCCCATGAGGATGCCGAAGCCGATGGGAACGAGGAGCAGGGGTTCGTAGTGCTTGGCAATGCCGAGATAGATGAAACCGATCCCCACCGCGATCATGAGCCCATGGCGGTAATCGGCCAAGCCGAATCCCGTATTTTTAAGAAAATCCAAAACCATGTCCATAGGCGACATCCTTTTACGAGCGGGTCACGCGCCCCATGTTCCAAATCTTTCACCGGCGCCGGGGTCAAAGAGGCTCCGCGCCGTGTGGTGCCTTCTCTTCATGTTGGACGATGATTCCGGGCGTCCAGCGGTAAAACCCGCGGTCTTCTCCCGGGAGTTCTTCGATCAGGCCCAGGCGGAGCAATTCATCCAGGTGGAAGTGGGGGCGGGGGATCCCTCTTTTTTCGGCCTTTTCAAGAACCCGGCAAAGACTGAACACATCCCCTTCCAGGCGCGTCAGCCATTGAAAATACTGGTAGACTTCCAAGCTCTCCCCGCTCAGGGGAATGGTTGGGGCGGACGAAACCTCAAGCGGTTGCCCCGGGCTTTCTTGGGCAAGAGGGCCGGGCGCCGAATACAAGGATTCACGTCTTTTAAGGCGCTGCAGCCAGGCCACCCAGCGGTCCCAGAAAAAGAGCATCTTCTCGAGCCTGGCAATGAAGGCGGCAAGAACCGCAAGACACGTAAAGACAATGATCAAACCGGCGGCGGTAATGAACCAGCCGTTGGCTGCGGCGATGGCGGAAAGTCCCGGCATGATCGACTCTCCATTCACCCTTGGGAAGTTTGTCCCATCCGGTAAGGTTTTCGTTCCTGAATCAAAGACTCGATCTTGGCCGTGATGCGCGTGGCCAGCCCGGCATCCATGCGAAAAAGGCTGAAAAGTTCCGTATTGCTGAATTGATACGTGACCGAATCCGTCAAGCAGACGGCTGTGGCGGTGTAATGAAAAGGGCTGACCAAGCTGGACCAGCCCAGGGCTTGGCCGGGCCGGCGGACCACGAGCGAGCGACCGTTGGGAAAACACAGGAGAACCGATCCCGATTTCAGCAAAAAGAAGTTCTTTGCCAGCCCATTGGCTTGAAAGATGATCTCCCCCTCCCTGAAATGAACCACGACGGCGACCTCGGCCAGCCTCTGCACATCGCCGTCCGGAATGTCCGCCAGGAAAGGGCTTTGCTGCAGTTCCGACGCTTCCACCATAATATCTCAGACTCCCTCCATCCCTGAGACCAAAAGCCTCTTGCGGAAATTGGCTCTTTGAGCCTTGGCCCGATCTTAGCCGATGACGATGCGGCAGTCCACGGCGCAACACCCGTCGGCGGAGGCGAATAGAGGGTTGATGTCCAGTTCGGCGACTTCCGGGTGATCCCAGGCCAGGTCCGAAAGATGCACGAGAGCGTCCACAAGGGCGTCCAGATGGGCCGGCGGCTGCCCTCGCACGCCCCGAAGCAGGGGATAAAGCCGCAAGGACATAATCATTTCCCTGGCTTCCTCCATCGACACGGGAGCCAAGGCCCGCCGCACATCCTGGAACACCTCGGCATAGATGCCGCCCATTCCCGCCACCAACACCGGCCCGAACTGAGGGTCCCGTTTGATGCCGAAAAGCATTTCCCACCCGCTCAGATGCTTTTGCACTTGAAGGCCCGTAAGCTCCCCTCGGGGGCTCGCGGTGCGAAAGCGCCGCACCAAATCGTCGAAGGCCCGCCTGAGAGCCTGCGCATCCTGAATTCCCGTGACGACGCCGCCCATATCGGATTTGTGGACCCACTGGGGCGATACCACCTTGAGCACCACGGGGAAACCCGCCTCCTGCGCCCACCGGGCGGCTTCTTGCGGGTCGGTTGTGACGAGGGACGGGGCCGTCGGGATGCCGTAACGGCGGAGCCACTCCAAAGCAGCCTCGCCTAAGAGCACGCCGCCTTGGGCTTGGTTCTTCTCCTGGGGCGAGGGGGCTGTAGAGGAAACGCCCTCAGGGCCTTGAGCCTTCGCACCGACTGCTGGGCCGATGTCTGCGGCCCTCTGTTCAGGGACAACTTTCGACGCCCCACGCCGGCTCCGCTGCCGGAACCGATAGGTGGCCGCCAGACCCATCACGGCTTCATCGATGCCGGGAAAACAGGCGACGCCGGGAATGCGGTCGAGCCGCTCAGCCTCCTCGCGGGCGCCGTCCCCATAGACCCAGCACGCAAAAGGCTTCCGCGAAACGTTCTTTTCCTGCACGCGCCGCAGGACTTCTTCAAAGCGCAAGTTGTCGTGAAGCGGGGAAGCCATGCGAGGAAAGATGGCCAGGACGGCGTGGGTGTCCTCATGGGCAAGGACCGTTTCGGCCGCCTTTTCCAGAACGTCCGGAAAGGACCCGCCCACCATGCCCAAAGGCCAGAGATCCACGGGATTTCCCAGGCGATGCCAGGAGATTTTGGGATTTTCCAGAAGGCTACGTGCCTTGTCGGGAAAAGGTGCGAGCTGGAGTCCGAAGTCTTCACAAGCGTCGGCGCTCATGATGCCGCAGGCGCCCGTGGCCGTGAGGACCGCCAGATTGGGGCCTTCCATGGGGCGAAAATGCAGCAACGCCTTGGACACGGCCCGCAGTTCCACCATGGAGCGCACCCGAAGGAGACCGGCTTTTTGGAAAGCCGCGTCAAAAACGGCGTCTTCCCCCACCAGAGACCCGGTATGGGAAAGAGCCGCCTGAGCTCCGGCGTGGCTCCGCCCCGTTTTCAGAACCACGATCGGTTTTCGCGTGGCAATGGAGGCGGCGACTTCCACGAAGGTCCTGCCGTCCCGCATGCCTTCCATATGGAGCACAATGATTTCCGTTTGGGGATCGTCGGCACAATAGCGCAAAGCGTCCACAAAATGGATGTCGCAGCCGTTGCCGATATCGATGGCTTTGCCGAGCCGCCCTGTAAAAGATTCGATCCCCACCTGAAGGACGCCCGATTGAGCCACCAGAGTCAGCGGAGGCGGGGACGGGTCTCGCGCAATGTCGATGAAAGCCGTAGAGAAGCCATCAAAGGCGTTCAAAATGCCCATGGTGTTGGGGCCAAGGATGCGGGCGCCGTTTTGGCGGCAGAGTTCGACCAGCGAGTCCTGCAAAGCGCGGCCTTCCGCATCGGCGTCGGCGAACCCCTGACTGATGACGACGAAATTTCGAATTCCCTTGCGAATGCCGTCTTGGACCACCGGAAGGACGCGATCCCGGCCGACGGAGATCACCGCCAGTTCCGGCACTTGAGGCACTTCGGCCACGGAGCGATAGGTCCGATGACCGAGAATCTCCGACACAGAGGGGTGGACCACGTAGATGGGCCCCTCGTAGCCGTAGCGTCGCATGACTTCTAAATTGTTGTAGGACCCGACGCCTGTCTGGCGCGTCACCCCCACAAGAAGCACCGACTTCGGATTGAGAAAAGCTTCCATGGTCCCTCCTTCGACTTCCGCATATATCCCGCCCTGTGCGAATTGTTTGGGCGGGCCGACTCGGCTCTCTCCTTCTCCCCCCGCCGAGTGGGACGGCCTTTGTTCATGATGACGCTCAAGGCCTCAGGCGCGCTTTCCCGGTCGGTTCACTGGGCACCTCAACCCGAGGTTTTTTTGACAGCCGTGGTTCCCAGGGCCGAAGACCGTTCGGTGGCGGCGCGCACGGCCCCCATGACAGCCCCTCGGAAACCGCGAGACTCCAGCACTTCGAGCCCATGAATGGTCGTTCCCCCCGGAGAAGTGACCATATCTTTGAGCGCCGCGGGGTGTTTTCCGGTCTGCTGGACCATGAGCGCCGTTCCCAAAACCGTTTGGACGACCAAGTCCGCGGCGACGGGCCGGGGCAGGCCCATGAGGACGCCGCCGTCGATGAGGGCTTCCAGGAAACACAGCACATAAGCGGGCCCGCTTCCCGTCAAGCCTGTGACGGCGTCCAGAAGCTTTTCCGGCACTTCGTGCGCGACTCCGACGGCACGAAAAACCCTTAAGGCCGTCTCCATATGGGTGTCGTCGGCGAAACGGCCCCGAGCCAAGGCGCTGGCCCCGGCGAGCACAAGAGCCGGTGTGTTGGGCATGACGCGCACCACCGGGGTCCCTTCCGGCAGTGCGGCCTCCAGCACCGCGATGGGCACGCCGGCGGCGATGCTGATCACCAACGGCCGGTGGAGAGCCGAACGTCCCAGTTCTTCCAAGACCTCGGGCACGTTCTGGGGTTTGACGGCCACAACGACGCTATCCGAGGAAAGAACGCACTGGCTCAGTCCCTCCGCTGCTCGGATGCCGTAGGTGCGCGTGAGGTGTTCCGTGCGATCCCGCTGGATGTCATAGACCGTGAGGTGATCGGGAGGAACGATCCCGGCGTGGATCAAGCCGCGCACGAGGGCTTCCCCCATGTTGCCGCCGCCGATGAAACCGATTTTCATGGATGCCTCCGTGGGTTCGAGGATTGGCATGAAAGAGCGCCGAAGAAACGCGAAGAACCGAAAACGGCAGGCCGTGGGCCGCGCCTTTGGATCTTGTGTGCCGTGACGATTTCCAGTAAAGGGGAAGAGGTTTTCGTGATCCTTGGATGGGTAGGAGCTCCGCGAGACATGCCCAACGAAAGGTCGGACGATGCCTACGATGATGCGCAGCGAAGTCCCTAAGCCCAAGGAAAGCCTCCTCAACAACGGCGAGACGGTGATTTTCAAAGCCCTGGTTCGGGACGACGAAGAAGCGGTGCGCGCTTTTTTTCATGACATCCCGGACCACGAGGTGGAGGGATTTCGGGATCAAGTGCCGGATCCGCGCACCGTGGGGACATGGATCCGCCAGCTGGACCCGTCCCGAGTCCTTCCTTTGGCGGCGTGGAACGGCATGCGCACAAAAATCATCGGTCTCGCCTCGCTCAACCGCATGGCGGGAGCCTATAGGCATGTGGCGGAAATCTATGTGGTGGTGGGATCGCAACATCGCCAACTGGGTCTGGGGTCGTCGCTCATCAAAGAACTCATCGAAATCGGCACGCGCCAAGGCCTTTATTTTCTGAAAGCCAAGGTGCTCATCGAAAACCAGCTTGCGGTGCGTGCCTTCCGCCAACTGGGTTTCGAAGTCAAAGCCACGTTGGAAGACTATTTCATGACTCGGGACGGCAAGACGAAAGACGTGGCGCTCATGCTCAAAAGACTCCGCTTTGACCTGGAAGAAGACTTTTTCTACCTGTTTTGACCGCCGTTGTGCGCCGACGTGATGGGCGGGCAAAGCCTAGCCTATATCCCGTTGACACACAAGGGCTGATCCGGTAAGCTCAAGAATCATTTCACATGTTCTTGTGCCACCCTTCCCCATGGAAAGGGCCCGAGAGGCTGGAGGAAGAGCTCATGGCGACCAAGGCAAAGATTCTCATAGTGGATGATGATGCGGATTTCGCCAAGTCGACGAAAATGATCCTGCTTGCCGACGGCTATGAAGTGGTCATCGCTTCGGACGGCAAGGAGGGCCTGCGAAAGATCCAAGAGGAAAAGCCCGATCTCGTCATCTTGGACATCATGATGGAAAGCATTTTCGAGGGCTTCAGTCTGGTCACCAGCGTGCGGTCCGATCCTCAATTGGCGGCCTTCAAAAATATTCCCATCTTGATGGTCTCCAGCGTCCGTTCGGACACAGGGTCGCGATTCAGCTTCGAGGACGAGGAAGACATGGGATCTCTTTCGGAGCCCGACGATTACTTGGACAAGCCCTTCAAGCCCAAAGAGCTCCTGGATCGGGTCGCCGAGCTCTTGGCGCGTCGTCGGGCCTCCTGAAAGGGTTTCGGACGGTACCCATAAGCCCTTCCGGCCTTAGAGCGGGCCCCTGTGGAGAATGGACCGTTCACGTGAGACACTGGGGATTTTGGAATCCTAGGCCGGGGCCGCGACAGGTCGAGAAGGCGTTGGGGCGACCGGATGAGCGGGGATCCGGGCGATCCGGACCGCAAGCCCGTGCGTCCTCAAGGGGATAAGCGAAAGACGAAGCCGTTTTGGCGATGGTCTTTTCACGCGCACAGCGGGGAATCGAAAAAGGCGCTCTCCAGTGGATCCTCCCAAGATTTTGGTTATCGACGATGAAGAAATTGCTCGGGTGTCGTGCCGGCGGGTGCTGGCTCGGGAGGGCATGCAGGTCAGCCTGGCTTCCAGCGGCCGGGAAGGGCTGGAAAAGCTCCTGTGCGAACCGTGCGATCTCGTTCTTGTAGACCTCAAAATGCCCGAAATGGACGGGGTCGAAGTGGTGCGGCGCATCCGGGACCTGGACCCCAGCATCGTGACGGTGCTCATCACCGGCTATGCGACCATCGAGAGCGCCGTCGCGGCCATGAAAGAAGGCGCCTACGACTACCTCCCCAAGCCTTTCACCCCTGACGAATTGCTGATCGTAGTGCGCCGCGGATTGGAAAAGCGGCGCCTGGACCTGGAATCCCGGGCTCTTCGGCAGGAAAAGGAGGCCATGGAGCGCAATTTTGTCACCATGGTCACCCATCAGCTGCGCTCTCCTTTGGCGGCCATCCTGCAGTACTTCGAAGTCCTTCTGGGAGGCATCGGGGGGGAGCTCAGCGAAGCGCAACAGGAAATGCTCAGCCGGGCCAAGGAACGCCTGGAATCCCTCATGCAGCTCATCAACGACTGGCTCGACATGAGCCGTCTGAGCGAGGGGGACATCGTCAAAAAGCTGCAGCCGACGCCGTTGGCGGAATGCGTCGATAGTGCGCTGAAAGGTTTGGAGTTTTCGGCCAGAGAAAAGAAGGTCACGGTCCAGGTGGACCTTCCCGCAGATCTTCCCATGGTGCACGCCGACCCTGATTCGCTGCGGGAAGCTTTGAGCAATCTCATTGCGAACGCCATCAAGTACAACCGGGAAGGGGGTCGCGTGACCGTTCGAGCGCGCCGGGACGGCTCATGTGTCACCGTGGCCGTGGAAGATACGGGGGTGGGCATCGACCCCAAAGAGATTCCCTTTGTGTTTGATCAATTTTATCGGGGAAAGGATCGGGAGATCCGATCCCAACCGGGGACGGGTCTGGGATTGGCCATCGCTCAGAAAGTAGTGCGCGCCCACGGCGGCACGTTGACGGTGACCAGCGAAAAGGGTAAAGGCTCCGTGTTTACTTTGAGGCTGAACGCGGTGCGGGATTCGTGAATGCACAATTTTTCCCTTGACCCTCGGGGACACGTTGTGCAAAAAATCACGTGTCACCTCTGGTTTTTGTCACCCGTCCCGCGCGGATCGGCCCCGACGGAATGATGTGTGGAGGCTCCTTTCTATGGAACAGATTCTTCAGGACGTGGATGCGGTCATCGATCAATGGGGCGCCAAGCCGGAATCCCTCCTTCAGATCATGTTGGACGTGAACCACAAGTTCAACTATCTGCCGAAGGAGAGCCTGCTGAGGATTTCCGAACGGCTGCGGATGCCCATCAGCCAAGTTTACAGCGTAGCCAATTTCTTCAAAGTGTTCAGCTTGACGCCTCGTGGGCGCACGATGGTCCAGGTGTGTACGGGCACGGCCTGCCATGTGAAGGGGACGCCGAAGCTTTTGGACCGCATGCGGCAAGACCTGGGTTTGGAGCCGGGACAGACCACGGAAGATTTGGCCCTCACGTTGGAAACGGTCAACTGTGTGGGGGCATGCGCTTCGGCTCCGGTGGTGGTCGTCAGTGGAGAGACCTACAGTGAAATGACCCCGAACAAGATGGCGGCGCTGATCAAAGAAATCAAAGCCAAGAGCGCGTAGGTGGAAAACCATGAAGCGGCTCACGAGCATTCAAGATCTGGACGCGTTGCGGCAACAAATTCTCGAAAAGCGCAAACATATTCGCAAGCGCATCCGCGTCTGCAACGGAACGGGATGCCATTCCCAGGGCAGCCAAAAGCTTGTGGATGCCTTCGAAAAGTTCTTGGAGGAAAAAGGGATCACACGCGAATACATGGTGGTTCCCACCGGGTGCAATGGGTTTTGTGCCGCCGGTCCCATAGTGGTCATTGAGCCCGAGGAGGTTTTCTACCAGAAGGTGAAACTCGACCGGGTCGCGGAGATTGTGGAACGCAGTGTTCTCGGTGGGGAGGTCATCGAGGACCTCCTCTATGTGGATCCTACGACGGGAAACCGCATCGTCCACGAGTACGAAATCCCGTTTTTCGCCAAGCAGCAGCGGATTGTTTTCAAAGACACGGGCAGCAATTTCGTTCGGGACATCGAGGATTACATTTCCCGCGGGGGCTATTCGGCCTTGGCCAAGGTCCTCTCCGGCATGAGCCCTGAGCAGGTCATCGAGGAAGTAAAGATATCGGGACTCCGCGGGCGAGGCGGGGGTGGGTTTCCCACGGGCGTCAAGTGGGAATCCTGCCGGAGGGCGCACGGGGACATCAAATACGTCATGTGCAACGCCGACGAAGGGGACCCCGGCGCCTATATGGACCGTTCGCTTTTGGAAGGCAATCCCCACCAAGTGCTGGAAGGCATGATCATCGGGGGGTACGCCATCGGGGCCAGGGAAGGCTACATTTACGTTCGGTTTGAATACCCCATGGCCGTGGAAAACGCCATCTGGGCCATCCACCAGGCCAAGGAATACGGCCTGCTCGGGGAAAACATCCTGGGCACCGACTTCAGTTTGGACATCCACGTGAACCGCGGCGCCGGAGCCTTCATCTGCGGGGAATCTACGGCGCTTATGGCCTCTTTGGAAGGAAAGATCGGCGAACCCCGCGGCAAGCATATCCACACGGTGGAAAAAGGGTTGTGGAACCGGCCGAGCAATTTGAACAACGTGGAAACCTGGGCCAATGTGCCGTTGATCATCAACAACGGCGGCGCCTGGTACGCCTCCATCGGCACGGAGCGAAGCAAAGGAACCAAAATCTTCTCCCTGGTGGGCAAGATCAACAACACGGGTTTGGTGGAAGTGGCGATGGGGACGCCGCTGCGCACCATCATCGAAGACATCGGCGGCGGTATCCCGGGGGGGAAGAAGTTCAAGGCCGTCCAGACGGGCGGTCCGTCGGGAGGCTGTGTGCCGGAGCGGCTCATCGATTTGCCTGTGGATTTCGAACGGCTCAAGGAAGCCGGATCCATGATGGGCTCGGGCGGCATGATCGTCATGGACGAAGTGACCTGCATGGTGGATGTGGCCCGCTACTTCCTGAACTTCCTGGTGGAAGAATCCTGCGGCAAGTGCATTCCCTGCCGGGTGGGTGTCAAGCGCATGCACGAGCTCGTGGTGGACATGTGCGAGGGGCGGGGCACGCCGGAGCACCTCACCAAGCTGGAAGAGCTTTGTCACGCCATTGAGGAGACGGCGCTCTGCGGTCTGGGGAAAAGCGCACCCAACCCCGTTTTGAGCACCTTGAAATATTTTCGGGACGAATATGAAGCCCACGTCTACGAAAAGAAGTGTCCGGCCAAGATCTGCAAGCCTTTGATCCAATACGTCATCGACGTGGACAAGTGCACCGGCTGCGGCGCGTGCCGTCGGCGCTGCCCGGAAAACGCCATCATCGGCGTCAACAAGGAATGCCATGTGATCGACGAGGAAGTGTGCGTCCGGTGCGGGATCTGTATTGAAACCTGTAAGTTCAAGGCCATTTATATCGAATAAGAGGGACTTTTTATGGTGCCGCAAGCCCTGCTCGGAGATTTCCTGGCCGTTGCCTTTTACCTTTTGGTCGGCGTGGTGTTCGCGGTCATTCCCATCATCATCTCCCACCTCATTGTGCCGCGAAGCGCGGGGCGCCGTCGCGACGAAACCTACGAAAGCGGCATGGAAACCATCGGGAGCGCCTGGATCCAGTTTACGGCCGCTTATTACATCTACGCGCTCATTTTCCTGGCCTTCGATGTGGACGTTCTCTACCTGTTCCCGGTGACCTTGGCCTACGGGCAGTATGCCATCCGCGATTTCATCGAGGTGTTTCTGTTCTTGGGCATTTTGTCCTTGGCAATTGTCTACGCGTGGCGAAAAGGAGTGTTTGAGTGGAAAACCAAAGAACAGAGCCGGTAATCCAGTTCGCCCTGCTGGAAGACCTCCTCAATCTGGCACGGGCCAATTCCCTCTGGCCCATGACCTTCGGGTTGGCGTGCTGCGCCATTGAGATGATGGCCGCCGGAGCGTCCCGGTTCGATTTGGATCGGTTCGGCGCGGGTGTCTTCCGGCCTTCTCCGCGCCAATCGGACGTCATGATCGTCGCCGGGACGATTTCCAAGAAGATGGCTCCGGCCATCCAGATGCTCTGGGACCAGATGCCCAACCCCAAGTGGTGCATCGCCATGGGCAACTGCGCCATTTCCGGGGGCCCCTTCGAATACGACGGCCAGTACGCCATTGTTCCGGGAGCGGACCTGATCGTACCGGTGGACATCTATGTCCCGGGATGCCCGCCCCGGCCGGAAGGGCTCATCCAAGGCATTCTGGCTTTGGAAGACAAGATCACCAAGGGGGAAAAGCGCAACGTGTTGCGCCGGTTCGCAAGACTGGAAAGGGTGGGCTGATCATGGCGGCGAAAGACGAGGCGCTGCAGCGCATTCGAGAACTTCTCGGCGAAGGGGCGCTCACGGCGGATCCCGATTTCCGCACCGGGGTTTCCTGGACCATCACGTGTCCGAGGGAATCCCTCGTGGCCGTCATGCGCATCTTCGAAGAATGCGGTTTCTACTTGGAATCGCTGACGGGTCTGGATTTTCAGGACACCTTGGAATTCGTCTATCACATGAACACTTACGAACCCAGGGCTCGCATGGCTGTTCGGGTTCTGTGCCCTCACGACGGGGAAATTCCGTCGGTGTCGGGGGTGTTCTCTTCGGCCCTGTGGCAGGAACGCGAAGCGTGGGAGTTTTTCGGTGTGCGCTTTTCCGGGCATCCGGACCTAAGGCACCTCCTGCTTCCGGAAGACGCGGATTTTCACCCGCTCCGCAAAGACTTCGGCACGGTTCACGCTTACCGCAAACGGGAAGAGGTTTATGGCTGAATACTTTCCTCAACCGGCGCAACAGCAGATCTACAGTCTGAACCTGGGGCCCCAGCACCCGAGCACCCACGGGGTCTTGCGAGTGCTTCTCACTCTGGACGGCGAATATGTCCTGGAGGCGGACCCCATCATCGGCTACGGGCATCGCGGCCACGAAAAGATGGGGGAGAACCGCACCTACCTCCAGTTTATGCCCAACGCCAGTCGGATGGATTACCTCTCGGGGCTGCTCTACAACCATGGGTTCTGCCTGGCCGTGGAAAAGCTGGCAGGGATCGATCCTCCTGAGCGGGCCAAGTACATCCGGGTCATTTGCGCCGAACTCAACCGCATTTCCAGCCACCTCTTGTGGTTCGGCACGTTCCTCATGGATTTGGGCGCCTTCACCCCGTTTCTGTACTGTTTCGACGATCGCGAAAACATCCTGGACATTCTGGACCGGGTGAGCGGTTCGCGGCTGACCTATAGTTATTGCCGGTTCGGCGGGGTGTCCCGCGATGTGGATGAGGTGTTTGTCGAGCAGACCCGTGCCTTCATCAAAAGGCTGCGCAGCCGTTGGCCGGACTACCACAATTTGGTGACGAAAAACGTCATCTTTATCCATCGCGTGCGCGATGTGGGCATCATCGACAAGGATCTGGCCCGGCGGTTCGGGGTGACCGGCCCGAACCTGCGCGCGGCCGGCGTCGCCTTCGACATGCGGAAGGTGGAGCCCTACGAGGTCTACGATCGGTTCGACTTCGAAATCCCCACGGGCACCAAAGGCGACGCCCTGGACCGGTACCGGGTGAGGCTGGAGGAAATGGAACAGAGCTGCCGCATCATCGAACAGGCGCTGGACCAAATGCCGGCGGGGCCGTACCGGCAGGAACGGGTGCGGCTCAAAGTCAAGCCGCCACGCGGGGAAGTGTATTTCGCCTTTGAAAGCGCCCGCGGTCAGACGGCCTATTACCTGGTGAGCGACGGCAGTCCCTATCCGTATCGGGTTCATGTGCGGGTACCCAGCTTCGGGAACCTCCACTGCCTGACCGATGTCCTGAAAGAAACGCTCGTGGCCGATGCCATCGCCATTTTGGGCAGCATCGATATCGTTGTGCCGGAAATCGACCGTTAGGGAACCTTTTGGACACCCTCTCAAGGGATTGACGGACCGTGCCAACCCCTGCAAGGAGATCGTCCCGTCATGATGGAAGCCGCCGCAACTTCGGGTGCCTACTGGCTTAGGCTCATTATCGGCCTGGTCATCGTCTTGATTTTCAGCCAGCTCAATGCGCTTTTTCTCGTGTGGCTGGAGCGGAAAGTGGCCGGGCATATTCAAGTCCGGCTTGGCCCTATGGAAGTGGGTCCGCACGGACTGCTCCAGACCATCGTGGACGGCATCAAGCTGGTGGGAAAAGAACTCATCACGCCGGCGCGGGCTGACCGCATCCTTTTCGTCATTGCCCCCGTGCTCGTTTTCACGCCGGTGTTGGTGGCGTTTCTGGTTTTGCCCTTCGGACCAGATCTCATCATCCGCGACATGAACGTGGGGCTCCTTCTCATCTTTGCCTTTTCCACGTTCAGCGTTCTGGCGATCCTCGTGGGCGGCTGGGCGTCCAACAACAAGTATGCCCTTTTGGGGGCCATTCGGTCCGTGGCCCAGGCGGTGGCGTATGAAATCCCGCTGCTCCTTTCGGTGATGAGCGTGGTGCTTATGGTCAATTCTTTCCGCTTCAGCGAACTGGTCATGGCGCAGCAACGCGTGTGGTTCGTGTTCCTGCAGCCCGTGGCGGCCCTCATCTACTTCATCTGTGCCACGGCGGAAACGAACAGGGCGCCTTTCGACATCCCGGAAGCGGAGTCGGAACTGGTGGCGGGATTCCACACGGAATACAGCGGCATGCGCTTCGGCCTCTTTTTCCTGGCGGAATACACCAACATGTTCATTGTGTGCGCCGTGGCCACAAGCCTCTTTTTCGGCGGCTGGCACGGCCCGTTCGGGTTCAGTTTCAAGATCCCCGGGGTGGTCTGGTTCTTGGCCAAAACCTACGTCCTCCTTTACGTCCTCATGTGGTTTCGATGGACGTTCCCCCGGGTGCGCTTCGATCAGCTCATGAATTTTTCATGGAAGGTGCTCATCCCCTTGAGCATGCTCAACCTGGTGATCACAGCCCTGGTGCTGAAGCTGATCTAGAGGGCATCGCGCCGGAGAATGGAATCCTCTCTCTTCGGTGCTGGGGGTGAGGGGGGGCGGAGCGATGATCCAATGAACAAACGAGACGGAGTCAAAGGGCGGCTATGGGATACTGGAAAGACATTGTCGTAGGGGGCTGGAGCCTCATCGAAGGCATGAAAGTGACGGGCCGGGCGCTCTTCAAGCCTGTCGTCACGGTGCAGTACCCTCGAAAACATCTGGAGATGTCCCCGGCGTACCGCGGGCACATTGAGCTGAAGATTTTTCCGGAAACGGGCACCCACGGGTGCATCGCCTGCGGCACATGCCAAAGAGTGTGCCCGTCGGGGGTGATCAAGGTTCAGGGGGTCAAGAGCCATGCCCGCAGCGGCAAGGTGGCCACACATTACGTGATCGACTATACGCGCTGCAGCCTCTGTGGGCTGTGTGTGGAAAGCTGCCCGACCCAAACCCTGAAGTTTTCCACGGAATATGAACTGGCTGGCGATTCCCGGTGGGACGGCGTGGTGGATTTGGTCGCGAGGATGGAGGACAGCCGATCATGAGCGGAAGTTTCGTCATCGACAGTCTGGCCCACGCGGTTTTTTGGGTCGTGGTGGGGATCGTGTTTGCCGGGGCCGCCTTGGCGGTTTTTCCGCGAAATATCGTCTACAACGTCTTGGGCCTCATCCTTTGCTTGACCGGTGTCGCGGCGCTTTTTCTCTACCTGGGAAGTTTCTTCCTGGCTTTGATGCAGCTTTTGATCTACGTGGGAGCCATCTGCATCGCCATCGTCTTCGCCATTATGCTGTCCCGCCCCTTGCATTTGGAAGTGCCGAAAAGACGCATGCCCAAGCTGGCGGCCGGCATTGGGGCGGCGTCGATTTTCTTTGCGGCCATCGGCGCCGTGGCGTGGAAAACCGCATGGAAGCCGGCGGCCGAGCGCGGAGCGGATTGGACCATCACGACCATCGGCCATTTGCTCCTGACGCGTTATGCTCTGGTCTTTGAAGTCATCTCCCTGGTGCTGCTGGTGGCCATCATCGGCGCCATTTTGACCACAGGATTCAGCCGGAGGTTGTCTTCGTGAATTCGCTCAGCGTGTATTTGACCGTCGCGGCGGTGTTGTTCAGCCTGGGTCTTTTCGGGGTGCTCATGCGCCGAAACCTCATCGGCATGCTCATTTCCATCGAACTCATGCTCAACGGCGCGAACCTCAACTTTATGGCCTTCAACCGCTTCTTGGCGCCCGAGCCGGCCGTGGGGCAGATCATGGCGCTGTTCATTATGGGAATTGCGGCGGCGGAAGCGGCCATCGGGCTGAGCATCATCCTGGCCCTGTTCCGGCGGCTGCGCTCCATCAACGTGGAAAGGGCGCAGCGTCTGCGGGGTTGAGGCTCCATGCCTGTGCAGGTTGGTGGTGTGTTTGTCATCCGTAACTTCAGCGTGTGAAGGACGATGTCCATGATGTGGCTACCGCACGATCCTGTTTTGAGCGCGGCTTTGGCCTGTGCCACCCTGCCGTTTCTGTCCATGGCGGTGATCCTCATCTTTACCCGACCGTATCAGAGGCTTTCCTGCGCCATTTCGGTGGGGGCCATCACGGTGTGCTTGGGGTGCGCCCTGTATCTTTTGATCACGCTGCGCCACGCGCCGGCTCCCGTGGAATACCAATGGGCTTGGATCGTCTCCAGCGACATGGTCATCCCCTTTGGGTTCCTGCTGGACCGGCTGAGCCTGCTCATGCTGACCATCGTGGCCGTCATCAGTTTTCTGGTGCAGGTGTACTCCATCGGTTACATGCATGGGGATCCCGGCTTCAGCCGCTACTACGCCTTCCAGTCCCTGTTCGCCTGGGCCATGATGACCATGGTCATCGCCCCGGGGATGCTGCAACTTTACATCTTCTGGGAATTGGTGGGGCTCGCGTCTTACCTCTTGATCGGCTACTACTATGAAAAATGGAGCGCTTCCCAGGCGGGCAAGAAGGCCTTCGTCATGACCCGCCTCGGCGACATCGGTTTCTTCCTTGGCATCATCACGGTGCTTTTAGGTTTCGGGGACTTGGGAATCCTGCACATGAACCACGCGGCCCAAGCCGGGGATATCCACCCAGCCGTGGTGACCTTGGGCGCGATTTTGATCTTTTGCGGTGTGGTGGGAAAGAGCGCCCAGTTTCCGCTGCTCACATGGTTGCCCGACGCCATGGAAGGCCCGACCCCGGTGAGCGCGCTGCTCCATTCGGCGACCATGGTCGCCGCGGGCGTCTACCTCATGAGCCGCATCTTCCCCTTCTTTGCCGCTTCTCCTGACGCCATGGCCGTCGCCCTCATCATCGGCACCATCACCATGCTGTTGGCGTCCACCATGGCTTTTGTGACCTACGACATCAAGCAGGTGTGGGCCTATTCCACCGTGAGTCAGTTGGGGTTTATGGTCATGAGCCTGGCGGCGGGCGGGTACTTCGCCGGCGTGTTTCACCTCACCACCCACGCGGGGTTCAAGGCCTTATTGTTCTTGTGCTCCGGTATCTTCATCCATGAGTACCACACCAACGATATGCGTGAGATCGGGCGGGGCGGGGGCCGAAAGCTCACCATTCCCATGATCTGTATGACGGTCGGGGCGCTGGCCTTGGCGGGCATTTTCCCCTTTTCGGGCTTCTTCAGTAAGGAAGCCATCCTCGGGGTGCTGGCCGAACATCCCAACAAGCTGTTTCTGGGCGCGGGCCTTTTGGGGGCGGCCATGACCGCTTACTACAGCTTCCGGCTCATCTTCTTTATCCTCTTCCCGCGATCGACGGCCGAAGAGGCTTCTCATCATGAAGAAGCCCACGGCCACGGGGACGATCACGGCGGGGGGCATCACGGCCATGTGTTTTGGGCCATGGCTTGGCCCGTCATGATCCTCGCGACCGTGACGCTGGTGCTGGGCTTTTTCCAAAACGAACTGCAAAGTTACCTTCTGGCGCTGGAACCTGCGAGTCATGGACATGAAGCGGTCGAGCACGGCGGCCACGGCGTGGGGCACTATCTGCTGCTCGTCACGGCGGTATGCCTCGCGGTGGGCGGCGTCTTTTTCGCCTATCTGGAATTCGGCTGGAAGAAAGCGACCCAGGAAGGTTTTCTGCGGAAATTTCCCGCTGTGGAAACCCTCTTTGCCAATCGCTGGTACATGGACCATTTCTACCGCAAGGCGTTGGATCTGCTTGTCTATTGCGGGTTCACCAACGTCTTTACCCGGAACGACCGGCGGGTGATCGACGGCGGCATTGACGGCATCTGCCGGTTCACGGTGGGGGGCGGCCGTGCCGTGAGCTTCTTGCAGTCCGGGATGCTTCAATACAATTTGGTCCTCATGGTGGCTGCCGTGGGGGTCCTGGTTCTGGTCTTCGCCTTGTAAGGGTTCCGACGGGGCCCGAAGGCTGCGGTGACGGACGAAGCGAAGGGAACGTTTAAACGCGAGTGGGCATGCTATGACAGCCATGGAATTTGCGCAGTTTCCGATCCTGTCGGCAATCCTCTTTTCCACACTGCTGGCTCTGCTGGTCATCCTCTTTATCCCCGATGACCGCCCCAAGCTGGTCAAGCAGGTGAGTCTGGGGTTTGCCGCCGTAGGCCTGGCGCTCAGCCTGTATGTGTACTTCGCTTATGACCCGCACAAGGGCGGGTTGCAGTTCGTGGAGCGGGTGCTTTGGGTGAAAAGCCTGGGGATCTACTACTTCCTCGCCGCGGACGGCATCAACGTCCCCATGATCCTTCTGACCGCCGTCGTGCTCTTTACGGGCGTGCTGACCATGTGGGAATTGGATAAGCGGGTCAAAGAATACTTCGCGCTGACCTACCTTTTGGTGGCGGGCGTCTACGGCGTCTTTATGAGCATGGACCTGTTTTTCATCTTTGTGTGGTATGACGTCTCCCTCTTCCCCATGTACCCGCTCATCGCCATCTGGGGGAGCACGCGCAAAGAATACGGCGCCATGAAGCTCACCTTGTACCTGCTGGCCGGAAGCGCCTTGATCCTGCCGGGGATTTTGTACCTGTGGGCCGTGGCCGGGGGGACGACCTTCGATCTTTTCGAGCTGCAACGGCTCGGCTTCGACGTTCAGGTGCAGCGCATCGCTTTCGTCATGCTCTATCTGGGCTTCGGGATTCTCGCCGGTGTGTGGCCGTTCCACACATGGTCTCCGGTGGGCCACGTGGCGGCGCCGACGGCCGTGAGCATGATCCACGCTGGAGTGCTCATGAAACTGGGCGCTTACGGCATCCTGCGGGTGGGCATGACGCTGTGCCCCGAGGGGCTTGTCTATTGGGCCGATCTCATGGCGCTTTTGGCCACCATCGGGATCGTCTACGGGGCCTTTGTGGGGCTGGCTCAAACGGACCTCAAATACGTCATCGGTTATTCCAGCGTCTCTCACATGGGCATCGTGGGCCTCGGGCTGTCCACTTTGACCGTGGATGGCATCAACGGCGCCGTTTTCCAAATGTTTTCCCACGGCATCATGACGGCCCTATTCTTTTCCGCCGTGGGCTACATCTACGACAAGACCCACACGAAGATGATCCCAGAACTGGGGGGCCTGTCCAAGACCATGCCCAAGGCGTCGGCCTTTTTTATCTTGGCCGCTTTTTGCGGGATCGGGGTACCGTGCATGAGCAGCTTCTGGGCGGAACTGCTGGTGTTCATCTCTGCGGTGAAGACGTACCCCTTACGAGGCATCCTGGCGGTTTCGGGTCTGGTGGTGAGCGCGCTGTTCATGCTGCGGGTGGTGCAGAAGACGTTCTACGGGGAAAAGAACCCCAAGTGGGAGCACATTCCCGATGTGCCGCTCTTTTTAGCCTCTCCGCGCATCATCCTGGTGGGCATCTTGATTTTTTACGGTCTTTTCCCAAGGCTCATTTTGGACATCATTCAAAGTGCCGTGGTTCCTTTCGTGAACAGCCTGTAGCGAGACGAGGGATGATTTGGTCATGATGAAATGGACCCTGTTTACCCCCGAATTGTACTATGTGGCCGTTGCGTCCGTGTTCTTCCTCTGTTCCCTTGAGAAGAAGGCGGACCCCAGGCGTCTGTATCGCTGGGCGGTGATCCTGGCGGGTGTGGGGCTGGCGGTGACCGTGGCTTGCGCCCGCATGGAGGGGTTCCTGTTTTTCGACTCCTACAAGGTGGATCTCTTCAGCCAGGTCTTCAAGATTTTTCTGGCCCTGGGAATGTTCTTCGTCACCATGGTCTGTAGCGAGCTCTATGGGATCGAACCGAGAAAGCACGCCGAGTTTTATTTCCTTCTTTCCATCTGCACCCTGGCCATGATGATGCTGGTGAGCGCCGTGGAACTGCTGACCATCTACATCGCCCTGGAACTGTCGTCGTACTCACTGTACCTGCTGGTTCCCATGCGACATCGGGCCGACGAATACGTGGAGACGGGGATCAAGTATTTCATGGTGGGCGCGACGGCCTCGGCGCTCATGATTTTCGGCATGAGCTATCTTTTCGGTATCACGCACACTACCTACGTGGCGGACATCATTCGTAAGCTTCCGGAGGTCTTGAACCAGCCGGCGGCCGTGGTGGGCCTCTTGCTGGCCTTGGGGGGCTTTTTCTTCAAACAGGCCCTCTTTCCCTTCCACATCTGGGCGCCGGACGTCTACCAAGGGGCGGCCAATCAAGTGACGACCTACATCGCGACGGCCTCCAAGATGGCCGCCGCCGCCATGGTGATCCGATTTGTGGGAATGAGCACGGGTCAATCGGAGGTGTTCATTCAGGTTCTGGTGGCTTTGTCCATCCTCTCCATGACCTTCGGGAACCTGGTGGCCATCGTCCAAAAAGACATCAAACGCTTGCTGGCCTATTCCAGTATCGCCCATGCAGGCTACATGCTCATCGGGATCCTGTGCATGACCCAGCGGGGTTATTCCAGCGCGGTTTATTATGCGCTGGCGTATTTGGTTATGAATTTTGCCTGCTTCATGGTCATCATCAAGGTGGCGCCGGACGGACACAATTTGCAGATCAAGGAACTGGCGGGGTTGCATAAGCGCTCGCCCCTATTGGCCATGACCTTGATGCTGGCCCTTTTCGGGCTGGCGGGCATCCCGCCCACGCTTGGCTTTACGGGCAAGTTTCTGGTTTTCGCCGCGGCTTTGGAAAAGGGATACCTCATGTTGGTCATTATCGGCATGATCAACGCGACCATATCGCTCTACTACTATCTCATCGTCATCAAGGCGGCCTATCTGCTGGAACCCGTGCGGGAATATGGCCCGGTTCGGGTGGATCCGTGGACACGGGTGATGAGCGCCGCTCTCGTCATCGCCATGGTCTATGTGGGCATCTTTCCTGATCGTTTCGTGGCCCTTGCGGAGGCCGCCGTTTCGGTTCTACCTTAGCGGCGCAGCCGGTTCATCTGGAAAGGGACAAGGATAGGACAATGCTGGAACGGCTTAGGGATCTCAGGCAAGACATTGAAGAAAAAGTCCTGGGCACTGTGCGGTCTGCGGTGAAGCGTGCGGTTCCTTCACCGAAGGAGCCGGAGCCAACGACACGGCCTATCGGGCAATCTTTTTGCGACCTGCAGTCGAAAAAAGCGTGCCTGACCGTGTGCGCGCCCCGAGGCGAATGCGAGTGCGAGGGCCCGGCGCTCAAAGAAGCGCTGGAAAAGGCTCTGGCGGAGGCCGGGCTGTCCATCGCGGTGGGGGAAGCGAAGACGGGCTGTTCGGGTCGGTGTGAACTCGGGCCTTTTATTGGCTTTCCCCAAAAGGGCTTCTTTTACCTGAAGGTCGCCCCGGAGGCGGCCCGGGAGGTGGTGCGTGAAACCGTGCAGCGGGGTCGGCTGCTGTTTCCCTATCTTTCCGTCAGCCCGGACCGGTCCTATCGGACGGACATCCTTTACGATCGTTTCAGCGGGCTTCTCGCTGCCATCGATGACACGGTCTGCATGGTGGAAGTGGCTCGGTACTTCTTGGCCTTCGAGGAAGGGCTTTCCTGCGGCAAATGTGTTCCATGCCGGCTGGGAATCAAGAGGATTGAAGAGGCTCTGGATCGGATCGTGGCCGGAGAAGGCACGATGGACGATTTGGAACAGATCGGGATCCTCTGCGAGACCCTGATTTACGCGCCCCATTGCCAATTCGCCATGGCAAGCACAAAGCCTGTGCTCAGTGCCGTCACCTATTTCCGGGATGAATTTATCGAACATATTGAAAAGAAAGAATGCCGCGCCGGGGTGTGCCCGGCTTTGGTCGAGATCCAAAAGAAGAAAGCTTTTCGTGAACGGATGGCCGAGGCGGCGAAGAAGAAAAAGAAGAAATGAAGCCGGTGCGAGCCAAATCCATCGCACCGGACACTCGAAAGTCGGAGCGGCCGTGGCCGCGATTTCGCAGGAACGTGCTCCCGCGCGTTCGAGAGAAGAGGGATGGGACATATGGCGACGATCACGTTAAAGATCAATGGCCAAGAAGTGCAGGTGGAAGAGGGGGCGACCATTCTCGATGCAGCGAAGAAGGCCGGGGTTTATATCCCCACGCTGTGTTACCATCCTTATCTGCCGCTGGAAGAAGCCTGCCGTATTTGTGTCGTGGAAGACGTCCGCCGGGGCTGGTCCACCTTGGTGGCTGCCTGCGTTTTTCCGGCCCGCCAAGGGATGGTCATTGAAACGGATTCGGAAAAGGTTCAGGAATCGCGCAAGACCATCCTCGAACTCTTGTTGTCGGATCATCCCAATGCCTGCATGACCTGCCAGGCGACGGGGGATTGCGAACTGCAGGACTTGGCTTACCGCTTCCGCGTCAAGGCCGACGCGTACCCGGGGGAACGGCACAAGCATCCGGTGGATTCGGATCCCAACCCCTATCTCCATATCGACATGAACAAGTGCGTCCTCTGTCGGCGGTGCATTCGAGCGTGCCACGATGTCCAAGGGGCGGACATTTGGACCAAGGTAGGTCGGGGTTTCGAACAGCGCATTTCCACGGCCTTCGAACTCCCGCTTCAGGAGGCCGGCTGTGAATTTTGCGGCCATTGCGCCGACTTTTGCCCGGTGGATGCCATCGGCTTTCGATCGGGCCGCTATGAAATGCGGGCATGGCAACTCCAAAAAGGCACGACCATCTGCCTCCAGTGCCCCATGGGCTGCGGCGCCGTCTATGACACCTATAAGGGCAAAGTGGTGACGGTCCACGGGGATTTCAAGGCGCCGTCCAACACGGGTGCTTTGTGTAAGGTGGGTCGGTTCAACTACAATTTCGTGAACACGCCGGACCGGCTGCAGACAGCCTACGTCCGAGACGGCTCAGGCGATCACGCCCCGACCACCGTGGATGCGGCGCTGGATACGGCCGCGGCGAAACTCGCCGAAATCGTGGAAAAACACGGCGGTGCGGCGGTGGGCGTTTTGGCCGGCGGGATGCTCACCAACGAAGAATACTACCTGCTGCAGAAACTGGCCCGCGGTGCGCTCAAGACAAACAATGTGGACAACGTGGCCGGGCCTTGGCAGTTGCCGCTCTATGAAGGCTTAAGCAGCAGCCTCGGCTGGGGGGCCATGACGAATCCTTTGGACGACATCGCTCTGGCCAAGAGCCTCCTGGTGCTGGGATCCAACACCTTGGAAAAACACGCCATCGCGGCCCTTCGAGCCCGAAAGGCCGTGCGGAACGGCGCGGTGATGATTGTGGCGCATCCGGATCGGGTGGCGCTGACGAAGAACGCCGAAAAACACCTGGCCATCCAGCCGGGTTCCGAATCCAGCCTGCTGTGCGGCTTTCTCAAGGTGATCGTCTCGGAAAAGCTTTTTGACGCCGCCTTTGTGGAAAAACACACCCAGGAATTCGACAAGCTCGAACGAAGCCTGGAAAAAATCACCCTCAAGGATGTGGCCGAACGGACGGGCCTCACCGAAGAGGCTATCCAGGACGCCGCACGGCTCTACGCTTCCAAACGGCCGAGTTTCCTCATCTACGGTGCGGACATGGCCCAGGAACCCGCCAACGAATCCCTGTACCGCATGGGGGCCGCCCTGCAGATGCTCTTGGGCAGTGTGGGTGTGCCCGGAGGCGGCTTTGCGGCCATGGGGGTGAGCGGAAACGCCCAAGGGGCCGCGGATTTTGGGGCGTGGCCCAAGTATTTGCCCGGGTATCGAAGCGTCTCCCAGGCAGCTGCCCGAAAGACCGTAAGCAACCTTTGGGGGGTGGAAGTGCCCGGTGAGGGCGGGTTGAGTTGGCCGCAGATGTTCGAAGCCATCGAAAAGGGAGAGCTGAAAGCCCTGTATGTGGTCGGGGTGAATCCCTTTGAATTGGGGCTGCCGGAACGGGCGGTGGAAAGCGCTCTGGCGAAACTCCAACTGCTCGTCGTTCAGGATTGCTCGAAAACCAAGGCGGCCGATTACGCCCATGTGGTGCTTCCCGGGGCCGCCTTCATGGAAAAGGACGGAACGGCCGTCAACTGCGAACGCCGCGTGCAGAAATTGACCGCGGTCATGGCCCCTTTGGGGGATGCCCGGGCCGACTTCGACCTTATCCAAGGACTCCTTGGGCGGCTGAAGGCGGATCTCGCTCCGGCGGACCGCGCCCAAGCCTTTGACGAAGCCGTGCAGCTCATCAAAGACATGGGCCCCCTGCGCTACGCCGCTCTGGGTGAAAAAGGGCCGTGCTGGCCGATCCGGGAAGACGGCTCGGGCACGGATCGGCTTCCCCTTTCCGAAGACAAACCCTCGCTGAAATTCTTCGCCGCCCGCCTCTAAAAACTAGGAAGACCTGCGGCCCTGTGCATGCCGCACAGGGCCCAATGGACGGTCGCCGGCAGGGCCCTTAAGCCGTCGGCGGGCAACGGCGCCGACGGATCCCCAGAGCCCGGAAGCTTCACGCCTATGTGAGAACGAGCGGACATCTTCGACCTTCCCACACGGATCCGGCCAACCGGACGGTCCACTCGCCGTCGGCGCGGATCTGCCTCCCCGTTGATTGTGTCCTCATCGCCGACTTCCTTTTTTTTCCACGAGATCACAAGGGATCCCCCATGGAAATCCGGACGCACCTGACGGGTAAACGGCTGGACGAGAATGACTTGTGTGTTAACCTGTTGGAGAGAAAAAGCCCGCAATTTAAAATCAACGAGGAAGTGAGCTCTTGAATAAGGCACTTGGAGAGGCACCGCTATGATCGCCCAAGACATTCGACGGATTCAGCGTCTAGGTCATTTTAATAAGGCACTGAGTCAATTGACAAAATTTATTGATAAGGGAAAATTGAACGAACTCGAAAAACATGGGTTAATACAGGCTTTTGAGTATACCTATGAACTTTACTGGAACACTTTAAAGGATTATTTTGAAGGTCAAGGACAAACGAACATTCATGGCAGCAGAGACGCGATCCTCCTCGCTTGTCGGCGCGGCCTGATCGAAGATGGCGAGACCTGGATGGATATGATGAAAAGGAGAACCCTGACCAGCCACACCTACAACGAAGATGTTGCCGAGCATATTGCCGGAAAAATTATCAACCTTTACTTCTCGGAGTTTCTAAGGCTGAAAACCAAAATGGAATCATTGAAAGAGGTGTTCTGACATTGCGCCTCGGCTTGAAAGAACACTCCATCCGAAAAATTTGTGCTGTTCTTGCGCGCTATCCCCAAGTGGATCAAGCGATTTTATTGGGTGAGATCGATGATTTGCTTTTGCCTTATACTTTCGATTTATCTATTTTTCACCAGATCCGCGACCCCGATGTTCTAGACCATATCCAACGCGTGGGCAAAGTGTTCTACGAGAAAGCTGCAGAAAAGACCTTAGGGTGATCCCTAGCTTAGGCGTCTCACGGTGCCGCCATCCACCGATGGAGGAAGCGGCCTTGAGTTTAGGCCCGTGCGGCCTTTTTCGAGAATCCCAAGAGGAACCGAGAATAAAGGGTTCGTTTATTCCCCCCGGCAGCGGATGGGCCTTTGCTCATGGGGTACTGAGGCGTGATTCGGCCTGCGCCGCTCGTTAGGATTTTGAAATGACCGCCTCTAACCTTACGGTCTGAGATAGCATAGAGTGTCTTCAAATCATGGACCTTTTGTCCGAGCAACGCGCTGACCTTCCCTCCATCGCAGTGGCAAAATGCCATAGAGCTTTGTGGACCTATGGGAAACTTTCAACCTCCTTCTAGGCTTGGACGGAGAAAAGCTCAAGGTGTAAAGTAAAAACTAGTGGACTTCTCTTTACTGCCGCGGGCCTCGGGCAAGGGGCGCACGGTCGCTCCATGCTTTTCCACCTCAAGGCTTTTTTCGGGCATGGAGGTTTATATGAGTCGGCAAGTGGATATTCCCAAAGACAAGATTGCCCATTTTTGCCGCCGCAACCATATCCGCTCTCTGTCGCTCTTCGGTTCGGCTTTGCATGGCGACCTTCGCCCGGATAGCGACATAGACATTCTGGTCGAGTTCAGTCCGGAGCACACCCCCGGCTTGCTTGGTATGGCGCGCCTTGAACGAGAATTATCGCTCCTGCTGGGGCGCCGGGTCGACCTGCGCACGCCTGAAGACTTGAGCCGCCGTTTTCGTAAACAAGTGCTCGAAGAAGCGGAGGTGTACTATGCGCAAGGGTGATGCCTTCCGCCTCCGGCACATGCTGGATGCGGCGTGTGAGGCGGTCTCATTCGCCCGAGGGAGGAGGCGTGCTGATCTCGATCAAGACCGAATGCTGGTATTAGCGTTGGTTAAGGACATCGAAATCATCGGCGAGGCCGCTTGCCAAGTCTCGCCGGCAACCCGTGGTCAACTTCCACATATTCCGTGGGAAGACATCATCGGCATGCGCCATCGGCTGGTGCATGGCTATTTTGACATCAACCTCAACGTTCTCTGGAAGACCATTGAGGAAGACCTGCCACCGCTCATTGCACTGCTCGAGCGGGAGGTCGCTGAGAAGTGAACCTTCAAGGAGAAACTGTCCTTCGGCACCGGAGCACATTCCCGCACTACGGGATAAACGAGTCGTCGACTTGGCTTCCTGCTGGACAACATCTTCGTCATGAGTCTGAACAAAAGTCGCCCTGAAGTTACTAAGGAACGATCGGCCGCCTGCAAAGATCTCATCAGCTCAGGGGGTTGACCCTATCATGATCCACCGATGGAGGAAGCGGCCTTGAGTTTAGGCCCGTGCGGCCTTTTTCGAGAATCCCAAGCGGAACTGAGAACAAAGGGTCCGTCTCATCCCCCGGCAGCGGATGGGCCTGCGCGGCCGAGCGACAAAGGCCGGATGCGGGTTTTTCCGGCCTTGAGTTTTTCGACATGATCTTCTCGAATCCTCGGCTCGAGAAGCAGCTGCAGATGGCTCAAGGCCGCCTCCTTTTTGTCCGAATTATGGAAGAAACCATTCGCTGTGTCCTACGGGCAGGTCGAGAATGTCGGGGGCTCTTTTGGGGACGGACCACGCCCCCGAGAAGCCCTCTTGCAGCGCCGGATGCCCTGGTATTTCTCCAATATGATAGAGAACCTTCCCGAAATTCGACCGGGCGGCGGGAGGCCGTATTGGAAAAAACTTCGGCGCCGGCCCCATGGATCCATCCTCGTGGGTTATCGGCCTCACGGGGCCGATACTCCCAGAGTCTGGAACCCCCCGCTCTCGGAGAAGCTTTCAAGGAGCCTTGTCGCGGCTCGGCCGTGGGGCTTGTCTCTCGGGAAGGGGTTTGACAAAAAGGCGGCGGGGCACTAAGGAGCATCCCAAAAAGGGCCGTCTGAGGTTATCTTTGCCGTGCGAACCGAGCTGGATGAAAACACCCGAGCCTGGCTTCAGCTGAAGCTCACCCCGGCGCTGGGGAATGTTTCCCTGCTAAGGCTGTTGGAGCGTTTCGGCTCGCCCGAAGCCGTGTGCGCGGCCCGGGGAAAGGATGTGGCCTCGGTTCCGGGCCTGCGGCGCGAAGCCCAGGAAGCGCTCGCATCCAAGAGCACGATGCGCCCCGTGGATGACGAATGGCAGGCCCTGCGCGCCCACGGATGGGGACTCGTGTGCCTTGGAGATGCGGATTATCCAAACAACTTGAAAAACATCGCGGATCCGCCCGCGGTCCTGTACACAACAGGACCGCTGCAGCCGAGGGACCTGGTGGCCGTCGCGGTTGTGGGCTCCCGATCGGCGTCGCCCTTGGGCCTTGTTTTCACGGAACGGCTTTGCGCCGATCTGGCCCGCCGCGGCGTGACGGTGGTGAGCGGTTTCGCCTTGGGGATCGACAGCGCCGCCCATCGCGGGGCCGTCAAGGCCGGCGGGCGAACTCTGGCGGTTTTGGGCTGCGGCCTTGACGTCATTTATCCCCGGCCCAACGCAGACCTTCGAGCCGCCGTAATGGCGCATGGCGGCTTTTTGAGCGAATTTCCCTTGGGCACTCCGCCCTGTGCCGGCCATTTCCCCCAAAGAAACCGCATTATCAGCGGCTTGAGCCTGGGGGTCGTAGTGGTGGAAGCCACGGCCAAGAGCGGGTCGCTCATCACAGCCCGCTATGCTTTGGAACAAGGCCGGGAGGTCTTCGCCGTCCCCGGAGCGGCCGGAAACATGCGAAGTCTCGGGCCCCACCTTCTGCTGCGTCAAGGGGCCGTCCTTGTGGAATGCGCCGACGATATCCTGGAGCACCTCAAACCCATGATCCGGCCTAGTGTCAAAGCGTCCGCCGCCGAGCCGCCTCCCTCGACAGGGCACGACGAACCCGAGAAAAGCCCCTCTGGCGAAAATCTTTCCCCGTTAGAAACGACCGTTTTGGGGCTTCTGGGATCGGAACCCGTCCATGCGGACCGGCTCTGCCGAGAAAGCGGGCTGGGGGCGGCTGCGGTCACGGCGGCTCTCATGGCCTTGGAAATCAAAGGCCTTGTGCGACAGCTGCCCGGCAAGTATTTTATGCGCCTTTTGTGAACCAAAGAGGTAGCGGAACCGGCCGACGAATTCCTTTCAGGATTTTGCCGGAAATGCCGAATCAAAGAGTGATCGACAATTCACGGGGGAAGAATGGCTCCATCTCTTTTGATTGTGGAAAGCCCAACGAAAGCCAAGACTTTGAACCGGTACTTGGGGAAGGATTTCATCGTGAAAGCCTCCGTTGGCCACGTCAAGGATCTGCCTAAAGCCAAGCTGGGCATCGACGTGGAAAACCAGTTCAAGCCCGAGTACCAAGTCTTGCGCACCAAAAAAAAGGTGCTCAGGGAACTGAGTGACGCTGCAGCCAAGGCCGAAGCCGTCTACCTGGGACCCGACCCGGACCGGGAAGGGGAGGCCATCGCCTGGCACATAGCGGAGGAACTCAAGATCGACGGCAAGCCATTGTACCGCGTGCTGTTTTACGAGCTGACCCCGAAAGCCATCCGCGAAGCCCTCCAGAACCCGGGGCGTCTCAACCCGAACCTTTACGACGCCCAACAGGCGCGCCGCATCTTGGATCGGCTCGTGGGCTACCTCATCTCGCCCATTCTGTGGGAAAAGGTGAAACGAGGTTTGAGCGCCGGACGCGTCCAATCCGTCGCCCTCCGGCTCATCTGCGAAAGGGAACGGGATATTCAGCGGTTCGTCCCCGAAGAATACTGGACCATCACGGCCCAGGTGTCGCCGAAACACGAACAGGGCCCCAAGGAGAAGGCCGACCTTTTTCATGCCAAGCTGTGGCGCACGGGATCGAAGAAGGCCGAACTGCGTTCCGAAGAGCAGACATCGGCCGTGCTCCGGGCCCTGGAGGGAAATCTCTTTCGCGTCTCCAAAGTCGAAAAGAAGCAGCGACGCAAGAACGCGGCGCCGCCCTTCATTACGAGCACGCTGCAGCAGGAGGCGGCCCGCAAGCTGCGTTTTCCGGCGAAAAAAACCATGCGTGTGGCGCAAAGGCTCTATGAGGGAGTGGAAATTGGCGATGAAGGGGCCGTGGGCCTCATCACCTACATGCGCACCGACTCCACGCGCCTTGCGGATGAAGCCGTCAAGGCGGCGCGGGATTACATCGCGGATCGGTTCGGGCCGTCCTATGTTCCCGCCAAACCCAACCTTTACAAAGCCCAGTCCGGGGCTCAGGACGCCCATGAAGCCATCCGTCCGACGGACGTGACGCGAACGCCGGAATCCCTGGAAGGGTTCTTGTCCCGCGATGAATGGGCTCTTTATAGCCTGATCTGGAAGCGTTTCGTGGCCTGCCAGATGAGCCCGGCCGTCCTTTGGCAAACCACCGTGACCATTGAAGCCGTCCCTCAGGGAGATGTTTCCGAGGCCGAAACGGGAGGCGCCGACGAAAAGAAAAAACGCGGTCCCGTCCACTGGTTTCGGGCAACGGGGTCCGTGGTGGACTTCCCGGGTTTCATGGTGCTTTATACGGAAAGCGAGGACGATGCGTCGGCGGAGAAGGACGAAGGGGCGGGGGAGCGGCTGCCGAGACTTTCCGAAGGCCAAGTTTTGGACGTGCATCAGCTGATTCCCAAGCAGCACTTCACCCAGCCTCCGCCGCGTTACTCGGAAGCGAGCCTCATCAAGGAATTGGAAGAGCGAGGCATCGGCCGGCCCAGTACTTACGCCACCATTGTGTCCACCATCGTGGATCGGGAATACGTTCAGGAAAGTAAAAGACAGCTCGTCCCCACGGAATTGGGCCTTCTGATCAACGAGCTCCTGACGGCCCATTTCCCGGAAATCGTCGATGTGGAATTTACGGCCAAGATGGAAAAAAGCCTGGATGAGGTGGAAAACGGCACCTGCCCGTCCCTGAAGGTTCTGGAAGAGTTTTACCGGCGTTTCAGCGTGACTTTGAGTCAGGCCCACAAGGCGATGCGGAACCTGAAGGTGGCCGGGCTGCCCACGGGCCTTTCGTGCCCTCAGTGCGGCGGCGATCTGCACATTCGGTTCAGCCGAAACGGCCCTTTTCTCGCCTGCGCCAATCACCCCCAATGCCGATTCACCTCCAACTACCGTCGGGACGACAAGGGGCGGATCGAACTGGTGGAGCGGGAATCATCGGGAGAGACGTGCGACAAGTGCGGCAGTCCCATGGTGCTGAAAAAGGGGCGCTTCGGGGAATTCCTCGCGTGCAGCGCTTATCCGAAGTGCAAGAACACAAGGCCCGTGAGTTTGGGGGTGCCGTGCCCTCGGGAAGGCTGCGACGGGGAAATCGTGGAGCGCATGAGCAAGGCGGGCCGGAAGTTTTACGGCTGCACGCGATATCCCGACTGTGACGTGGTGCTCTGGTCTCGGCCGACGGCAAAAACGTGCCCCCAGTGCGGGTCCCCCACCATGGTGGACAAGGTCGGGAAAAAAGGGGAAAAATACTCTGTGTGTGCCCGTGCGGGGTGCGGTTACAAGGCCCCGCAGGAATCCTCCTGACGGGCTGAAATAAAGGATGCGGCGTATGGGGCAGGAAGGCTGGGTGGCATGGCTGGGCCCTGTGGCGGCTCTCCTCATCGGGTGCTGCCTGGGAAGTTTCTACAATGTGGTCATCTACCGCTGGCCCAAGGGGATGTCCCTTGTTTCCCCGCCGTCGCGATGCCCGAGCTGCGGAACCCCCATCCGCTGGGTCGATAACATCCCGGTCGTGAGTTTTGTCCTTCTTCGCGGCCGATGCAGGCACTGCCGACAGACCATCTCATGGCGCTACCCTCTGGTAGAGCTCCTGACGGGACTCATGGCCGCGGCACTCTACCGCACCTTCGGCCTCTCGCCATCGCTGTTCGTCTTCTTCGCCTTCGGCTCCCTTTTGCTCCTCATCACTTTTATCGATTTGGACACGTACCTCATTCCCGATGTGTTGTCCGTGGGCGGGCTGGTCTTGGGCCTTGCGGCCGCGGCTCTCTTTTCCCACGTGCATTGGGCGGACGCTCTCGGCGGCGCGCTCCTTGGCGGCGCACTTTTCTTCGCCGTCGCGTGGGGCTACCAGAGGCTTCGCCGACAAGACGGGCTTGGGGGCGGAGACATCAAGCTCCTGGCCATGATCGGCGCCTTTATCGGTTGGAAAGGTGTGCTCTTTACGGTTTTCTTCTCCTCCGTCATCGGGGCCGCGGTGGGAGTGGCCGTCATGGTCCGTTCCCGACAGGGGTTTGCGGCGCGCATCCCTTTCGGGCCTTTTCTTTCTTTGGGCGCGATCACCTATGTGTTTTGGGGAGAAAAGCTGACGGCGTGGTACCTCGGGGCCATGGGCATGGAAGGGTTTGTCGGATGAGAGGCTCGAAACCGTGCACGGCGTGGAGCGCAGGCCATCGGGCTGCGGCATGCGGCATGGAACGGCAGTTCCCGCCCGAGAGAAAAACGTTTTCTGAAAACGTCCGAGGGGGCTTTTAAGGCATGAACGGTCGGCCTCCCGAAAGAGGGTCATGACGCGCCGTCGGTTTTTTGGGGAATTTGAGGACTCGCCGAGTGGAGTCTTCCTTTTGGATGCCGAGGTCTCTCATCACTTGTGGCGGGTGCTTCGATTTCGGGAAGGGGATGCTCTGGAACTGTGCGATGGGCGGGGGCGGACGGCCGAGGCGAGAATCCGAGGGCACCGGCAAGGGCGGGTGGAGGTGGAGGTCCTGGCGCTGAACAGGGAAGAACCCGACCCCATTTGGACGGTGCTCATGGTGCCGTGGGCGCGATCGGACCGAATGGACCTTGTGGTGCGTCAGGCTGTGGAGCTGGGCGTTGCCGAGTTATGGTTCTTTGAGGCGGAACGCAGTCAATACGCCTTGCAAGGATCCCGCAAGGAAAAAAGACTGGGGCGCTACGAAAAGATCGCTCGAGACGCCCTATGCCAGAGCGGGCGGGCGTGGCTTCCCGTGTTCCGCTGCGAGGATTCGACGGAGGAAGCTTTGAACGAATGGGTCCCTGGGTTTCCTGGGGACGATGAAGTCCGGATCCTCGCTTGCGAGACGGAACCGCGGGAAACCTTGTTCGCTCTTCGGCATTGGCGCCCGTGGGTGACGCGGATCGTCGCGGCTGTAGGCCCCGAAGGGGGATGGACGGACGCCGAACGGCGAGCTTTTGATTCTCGGGGATTTTCTCCGGTGAGTCTCGGCCGGTACGTGCTGCGTTTCGAAACCGCCTGCACGGCCATTTTGGCCGCCGTGGAGGTGCTTTGGAAACAAGCGTTTTCTCAAAAGTCCCAACCTGCAGCGAGGATGGAGACACCATGAAATGTCCCAAATGCGGTTTCATCGGATTTGACCATCTCAGCACTTGTGCCAAATGCGGCAAAGAGCTGGATTCGGTGCGTCGGGATCTCAACCTGTTTGACTTTGCGCCGGCGGTTCCGGCCTTTGTTCTGGAGGCCGTTCTGGCTTTGACCCAAAGGAGTGTCGGGGCTTCTGCCGCGGCGGCCGCCGTTTCTATGGCAGCCGGAGAACCGGGCGCATCGTTGGACCTCCTGGGCGAAATCGACCTCAAGGTGGACGTGGATGAAAAGCCCGAGGAGATCACCTTGGAACTCCTCGACGAAGGTGAGGACTCTTCCGTAGTGCCTGAGCCGACGGTTGAGATGCCCTCTGAAAGCTTCACCGTAGGTGGGCCTTCGGCGACAGCGACCGAGTGGGAAGAAAAGCCGGTGTTGATTGAGAGCGAGCCCGACGATCTCGACCTGAAAATCGACGCGGATCTCGAGGAGACTCAGGAACCGGGGGTTTTCGATCTTTCCGATGTGGAAGACGAAACGGCGTTTGAGGAAACGTTGGATGAAGAGGCCATGACCGATGAGGCTTTGGAGCGGCTTCGCCGTGAGCTGGAATCGGCCGGCGGAATCCTGAAAGAGATTGAAAAGGGCGAGCCTTCGGGGGACGAAGCGGAATCCCCAACGGCTGAGGTGTTGGAACCGGAGCCCACTGAAGAAGCGATGGAGATCGAAGAGGATGCGGAGCTTTCCGATCTCGGTTTCGGTCATCCTGTGGTTGATGAAGAGAAAAAAGAGGAAAAAGACGAGGACGTTTTCATCCTCATGGAAGAAAGAGACGGTGGGCTGGCCGTTCAGGAATTCAGCTTGGAGGAAAGCCCTTCTGGGGAAGAAAAACACGGGGAAAAGGACGGCGAGACGCTTGTCTTGGATCTGGATGCCTTGATGGACGAAGAGGAACTCAAGCCGGACAGGGAGACAACTTCAAAGAAGGAAGAACCCGAGATCGACGGACTGGTCTTGGAGTTGGAGGACGGCTTTTATATAGAGCCGGACGACGAGGAAGAAGGGTGACAAAGTGCTTGACAAGGGTTCGAACGATCCTGTAAGTTCGCCCACGGCTTTGGCGAGGTAGCTCAGTCGGTAGAGCAGTGGACTGAAAATCCTCGTGTCCCCAGTTCGATTCTGGGCCTCGCCACCACGAGCACTCATCAAATTTCGGGGTTACCGCCCCAATCATAGAAAAGCCCGCCACCAGCGGGCTTTCCTCTTTTCAGGAGGGAGTGACCATGGAATGGCGAATCGCCAAGGTGCAGTATCGTCCTGAAGGAGATTTGCTGGAGCGGCTTCGTCACGTCACACTGCTCAAACGCCCCGATGTGTATGTCTATCGGGATGCGGCCATCAGCCTTGAGAAAATCCCCGTGGAAGATCTCTATCCCGCGCAACGTTACGTCTTGGTTCAAGAACTGCAAAAGGTTCGACACCTGAAGTGGGAATTGGAACGCTTCGGCTTCGATCTGTTTGAGCTCAACGGATATCTGAAAATCTGGCTCGACGGCGAAGACGAGGCCGTCGATCTTTTGCCCCCCGTGGTAGAAGAGTCTCTGGAGCGCAACGGCCGCATGGTGAACCTCATCAACGACGGCATGCACCGCCTTTATCTCGCCTATTTGGAATGGGTGATCCCTCAGGTCATTCTGGTTCGGGGCGTGCCGGAGGATTTGCCCTATTACGCGTATCCCATCCCGGAGAAATGGAAGGGCGTCCAGATGGTGAAGGATCTGCCGCCCGGATACATCAAAAAATGGCATCGCATTCAAGACCACCATTCCCTTTATCGCAACTTCAATTCCGCTTTTGACAACGTGGGGGCGCCTCGAGGCTACTTCACGGTCTCGTAGGCCGACACTCCGAGGATTGTACCGCGCCATGGAGACAACGAAAGACGTCCTGCGGCAAGGGCTGCTCAAAGGGCTTTCAGGGTTTTTCTGGATGGCCAAGATCGTTGTCCCCGTGTCCTATGGCACGGCGCTCCTTGCGTGGAGCGGGGTGCTGGATACCCTCACGGTCCTTCTCAAGCCCTTCATGCATCACTTGGGCCTTCCGGCCGTGGGTGCGGTGCCCTTGATCGTGGGAGCCTTAAGCAGCGTTTACGGCGGTATCGCCGCCATGTCCGTGTTGCCGTTCACCACGGCCCAGATGATTCTTCTGGCCAATTTCATTCTCATCTGTCACAACATGATCCAAGAGACCATCATTCAGTCCCGGTCGGGCATCAAGGCATGGAAAGCCGTGGCGGTGCGAGTTGTCGCCGCCGTGGTCACCGTCTACGTTTTGCAGTTTTTCGTGGGCGCCACGCCGCAGGATGGGCCGGCGGGAGACGTTCCCCAGGCGATCCGGCAGGGGTTCGTGAGCATGACGCTGTCGTGGGCGGCGGCGACGGCTAAACTCTGCCTGAAGATCTTCGTGATCATCATGGGCATCATGACGGTGTTGGAAGTGGCGAAAGCCCGCCATTGGATCACCTGGATCGTCAGGGCAACGGGACCCCTTTTGAGGCTTCTAGGGCTTTCCCATCGCGTCGGGGTGCTGTGGATGACGGCGGTGGTTTTCGGGTTGGCCTACGGTGGCGCGGTCATTGTGGAAGAAGCGAAAAATTCGGATCTCACGCCTGAAGATCTAGAATCGCTCCATCTTTCCGTCGGCGTCAACCACTCCATGGTGGAAGACCCTATGCTCTTTCTCCCTTTGGGGCTCCCGGCCTTTTGGCTGTGGGTTCCGCGCCTTGTCACGGCCGTGTGTATCACGTGGTGCCTGTCCCTTGGGGTTCACCTCCTGTCTTCCAGGGCCAGGGCGATGAGCCGGTCCAGCAGCTGAGGGAAGGGGATGCCCGCGGCGGCCGCGGCCTGCGGGAAAAGGCTCGTTTGTGTCATGCCGGGAATCGTGTTAGTTTCCAGCACATAAATTTTTTCTTCCGCCACCTGGACCATCATGTCCGTGCGGCTATATCCCCGGCAGCACAAGGCTCGGTGCGCTCTGAGAGCCAACTCCTGGGCCTTTCGGGTAAGTTCCGTCGGGAGCCGTGCCGGGCAGATCTCCCTGGTTGCCCCCGGCGTGTATTTCGCTTCGTAATCGAAAAAATCGAATTGTTCCCCCGGCACGATCTCCACCAGCGGCAAGGCCTGCAGGTCGTCGTTACCCAAAACGCCTCCGGTGACTTCAATGCCCGGGATATATTTTTCGACCAAACATCGCCGGTCGTAGCCCCACGCTTTTTGAAGAGCGTCGGGCAGAGCCTCTTTTCGGCGGACAATGCTCAAACCGATGCTGGATCCCTCGTGTTCCGGTTTGACCACCACGGGCAAGCCCAACCGTTCCACGATGGCTCCGGACGCAGGGGGATGGGCGCGGTCGGCAATGACGTAAGGGGCGACGGGGAGGCCTTCCTGTTCGTAGAGCCGTTTACTGACGATTTTGTTCATGGCCAGGGCGCTTCCCAACACACCGCTTCCTTGGTAGGGGATGCCCAAGGAGTCGAGAAAGCCTTGGATGGTGCCGTCCTCGCCCAGGCGGCCGTGGAGGATGATCAGAGCCACATCGATCCGGGGTGCATCCTGGACAAGACGCGGCAGATCGTCCCGCGGGTCGTAGCGGGTGATGATATATTTTTCCTTGTCGAGAGCGTGATAGACCTGCTGGGCGCTTTTCAGGGACACCTCTCTTTCCGCGGAGACGCCTCCGGCCAGCAAGGCCACTCGGAGTTTGGTCGTCGCCATGGGACCCTCTTGCTCCACTCATGCCGTTTCGGCGCCATCGAAGAGCACCGGAGGCCAGGGGACCTTGCGGGCTTCTTCGGCGAGCCGTTCCGGACTGATGGATGTGTGGAAGAACAGTTTGCGCTCCAAAGTCTGATAAAGCCTCCAGCGGCGTTCCAGGAGCGCTTTCCTTTCGGCGGTCGTGCCGTATCGGGTCACAAGGTCCGCAAAACGCTCGTCCAGGGTGACGATCTCATCGTGTTTGACACGCTTGTCCGCGTAGTTGACCACCAGCGATTCCGAGAAAGGCTCTTGGAGCATGGACGGATCAAGTTCAATGTGATCGCGCACAATGGGCGCCACGGCGGGGAATCCCCATTGTTCCAAAAGGGCGGCGCCTAGCCGAGCGTGGTTTTCGCCGGTTTTCAGCGAAAGTTCTTTGGCGACGTCGTGCAGCAGTCCACCGGCCCACACCAACGCTTCATCCAACCGATGGCTGTTGGCGTTGAGCCGGCGGGCCAAAGCCACCGCGCATCGGGCCACTTCGGCACTGTGCGCCACGATGTGGGGCGGGACACGCGCCGTGCGTAAAAGCTCCAAGCATTGGATCATGGTCGGGATTTTCAATGGCTCACCCCCTTGGGTGCTTGCTTTTCGCTGCAGCCTACCACAAACGATAGAAGATTCAAGACGTGAGCGTGTTGAGAGCGCCGTCTGTCAAAATTGAGTGAAAATTTCCGAAAAGAGGAGAACGGACGAGTTTCGAGAAAGAGGCCCGGTGCCGTTTCCCCGGAGGGATGGGGTCAAAAAAGCGATATCGCGACGGAAAACGTCTCATCCATAAAGAAATTCCGAATCGAGCACTTGCATGCGATGGCTCGGTAACATCTGTGCATTGCAAAAAATTTTCCAACCGTGCGCGGCCTCGGCGCCGGCACCGGACAGCCGCAGACGGGCTTTGACCTCCGGCCCCGAAAACAGTATCAGAGAGCCCGACAATGTGCGGGTGCGAGTCGTCACTCGATCGGTTTTTCAAAACATTCCGGACAGTTCCACTCGCGAGGACTCCTTCTTTCCTTACGCCCTTCGCAGGATTGACCCAAGGCGTTGTTTGGCCGAGCCTTTTCTGCGGGCTTTCAAGGGTGGAAGGGGTGAACAGGTTCGAGAGGGGGCGTGTTCATGCAGAACGAATGGGATGCCGTCTGTGAGAGGCTCAAGCAAGGGCTTTCTAAGGGACAATACGATTTTTATGTCGCCACCTTGACATTCGTTCGCTTTGATGGGCGGTGCCTCACTTTGGGTTGTCGGAACAAATTCCATGCCGACTGGGTGCGCGTCAACCTGTCTCGAAGGATTTTTGAGGCGGCGCGGGAGCGTTTCCCTCAGCTGGCGGAATGCCGGTTCGAAATCCAGCCGCAAACGCCGGCGACCGGAAAAGAAGACGAAGACACTCGGGAAGACGATTTCCCCTCAGCCCAGCTTTCCTTTCTTGACATCGGTCAACCAGCGCGGTGCGTCTTCAATCCCCGGTTCACCTTCGACCAATTCGTCGTGGGCCATTCCAATCATTTCGCCTATGCCACGTGCCGCGCCCTCACAGGGCAGCGGGGTTTCCATCATCAGTCCGTCTACCTCATGTCCGATCCCGGTCTGGGCAAGAGCCACCTCACCCATGCGGTGGGAAACTTCCTGGTCCAGCAGGCGCCTGCCGTGCGCGTGCGTTACGTCACGGCGGAACAGTTCGCCAACGAAATGGTTTCGGCCCTCAAGCGAGATCGCATCGAAGATTTCAAGAAAACGTATCGCGACGGGTGCGACGTGCTCTTGCTGGAAAAGGTGGAGTTTTTCAGCGGCAAGCGAAAGATTCAGGATGAGCTCATCTACACGCTCGACGAACTGCTGGACCGAGGCAGGCGGATCATTTGCACGGGAAAGAACTCCCCAAAAGATATCCCCAAGCTCAACCGGGAACTGCGCTCCCGCCTCGGGGGGCTTCTGGTGGCTCCCATCGATCGGCCGGACTTCGACACCCGCAAAGAAATCATCCGACGCAAAGCGGCCTACGACAATGTGCAGCTGCCCATGGACGTGGTGGAATTCCTGGCCGATCGGGTGACGAGCGACATCCGTCAGCTGGAAAGCTGCCTCGTCGGGATCATGGCCAAAAGCAGCATCCTGGGCGTGCCCATTACGTTAGGGCTGGCTCACGAGGTCACCCAGACGATCTTGGAGTACCTCCCCACGTTGGATATCGGCCATGTCAAGACGGCGGTGTGCAAGAGTTTCGGCTTAAGCGAGCAAGACTTGCAGTCCAAGGCGCGAAGCCGCCGCATTTCGGAAGCCCGCCAGCTGGCCATGTATTTGTGCCGCAAGTACACCAAGGAATCCTTGAACGTCATTGCCCAGGCCTTCGGCCGGAGCCACAGCACCGTGATTTACGCCATCAAGAAAGTGGACCAAGAGCTGAACCGCAAAAACAGCCCCATGAAAAAGCACGTGGAACACGTTTCCCGGCGGATTGAAACACGGTGCCTGGACGAATGAAGCCTCGCGGGGTCGGGACGGGGAAAGGGATGGCAGGCCCTGCGCGCCGCTCCCGAGGCCGCTTTCTCGAACGGGGTCCGACCTGCCGCCGATGTGGGCCATGGGATCCGGGCGATGACGAAATGGCCCGGAAGGCTAGGGCGTTGTCGATCCGATGCCGTCCAGGGGTGATTCGCACAAGTCGCGGGTGAGCTCCGAGAGCCATCGCGCGACGGCCCTATTCATGGCTTCGGCGAACCCCTGCGGTGACGTTCCGTCGGGGACCGGTTCGGCAAACCGGTAGTCCTTTTCGAAGACCAGCCTTTTCGGCGCCGTCTCCCGCCAGAGGAAGACCCGGACATCCAGCACCGCTTCCCCTGGGCCTTCGCCCGGGTGAAAGGCGAATTCACGCACATGGCCTCCGAGGTGCAGTTGGGGCACAAAACCCGGACTGCCGGGCCGATCCACGACGGAAAAGATGCGGGCCCGGGAGACGGCTTCCGCAATGGCTTGAGCGGCCATTTCCCCCGGTGCGGCGATCCAGCGATGTCGAGAGGACAGTTCCACTACGTTGGCATTCCGGAGAATCACGAAATCCGTTCGATCATAGGGAGGCGCCCCGTTCAGGGGCCAGACCCGAAGAGGTTCGGATTTCTTCTGGGGGCACGGGACCGACGCGGGTCCGTGCCCCTGAACCTGATAGTAAACGGGAGGCGTCCCGGGAGGGAAAAGGGGCCCGCAGCCTCCGACCATGACCGCACCGAGAAACACGCACAGAACGGGAAGATTTTTTTTCATGGTTTAGGCTTTTCGAAAGGGTCTTGGGATCGTCCGGGAAAGATCATCTTTTCGGGTTCGTCCCGGATGGTTTTCACCGTCATGGTGAGCTGATCCAACAAATTTTTAAGGGCATAAAGGTCCTGATTGAGCAAAAGGAGCGTTTCTTGGGTTTGTGTCTTCCATTGGGTCATGGCCTGCCGGGTTTCGTCCGCCAGTTGGGCCAGGTGGCGGCTCGTTTCATCCAACCGTCCCGGTGGGATCTCCTCCAGTCTGCGCAAGAGGGTCTGACTTGCGTGGCGGACGACGGCCACAGTGGTCCCGAACTCTTTCACCCCGGCCTGAAACTCGGCAGAGCCCACGGCCTTTTCCAAACCGGCGGCCGTTCGGACCAGGCTTTCCGTTCCCTGGCGGATGTTTTTCATCGTCAGGGTCATGTCCTCGCCGCTGAGAAACATCGTGACGGAGTTTCCAAGCTTTTTCCATTGTTCGACAAGACCTTCCAGATCCATGGAGAGCACTTTGCCGTGAAGGCTTTCCAGGGCCATTTTCAATTCCTGGATTTCGGAAGGACAGGATCGGATGAGCCGATAAGGGGGTTGAAAAGCGATCTTTGGCGTCAGGGCGTCGATGTTGGCAGGGGCCGTGTCGATTTCCAAATAACGCAATCCCGTGAGGCCCTGTTCCCGAAGCCTTATGGCCAGGGTCTCGTCGATGGCGAAATCCGGCCGAAGGTGCATGACGACCTCAATGAGGCGTCCGTCCGGGCCGAGTCCGACGGAAACGACCCGCCCGACGGCGACACCGCGGTAGTTGACGATGGCGTCTTTCTGAAGGCCTTTGACGGATTCGGCAAAATAGGTCACGTAGACTTCTTTGGCTTCGAAGACGTGGGAGGCCCCGAGCCAGATGAGAGCCGCAATACCGACGATGCCGCACAAAAGGACAAAAAGACCGATTTTGAAAGAACTTACAGGGCGACCCACAAAATCCTCCTTAGCCTTCGGGGGCGACCGACGCGGCCTCAGGCCGCATTAGGCTGGGTTGGCGATGGAAGAAAGCGCGGACCCGGGGATCCGCACTGTGATTCTTGAGATCCTCGGGACGCCCCACGGCGATAATGCCTTGGGCGGATTTATCGAGCATGATACACCGTGTGGCGATGGCTTCGATGCTCGCCAATTCGTGGGTAATGACCACCATGGTGATCCCCAGGGCGCGATTGCACTCCAGCAGCAGTTCATCCAGTTCCGCCGCCGTGATGGGGTCCAAGCCCGCCGACGGCTCATCGCAAAAAAGAATCTCCGGATCCAATGCCATCGCCCGGGCCAGAGCCGCCCGTTTGCGCATCCCGCCGCTCAGTTCCGCCGGCATGAAATGGGCGTAATCGGCCAATCCCACCGTATCCAATTTGAAGTGCACAAGGTCGGCGATCAAAGACCGGGGCAGATCCGTGAACTCCTCCAAAGGCAGAGCCACATTGTCCGCGATGGAAAGAGACCCTAGGAGGGCCCCGTATTGAAACAACACGCCGATATGCCGCCGAATGGACTCCAAAGCGGCCTCTCGGTCCGACCCGGTGATGCAGGCGCCGCGGATTCGGACCGATCCTCTGAGGGGACGGATGAGACCGATCAAGGCCTTGAGCAGAGTGCTCTTACCGCATCCGCTGCCGCCGAGCACGGTGACGATTTCCCCGGCGTGGACCGTAAAGGTCACATCCTTGAGCACCGGGCGCTCCCCGTAGCCGACGGTCAGCCCTTCGGCGTGGATCATCACGTCTTCGGCCGGAGGTTTCAGGGCGCCCATGGGACGGCCTCGCGCTCAAATGTCAAACACATGGAACAGCACCGTAAAGACCGCATCCGCCAAGATGATGAGAAAAATGGACGACACCACGGCCGATGTGGTCATGCGGCCCACGCTATCGGCCGATTTTTCCGTTTGTAGGCCTCGAAGACAGCCCACCATGGCCACGAGGATCGAGAAAGCGAGGCTCTTGGCCAGCCCGGAAACGACATCGGTAAGGGAAAGGATTGCCACGACTTCCGTAAGGAAGCTGGCCGGGGTGAGGTCCAGACCCAAGGCGCCGACCACCATGCCGCCGAAGATGCCCGAGGCGTTGGCGAAAAGAGTGAGCAGAGGCCCCGAAAAGGCCAAGGCGTTCACCTTGGGCATGATGAGGAATTCGGTGACGTTGAAACCCATGACCGTGAGAGCGTCCACTTCCTCGTTGACCTTCATGGTGCCGATTTCGGCGGCGAACGCCGCGGCCGAACGCCCGGCAAGGATGATGGCCGTCATGAGGGGGCCCAGTTCCCGAGTGAGGGCCAAGCTCACCAAGTCCGCGACAAAAATATTGGCGCCGAACTGCCTCAGTTGGACGGCGGCCTGGAAAGCCATGATCAACCCCATGAGAAAGCTCACGAGAAAGACGATGGGCATGGCTTCGGATCCCGAGCGCTGCACATAATACAGGACCTCTTTGAGGCGGAAACGCTTGGGGTGCAGGCAGCAGGGAAGAAAGGCGACGGTGACGCTGCCGACAAATTCGATAAGCTCGCCGATATCCTGAAGTGTCTCCATGGTGAGGCGGCCGAGCCGCTCCAGGGCGTTCTCGCCGACTCTTGTCGTTGAGGGCTTTTCGTGTGTCGGCCGGTCTAAACCGCCGAAGACGAAAAAAGGGCGAAAAGGTTCAGGGACATGGGCGAGCTCATAGGCAATGGAGGCGGCCGCGCACCGATCCCGAAGACCTTTCAACAGCACCAGGCCGGCACTGTCCACGGCCTCTACACCGGACAAGTCCACGACCAAAGCTTTTACCGCGGGGTCTGAAAGAAGGTTTTGGAAGGTTTTCCAATGATCGGAGACGGTTTTCAAGGTCAGGGGGCCGCTGGGCGCCCACACACGGCGCCCCGTCCCCCCGGCTTCCGTCGTCGATTGAGGGCCCATCATGGATCAAAGCCTGGGGTCATTTCTTTATCCATCGTGGTTGATGCGGTCCCGCAAGACCCCGGAGCATTTGAACGTCACTACACGGCGCGGCGGCAGAAGGATCGGGTCCCCCGTTTGGGGGTTTCGGCCGCGGCGTTGGTTTTTCTGCTTGACGCTGAATTTGCCGAATCCGCTGATGAGCACGTCGTCACCGTCTTCGAGGGTCTGCTTGATGATCTCGAAGAGAGTTTCCACAATCTGGGCGGATTCGGCTTTGGTGAAGACGTTTTCCGCAAAGAGGTTTTCGACGATCTGAGCTTTGGTCAGGGTCATTGTCCGTCCTTTCCCTTTCCGAGGATCGATGCGGCCACGGGTTTCCCGTGCGCACACGGACCAAAGACCGAATCTTCCATCCAGCTCCATAACTCTTAAAGGATAATTCACTGGATTTCAATACAAAATTGGGACCGCCGCTTCCCCGACGGTCCCAATGTCTCAAACACGGTGGTGGCGGTGCAGGGCTTCGAACCCCGGACACTGCGGATATGAGCCGCATGCTCTGACCGACTGAGCTACACCGCCATTTTCCGGCCCTTTCTAAAGAATTCCGCCATCCCTGTCAATAGTCAAAAAATGACGCCGCCCCGCGCCGGTGTCCATGGCGATTGACAAAGGGAAGGGTCTTGAGTTTAATGCGCTAAGGGCTTGAAGGGAGAAAACATTTAGACTTGCGGCGTCGAACGGGCTTTCGGGGCGCTTTGAAAGGATCGGGGAGGTTCGAAAGGACCCATGTACGAAGTCAAGGTGATGGCCGATTTTGCGGCAGCGCACAATCTGCGCAATTTTCGAGGCCGCTGCGAAAACCTTCACGGCCACAACTGGAAAGTGGAAGTGACGGTCCGCGGAAACCGGCTGGAAGACAGCGGAGTGCTTGTGGATTTCGGCGAGGTCAAGGACGCGCTGCGCAAAGCCCTGCATCAGCTGGATCATCAGTACCTCAACGATCTGCCTTATTTCCAGGACAAGAACCCTTCTTCCGAGCTGATCGCCCGGTTCCTTTTCGACACCTTGGCTGCCGTCGTCGACGGGCCGCACCGCCGGATCTACAGTGTGTCCGCATGGGAATCCAAGGATTCGTGTGCCACATACTACGGGGATCGCGAGCAGCCGCTTTAGGGAAAAAAGGAGCAGATCATGAGTCGACGCGTGCAATGTCCCGCCCCAGCTGTGAACTTTGTGAAAATGAGGGTTTTGAGGCTCCTTGTCCTGAGCGTTTTCTGCCTGTTTGGGGTTCTTTCTCCGGGCGGGGATTCTTTAGCGCTCCAAAAGCATACTCTGGAATCGGGGGCACCTTCGGTTTCGCACGGCGCCTCCGCCCAAGCCACGTCTCCTGCGCCCCCAAGCCAGTTCCCGCCGTCGAGCCCCGCCCCTGAAACGACCCATGGGCCGTCACAACCTGCGGCAAGTCCCGCCGCGGAACTGAAGCCGAGCACTGGGGCTCCTTCCCAAGCGGCGCCGCCCAAAACGTCGGCAGCTCCGGAAGGCTCTCCGGGGCTGAAAGTGGAACCGCACCCGGCGACCCTGCCCGGACATGCTGAAGAGGAAAAACACGAAAAGCACGGGGTGGTCCTTCCCCAAATTTCTCCCACACCCGGCGTCACCTTCGTGGAAACCATGATCGCGCTCATGGAATATGAACTGAAAGGCCGCTTTTGGGGGTGGCGCCCCAACGACCTCATCGTGGGTCGGTTCACCGACAACATCAACAACTACCAACTGGGCGTGTTGGAGGCCATGCGCTTTACCACATTGCGCCTCAAAGACAGCCTGACGCGCATGGGCGAAGCGGACACCTACGACCGGGATCTGGAAGACGCCCTGAACCTTTTCATGAACAAGGCCACGTTGTTCTGGTTCCCGTCGGCGGAAACCTCCTACGGCGAAGCGGTGGACCACCTGAAAAAGTTCTTGGAAAAACTCAAGACGGGACGGCGAAGCTTTTATTACCGGGTCGATAACCTCTTGTCTCTCTTGAAATCCTACGGCGATCTCCTCGGCAATGTGAACAAAAGCCTCATCATTGACCGATACCCCGACGGGCGCCCTGTCAGTTGGTTTGCCGTGGACGATTATTTTTACTACGCCAAGGGCGTCGCCCACGTCATGTACGAAATCTTGAGAGTCGTGCGTGTCGGTTTTTATGAGCAGCTGGTGACCCTGGATGCCGTGGATATCATGGATGAAATCCTCCACGAGCTTTACCGCGCGGAACAAATGGACCCGTGGATTGTGTTGGACGGTGATCTGGACGGTTTCCTGGCCAATCACCGCGCCAATCTCAACGCGCCTCTTTCGGAGGTGGCTCACTTGATCACCATTGTGAGCCGGTTCTAGCCCCGCGGGGAGCATCCACCAAGTGCAACGGGATGTTTTTCCGGGGAACGCCGGCCCCCACGGGTGCCTCTGCCGTTAAGCCGCCGCCGTTCCCTGGAAAAAAGTTTTTCCCGAAAGCCTTCTAGGGCATCCCCTTCTCCAAGGCGTCCAAAAACTTCTTTTCCTGCCCGAGATAATAAGAAAGCCTTTCCGGCTTTTGAGCGATGGCCTGCCGAATGGCGGTGAGCGCCTCCTCGTAGCGGCCGTTGACGTAGTACGCTTCCGCCAACGTATCCAGCACATAGGGGTCCGGCTGTTGCGCGGCGGCTTTTTGAGCCAGTTCCAAAGCCCTTTGCGGGTTGCGGTAGGGTGGAGGAGCCGTGGCGTAAAGCCACGCCAGATTGTTCAGGATGCCGGGGTGATGGGGAGCCAGACGCAACCCTTTTTCCAAAATTAGCCGCGCGTAATGATAACGTTGCCGCTGCATGAGCAACCCGCTGTAGGCCATGTAAAGTTCCGGCCGTTTTTCGTCCAGTTGCAGCTGCGCTTCCAAAATATGGAGCTGAATGTCCTGCCGCCAGGCCTGCGCCTTTTCGGAGTGCCGAAATTGGACGGCCCCGTGGATCAGCACGCCGAGCCCTAGGAAAAACAGGGCTGCGGAACGCAGCAGTTTCCGATCATGGCCCGAGATGAGATCCGGATTCTCGGCGGCGGCCAAAAGCATGTGGATCCGCTCACGGATACTGTAATGATGCCAGCTGGGCACATCTTCGATGCGCCCGCTGTGGAAGGCGATCTTTTTCAGGGAGGAGACCAGGGGATAGGGGCTGCCGAGGGTTTTCAAGGCGAAAAGGTCGGCCTGCCGTTCGCACGTCCTCATGAAATAGCCGAAGAGGTAACGAAAATAGAGGACCAGTAAAGCCAGAACAGGGACGCTGTACGTCAGGCTGAAGAGATTCCGAGACAAGTTATCCTTGGAAAGGGCCCATTCCAGGATCCATTTCTGCTTGAGAAAGGCCAGAAGCACGATGTCATGGAAAGCGTACGAGGCGACAGCGTAGGCGAGAAAAAGAGTTAAGTAGAAAAGGGCGTGAAAGCGCTTGACGTGTCCCATTTCATGGGCGACGACGCCTTCGAGTTCTTCAGCGTTGAGCAGATCCAGGAGTCCTCGAGTCACGAGGATGTATCGGAATCGAGGCACGATCCCCAAAATGGCCGCCGATAAATGATCTCCCCCGTGGAGCGGCCAGAGAAGAAAGTCCCCGAGTTGAAACCGGCGGGACCGGCAGAAATCTTCCAAACGGCGGCGAACGGGCGAGTCGGGGATGGGCCGGCACCGCCAAAATCGGATGATGAGGGGCGGCGCAAAGCAAAGAAAAAGGCTGAAGACCAACCCGAACAGGACGATTTGCCCCAGTTCCGAGCCGAAAAACGGGGGCAGATGCACCCATTGCAGCCCGTCCAGCACCAAGGCGATAAAGAACCAGGGGAGGAGCAGGGCCGTGTAAAAACTGAGATGCCCTTTCATAAAGACCGCTCGCCCCGGGCTCGTGCCAGTCAAACGCCGGTGGAGTGGATAGGCCCAAAACCAGACGGCGGCCAGGTGCAAAAAATAGATCACCAAGCCCACGAAGCCTGAAATTGTCGTAGACCGAGAGAAACCCGGCACCCATTGAAAGAAGTCTTTGATGTTGAGGACGAAAACGTCGACGGCGAGAAACACCAGGGCCAAGACGGCAAGGTGCCCCTGAAGCCTGTGAAACCGCGCCGCTACGAGCTCCGGCGGTACGCCTTTGCGCAAGGCCGCGCGCAATCGGCCGAAAAGCACCCCGCACAGAAGGACGAAGAGAGCGAAAACCGCCGCCGTCAAAGACAACGTCTTTACCGGCGGCCGTAACGTCTCGTTTCCCGGCTCCTGAAGAGAGAAGAGCACCAACGCCACGATGAAGGTGAGGATTTGCCCGTACATCAGTCGGTGACGTTCTCCAGGAAACGGGCTAAGCGTTTCGCGGACTCTTCAGAAATGCTGTGACGGGACAAAAGGAAGCCCAAGCGATGCAAGGCCCAGGGGACTGTGTGAAGCGGATCGGGTGCGACGGCGTTCAGACCTTCCTGGAGAACCTTCATGAGGGCCATGTATCCCTGAGTGTCCTGAGCCCGCCTGCTCACACTCTTTCGGTCCATGAGTTTTCGCCACAGACGGGGCGCTAGGTTGACCGTCATGGACACCACGCCCGTGGTGCTGGGGTATTCCAAAAAGGTGCGCTCTTCGCCGTCCATCAAGGCGAAATCGGGGCGTTTCACCACGGCTTTGGCGTAGTGGAAAATGCGTTTGAGGGATCCATGGTGAATGAGCCCCCGGATGCGGGGGTTGAGGGCCAACGTTTTGAGAACACTGGTGCGCAGGTCCACGTGCCTGCCCCAGCCCTTTACGGGACGGACCCGTTCGGGATCGTTTTCCAAAAGAAACGGCCGATGGGATAAGGCACTCAGCTGTTGGTACACGCTGGGAAGACCCCGATTGCCGTGGTAAAAAAGAGGGGTATCCAGCCAGAGCAGCGAAGCGAAGCGAGCGTCCTTTTCCAGCTGTTCCTCCAGGCTTTGGACATTTTCGAAGGTTTCGGCAGGGTCCCGACCCGTGATGCGCACGGCCACAGGCTGATAATCGGGCAGGCGTGCCACCACCTGCGGGATGTGATCCAGGTCGTGAGCCTGCAGATGCGGCCCGCGAAAGGCAGGGTTCCAAAAAGGCGGGTCGATCACCCACCCGTCCACATACGGGGCCGTGGCTCCGAGAAACGCCGCCCAATCCATGGCGTCCGGGTCTTGCGGAATGTAGAGGCGACACCAAAGGCCCCGCAGTCGACATTCGGCCATTAGCGTGTCCTAGTGCGCAAAGCGGATTTGTCCTTTTCCCAGAAGGTCGTGGAGGTGCAGGATGCCCACAATCCGACCGGAACCGTCCAGGACGGGAAGAACCGTGACCAAATGCTTTTCCATCAGTTCAATGGCCTCCCCCACCTTTCGATCCGGCTCCACCACCTTGGGATTGGGGCTCATGACCTCCTGGACCCGCAAATCTTCAAGGGATGAATGCCGTTCCAAAGCTCTTCGAAGATCCCCATCCGTCACAATGCCCATGAGCTTGTGCTGGGTGTCTGCGACCAAAACGGCGCCCAGGCCCTTTTGCGACATGACGCGGATGGCCTTGGGCAAAGGGCAATCGGCCGGAACCATGGGGATATCGTCCCCGCGGCGCATGATGTCCTTCACGTGAGTCTGCAGCCTTTGGCCCAATTGGCCGCCGGGATGGTAGCGCCGGAAATCGCCCACCGTGAAATCGCGCTTTTTGATCAAAGCCACGGCCAAAGCGTCCCCCATGGCCAGCATGGCCGTGGAACTGGCCGTGGGCGCCAGCCCGAAGGGGCACGCTTCCCGAGGCACCCCGGTGAAGATGGCCAAGTCGCTGTGCCGGGCCAGTGTGGATTGCAGGTTTCCCGTAAACGCGACGATTTTGGTGCCGATGGCGCGGAGGCTTGGCAGGATGAAGTTGATCTCGTCGGTCTCGCCGCTGTTGGATAGGGCCAGCACGATGTCTTCAGGCCGCACCATGCCCAAATCGCCGTGCATGGCTTCCACCGGGTGCAGAAAAAGAGCCGGGGTGCCTGTGCTGCTGAGCGTCGCCACGATCTTTCGGCCCACGATGCCCGATTTCCCCACACCGGTGACGATCACCCGCCCCGTGGAGGCATAGATCCATTCCACCGCCCGGGCGAAGTTCTCGTCCACATGTTCCATGAGGGTGAGGAGCCCTTCGGCTTCGATGTGCAGGACGTCCTTGGCAATCCGCACCAGATCGCGGGCGCTTAAGGCACCGTCGCGCCCGGCGGCCCGGCCGGACGTCTTGGACTCCGAGGCTACGGCCTGCGATGCCCTTTTACTCAAAGCAGTCCTTTCGCACCTCTTCGTGAAACGCCACCGGGTAATTTCCCGTAAAGCACGCAAGGCAATAAGGATGGGCCTGCGGGGTCGCCCCGGCTCCTTTCAGGAGCCCCTCCAAAGAAAGGTAAGACAGCGAATCCAAACCGATGAAAGCGCGGATTTCTTCCACGGTGTGTTGGGCGGCGATGAGTTCCCCTTTGGTGGAAAAATCGATGCCGTACGGGCATGGATGCCGGTGCGGCGGGCAACTGACCACCATGTGCACCTCACGGGCCCCCGCCTCCCGTAGTGTTTTGATCCGTGTGCGGGTGGTCGTCCCGCGAATGATGGAATCTTCTACGATGATGACACGCTTCCCCTTGAGGATCTCGCGGACGGGGTTCAGTTTGATTCGCACGCTGAAATCGCGCATGGTCTGAGACGGCTGGATGAACGTCCGGCCCACGTAATGATTTCGGATCACCCCCATCTCCAGCGGGATCCCTGATTCTTCCGAATACCCCAACGCGGCGTAGGTGCCGGAATCGGGGAAGGGCATGACGAAATCCGCCTCGATGGAATTTTCCCGCGCCATGAGATGCCCGAGGCGCTTTCGGCAACTGTAGACGTTTTGCCCGAAGATGGTGCTGTCGGGTCGTGCGAAATAGATGAATTCGAAGATGCAGAAAGCACTGGGCACCGGCTCCAGCGCCTTGATGGATCGCAATCCGTTTCGGTCGATGACGACGATTTCCCCGGGTTCCACATCGCGGATGTAACTCGCTTCGATGAGGTCCAAGGCGCATGTTTCCGAGGACAACACATAGCTTCCGTTCATCTGCCCCAGGCACAAAGGCCGAAAGCCTCGGGGATCGCGAGCCCCGATGAGCGTGTCCCGGGTGCAGAGGACCAGGGAGTAGGCCCCTTCCACCTGAGCCAAAGCGTCCGCTAGGGCTTCTTCCAAGCCGTAGCGGAGCCGACGGGCCAGGAGGTGGACGATGACTTCCGTGTCCATGGTGGACTGAAAGATGGTCCCTTCCCGTTCCAGTTCCCGGCGAAGGCGCGCGGCGTTGACCAGATTGCCGTTATGGGCGATGCCGTAATACTCGTTTTTGTGGAGCACCACGAAAGGTTGAGCGTTGGCGAGCCGAGAGGATCCGGTGGTGGAGTAGCGCACATGGCCGATGGCCAGGTGGCCTCTGAGTCCCTGGAGAGTGTCTTCCTTGAAAACTTCGGAAACCAGCCCCATGTGCTTGTAGTCATAGATGTGGCACCCATCCGAAGTGGTGATCCCGGCGCTTTCCTGGCCGCGGTGCTGCAGGGCGTACAAGCCGAAGTAAGTGAGCTTGGCGGCTTCCGGATGGCCGAACACGCCGAAGACTCCGCATTCTTCACGCCGGCTGGGCCAATGGGGATTTTGGGGGGGAAGGACCGTGCGTGCCTTCATGAGCCGTTTTCCCTTCAGATTTTCCTACCCGATGCGGCAAAGGTTCCGATGCTCCCAGCCTCTTGGTGATAGTCCTGGATCGCCTGCACATCCCAGTGCCCCGCGCGGAGTTCCGCAACGGCCTGAGCCATGGCCTTCGCCCCGGCGATGGTGGTCGCATAGGGGAGGTTGTAGACGATTGTCGCCCGTCGGATGTGGTAGGCATCGGAATAGGTTTTCGTGCCGAAACTCGTGTTCACGACGAGCTGCACCTGCCCGTTTTTGATGTAGTCCAGCACGTGGGGCCGCCCTTCGCTCAGTTTGGGCACTTTTCGGGCCGGCACGCCGTGGTCGGTGAGGAAATCCCGGGTGCCCGCGGTGGCGATGAGGGAAAAGCCCATTTCGTAAAATGAGCGGGCGATGGAGACCACCGCCGCCTTGTCCTTGTCGTGGACGCTCACGAAAAGGGTTCCCGAGAGAGGCAGCGTGTACCCTGCGGCCATCTGGGCTTTGGCGTACGCAAGACCGAAGCTCCGGTCGATGCCCATGACTTCCCCGGTGGACTTCATTTCCGGTCCCAGGAGGATATCCACGCCGGGGAATCGGGAAAAGGGGAAAACGGATTCCTTCACGGACACGTGGCGCGGTTCCCGTTCGCGGTCGAACCCCAAATCCCGGAGTTTGTGCCCGAGCATAATCTTGGTGGCAAGCCTGGCCAGGGGCACTCCCGTCGCCTTGCTCACAAAGGGGACCGTGCGGGATGCCCTCGGGTTGACTTCCAGCACATAGATCTTCTCGTTCTGGATGGCGAACTGGATATTCATGAGCCCCACGACGCCGAGCTCGTGGGCCAAAAGGCGCGTCTGCCGCTTGATTTCCTCCTGAAGATCCCGGGAAAGATGGATGGGCGGCAGAACGCAGGCGCTGTCTCCCGAATGGATCCCGGCGGCTTCGATGTGTTCCATAATGCCGCCGATGACGGTGATGTCCCCATCGCACAGGGCGTCCACATCCAGTTCCACGGCGTCTTCCAGAAACCTGTCGATGAGAATGGGGTGTCCCGGGGAAACTCGGGCCGCTACGTCCGTAAAACGGCGCAGTGAAGGCTCATCGTAGACGATTTCCATGGCTCTGCCGCCTAGCACGTAAGACGGGCGCACGACCACGGGATAGCCGATCCGCCGGGCCGCCTCCGCCGCTTCGTCGGCCGTGAAGGCCGTGGCGTTTTCCGGCTGTCTGAGCCCGAGTTTTTGGATCAACTGCTGGAAGCGTTTGCGGTCTTCGGCCAAGTCGATGGCGTCCGGCGGTGTGCCGAGAATGGGGACTGCGGCCCGTTCCAGCGGGACGGCCAGATTGAGAGGTGTCTGGCCGCCAAATTGGACGATGAGCCCCCGGGGTTTTTCCGTTTCCACAATGTGGAGGACGTCTTCGCGGGTGAGAGGTTCGAAGTAGAGCTTGTCCGAAGTGTCGTAGTCCGTGGACACCGTTTCGGGGTTGGAGTTGACCATGATGGATTCGATGCCCAGTTCCTTGAGGGCGAAGGAGGCGTGGACGCAGCAGTAATCGAATTCGATGCCCTGGCCGATGCGGTTGGGGCCGCCGCCCAGAATCATCACTTTGGGCCGCGACGAAGGTCGGGATTCGTCTTCTTCCTCGTACGTCGAATAGAAATACGGGGTGTAGGCTTCAAATTCCGCGGCACAGGTATCCACGAGCTTGTAGACCGGGCGGATGCCCCAACGGCGCCGCTCCTCCCAGACGGCTTCTTCCGCCTTGCCCGTCAGTTCTCCAAGACGTCGGTCCGAAAAGCCCCAGCTCTTAGCCAGCCGCATCCCTTCCGGGTTGCCGATGAGGTTTTCCCGTCGGATGGCTTCTTCCATCTGGACGATGTCGCGGATGTGTTCCAAAAACCAGGGGTCGATGGCCGTCAGGGCGGCCACCTCTTGGACGGAAAACCCCAACGCGAAGGCTTCGGCGATCTGGAAGAGCCTCTTGGAATTGGGACGGCGCAAAGCCTGGCGCAAAGCATCCATGTCTTCCGGAGGGATTCGGGGCGAAGGGTCCGGAAAACCGTAACGGCCGATTTCCAGGGAGCGCACCGCTTTTTGCAAGGCCTCTTTGAAGGTGCGGCCGATGGCCATGGTTTCGCCGACGGATTTCATGGAGGTGGTGAGGAAATCCTGGGTCTCGGGAAACTTTTCGAAGGTGAACCGAGGGATTTTCACCACCACGTAATCGATGGTGGGTTCGAAGGAGGCTTTGGTTTCCCGCGTGATGTCGTTGGCCAGTTCGTCCAAGGAATAGCCTATGGCGAGCTTGGCGGCGATCTTGGCGATGGGGAAGCCCGTCGCCTTGGAAGCCAGGGCGGAGGAACGGGACACCCGCGGGTTCATTTCGATCACGACCATGTCCCCGTCTTTGGGGTTGACGGCGAACTGAACGTTGGATCCGCCGGTTTCCACCCCGATTTCCCGAAGGATGGCGATGGCGGCGTCCCGCATCTTTTGGTATTCCCGGTCCGTCAGGGTCTGTGCGGGGGCCACGGTGATGGAATCGCCCGTATGAACGCCCATGGGGTCCACGTTTTCGATGGAACAGATGACGACCGCATTGTCCATGCGGTCCCGCATGACTTCCAGTTCGAATTCCTTCCAGCCGAGGACCGACTCTTCCAGCATGACCTGATGGATCAAACTGGCGTCCAAACCGGCTCGCGCCAGTTCCATGAGTTCTTCCCGGTTGTAGGCGACACCGCCTCCGGTGCCTCCCAGGGTGAACGCGGGTCGCACAATGAGGGGAAAGCCGATCCTTTCGGCGATGTCCTCGACATCTCTTTCCGTGTAGGCGATCCCGCTTCGGGGCACGCGCAACCCGATGCGCTCCATGGCGTCCCGAAAAAGCTGCCGGTCCTCGGCTTTTTTGATGGCCTCGGCGCGGGCCCCGATCATTTCCACCCCGAACCGATCCAAGACGCCCGATTCCGCCACACGCACGGCGGTGTTGAGCGCCGTCTGGCCGCCCAAGGTGGGAAGGAGCGCGTCGGGTCGTTCCTTTTCGATGATTTTGGCCACGGCTTCCGGCGTGATGGGTTCGATATAGGTGCGGTGGGCCATTTCGGGATCGGTCATGATGGTCGCCGGGTTGCTGTTGATGAGGACGACCTCGTAGCCTTCTTCTCGCAAGGCTTTGCAGGCCTGAGTGCCCGAATAGTCGAATTCGCACGCCTGGCTGATGACGATGGGGCCCGATCCGATAATGAGAATCTTGTGAATGTCCGTCCTTCTGGGCATGGAGAAAAGCTCCATTGAAACGGCCTAGGGCCTTTCGGGGTGAGGGGTGTCGTCGGGGCTGAGGCCTCTATCGCGCCGCATCAGGGCGATGAACCGGTCGAAGAGGTAGGTCGCATCATGCGGGCCCGGGGCCGCTTCCGGGTGGTACTGCACGCTGTAAGCCGGAATTTCCAGATGTTCCATGCCCTCCAACGTGTTGTCGTTAAGATTGATGTGGGTCGGGCGCAACGGGACATGTTTCATGGATTCCATATCGACGCAGAAGCCGTGGTTTTGACTGGTGACTTCCACGCGCCCCGTGCGCAGATCTTTTACCGGCTGATTGGCCCCTCGATGGCCGAACTTGAGCTTGAACGTATGCGCTCCAAGGGCCAATCCCATGAGCTGATGCCCGAGGCAGATGCCGAACATGGGCTTTCGGCCGAGAAGGCGCCGCACCGTGTCGATGGCGTAGGTCACGGCGGCCGGATCTCCGGGCCCGTTGGAAAGAAAAATCCCGTCGGGGTTCGTCGCCAAAACGGCCTCCGCCGGTGTTTCGGCGGGCAAGACGAGGATCTGGCACCCGCACCGCTCCAAATTTCGCAAGATGTTGTATTTGATGCCGAAATCCAAAGCGGCCACCCGAAAGCCCGGATGGTCTTCCCGCCACGACGCGTCGGGCTGCGGGCCGTTTTCCCACCGGTACGGCGCGGGGCACGTCACCTTTTGAACCATGTCCACGCCCACCAGGCCTGGAAAAGCGCGCACCTGTTCCAAAAGTTCCCGGACGTTGTCCGTGTCGGTAGCAAGGATGCCGCGCATGGCGCCGATGGATCGGATGTGTCGGGTAAGGCGCCGCGTGTCGATCCCTTCCACACCCATGACCCCTTGGGATTCCAAGAATTCGGCGAGGGAGCGACGGCTGCGCCAATTGCTGGGAAAGTCTTGGTATTCTTTGACCAGGAAGGCTTCCACCTGGATCCGCGCCGACTCCATGTCCTCGTCGTTGATCCCGTAGGTGCCCGTCAAAGGGTAGGTCATGGTGAGGATCTGACCTTTGTAGGACGGGTCTGTGAGGACTTCCTGGTATCCGGTCATGGCCGTATTGAACACGACTTCGCCGAGTACGCGGCCCTGTTCCGAAGCGGCGAAAGCCCTGCCTCGGAACACGGTGCCGTCTTCCAAAACCACAAGAGCCGGAGGCCTCTGCCAGGGCTTCTTCATACGTTTCACTTTCTTTGGATGCGGGGGCGATCGTTTCAAAATCGCGCCATTGTATCGGGAAAATCCGCTCTGACAAGACGCATCTTACCCCCTCGGCGCAGCGGGTTCTCTCCGTGTCTTGGCCCGCCAACGGGCTTCAAGCCTTGCGAGATCTTCCGGCGTGTCGACCCCTTGGGAATCCTTTGGGGAAAGGCCCACACGGACGGCGTAACCGTGTTCCAGAGCTCGGAGCTGTTCCAGCTTTTCGGTGCTTTCCAAGGGGGTGGGCGGCAGAGCGGCGAAGGTATGCAAAAAATCCGCACGGTAGGCGTAAAAACCCAAGTGTTTGAGGAAGCGCACCGGGGTATCGGCGGCATCGCGACGGCAGGGGATGGGGGCTCGGGAAAAATACAGAGCATATCCCCTTCGATTCGTCACCACTTTGACCACGTTGGGGTTGGCGTATTCCGTGGGGTCGTCGGTTTCGTAGGCCAGAGTGGCCATGGGCACAGGGGGGGCCGCCAGGGCGGTTCGAACCAGGGTTTCCACCGTGGCCGCCTCGACTTCGGGTTCGTCCCCTTGGATGTTCACGACCCAGTCGGTCGGGTCGAGGCCGAGTTTTTGGGCCGCTTCGGCCAGACGATCGGTGCCGCTCGGATGATCCGCCCGGGTCGGGACGGCGTCCACGCCGAGGGAACGCACCACGGCCAGAATGCGTTCGTCGTCGGAAGCCACGGCGATGCGGTCCAAAAGGCTGCAGCCCCGAAGGCCTTCCAAGACCCACTGGATCATGGGTTTTCCCAAAATGGGCGCCAGCGGCTTTCCAGGAAAACGCGTGGACGCATATCGTGCCGGAACAATGGCCGTGACCGCCATGAAACCCTCCCACACCGAGTTCTCTTCTGCTATGGTGCCAACCCTCACCCCTCGGCCCTTAGCCCGTAGGTTGGGGTGAGCGCAGCGAACCCCAACAATTCCGTGATGCTCCGCCCCAAGGGGCCGACCGTAGTTTGGGGTGAGCGCAGCGAACCCCAACAATTGGGGCTTCACCGATACATCCAATCAAGGGAGGAACATTAGCATTGCCAAGGCCTCACGCAAAGAAAGGAATGGACGCCGGACGTCCCGGAGCCTCGGGATGGTGGGTGGCCGAGGTGCCTTGCCGTGCGGATTTCGCCGAGGAATTGGCGGCGGTGCTCGCGGAAAGATTCGCCGTGGGCGTCCAGGTGGAAGACGCTTTGGTGCGGCTCTACCTTCCGGCGCACCATGCCCCCGCCGATTGGAAACACGTGCTGGAAAACACCGTGGAGCACTTTCGAAGTGCCTGGGGGTTGCCACCGACCGATCCCGTGCGCTATGGGTTTTGCGAAGACGTGGATTGGAACGCCAAATGGAAGGAAGGGCTTACACCCCTTCGGGTCGGCCGCCGCCTGGTGATCGTTCCTACGTGGGAACTCTACACGCCGGAGCCTGAGGATCTGGTTCTCACTATCGACCCGGGCATGGCCTTCGGAACCGGCCACCACGAAACGACGCGGTTGTGCCTGCGATGGCTGGAAGACGTCATGGGGGATTGGCGTGGGCCATCCCCTCCGTCCCTGTTGGACGTGGGCACCGGGTCGGGCATTTTGGCCATGGCCGGGGCTCTCTTAGGGTTTCACCCCGTGGTTGGCGTGGATAACGACCCCGAGGCGGTCGCCGTCGCCGAAGAAAACCTCGGAATGAACCCTAAGGCCGCCTCGGTGCGTTTTCTCGTTGGCTCGGCAGATGAGGTGGCCGAGACCTTCGACGTCGTGGTGGCCAACATCCAGGCGGGGCCTCTTGTGGCCATGGCGGAATCCCTCGGCCGAAAGGTCAAACCCGAAGGACGGCTGGGTCTCTGCGGCGTGCTTTCGGAACATGCGGATTCGGTGGTTGCCCGCTACGAACCGCTGGGCTTCGAGATGCTGCGCCGGTGGCAGGACGGCGAATGGGTGCTCATAGAGTTCCGCGCCTGCCCATAAAACCTCAAAGGACAAGAGAAAGGACGAGAAGAGTGCAGACCGGGGGCAATGAAGGGCAATGGATCACCGTGGATGAGGACGGGCGCATGCATGTGCCCGATCGGCCCATCATCGGTTTTATCGAAGGGGACGGCACGGGGCCGGACATTTGGGCCGCCTCCCAGAGGGTTCTGGATGCGGCGGTTCGTGCAGCCTACGGTGGGACCAAGGAAATTCAGTGGATGGAGCTCCTTGCTGGCGAAAAGGCCTTGGCGCAGACCGGAAAATGGCTTCCGGATCAAACCGTTCAGGACCTCCGCCGCTGCGTTGTGGCCATCAAAGGGCCTCTCACCACACCGGTCGGCGGCGGCATGCGGAGCCTCAACGTGACCCTTCGTCAGGTGCTTGATCTGTACGCCTGTGTGAGGCCTGTGCGCTGGATTCGAGGGGTGCCTTCCCCCATGAAACACCCTGAGAAAGTGAACATGGTGGTGTTTCGAGAAAACACGGAAGACCTTTACGCGGGAATCGAATGGCCGGCCGGATCCAAGGAAGCGGAAAAGATGCGGGCGTTTCTCTGCGAAGAAATGGGCGTTTGCCTTCGCGAGCACTCAGGCATCGGGGTCAAACCCATGAGCCGCTTCGGCACGGAACGGCTGGTGCGCCGAGCTATCCAGCACGCCTTGAGACACGGCATGCCCTCGGTCACCTTGGTGCACAAGGGAAACATCATGAAATACACGGAGGGGGCTTTTCGTCAGTGGGGCTACGAACTGGCCGCCCGCGAGTTCGCCGAAAACACCGTCACGGAAGACGAGGTCACCGCTCGGTTCGGCGGGCAAGCCCCTGCGGGCAAAATCGTCATTAAGGACCGGATCGCCGACGCCATGTTTCAGCAGGCGCTGCTTCGCCCGGAAGAATACCACGTCCTGGCGACCCCGAACCTCAACGGAGACTATCTTTCCGATGCGCTGGCAGCGCAGGTGGGCGGCTTGGGCATGGCTCCCGGCGCCAACATCGGCGACCGATGTGCCCTCTTTGAAGCCACCCACGGCACGGCGCCCAAATACGCCGGCTTGGATAAGGTGAACCCGGCATCGGTGATCCTATCCGGCGCCATGATGCTGGAACACATGGGCTGGGTGGAAGCGGCCCGACTCGTGGAAAAGGGGCTGGAACGCACCGTGTCCGAAAAAATCGTCACCTACGACCTGGCCCGCCAGATGGACGGGGCTCGGGAAGTGAAATGCTCCCAATTCGCCGATGCCATCCTGGAACGATTGAGCGATTAAACGCTGGGCAGGCCGCCGCGCGTTGACGTTCCGGAGGTCGCGATGTTTTTCCCTTTCTTTAGGCGCCCTCACGCCGAAGCGACATGGAAAGCCCTTGGGCGAATCCTTTCCTGGACGGCCGACGTCCTTTTCCCTCACCGGTGCGCCGCATGCGGCGCACCGTCGGGAGAGGGCCCCGATCCCGCGTGGTGCCCCGCCTGTTTCAAAAACCTCCCCTTCATCGCCCCTCCCCTGTGCCCTGTCTGCGGTCGCCCCTATGTTCCCACGGAAGCCATGCCCGATCATCGCTGCAGCGAATGCCTTCTCGATCGCTTCCGATTCGATGCGGCCCGATCCGCAACGATCTATCAAGGGGGTGTCCGCCGCGGGATCCTGCAGCTCAAATTCGGCGGCAAACTCCACTGGGCGCCGGCTCTGGGTAAGCTTGCGGCGCTTCACGACGAAACCCGCCGCATTTTGGATCGCGGAAAGGTGATTGTCCCCGTCCCCATGCACCTTCGTCGGGTGCGGCGCCGAGGGTTCAACCAAGCGGCGCTTCTGGCACGGTTTGCCGGCCGATGCTGTTCTCGACCGGTTGAGGTGAACGCGCTTGTTCGGGCGCGGGTGACGAAACCGCAGACGCGCCTTTCGCGCGCGGAACGATTGCGAAACGTGCGCGGTGCTTTCGCGGTCGTCCGCCCCGAGGTCGTTGCCGGAAAGTCGGTGGTCCTGATGGACGACGTTTTCACCACGGGGACGACGCTCAGCGAATGTGCGGACGCTTTGAAGAAAGCCGGAGCCGACTGGGTCGGCGCGGTGACCGTAGCTCGGGTCATCTTGGGACCCGGGACGCCGGTGGGGAAAGAAGACCCGTCGTGAATCACAAAACAGAGCCCATCTTTAAAAGGATCGTCTCGGGAGGACAAACGGGGGCCGACCGCGGCGCCCTCGACGCCGCCCTGGCTGTGGGTCGGCCCTGTGGCGGGTGGTGCCCCAAGGGGCGACGGGCGGAAGACGGGCGGATCCCCGACCGATACCCCCTACAGGAACACGAATCCAGTGCATACCACGCTCGAACGGAAGCCAACGTCTTGGATTCCGATGGAACCCTCGTGTTTACGAGGGGAAAACCCAGCGGAGGCACGGCGCTCACCATTCGATTGGCCCAGCAGCACAAAAAGCCGCTTCTCGTGGTCTCCTTGGACGAGGCGGACGATCTGAACGCTCTGGCCCGGCACATCCGGCGATGGGGGGAAGCCTACCGCATCGGGGTGCTCAACGTGGCGGGCCCTCGAGAAAGTGAAAAACCGGGGATGCAGCGCGCCGTCGAAACCGTCTTGCGCCGCGTTCTGGAACTCTAGCCGAAGGGTCGACCGCGCCCGCCGATGCCCGCCGATGCCCGCCGGGACTCTGCCTTTGGGAGCTCAGGCGCCCGGGCCCCGTCGTGCGGCGGGCAAGGCTCTTTTCCCGGAGGTCTCACCATGCAGGTTCAGTCCCTCATCTTTCCAAACCGGGAAGGCCGAAAACTTTCGGCCCGCCTGGACACCCCGTCGGAAGGGCCGCCCCGAGCGGTCGTGCTCTTTGCCCATTGCTTCACGTGTTCCAAGAACCTGAGCGCGGTGGTGCACATTTCCCGCGCCCTGACCGATGCCGGTTATGCGCTTTTCCGGTTCGACTTTACGGGTCTCGGGGAGAGCGAAGGCGATTTCGCCGAAACGGGCTTCGTCTCTCACGTGGACGACGTGGTAGCGGCGGCGTCCTTTCTCACCGAAAGGGGCATGGCGCCCGCGGTTCTGGTGGGACATTCTCTGGGCGGTGCGGCGGTGCTCCAGGCGGCGCCGGCCGTTGCCTCCTGTCGGGCGGTGGCCGTCATCGGGGCCCCTTTCAACCCCGGGCACGTGGCACGCCTGCTTCGGCCCTTTCGGGATTCTTTGCAGCGCGAAGGCGCGGTGGCGATCCATCTGGGAGGCAAAACGGTTCGGGTGGGGCGGGGTTTCCTGGAAGAGACGCCTGATGACGAAGTGAGACAGCGCCTCGCCGCCTTGAACAGGGCCCTTCTGGTGCTCCACGCCCCGGAAGACACCGTGGTGCCCGTCGAAAACGGGGAACGCCTCTTTCACGCGGCGCGGCACCCCAAAAGCTTTATTGCTGTGAACGGGGCGGATCACCTCCTGTCCGACAAACGGGATGCCCGGTATGTGGGCGAGGTCCTTGCGGCGTGGGCCGGCCGGTTTATTTTGAACGAATAAACCCAACAACACACAGGAGGACATTCATGACCGAGAGAACCGTTCGCACCAAGAACATCGGGCTCCGAGGGATCGCCGTGGCCGACACCAAGATCAGCTACATCGACGGGGAACGGGGCGTGCTCATTTACCGCGGCTATCGCATCGAAGATCTGGCCGAAAACTCCACTTTCCCTGAAACGGCTTATCTCCTCTTTTACGAAAATCTTCCGACTCCGGAACAATTGACGGCCTTCGAAGCCGATCTTCGCGCAGCGCGAACTCTTCCCGACTTTGTCGTCGAAAGCATGCAACGTTGGCCGCGTTCGGCCCACCCCATGGATGCCCTTCAGGCGGCGGTGCCTCTCCTGGCTATGGCCGATCCGGAACTCTTCGACGAAAGTCGCCCGGCGAATCTGAAGAAGGCCCTGCGGCTTACGGCCCGCATCCCGGCCGTTGTGGCGGCATGGCACCGCATCCGCCAGGGGTTGGATGTGCTGCCGCCCAACGACACGCTGACCCATGCCGGCAATTTCCTGTGGCAGACCTTCGGCGTCGTCCCCGATGCGGAAACGGCCCGCGTCATGGACATCTGCCTCATCCTCCATGCGGACCATACCTTCAATGCCTCCACCTTTGCGTGTCGCGAAGTGGTTTCTACCCGAGCGCACATGTACGCCGGCGTGGCGGCGGGAGTCGGGGCCCTGTCCGGGGAACTGCACGGGGGCGCCAACGCCCGCGTCATGGAAATGCTCCAAAACCTCGTAGAAGACCGCGTGACGGATATTCAGGCATGGGTGCGGGATCGGCTGGAGCGCAAAGAACGGATCATGGGCATGGGCCATGCCGTCTACAAGACCATGGACCCTCGGGCGAAAATCCTCAAGAAGCTGGCCTTTCAACTGGGGGAAAAGACCGGCCTGCGCATCTGGCCCGAACTCACGGAAGCCGTCGAAAAGGCGGCCATGGCCGAACTGAGCGCCCGCGGAAAGACGGATATACAACCTAACGTGGATTTTTACAGCGCTTCCGTCTACCACATCCTGGGCTTTCCGGGAGATCTCATGACGTGCATCTTCGCCGCCTCACGGATCGCCGGCTGGTGCGCGCACATCATCGAAGAAAAGTACGGGGACGCTCAAGGAAAACCGGCTCTTTACCGGCCGCAGGCCGAGTATGTGGGCGATTACTGCGGCAAATTGGACTGCGAATACATCCCCCCGGAAAAGCGAAGGGACGCCGGGGCGCCGGCATAGAGCCGGATCTGAGGGGGCCTTCTCTCTTAGGGGCAGAGCGCTTTCTCTCCTTCGGCAAAGATTGTCCCAAAGTCTTCGCGTGCCTTCAGCGTGCGGGGGAAAACGGGGCAAAAACGCCGGCCCTCTTCACCCCGCGCTTTCGTCTAAAGCGGGGGGTGTGGGCGGTGGATTATGGATAGCTCGGGTGAGGCTTCTTGCGCACGCACCCCTGTGTGCCTTCAGAAATGGTGGACAATCCGGAAGTTCAGCCGTTCGCCTTCCGGCCGGTTTTCCGCCGCCGTCTCGAAGTACAAATTGAAAAAGAAGTGGGTATCCTTGGAAAAATGGATCACGAATCCCGGCCCCAAGGCGAACACCTGCTCTTTTCGACCGCCCACATCACGGCCGTTCACCTGGGTGTCGGTGAGCTGCCTGAGGTAATAGCCGTTGAGGCCCAGGCGCAGCCTGTTCGGGAGGATTTCATAGGCCGAAGCAAAGTTCAGATGCATGGCTTGGCCCGCTTGGGTATCGTCGGCCCCTGAGAACGCTCGGTTGGGGTCGGTGTTTTTCGCGTTCCAGAGGTAATGGATGCGGGTGCTGGCCGTCCACCGCGGGGTGATGAACAAAGTTCCGGCCCAATAGGGGTTGAAGCTGAAAAAGTTACTCCCCGGGTTAATTTCCCGGTTGGAATCATATTTTCCCGTAGGGAAGATGAGCTGGAATTCCACGCGGTGCATGAATCGAGGTCCGGCAGGGCCCATGATGGGATCCCACTGCAGATACGGTCCGATGAGGATATCCCCGAACCCGGAGCTGTTCGCTTGAGGCAAAGGCGCGTTGATCGCGTAGTCCAAGTCGGCGGACACATAAGGGATGATAAGATCCAGGCCCCATTTTCCCCCGAGAAGGATGGGCCGGTTACTCTGGTAGATGAACTGCGTGAGGCTGATCCAGACGGAGAGGTCTTCGTCCACCACGCCGGGAAAGAGACGGTCGCCGTTTTTGTCTCTAAAAGAGTCGGATGTCCAGGATTGGACATATTGGGCGAAGTAGAATCCAGGTCCGGCGGGCGGCGCGCCGTCCAGGAAGCTCGTAAAGCCGAGGTTCACGGGGGGAAGATCATAGGCCGATGCGGGGGCGGGGAAAAGGGCGCCGAAACAGCACAGGAGATAGAACGCCGCGATTCTTTGAAAATGTTTCGCCGAATGGGTCGTGCTTTTCATGGGACGCTCCTTTCGTTGAGGTTTCGGTCTTTGGTCCTTTGGGAGTAGTTGGGGTTCGCTGCGCTCACCCCAACCTACGGCTCACGCAATCGACGGCTCCCCCGTCGGGGCCGACGGCATCCCCCCATGCGAACGAATGCGCGACCGAGTGTAGGGGCGGGCCTTGTGCCCGCCCAGAGGGTTCCAGGCCGAGGACACCCTTCCAGCGCCGCGAATCACGACCGAGTGTAGGGGCGGGCCTTGTGCCCGCCCGCAGTATGTGATGCGAGGGGCGTTTTTGTGTTGGGGTTCGCTGCGCTCACCCCAACCTACGGC
>CALGPN010000003.1 GCA_937960435.1 uncultured Desulfosoma sp.
ATGTTCTTCGGCAAGGATTCAGGCCTCGAAGCCAAGGAACCTCCGTCCAACATGATCTGGGCCATGACGCTGGCGGCATTTCTGTGTATCGCCATCGGGTGCTATCCGAAGCCGCTGTATGATCTCTTGCCGTTCCCGGTGGATTTTGACCCTTATACCGGGGACCACGTGACCAGCGCTCTGGGGATCCTGCTCTTTACCGGGCTTGGATTCTTCATGCTGCTAAAGAAGCTGGACCCCGAGCCGACCATCAGTATCGACACGGACTGGTTCTACCGAAAAGGAAGCCGTGTCTTCATGTGGGTGGCGAGCAAGCCGGTGGCCACGACGGACACTTACGTCGGGGATATCTGGAAGGTGTGGTTTTCCCGATTCACCCTTTTCTTCTCGGACATTCTGGCGCGCATCATGGATGTTCGGGGGATTGACGGCGCGGTCAACGGAATCGCCGACTTCTTCCTGGCGGTTTCACGCCTGGCGCGCATGACGGCGACGGGCCTTGTGCGGCATTACGCGGCGACGATGCTGATCGGCGGCATCGTCATCCTGGGCTACTACCTCTTCGCGACTTTGATGAGTCTATGATGAATGCGGCGAATTTTCCCATCCTGTCGGTGACCACGTTTCTGCCCTTGGCGGGCGTTGCGTTGATCTGCCTCATTCCGAGCCGGCATCGGAAGGCGATCCAATGGACGGCCTTCCTGACGACCGTGGTGACCTTTCTGGTCTCGCTGCAGTTGTACTTCCGGTTCGACTTAACTACGTGGGAGATGCAGTTCGTTGAGGATGCGTCGTGGATTCCGCAGTTTGCCATCCGTTATCAGATGGGCATCGACGGAATCAGCCTGTTGCTGGTTTTGCTCACAACGTTCCTGTCCGCCGTGTCGGTTCTTTCCACCTGGTCGGCGGTCACCGAAAGGGTGAAGGCCTACATGGCGTCCCTGTTGCTGCTGGAAACGGGGATGATCGGCGTCTTTTGCGCCCTGGACTTCATCCTGTTCTACGTGTTCTGGGAAGTCATGTTGATTCCCATGTACTTCATCATCGGGATCTGGGGAGGGCCCCGTCGCATTTACGCGGCCGTGAAGTTCTTCATTTACACCATGAGCGGCAGCGTGCTCATGCTGGTGGCCATTCTCGTACTCTATTTCATGTACCACGAGGCGACCGGGACGTATAGCTTCTACATTCTCGATTACCACAAGCTGGGGTTGCCGGCCAACGTGCAGATCTGGCTGTTCCTGGCCTTTGCCGTGGCGTTTGCCATCAAAGTTCCCATGTTCCCGTTCCACACTTGGCTTCCGGATGCGCACGTGGAAGCGCCGACGGCCGGGAGCGTCATTCTTGCGGGCGTCCTTCTGAAGATGGGGACATACGGCTTCTTGCGGTTTTGCCTGCCGATCTTTCCTCAGGCCAGTGTGGTCTTCGTCCCGCTGATTCTCGCGCTGTCCTTGATCGGGATCATCTACGGGGCGTTGGTGTCGCTGGCGCAGGACGACGTGAAAAAGCTTGTGGCGTATTCTAGTGTGAGTCACTTGGGATACTGCATGTTGGGCATGTTTGCTCTGAACGTGGATGGGATCAAGGGGAGCCTCATCCAGATGATCAATCACGGGCTGAGCACGGGCGCTCTGTTCTTGATTGTTGGTATCCTCTATGAGCGACGCCATACGCGACTCATTTCGGAATACGGCGGGCTGATGAAAGTCATGCCGATTTTTGCTTTCCTCTTTCTGCTCGTCGCCTTCTCCTCCATGGGAGTGCCGGGGACCAACGGGTTTGTCGGCGAATTGTTGATCCTCATCGGGGCTTTTCAGGCGTCGTTGAAGTTCGGGCTGGCGGCGACGATCGGGCTGATCCTTGGGGCGGTTTACCTCCTGTGGACCGTAAAACGTGTCACCTACGGGCCGATCACCAAGCCGGAAAACGAGGTGTTGAAGGACATGACCGTCCGCGAATACGCCTACATGCTACCGGTTTTGGTGTTCATTTTCTGGATCGGACTCTATCCGAAGCCTTTTCTCAGAACCATGGATGCGTCGGTGGCGCATTTGTTGGAATCCGTGCACGCGAAACAAGCGGCGCAGGTTTTGGAGCAGAAGCCGGCGTGGTTTCAGAATCTTCTTGCGAAAGCCGATATTCAACAGCTGACGAAGGGCCAAGGGCGGTAGCTTATGGAACAGGTGATGAGCAGCATCAGTCTGAGCGCGATTGCTCCGGAGTTGGTTCTGGTCGCTTGCGGATTGATCGTCTTAATGATTCAAGCTGTGTTCGGAAGCCGGTTTCGGGACTCTTTCGCCTACGTAAGCTTGCTGGGGATTGGGGGGGCGGCGTTTTTGGTCTTGACGAGCCCGGGGGCCTTCGAGTCCAAAATTGTGGAATATTCTTTTTGCGACATGTGGGTCGTGGACAATTTCTCTCGTTTTTTTAAGCTCATTTTCCTCATCGGGACCGGGCTGACTCTGTTGATCTCGCTGCGATATCTGGACAACGAGGCCATGCAGCACAGCGAGTATTACGCCCTGATGCTCCTGTGCACCGTGGGGATGATGGTCATGGCCAGTGCGGCCGAATTGATCACCATTTTTTTGGGCGTAGAGCTCATGTCCATTTCTTTGTACGCCTTGGCGGGTTACACGCGGTCGCGGATGATGTCCAACGAAGCGGCAATTAAATATTTTATTCTCGGCTCGTTTGCTTCTGGCTTCCTTATTTACGGGATTGCCTTGATCTATGGAACGACCGGGACGTCCCAGATTCCTGCCATCGCCCGCTACCTTGCCCAGGCGGGAGCCGGGGCTGCCGTGCTGGTCATGGGCATGGCGCTCTTGATCATCGGGTTCGGCTTTAAAACGGCATCGGTGCCCTTCCATATGTGGGCGCCGGATGTCTATGAAGGGGCCCCGGCCCCGGTCACGGGCTTCATGTCGGCCGGTCCCAAGGCGGCAGCCTTTGCAGCGTTTGTGAGGATCTTCATGGAAGCGCTACCAACGCTGCAAACGGATTGGATCATGGTGATTTGGCTCATTGCGGTACTCACCATGACGGTGGGCAACATCATCGCCCTTGTGCAGGAAAATATCAAAAGGATGCTGGCCTATTCCAGCATCGCCCATGCGGGATACGTGCTCGTCGCCTTTCTGGCCGCCGGGGAACTGGGGCTGACGAGCATTCTCTATTACATGCTCGCCTACACGTTCATGAACATCGGCGCCTTCGCAGTGATCACGATGCTTGCTGGTGCGGGGGAAACGCGGGTGAAGGTGGAAGACTATCGCGGCGTCGGATATAAACACCCCGTGGCGGCCTTGGCCATGAGCCTCTTTCTGTTTTCGCTGGCGGGGATTCCCCCGACGGGCGGCTTCATGGGGAAGTTCTACATTTTTTCGGCGGCCGTCAAACAAGGTTACATCTGGCTGGCGATCATCGGTGTCCTCAACAGCGTTGTCTCAGTGTATTATTACCTTCGCGTGACGGTGGCCATGTATATGCAGGCGCCTGAAAAGGATGAGGACGTCCCGGCCGCGTCTGCGTTGTCTCCCGCGTTGGTCGTTGCGATCTTCATATCGGCCTACGGGGTTTTGTCCTTGGGCCTCTTCCCGTCAACCTATGTGGCCATGGTCAAAGAGTCCTTCCTGTCCTTCCTCTAGGCTTGCGGACCAGGGGGTTTCCCGGAGGGGTGAACCTGGTTATCCTCGTGAAGATTGGCTTGGAGAAGAGGGAAAACAGTCGGTGAAAAGAGAGAATACCATGAGTGCGGTAAAACTGACGATAGATGGGCAGGACGTTGCCGTTGAGGCGGGGCGATCCATCCTGGATGCGGCGAAGGCGGCGGGGATCCGCATCCCGACTTTATGCTACCACGAACGGCTCAACCCGATAGGATCGTGCAATCTGTGCGTCGTGGAAGTCAACGGCAAGAGCACACCGGTGCATGCGTGCAAGACGCCCGCTGAGGAGGGCATGCTGGTGACGACCGACTCGGAGATGCTTCGAGGGATGCGTCGCAAGGCCATGCAGCGTCTTTTGGTACACCATCCCTTGGATTGCCCCATTTGCGACAAGGCCGGGGATTGCCGGCTGCAGGATTTGGTCGTCGAGCTGGGTGTGACGGCCGAGGCTTATGAGGAGCCCAAAGAGCGGACGGAGGCCGTCTACGCCACGCCTCTGATCAAGTACTGGCGTGACCGATGCGTCCAGTGCCGACGGTGCGAATCGGCGTGTCGGGAAATCAAGGGGCAGGGGGCCATCGAATTCGTGGAAGTGAACGGCTCCCTGGAAATGAAGGTCACGCCGGAACGATGCGTCTCCTGTGGAGAGTGTCTGCAGGTTTGTCCCACGGGGGCTCTGACGGAAAACTTGAGCCCCATGAAGGCGCGTGTGTTCACGGTGAAGAAGGTTCCGACCACGTGCACCTATTGCGGGTGTGGATGCCAGGTCGAGCTGAGTGTTGTGGATAATCGGATTGTGGCGGTGAACGGGGTCTACGACCCCACGATTAATGAAGCTAGTTTGTGTGTGAAGGGCCGATTCGGCTACGAATTCGTTTCCAGCGAGGAGCGGCTCAAGAAGCCTTTGATCCGGCGGGGGGACGGTTTCGTAGAGGCAAGCTGGGACGAAGCTCTGGATTACGTCGCCAAGAATCTCGGAAAAATCAAAGCCGAGCATGGGCCGGATGCCATCGGCGGGTTCGCCTCGGCGCGGTGCACAAACGAGGAGAATTACCTCTTCCAAAAATTTATGCGCGCGGTGATCGGCACAAACAATGTCGACCACTGCGCCCGTCTCTGACACAGCTCCACGGTGGCAGGTCTTGCCGCCACGTTTGGAAGCGGTGCCATGACGAACCCCTTCAAGGATGTGCTGCATTCAGGTGTCATCCTTCTGACCGGGACCAACACCACGGCGAACCATCCCATCATTGCCAACTATATTCACGAGGCGGTGACGAAGCGCGGGGCCAAGCTGATCGTCATCGATCCGCGGCGGATCAAGCTTGTGGACATCGCCGCCATGTGGCTCCAGCCTGCTGTGGGCACGGATGTCGCCTGGATTAACGGGTTGATGCACGTCATCATCAAGGAAAACCTTTACAACAAGGCGTATGTGGAGGAGCGCACGGAGGGCTTTGAGGAACTCAAAGCCTGTGTGGAAAAATACACGCCGAAACATGTGGCGAAGATCACCGGCCTTCGAGAAAAAGACATCATCGCGGCGGCGCGGCTCTTCGCGACCTCGGGACCGGGATCCATTATCTACGCCATGGGCATCACCCAGCACATATCGGGGACCGACAATGTCAAGTGCCTGGCTGCCCTGTCTATGCTGTGCGGGTATGTGGGGGTTCCCGGTGGCGGCGTAAACCCCTTGCGCGGCCAAAACAACGTCCAGGGCGCTTGCGATATGGGCGGGTTGCCCAACGTCTATTCGGGTTACCAGGTGGTCACGTCCGATGAGATCCGACAGAAATTCGAGAAGGCATGGAATGTTGCCAAGCTCCCGGACAAAGTGGGCTTGACGGTAACGGAAATGGGAAATGCTGCCGGCAAGTCCATCAAGGCCCTCTATATTATGGGGGAAAATCCCCTTCTCAGTGATGCAGACTTGAACCATGCGGAAAAAGCGTTGGCGTCTTTGGATTTCCTCGTCGTCCAGGATATTTTCATGACGGAAACGGCCAAATTGGCCCGTGTGGTTTTGCCGAGCGCCTGCTTTGCAGAAAAAGAAGGGACCTTTACGAACACGGAACGAAAGGTATTGCGGGTCCGGCAAGCCTTGGAACCCCCCGGGGAAGCGAAAGCGGACTGGTGGATCACGGCCGAAATCGCCAATCGCATGGGCTACCCCATGAATTATGACGGCCCTGAAGCCATCATGAAGGAAATCAACGCGCTGACGCCGAGTTACGGGGGGATCACCTACGAGCGGCTGGAAAAAGGCGGGCTTGTGTGGCCGTGTCCTACTCCGGACCACCCGGGGACGCCCATCCTCCACGTGGGGCGGTTCACCCGGGGCAAGGGGGCGTTTTTTGCCATCGAATACCGGCCGCCGGCGGAACCGACGGATGCGGAGTACCCGTTTGTGCTCACCACAGGCCGGGTGCATTACCATTACCACACGGGAACCATGACCCGAAAAGGGACCGCTCTGAACCGGCTGTATCCCGAGCCTCTCGTGGAAATCAATGCTCAGGATGCGAAGAAACTCAAGGTGGCCGACGGGGAGTATGTGCGCATCTCGTCGCGGCGAGGCACCATCACGATCAAGGCCATGGTGTCGGAGATTACAGCCCGGGGAGTGGTGTTCGTGCCTTTCCACTTTTACGAAGCGGCAGCCAACAAACTCACCATCAATGCCTTGGATCCCATTTCCAAGATTCCCGAATACAAGGTCTGTGCGGTCAAGGTGGAAAAGGCTGCCTGACGCTTCCCACCCCGATTCTGGGTCCGTTTTCCTGACTCGGTGCCCTCTCGCTTTTGACAAGGTGAGGGCCACCGAGCGGCAGGCGGGCAAAAAACCCTGCCACTCACGCTCCTTCGTTCGATCCTATGGTCCCTCACGGCGGCGAGCTCGACCGTGTGGTCCTTAGCATGAGCGGATGACGAACCTTTGCGGCCGCCACGACGCCGACCGGCCTACGAGCGCCGCTGAGGCCGGTTCGGCCCATAAGTCATGGAATCTCGGACGGGACGGCAAGGATGTGAAGCGGGCAAGGGCGGCTCGGACGGGAAGTCTCGAAGCGGATGCTTCATGGAAGAGCAGAACCGACCCGCTTCTTTTCGTATCTCCGAGCCAACGGAAGGGCGTGCTGCGCACATTTCGGCACCGCCGGCTCACCGGCTGCAGGGGAATCCCTTGACATGCTCTGCGCTGCAGCGGGGGCTGTTGCTGCGAGGCAAGCGCCGCGCCGTTACAGGCTCTAGTGCTGTCGTTTTTCGGGATTTGTTGCCCAGGTGTTGTCCTGGATACGAAAAAGGGGTCGCGAATTTATCGCAACCCCTTGATTTTCCTGGAGCCGGCGATGGGATTCGAACCCGCGACCTGCTGATTACGAATCAGCTGCTCTACCGCTGAGCTACGCCGGCCTAGAGAGCGGAAGGGCTTATAGCATGCGGGTTTAAAGACGGTCAAGGCGAAAACGGTATAACAAAGTCCTAATTTTTTTCGGCGTGTGCCGGGTTATGTGGCGTCGATTGTCAGGTTTTGACCGCAACGCATTTGATTTCGATCTGGGCACCTCGAGGCAGTGCGCCGACCTGGACGACGGCCCGAGCCGGCTTGTGTCCGGCGAACGCTTCTTCGTAGATGGCGTTGAAGGTGTGAAATTGTGCGAGATCCGTCAAGAAGACGTCAACGGCGGCCACATCCCGCAAGCTGTAGCCCGCCGCTTCCAAGATGGTTTGGATATTCCGCAGTGCCTGACGCACTTGATCTGGAAAGGCCTCGCCGACCAGTTGGCCTGTTTCGGGGACCAGAGGGATCTGGCCGCTCACGAAAAGCCACGGCCCCGCCTGCACGGCCTGGCTGTAAGGGCCGATGGCCGCTGGGGCTTTAGGAGTCTCAACCAAATGGAACGCCATAGGTTCTTTCCTTTCTCACGTGGGCCGAGCGTGTTTATCCTCGGCCGATTTTCTAGCACTGGAAAAGACGGTTGCCAAGGCCGTTTAGGGTCTATAAGATGCCGTGAATGAATCTATGGCGGATGTGTGCCCAACACCGGAGTCGGCATCGTCGCGAGCATTGGGACGACCGTGGACGGCGGGGGAAGGGTGGCTTCCATACCCGTAAAAAAAATCCTCATGTACAGCCACGACACCTTCGGCCTCGGGCATATCCGTCGCACTCTTGCTATCGCTCGAGCGCTGCGCAAAGTCCCCGCCACCGTCTTGATTCTCACGGGATCCCCTCTCGTCGGTCGCTTCAAGATCCCTCGAAGGGTCGATTTTGTCCGTATCCCGGGGATGATCAAAGTGACCAACGAGGAGTATCTGCCTCTTTCCATGAAACTCGAGGCCACGGAGGTGCTGGAGATTCGCAAGAGCATCATCCTGGGCACGGCGAAAGCCTTTTGTCCGGATTTCTTCATTGTGGACAAAGCCCCTCTCGGGCTGAAGCGCGAGGTGGTCGATACGCTCCACTGGCTTCGGGACGGCCATCCCGGCTGCACCACGATTTTGGGGCTGCGCGATATCATGGACGGGGCGCAAGCGACCATCGAGGAATGGGAAACCAAGGGGATCTATAAGGCGATGGAGGCGCTTTACGACGAGATCTGGGTCTACGGGGTGCAGTCCTTCTATGACCCTGTGAAGGAATACCGGATTCCTGAGGAGCTTGTCGGCAAGATCACTTATACGGGCTACATCCCTCGGCAGGTGCCGTCGCCTTCGGATATCCAAGCCCTACGTCGGGAGTTGGGTGTGGGGGCGGAGGAAAAAGTGGTGCTCATGACCGCGGGAGGCGGTGGTGACGGGTACCCGGTGGTCAACACATTTCTCAAAGCCTTTGAAGAAAACAGGCCGCCGCCCTTCGTGCGCGTCGTCGTCGTCACGGGGCCGTTCCTTTCGCCGACACGTTACAAGGAAGTGGAAAGGCGGTGCCAAACCCTGGGCTTTCAGCTTTTCCGTTTCCATCGCTTCATGGAACGGCTCATCGGGGCCTCAGACGTCATCGTCAGCATGGGCGGTTACAATACGGTGTGCGAAATTATCAGCCAGCGCAAACCCTTCCTTATCATCCCGAGAAGTGTTCCGAGGGAGGAACAACTCATCCGTGCGGAAGTCTTATGCCGTCGGGGTTTTTGCGAATACCTCCCCCCGGAGCGTTTGAGCGCCGCGGCGGTCTTTCGAAAGGTGTGCGAGCTATTGAAAAACGGAGCGGAGGTGGCATCCAAGGCGGAGGAATTTCCGTTTACGGCCTTGGACGTCATTCGATCACGAATCGTGGAAAGCAGCAGGGGGGCCCGGGTCCAATGGGCGTGATGGCCCCACGCGCCGGGGTCACAGAAGGGGTCCTCCGGCGTGGAGATGCCGCGAAAGGGTTTTCTGAGGATAGGCCGCCCTTGGGAATCAGGTCGGCACCGCGTCTCGGCATGATCCTCAAGGGATACCCCCGCATTTCCGAGAGCTTCATCAGCCAGGAAATCGCTCTTCTGGAATCCTTGGGACTCTCCATCGAGATCTATTCCCTACGACGACCTCGGGAATCCTTTACACACGGAAGCGTCCGAAGAATTCGAGCGCCGGTGACCTACCTTCCCGAATATGTGCTCCCTCACCTTTTTACCGTGCTGGAGCCGAACCTCCGCCTCTGGGGTCGGCTCCGAACCCGCTACGTTCGATGTCTTCGGGAGGCCCTAGAGCGCGCAGTGGATCGGCGCACGACGGCGACGCTGCGCCATTTCCTGCAAGGGGGGTATCTTGCCTGGCATTGTCTCATGGGGCGGCCCGTGCGGCATCTGCACGCCCATTTTTGTCACACACCCACCTCCGTCGCGTTTTTTGCCTCCCAACTCACAAAACTGCCCTTCAGCTTTACGGCGCATGCCAAAGACATTTACACCTCGGACCCTGACCAGCTGCGCCGCAAGATGCACCACGCCCGCTTTGTGGTCACATGCACGGGCTACAACGCCCGTTATTTGAGCTCGATCTTGGACTCCGACAGCGCCGGCTCTGATGGGCAGAGGCATCGACCATCCGTTCCGATCCACACCATCTATCACGGGATCGACGTGGCGTTTTTCAACTATGCTCCCGATCCTCCTCCCGCCCCTCCTTTTCGCGTGCTTTCGGTGGGCCGGATCGTCCCCAAAAAAGGCTACGATGACGTACTCCAGGCTTTGAAAAAATTGGCCGAATGGGGGGTTCCGTTCCATTTCGACCACATCGGTTCCGGGGAAGACAAAGAAACGATTCACGCCTTGACGCGTCGTCTTGGTCTCTGGGATCGGACGACCTTTCATGGAACCCTTCCGCACGAGCGCGTCCTCGACTTTTACCGCCGATCCCATGTGTTTGTCCTCGGCTGCAAAACAGCCCCGAACGGAGATCGCGACGGCATTCCCAACGTCCTGATGGAAGCCATGGCGGTGGGGCTGCCGGTGGTGAGCACCCGCCATTCCGCCATCCCGGAATTGGTGGAAGACGGAGTGACCGGAACGTTGGTGCCTCCGGGATCCCCCGAAGCTTTGGCCGGGGCGCTGAAAAAAGTTTTGGAAGCCGGGCCGTCCATCGAGGCGCAAAGGCGTGCCGCCCGGAAAAGGGTGGAAGCCGATTTCGACAGCCGCCGATGGATCCGCAAGCTGTTTGAGCTGTTGCGTGACGCCGTGGGAGCGCCTTGAAAATCGCCGTCTACTGCCCCAACAAGCCTCTTGGGCACCCTGACCCCTCCGGGGATCAGACCATTGCGCACAATCTTGTGGAGGCGCTGCAGCGCCTCGGGCATGCGTGCCGGGAAATGAGCACCTTTCGGGCGCGGTGGTTTTGGACGCACCCCGACGGCGTTCGACGGGCTCTCGAGGGCGTGTTGGAGGCTTTGAAAGGGTCCGTGGCCTGGCGCCCGGATCTGTGGCTCACCTATCACACCTACTACAAAGCTCCTGATGTGATCGGCCCGTGGGTCAGCGGGTTCTTGAAGATTCCCTACGCCCTTTTTCAGCCCATGTACGGCACGCGACGCCGAAAAGACCCCAAGACGCGGCCCGGGTTCTTCTTGAATCGGTGGGCCTTGCGCCGTTCGGCGCTTGCCGTGACCAACAATCGAAACGATCGTGCGGCGTTGGAACGGATCATTGCGACGGAGCGGTTAACCTATCTGGCACCGGGGATCTTCCCGGAAATGTTTTCTCGACACGAGGAAGCGGGAAGAGCCGTGAGGGATCGTCTCGGCTTGACGGCCGACGATCGGGTGCTCTTGACGGCGGCTCGGTTTCGCAGCGGCGTGAAATGGGAAAGCCTGCGTTTCCTTTTTCGCGCCCTGTCTTTGCTGGATTTCGAAAAATTGTCCGTGCATTTGGTGGTCGCCGGGGACGGTCCCATGGAAACGGAAGTCCGGCGGCGAGCTCTGGCCACGCTGGGATCCCGCGTGGTTTTTGCCGGCCGGGTGGCACGGCGCGACCTTTACGCCTACTACAGTGCGGCGGACCTTTTTGTGTTTCCGGGCATCGGGGAATCCTTAGGGATGGTCTTTCTCGAAGCCCAGTCCTGCGGACTTCCTGTGGTGGCTCTGTGCGAAGGGGGCGTGGATCAAGTGGTGGCCGACGGCATGAGCGGCGTTCTCGTTCGGGGAAGGGATCCGGTACGCTATGCCGAAGCCGTTGCGGATCTTTTGGCGGATTCGCTGAGGCGGCAGCGTATGGGACGGGAAGCCGCCCGATTTGTGGATCGGGAGCGGAATTTTCACCGTCAAGCGCGCTACTTGGCCGCGCTCTTGGATTCCCTTGTTTCGGGACGCAATCGACCGGACCGGCAATGAAAATCGCCATTCTTTCGGACATTCACGGCAATTTGGAAGCCTTCCGGGAGGTGTTGCGGGATCTGGAAATCGTACAGCCCGACCGGGTGGTCTGTCTCGGGGACGCTGTAGGGTACGGACCCGACCCGGAGGCCGTCGTGCGTCTGCTTCAGGCGCACCGCATCCCAAGCGTTCTAGGGAACCATGAGTGGGCTTTGGCGCATCCGCTCCATCTGGAATGGTTCAATCCATCGGCGCGCTTGTCTCTGGAAAAAACCGCCGAACTGCTTTCCCCCGAAGTGCGCCGCACCGTGACGACATGGCCGACCACTTTGCACGTGGAAGGATCGTTATGTGTCCATGGATGCCCTCCCAATTCCGTGACGCGGTATCTTTTCGAGGTGGTCCCGGAAGAATTGCCGGGTCTTTTTTCCGCCTATCCAGAGCCCTTGTGTTTCGTTGGGCATACTCATCAGTTGCGGTGGGTCCGCTGGGACGGGCATCAGGTCACCTCGGGCTGGATTCGGGGGGAGGTTTTGGAGCTTCATCCTGCCGATCGATACATCATCAATGTGGGGGCCGTCGGCCAGCCTCGGGATGGAGACAACCGCGCGAAATACGTGGTCTGGGACACGGAAGCCCGAACGGTCCGCGTGCATCGCGTCCCCTACGACATTGCCAAGACCGTGGAAAAGATCCTGGCGTTGGGGTTCCCGCGTATCAACGCGGATCGGCTCTGGTAGCTGTTTTGCGAGAGTCCGAGGGCGGGACGGCCTAAATTTGGAGTCTCCCATGAAGTGTATTGGTCGGTACCGGATTGTGGGGCTTTTGGGCCGCGGCGGCATGGGACGGGTGTATCGCGTATGGGATCCCGTTTCCCAGAGGCTTCTGGCTCTGAAGATGCTTCAGCCGCATCCCCCCTTGGCGACCCTTTTGGGCGAAGCCCGAATGAGGACGCTTTTCCTCATGGAGACGGACGTCATGGAAAAACTTGACCATCCTAACCTGACGGCCGTGCTGGACCGAGGTGTTCATGAAGGGCGCCCGTTTTTCGTCATGGAGTATTATTGCCGGCAACTCGCCGAGCATATCGGGGAAGGGGATGTGCTGGAGCGGCCCACGCGCCCGCTGCCGCCTCATGAGGCTTTCCGAATCACCCGGGAAATCCTCAGCGGCCTTGGAGCCATGCATCGCCTGGGCCTGGTTCATCGGGATGTCAAGCCCGCCAACGTGCTTCTTTCGGAAGACAACGCGGTGAAACTCATCGACTTCGGCTTGTCCAAAATTCCGGGCGTTTCTTTTCCCAAACCGCACCAGCTTGTGGTGGGAACACCTTACTATGCGGCTCCGGAACAGGAACGAAACCCCGACAACGCAACAGCGGCTTCGGATCTCTACAGCGTGGGTGTCATCCTCTTTCGTCTGCTCACGGGATGGCTCCCGTCGGAGCCATCTTTTGCCGCCTTGCCCCATCCCTTCGACGGCGCCTCGTGGAGGGCCTTCTTTCGAAAGGCCTGCGCCGCCTCGCCGAGCAAACGTTACCAAAGCGCCGCGGGGATGCGGCGCGCTTTGGCGTTTTTGGAAAAGGCGTTTGATGAGGCATTGGAAAAAGCGTGCCGCCTGTGGCATGACGAAGGCGTGCAGCGCATCGGAAGAATGCGGTGCCGGCATGAGCCCGTCAAGGTTTCTCGAAAGGACGCCCAGCGGCTTTTCGACCTGGATCCTCTTTGGCGCCCTCGGGTGGAAACGCCCAACGCCTGGACACTCGTGGACGACGTCGTGTTCGATGAAACGACGGGCCTGTGGTGGCAGCGCGATGGGTCTCCAGAAAGGCTCACTTGGCCGGAGGCCCGAGAATACGTGGGCGGCCTCGGCCGAGCCGCTTTTTCCGGGCGAGAAGACTGGCGCCTCCCGACCGTTTCGGAACTTGCCACGATTCTCAAACGACCGCGATATCCCGAAACCTTTTGTCTCGAGCCGGTTTTTTCTGGTCGGATCCGAAGATTTTGGTCAGCGGACCGCTGCACTTATCGATCGGCCTGGTATGCCGCTGGGGAACTGGGCTATTTTGCCGCTCAGGATTTTTCGTGCAGGCTGTATGTCCGGGCCGTGGCCGGACCCTAGCAGAGCCTTGCGCAGCGGAGGCCGTGATGAGGAAACCTTGGAAGGATAAGCTGGGAGCCTTTCTTTTTGACATGAAAGACGGCCCTACGGGTCCTTTCAGGGAAGGAGCGCGACGCCTCGGCCGTCTCATCTATCTCAGCTTGTGGAAATTCAACCGGGACTTTTGTTTCGACCAGGCGGCAAGTTTGGCTTTTGCCACCATCTTGTCCCTCATTCCCTTTGCGGTTCTCTTTTTCAGTTTTGTCGGGCTGCTGGGAGGAGGGAAACACATCATTCGTTTCGTGCAGGACAAAATCCTTCCGGCCGTGGTGCCCGAATTCCATGCTCAGGTGATGGATTGGCTGCAAAGATACATCTCCCCCACCGTGTTTAAGGCCGGCCCCGCGGGACTCATCAACCTGGCGGCGCTTGTCGGCCTCGTCTTCGGGGCGCTCAACATCCTGATCACGGCGGAGAGGGTCTTCAATCACATCTGGCGAGTCAAGGGAACACGCCGTTACCTTCAAAAGGTGACGGCCTTTTGGGTGGTGCTCACCTCAAGCCCCTTCGTCATTCTGGCTTCCATGTGGATCGGCAACGTCCTTGTGCCTCCCGGAGGGGCCGTCGAATCTTTTCTGCGGCGGCACTGGCTCGTGCGGAGCCTGTACGGGTTATGCGCCCCCATTTTGGTGGAAACTACGTGTTTTGCCTTGATCTACCTCTACCTGCCGTCGGCTCGCGTGCGGATGCGAAACGCCGTCATCGCCGGCTTATGGGCGGCGGCCCTCTGGGAACTGTCCAAAAAGGGATTTTACGTCTATGTGAGCGGAGCCGGCCAGGTGACGAATTTCTATCGGCAACTGGCCACGGTCCCTCTTTTTTTTCTGTGGCTGTTTCTGACGTGGATCATCATCCTATGGGGCGGCCAACTGAACTACGCGTTGCAGAATACGAAAGCCTTGATCTTGGAACAGGCCAGGGGGGTGAAGGTCCATCGGTTTTCCCAGGCGTCTCTGGGACTTTTCCTTCTTTTCCGCATTTACGAGCGCTTTCTCGAAGGGCGTCCTGCGCCCGAGTTGCAGGGCCTGGCAGACGAAGCGGGCGTCTCCCAGGATGATTTTGCGGATATTGCCTATTTTCTGGTGGAGCACAATATCCTGCTGGAAGACGCTCACTGTCCCGGCCGATTTTCGCTCGCGTGCCATCCCTCCCGCATCCTTTTGGACCAGGTGATCCGATGGCTCCATGAAAAAGAGTTTCCGGGAGAAACTCCTTTCCTCGATGTGGGGCGGGAATCCAACACCGTGGCTTCCCCGTGGCCCCGAGCCCTGCGACATCCCGCCGAGAAACTCTTTCGAGAGGCCCTGACAGGGTATCTTTCTCCCTTCAGAGGAAAGAGCCTCGAACAGGCGTGGGAGGAATCCCGATCTTCCTTTCTCTAGGAAGGGTTCCGGCTGCGATCGTCGCGGGCAAGAGACCTTTCCGAAACTTTTTGCGCTTGCAAACCTCAAGAGGTTGTTGTGAGAATCCGTTGTTGCGGAACGATCCGCACGGATAACCCATGGATGCACGAGGGACTTCAAGACATGGAAGAATTTCAGGACATGCCGTCGTTGGATTCCGTGCCTGGGGATGACGGGATCGACGGCGGCCTTTTGGGACACACGCAAGACGATATTCCCGATCGACGGGCCTGGTTTCGGCGGTGTCGTCGTCTCGTCGTGAAGGTGGGAAGCGCCGTGCTCACCACACCACGGGGCCTCGATCGTGTGATGATCCATCGTCTCACGGATCAGATTGTGGAGCTCAAAGAGCGCGGCCACGAAGTGCTCGTCGTCTCTTCGGGGGCAGTGGCTTCGGGAATGCGCAAGGTGGGTCTTAAGGAAAAGCCGAGAACCATCCCGCAGAAACAAGCGACGGCGGCCATCGGCCAGACGTTTCTCATGAACGCATGGGAGGAAGCTTTCGACAAGTTTGAGCTCCTCACGGCCCAGATCCTCCTCACCCATGAAGACTTGGCCCACCGCCATCGGTACCTCAACGCCCGCAACACCCTGGAAACCCTTTTGGACTGGAACATTGTTCCGGTGGTCAACGAAAACGACACGGTGGTGGTGGAAGAAATCAAGTTCGGGGACAATGACCAATTGTCGGCCCTCATTGCCGGTTTGGTGGGCGCCGATCTTGTGGTGATCCTCACGGACACGGAAGGCCTCTACGACTGCGATCCCCGAATCCACGAGGATGCGCGATTGATTCGGATCGTCCATGGCTTCAGCCCAAAACTCATGACCTGTGCCACGCCGGATCCCGGCTCGGTGGGGACCGGTGGGATGCTGAGCAAGCTCCATGCGGCCAAAAAATGCCTCGCTTCGGGAATTCCCATGGTCATCGGGCCGGGGCGGGAAAAGGATATTTTGGTTCGCCTTTTTGACGGCGAACCTTTGGGCACGCTGTTCCTTCCCAAACGGCGTCTGTACCACGGCAAAAAGATCTGGCTTGCCAATCTGCCCAAACCCGCGGGCGAACTGGTGCTCGATCCCGGAGCCGTGAGGGCCCTGCAGAAGGCGGGAAAATCCTTGCTGCCCATCGGGGTTCGAGAAGTTCGGGGAACTTTCGGCGTCGGGGCGGCGGTGCGCTGTGTGGACGAAAACGGAACCCTTGTGGGTGTGGGCCTCACGAATTATCGATCGGGAGAAATCGATCGGATCAAGGGGCACCATACCGACGAGATCGAGAGCCTTTTAGGCTACAAGCATTCGGATGAAGTGATCCATCGAAATAATTTTGTCTTGGCGGAACAGGCCGGGGCGGCCGAATAGGACCATGTTGGAAACCGGTGCGATGCGAAAGAGCGGTCCGCACACCATTTTCGGGACAAACGCCCAAGCCTCGCAGGAGAAGGCGTCGGGAGGCATCGTGGGACGGGCTTTGATCCGCATGGGCGTGCGCGCTTGACTGTTCGCCCCGAGGACGGGGAAGCACGGATATCAAGGGGGTTGGAGGAGGACAGATGGGCCACAAGGAAGCCATGACGGCCATGGGACAACGCGCCCGGGAGGCGGCTCACCTCATGGCCAAGGCGGGCATGACGATCAAACGGCGGTTTCTGGAACAAACGGCGGACCGGATTCTGGCGCAGCGGGAGCGGATCGCAGCGGCCAACGCCCGCGATCTTGCGACGGCAGAAGAAAAAGGACTGGCCAAACCCAAGGTGGATCGGCTGCGCCTGACCGACAAGGTGCTCAAAGAAATGACCGACGGCCTTCGGGAAGTGGCCGCACTGCCGGATCCTGTGGGGCGGATTGAGGGCATGTGGACACGACCCAACGGGCTTCGGGTGGGCCGCATGCGGATCCCCTTGGGGGTTGTGGGGATCATCTATGAATCGCGGCCGAACGTCACCGTGGATGCGGCGGGTTTGTGCATCAAGGCGGGAAACGCCGTGATTTTGCGGGGGGGATCGGAAGCCTTTCATTCAAACCGGTGCCTCGCCGAGATCCTTCAGGAAACGCTGGAAGAAACGGGCCTTCCCAAGGCGGCCGTGCAGGTGGTGGAAACCACCGATCGGGAAGCGGTCCTGGAGCTCCTGAAACTTGAAGATCTCATTGACGTCATGATCCCGAGGGGCGGGGAAGAGCTCATCCGATTCGTGGCGGAAAACGCCCGCATGCCGGTCCTGAAACATTACAAAGGCGTGTGCCACATCTACGTCGACGAGCGGGTGGATATGGACATGGCCGAGCGGGTGTGCCTGAACGCCAAAGTGCAGCGACCCGGCGTGTGCAACGCCATGGAAACCCTGCTCGTCCACGAAAAGGCGGCCCCCATGTTCCTCCCGCGCATGGCCCAAGCGTTTCGCCGCCACGGCGTGGAACTGCGGGGATGCCCCCAAACGTGCCGGCTTGTGGAAGGATGCCGTCCCGCCACTGAAGAGGATTGGGCGGCGGAGTACCTGGACCTCGTTTTGGCCGTCAAGATTGTGGCTTCCATGGACGAAGCCATTGAGCACATCACGCGGTACGGCTCGAGCCATACGGAAGCCATTTTGACGGAAGATTTGGACCGGGCCATGCGCTTTCTTCAAGAAGTCCAATCGAGCCTGGTGCTCGTGAACGCCTCCACGCGATTCAACGACGGGTATCAATTGGGACTGGGCGCCGAAATCGGCATTTCCACATCTCGGCTGCACGCCTTCGGCCCTATGGGGGTGGAGGAACTGACGACCACCAAATTCATTGCGTTCGGCACGGGCCAATTGAGGGAATAGGACGGGTCGGTGGGAAACCCAACGCTCATGAACCGGGCAAGCTCAGGGCGCATCGGCATCTTGGGCGGGACATTCAATCCGGTCCATATGGGGCATTTGCGTATGGCCGAAGAGGCTTTGGAAGCTCTGGCTTTGGATTTTTGCCTGTTCATCCCGGCCTGGGTGCCCCCCCACAAGAGTGACGTGAAGATGGCGCCTTTCGAGCACCGATGGCGGATGTTGGAACAGGCCACGGCAAAGCATCCCCGTTTTCACCTCTCCGATCTTGAAAGGCGCTTGGAGGGAACGTCCTACACGGTGCGCACCCTTCGAGCCTTGGAGGAAGAATTGCCGCCCGGAACGGCCCTCTTCCTGCTGGTCGGGATGGACGCCTTTTTCGACATGCCGACATGGTGGCGGTACCGGGAAATTTTCCAAAGGGCTTCGGTGGCGGTTCTGGAACGTCCAGGAGTCGAAGAGCATAATCCTTTGGAGTTTTTGCGGCGGTATGTTTCGGCGGACTACGATGAAGATCCCGGGGCCGTGAGCGGCGACCCGTCATCCCTTCGAATGTGTTACCGGGCTTCCGCGGGGTTTCCCGTCGTGTTTTTGCGCACGACCCGCATGGACATCACCTCATCGCGGATTCGGGCCCTCACGGCTTCGGGAAAATCCATCCGGTTTCTGGTCCCCGATTCGGTGATGGATTACATTAATGAAAAAAGCTTGTATCGGTAAGTTTCCAAAAAATGACCCGGAGGAAGGATGACCCATTTGGTGAAACAGGTCAAAAACAGTCGAACGATTATGGATCCCTTGGCCAAGGCCCTTTCGTGCGCCAAGGAAGCGGACGATCGCAAAGCTTCGGATATTGTCCTGCTGGACGTTTCCAAGATCACCACGTTGGCGGATTATTTTCTTATCTGCAGCGGCCGGTCCAGCCGTCAGGTCCAGGGCATTGCCGAAGGCGTCCAAACGCGGCTTCGGGAACTGGGCGTGCGGCCGCTGGGTGTGGAAGGGGAGCGGGAAGGCCACTGGATCCTTATGGACTATGGGGATGTCATCGTCCACATCTTCTATCAACCCATCCGGGAACTGTACGATTTGGAAAGCCTGTGGTCGGACGGCACGGTGGTGTCTTTGGACGGGCATTTGGCGGTGCGGCACGGTGAATCGTCATGAAGCGGTTTTGGCGCAAAGCCGCGGCCGTCTCCTTGGTTCTGAGCCTACTCGTGAGCACGGTTCCGTCATCCCGGGCTTGGGCTCTGGGGGTCGAAGAGGAAAAAGAACTGGGCCGAAAGATGTTGCAGACGGTCCGGGAACATTTCCGGCTCATCGAAGATCCTGAGGTGGCGGGGTACGTTCAGGCCATAGGGAAAAGGGTCATAAAAGGCCTCGGGCCGCTCCATTACGACTACGCCTTTTTCGTCATTGATGAGTCGACGCCCAATGCTTTTGCCATTCCCGGCGGGTATGTATTCGTGTTTCGGGGACTTTTGGAACTCATGGGCTCCGAAGCCGAACTGGCTGCCATTTTGAGCCATGAAGTGGCTCATGTGCAAGCGCGGCATATTCACAAGCAGCTGGAAAAGGGGCGTTTGCTGAGTATCGCCGCCATTGCGGGGACCCTTGCGGGAGCTTTCCTGGGGTTAAAGAGCGATGCGGCGCAGGCTCTTGCGGTGGGCAGCATGGCCGGGGCCCAGACGCTGCAGCTGAAATACAGCCGCGAAAACGAAGAAGAAGCGGACAGATTGGGTTTCCAATACCTCACCTCGGCGGGCTACGATCCCCATGCCATGGTGACGGTCATGCAGAAGATGCGACGCATGAATTGGCACAGCGACAGTCGCGTGCCGTCTTACCTGTTGACCCACCCGGCGTTGGGCGAACGGGTGGGTTACTTGGAGCAGCTCGTGGAGCGTGAGGGAAGAGGTGGGTCCGGGCGGGTTTTTCGGGACACCGTGGGGGACTATCCTTTTATCCAAGCCATCTTGATGAGCCGGCACACGGATTTTGAAGTGGCCCGGAACCGTTTCACCGAATGGCTGGAGGATCCGGCACGGAAGGCGGCCGCTTTGTACGGCCTTGGACGGTTGGGGTTGGACAAGGGGCGCTTTGAAGACGCTTCGGCCAATCTGCGCCAAGCGGCGCTCCTCAAGCCCTCGAGCCCGCTTGTGCTGAACGGTGTGGGCGAAGCCTACCAACGCCTAGGGCGCCTGGAGGATGCGGAAAAAGCCCTGCGTTCGGCGCTGATCATCGATGATGAATCGCCGACGGTGCATTTGCGTCTCGGCCTGCTTTATCAGGATCAGGGTCGGTGGGAGGACGCCTTGCAGCACCTAAAGAGAGCCGAGGGACTGGCGCCGCTCAACGCCGAGCTGGATTACCACCTGGGGGTCCTCTACGGGCGCATGCAGCAGCTGGGCCCGGCCCACTATCACTTGGGGCGCTACGCCATGCGCCGGGGTGATCCCCAGTTGGTGGCCTTTCATCTGGAAAAAGCTAAGTCTTTTCTGCCGGCCTCGGATGATCGCCTGAAGGAGCTGGAACGGTGGCTCAAGGAGGCCAAGAAGAGTCCGCGGGATTCCCGAATCCAAAGGCTTGACGGTTTTTAAGAACCAGTGCTACACACACAATTTATACGTTTAGAGAGGAATCGCCGGAAACATCCATGATCGACCCGAGGTGGGGGCCTGGGGCGTCGAGGAGGGATCGATGAAAATACTGGTGAGCGACAATCTGTCCGAGTCGGGGATAGAAAAACTCAAGGCCGTTCCCGGCTTTGAAGTGGAAGTGAATACGAGCCTCACCCATGAGGAGCTGTGCAAAATCATCAAGGAATACGATGCTCTGGTGATTCGCAGCGGCACGAAGGTGACGCGCGAGGTCATCGAAGCGGCCGACAACCTTAAGGTCATCGGCCGGGCGGGAATCGGTTTGGACAACGTAGATATCCCCGCCGCCACCAAACGGGGCATCGTGGTGATGAATACTCCCGAAGGCAATGTGATCACCACGGCCGAACACACCATCGCCATGCTCATGGCGCTCAGCCGCAACATCCCCCAAGCCAACACGTCCATGAAGGAAGGCAAATGGGAGAAGAAGAAATTCCGCGGCAAAGAAGTGTTCAACAAGACCTTGGGCGTGGTGGGTATCGGCCGCATCGGGCGAGTCGTCGCCGATCGTGCCAAGGGTTTGAAGATGAACGTCATCGCCTACGATCCTTACATCAATGAGGAAACCATTCGAAAGCTCGGGGTCGAGGCGGTGAGCTTCGACGATCTGTTGGCTCGGGCGGATTACATCACCGTCCATACGCCCATGACCCAGGAGACCCGCAATCTCATCAACAAAGAAGCTTTCAAAAAAATGAAACGCGGGGTTTTCGTCATCAACTGCGCGCGCGGCGGGATCGTGAACGAAAAGGATCTGTACGACGCCATCCAGGAAGGCATTGTCGCGGGGGCGGCTTTGGACGTGTTCGTGGAAGAGCCACCGAAGAACAACCCGCTGCTGGAACTGGATAAAGTGATCGCCACTCCGCACTTGGGGGCATCGACGGACGAGGCCCAAGAAAACGTGGCCTTGGCGGTGGCCGACCAAGTCATTGATTTTCTGCTGAACGGCACCATTCGCAACGCTGTCAACGCCCCTTCCATCGACGGGGAGATTCTGGCCACCATGCGGCCATACCTGGAACTTTCGGAAAAGCTGGGCAGTCTGGTCCAGCAGATCACGCCCGGAGCCCCTCAGCAAATCTCCATCGAATACGTGGGCGACGTGTGTCAACTCAAAGACACCAAGCCCCTGACCATTTCCGTCCTCAAAGGGATCCTCACGCCCATGCTGGGTGAGCAGGTCAATTTCGTCAATGCCCCGGTTCACGCCAAGGAACGCAACATTCGGGTGACGGAAAGCCTGCGCAGCGAGGCGGAAGACTTCACCAACCTCATCAGCATTTACATGAAAACGTCCCAGGACGAAAACCTGGTAGCGGGCACCATCTTCGGCAAGAAAGACGTTCGATTGGTGCGGATCAACGATTTCCGACTGGAAGCGGCCATGGAAGGCCATTTGGTCCTCATTTACAACATCGACACCCCGGGGACCATCGGTGCCATCGGCACATGTCTTGGACGGCACAACATTAACATTTCCATGATGGACGTGGGACAGGTTTTGGAACGAGGGCAAAACATCATCCTTCTGCGCACAGATACTCCCGTGACTCCAGACGTGGTTCAGGAACTGCTTTCGTTGGAAAACGTCAATATCGTTCAGATTCTCGAACTTTAGCCGTGCGACGGAGGGCCTATGGAAGAGCAGGAAAAGAAAGGCTTTGTCGTTCGGGATCGGCGAAAGATCGTTTTGGACGAGACGGACAAAGGGGAAAAGGTCGAAGAAACCGCGGGGCCGAGCGGTGGACAGCCGCCCTCGGGAGCTACCGTGGCCGAGGAGGGGGGCGGGACCCAGGGGGAGGCAACCAGGGATGGGGAAAAAGCCTCAAGGGCTTACCCGCACGTGACCTTTTCCACTTTTGTTTTTTCGTTGAGTTCTTCCGCGTTGGTGCATTTGGGTGAGGTTCCCGATCCGTCCACACAGAAGCTGGAAAAAGATTTGCCCTTGGCCAAGCAGATTATTGACACCCTGGCGATGTTACAGGAGAAGACCAAGGGCAATTTGGACAAAGACGAAGAGCAATTGTTGCAGACGGTGCTCTATGATCTGCGGCTTCGCTTTGTGAAACAAAGCGGCTCCTAGAGCCTTTGGAAAGACCTTTGCGAATTCCCTCTTGAGGGACTGATGGGGTGTCCCATGGTGGAAGGGCACGGCATGGCGCCGTGCCCTTCCGGTTTCGACGCCAGGCGCCCCAGGTTGTTTCTTGCCATGAAAGCTTCGGTGCGCGTTCCCGGAAAGATCAATCTGTGGCTCGAGGTACTGGGCAAAAGGGCGGATGGATATCACGATCTGTCCACGCTCATGGTCCCGGTCGCCCTTTTTGACCGCCTGGAGATGGAGATGAAGGCGGAGGGGATCCGTCTGGAGTGTCCGCATCCCTTGGTGCCCTCCGACGAGACAAACTTGGTCTATCGGGCGGCGAAGGCTTTTTTCCAAAAGGCTGGATGGCGGATGGGGTTACGGGTTCGGCTGGAGAAAGGGATCCCCGTGGGAGCCGGTATGGGTGGAGGCAGTGCCGATGCGGCGGCCGTGTTGGCCTTCTTGAACAGGGTGGCTCCTCGGGCCCTTTCTCGGGAGGTCTTGCACGAGCTCGCCCGGGGTCTTGGGGCGGATGTGCCTTTCTTCCTTGTGCGACGGCCGGCTCTGGCCACGGGCATCGGCGACCGGTTGGAGGTCGTCTCCGGCGTGCCGCGGTATCCCCTGGTCCTGATCAAGCCGCCTTTTGAGGTCTCCGCGGCGTGGGCTTACGGGAGTTTGAAGTTGACAAGGGGCGGGAGTCGCATTAAGATCGGCACGCTGTTGGCCTGCCCTCGCAACCCGGCGTCATGCTTGGAAAATGACTTGGAGGGGGCGGTTGCGGCCCGGTATCCGATTGTTGCCGCCATTAAGGGTTGGCTGCTGCGCAACGGGGCCGTAGGGGCGCTCATGACGGGAAGCGGCCCTACGGTTTTTGGCATCTTTGAAACCATGGATCGTGCCATGACCGTGGCACGGGCCGCTCGGCGCCAATGGACGCACTGCTGGTGCAGTGCGACCACCACACTGGACGAGTCGGGGGTCTGACGAAACGCTCGGGGTGGATTTCTTGGGGTGTCGCCAAGGGGAAAGGCACGGGTCTTTGGAACCCGCATTCGGAGGTTCGAATCCTCCCACCCCAGCCACAAAGCGCCATGGACGAGACTCAAGGATGCCTATTGCGCATGAGGGGATGGGCACAGGGGTGACCCAGCCGGGAGGCTCAGAACGGGCGTTTTTGAGACGGGTCGGGAGAGGATGCGCAGCCGACTGAAGGTCTTTTCCGGATCGTCCAACCCGACGCTGGCTGAAAGTGTATGCCGACAGTTGGGCTTATCCCTCGGCAAGGCCCTGGTCACGCGATTTTCCGACGGGGAAATCCGCGTGGAGATCGGTGAGAATGTCCGCGGGGTGGATGCCTACGTGGTCCAATCCACGTGCCGCCCGGTCAACGACCACCTCATGGAGCTCCTGCTCATGGTGGATGCCCTCAAAAGAGCGTCGGCGGCGCGCATCAATGCGGTCATCCCCTATTACGGTTACGGGCGCAGAGACCAGAAAGACAAACCCCGAGTGCCCATCACGGCCAAAATGGTAGCCAATCTGCTGACGGCGGCGGGAGTGGACCGGGTGGTGTCGTGTTCGCTTCATGCCGGGCAGATCCAGGGGTTCTTTCGATTGCCCGTGGACGACATTCCGGGGCAATGTTTTTTCATGGCGGAATTCGGCCGAAGCGTGCGTCCAGAGAGCATCGTGGTGGCTCCCGATGCCGCAGGGGTGGCTCGGGCCAGACTTTTGGCGGAAAAGCTGGGTCTGCCTTTGGCGATTATTCACCACGAGCGGGAAACCGGTCAGAGGGATCCCGTGGTGGTGGGCGATGTGCGCGGCAAATTCGTCATCATTTACGATGACATGGTGGATACGGGCACCAAAGTGTGCACGGCGGCGCAGGCGGTTATGGCGCATGGGGCTCGGGAGGCCATGGCCGTGTGTGTCCACGGGGTGCTCTCCAAAGGGTCCGTGGAGCGCATTGAAGGGGCACCCCTGAGAAGGCTCGTGGTCACGGACACAATCCCTTTGGGGGAGAAGGCGGCCCGGTCCAGCAAGATTGAGACGGTGAGTGTGGCACCCCTTCTGGCCAAAGTGATGGAACACATCCATCGGGACGAATCCGTAAGCCGGCTTTTCCCGTAACGGTTCGGTTCCCGATGAACTTTTCCTAATGGAGGCGATTGATGGCGATGGTGGAATTGACGGCGAAGGTTCGCGAACGCACCGGCAAAGGAGCCGCTCGAAAGTTGCGACGGCAGGAATGGGTTCCGGCGATCTGCTATGGTCCGAAAACCTCCCCGCTGCCCTTGTCCATTCCGAAGAATAAGTTGCTCAAGTGTTTGAAAGAGATGGGAGAAGAGACCCACCTCATTCCCCTTGTGGTGGAAGACGGATCGACAAAGACGACGAAAAAAGTGGTCATCCGCGAGGTTCAAATGCATCCGCACAAACGGCGGGTGATCCATGTGGATTTTCACGAAGTCGCCTTGGACGAGCCCATGACGGTGGATGTGCCGGTGGAAGTCGTGGGAACGCCCAAGGGTTTAATCGACGGGGGGATGCTCAACCAAATTCGCTACAGCCTTTCGGTGCGATGTTTGCCCACGGAAATTCCGGAAAAGATCAGTGTGGATGTCAGCCGGCTCGGTTTGGGAGAGTCCTTGCACGTTTCCGATCTTCGAGGCAAGGTTCCCTTTGAGATCTTGGACGATGACAGTTATACTGTGGTGACCGTGGCGGCTCCGGAATCGGAAAAAGCGGCTGCAGTGTCTGAACCGTCAACTGAAGGTGGAGAGGAGGTGACAAAGGCATAGGTGGTTGAGGGGGATTTCCGCCCGGAGCCGGAGAGCCGAAAGCTCTCTGGTGTGGAGTGCATCAGCGTCGTGGTTGGGCTGGGAAATCCGGGTCGTCTTTACGAGGGCACGCGGCATAATGTGGGGTTTTGTGTGCTGGACGTCCTGGCGGCTCACTACGGGTCGGTGCTCCAGGAACGGAAGTTTCCGGCACAGTGGGCGGAGGCTTCGGTGGAAAGCCGGAAAGTGCTCTTCATCAAGCCCATGACATACATGAATCGAAGCGGGGACGCCGTCGACGCCATGCTCCGGTATTTTAAAATCCCGCACACCCGGATGCTTGTCATCCATGACGATCTGGACATGCCGTTGGGGCGCGTCAAGATCGTGCGCAGAGGGGGTGCGGGAGGTCATCGGGGTGTGGCCTCCATCATCGAACGGGTGGGAGACGGTGATTTTGCTCGTCTGAAGCTGGGGATCGGCCGGCCTCGGCATGGGGAGCCGGTCGAGGCGTTTGTGTTGAGCCGCCCTGGGGACGACGAGCGGGACCGGTTCGAAACCATGGTTTCCCACGGTGCGGAGGCAGCACGCGCCGTCTTGGAGCGAGGCCTGGATGCGGCCATGAATCTCTATAACGCGCGAGATGTGGTCGCCATGACCAAGCCGCGGGTTCGGGCGGAAACGAGGGTGTAGACTTTTTTTTGAGGCGTCACGTTAAATTTTGCACAAGGTGAAGGAGGATGGGAGCGATGCTCAACTACACGATGTATGCGCCGATTTTTGGGCTTGCCGGGTTCGCTGTGGCCTTCATGATCTTTCTCTGGGTCAAGAAGCAGCCTCCCGGAACGGAAAAGATGCAGGAATTGGAAGAAATGATTCACACGGGCGCCATGGCGTTCCTGAAGACCGAATACTCGGTCCTGGTAATTTTCATCGCCGTGGTGGCCGGTCTTTTGTACTTCGGCGTCAATCCGCAGACCGCTTACTGCTTCCTCGGCGGCGCGGCCTGCTCCATCATTGCCGGTTTTACGGGCATGACGGCGGCGACGCGGGGCAATTCACGGACGGCGTGGGCCGCCAACCAATGGGGGCAGGCCAAGGCCTTGACGGTTTCCTATTTCTCCGGCTCCGTCATGGGGCTTTCGGTGGCTGGCCTCGGGCTCCTTGGTGTGGGCACTGCCTATTACCTTTTCGGGAAAGATCCGGCGACGGCCAACTATATCAACGGCTTTGCCATGGGCGCCAGCTCCATCGCCTTGTTCGCTCGTATGGGCGGCGGCATTTATACGAAAGCGGCGGACGTGGGTGCCGACCTGGTGGGTAAGGTGGAAGCGGGCATTCCGGAAGACGACCCGCGCAACCCGGGCGTCATCGCAGATAACGTGGGCGATAACGTGGGTGACATCGCCGGCATGGGCGCCGACATTTTCGAATCCTACGTGGGCGCCATCATCGCCACCATCGCCATCGCGGCCACCATGCCCCAGGAAATGCTCCAAGGGGCGGACCGTATGGCCTACATGGCCATGCCACTTTTGGTGGTTATGGGCGGCTTGGTTTCGTCCTTCCTCGGTGTTTTCAGCCTCAAGGCCATGAGCGGGATGAATCCTCAAAGTGCCCTGCGCTACACGACCTTTGTGGCGGCCATCGCCTTTATCGGAATCACTTACTACATCGACAAGGCCTTGGGCTTGCCGGCCGGGGTTTTCTACGCGGTGGTGAGCGGCCTGGTGGTGGGCATCATCATCGGGCTTTTGGCCGAATACTACACCTCCATGGCGCCGGTACGTAAGATCGCCGCCCAGTCCGAAACGGGTCCGGCCACGGTGATCATCGCCGGTCTGGCCGTGGGCATGGAAAGTGTGGCCCTGCCCGTGATCGGCATTTGTGCGGCCACCTATATTGCCTATGTGACCGGCGGTATCTACGGCATCGGCATTTCCGCGGTGGGCATGTTGGCTACCGTGGGCGCTACCATGACTGTGGACGCCTATGGCCCGATCGCCGACAACGCGGGCGGCATTTCCGAAATGGCGGAACTGGGGCCGGAAACCCGGGCCATTACGGATAGTTTGGATGCCTTGGGCAACACCACGGCGGCCATCGGCAAGGGTTTTGCCATCGGTGCGGCGGCTCTGACGGCCGTGGCTCTGTTCCAGGCTTTCGCCCAGGCGGCGAAGCTCCAGACCATCGACATTACGAATCCCTACGTGACCATCGGTGCTCTCATCGGCGGCATCGTGCCGTTTATCGTGGCCGCTATGACCATGACGGCCGTGGGCGATGCGGCCTTTGACATGGTGGAAGAAATCCGCCGTCAATTCCGTGAAATCCCCGGCTTGATGGAAGGGACGGGCAAGCCCGACCCGGCCCGTTGCGTGGCCATCGCCACCAAGGGTGCCATCCGCCGCATGATGCTGCCCGGCCTCGTGGGCGTGACCGTCCCCGTGGTGGTGGGCTTCCTGATCGGTCCGGAGGCTCTTGGCGGCACGCTCTTGGGCTGCACCGTCTCCGGCGTTATGTTGGCGCTGTTCATGGCCAACGGCGGCGGAGCGTGGGACAACGCGAAAAAGTACATTGAAAAGGGTCATTTCGGCGGCAAGGGTTCCGATAACCATAAAGCCGCCGTGGTGGGCGACACCGTAGGCGACCCGTTCAAGGACACCTCCGGCCCCACCATGAACATCCTCATCAAGCTCGTGTCGGTCATTTCTCTCGTCATCGCCCCGCTGCTTATCCGCTAAGCGACCACCTGGCATGACGTGAAAGGGCCCCTGGTGCTCAGGGGCCCTTTTTGAGGCCTGTCGGCGCCTCTTGCAGAAGAAATCCACGCGCGTTTTCCCGACCTCGCTTTGCCCTTTGCACGGCGTTCTCAAGGTGTTATTATTCAAAAACTTTCAGTTTCCCAGCCCCCGGGGTGGGACGATGTGTTCAGGGCGTCTCTCGGACGAGGGAGTTGCTCCATCGAGAGACAGGGAGGTCAGGATGTTCAAGGTCGGGGATCTTGCCGTGTACCCTGCCCATGGCGTCGGCAAAATCGAAGCCATAGAAACCAAGTCCATCGGCGGTCATTCCCAGGACTTTTACATCATGCGCATCCTGGAAAACGATATGAAAATCATGATCCCGGTGCAAAATGCGCACGTGGTGGGCTTGCGCCGCCTTATCGGGGTGGATGAGGTGCATAAGGTTTACGACATCTTGCGCCGTCGGGAAATTTCGGTCAATTCCACCACATGGAATCGTCGCTATCGGGAATATATGGAGAAAATCAAGACCGGATCCATCTATGAGCTGGCGGAAGTGCTCCGGGATTTGACGGTGCTCCAAAACGACAAGGAACTTAGCTTCGGGGAGCGCAAGATGCTCGAAACCGCTCGAGCCCTCTTGGTGACGGAAGTGGCCATGGCGAGGGGAGCCCAGGAAAGCCAGATTGCCTGTGAAATTGATGAAATTCTTCAATAATCCATCCTTTCGCATTTTGGGCAATCCGTTTGAACCCAGGGGACGGCCGCCCGTTTCCTTCCTTCATTGTGTTTTTTCGCCTTAGAACGCTTCAGGGCTTGGGGCGACGGCCATTTTATAACGAAAGGGGGTGAAATATGTGACATGGGCCAGTCTTGTCACCAAGATTGTCCTGATCGTCGTGTGCAGCATCGGGGGATACCTCATCGCCGGCCAGATCGAACGGCTTGCTTCTCACTGGTGGGCCCCGTGGGCTGGGGTGGCCGTTGGGTTTTTTTTCGCTCTTTTAGCCATTTGGTTGGTCAAAACCGTTCGTCGATTGCCCATCAAGGTCCTTTTGGGAGGCACCCTGGGACTGGTGATGGGACTTTTGATCGTCAAACTCTTGAGTTTCGCTTTTATCGGCATTGAGAACACCACGATCCGCGTGGCCAGTTCCGTGGTCCTTGTCTGCATTTTCGGCTATGTGGGCGTCGTCCTGGGCAGCATCAAGATCGAAGAACTGGGGTGGCCGAGTCGGCCTTTTTTTCATCGGACGTGGGGGCGAGGTGCCTCGCTCAAGATCCTGGACACCAGTGTCATCATCGACGGACGTATTGTGGACATTGTTCAAGCCGGCTTTTTGGAAGGCGTCTTGGTGATCCCTGAATTTGTGCTCCAAGAACTGCAGCATATCGCCGACAGTCCCGAGGCGACTCGAAAACTTCGCGGTCGAAGGGGCTTGGATATGCTGAAGAAGCTCCAAGAGGAGAAATTGGCCGAGATTCGCATTGAAAGACAGGATTTCCCCCATCTTAACGATGTGGACGCCAAACTCATGGCCCTGGCAGTACGCCTGAACGCCTCCATCGTGACCAACGATTATAACTTGTCCAAAGTCGCGGAGGTGCAGGGGATTCCTGTGCTCAACATCAACCGGTTGGCGAACGCTCTGCGGCCCGTGGTGCTGCCGGGGGAAGTGCTCCGTCTGCAGATCCTCAAAGAAGGGAAGGAAGAAGGCCAGGGAATCGCTTACTTGGAAGACGGCACCATGGTGGTGGTGGAAAACGCGGCCAAATTGCTGGGGCAGGAGGTGGAGGCTTCCGTGACCAGTATTTTACAGACCACAGGGGGCCGCATGATCTTCACCACCCTCAAACCGTCGGAATCGGGTCGGCGGCATTAGGCGTCCCATGCACCACGCTGCACCCGCACCACGGATTTTTCACGTCCAGGCGCCGGATTCAGGACAGCGCCTGGACGTTTTTTTGAGTGCTCGAGATCCCGATCGATCCCGATCGCAATACAAAAAATGGATCGAAGCGGGACACGTCTTGGTCAACGGGGCCCGGGTCAAGACGAGCTACGTGCTTCAGGCGGGGGATGAGGTCGCCGTTTGGGACATGGAGCCTTCGGGCACGGGGGACATGGTTCCGGAACCCATGGCGCTCCGCGTGCTCTTCGAAGACGATGACCTCATCGTCGTGGACAAGCCAAGCGGCTTGGTGGTCCACCCCGGAGCGGGACACGAGCGAGGCACGCTGGTTCACGGGTTGCTCGCCCATTGCGCCCGATTGGCGAGCCAAGGAGCGCCGTTACGCCCCGGTATCGTGCATCGGCTGGACCAGGAAACCTCCGGTGTGCTGGTGGTGGCCAAAACCGACGGCGCCTATTTGGACCTCATCGAGCAATTCAAGGCTCACGAAGTGCAGAAAACCTACCTTGCCTTTGTCTATGGTCGATTTTCCCAATCCTCCGGAGAGATGCATACCCGGATCGGCCGCCATCCCAAAGACCGAAAAAAAATGGCCGTGGTGACCCGCCTGGGCAAAGAAGCCGTCACCTTGTGGCGGGTGCGGCAGGTCTGGCTCGATCTCGTTTCGCTTTTGGAGGTGCGGATCCTCACGGGACGGACGCACCAGATCCGTGTCCACTGCCACGCCATGGGCCGCCCTGTGGTGGGGGATGAAACTTACGGGGGGGGGCTGCGTCGTGCGCAACGTCTTCCGAACCCCGCCGTTCGACAGGCCGTCTTGAGGCATGCCCGTCGGACCATGTTGCATGCGTGGCGCTTGGCCTTAAGACATCCGCGCACGGGCGAGGAGCTCCACTTCGAAGCCCCGCTGCCAGAAGATTTTTCGAATCTCGCCGCCGCTCTTCAAGAGGCGGCAACCTCGTCGTCGCCCTTGTCCCTCGAACGAAAAAATCCTGACGCTGAGCGCCGGAAAATTCATTGACAAGACCGCTCGGAATGGCTTTTGTTGACCCCACGAAATGATCCTCAAAGGAGTAAAGCATTCCATGGCCGAGAATCGACTGGTTCACGCTTTCCAAAAGAACGCGCTCGAAGAAATCCGCGTCTCCCTCAACGTCTTTCGCGGAAAGGAATACATCGATATTCGCATCTTCTATAAGGGGGACGATGGCGAATATCACCCGTCGAAAAAAGGCGTCACTCTCTCCCCGGATCTTCTTCCCGATTTGCAGGAAGCCGTAAGAAAGTTGGAGGAAGCCCTCGAGGCGTAAATGTCCGCGGACGCCTGCACTCATCGCAGCCATTTTGTTTGGTGCGTCAAGGAGGAACGTTTTGTTCCGCTGCTGCGATGCCTGACATGCCGCCTCTCTTGCGGGGTTTCCTCATCCGAAGCCGCGGATCTCCAGGCCGCTCGTTGGATAGCGGCCGGAAAAATCAAGGAGGCTTATACCATGAAACCTAAGGCTCGACCTCTTGCGGTTGAGGAGCACAGCCCGTCGCGATACTTTATCGTGGAAAATGGGACGGTTCGGGATTTGGAACCGGAAGAATACAGCCGAACCCCGGTGTATGAAACCGTGGGAAGCTATAGCGTGGAACGGCGTTTTGTGAAGCCGGAGGAGAAGGTGGAAATTGTTTACGAGGGCAAAAGACCGCCCAAGCAAACCGTCCCTGTCCTCGTCTCGCACAACGGCACCGCGACGGTGCTTTCCTCATGGAACGATCTGGAATCCCACCCGGAAAGCCTCGCGGAAGTCAAAGAGGTGCGAGTTGCCAGAGCCGTCAAGCAGGTCTTTGTCCTGAAGGCTCTCTAGGATGAGCCGAGAACGGGCAAGGCGCCTTCGCAGCTTGGGGTTTCATAGCCCGTAGGCTACTGAGTACGGTGGGGGCACGTGGAACGATTCAGTGCCGATTGAGAAACGTCGACGTTGATGGATGCGCACGCTCCGCCGAAAAATTATCCAGCAGCTGCATAAGCTTCCTGCACAGGTCTAAGCCGATGTCCTCTCAACCTATCCCTGCCGCCTCGGCGCCGAGCGATGCGACCGCCCTTCGGTTGTGCGGGGAGAGCACCCTGTTTGCGTTGGGGTTCGCTACGCTCACCCCAACCCACCACCGCCCCTTATGAACGCCGTTATTGCCACTGGCACTGTGCTGATGAGCAGTTGCAGCGGGGGTTAGCCATTCTGGAGGAGTCCTTGAAGGAATTGACGCGCTAGTTGAGCGCGACGCGAGGCATAAGCCTGGATTGCGAATCGAAGAGAAGGAGAAGAGATGCAGGGTTTTTTTGGGCGATACTTGATGGTGAACGTGGGGGCTCGTCGCTGGGAGGTGGTGCCTCTAGACCGCGAGAGACTTCGCCGGACTCTCGGAGGCAAAGGGCTGGCCACGCAGCTGCTTCTCGAAAAGAACCCAGCGGGCGTGGACCCTTTGTCCGCGGGAAACCACCTCATCTTTGCCCTGGGCCCTGCGAGCGATACGGCGATTTACGGGTCTTGTCGGCACGGCATTTTCTCCAAGTCGCCTCTGACGGGATTGTACGGAGAATCCTATTCGGGAGGGAGCGTCGCCATTCCCATGAGCCGCGCAGGCTTTGATGCCATCGTCATCACGGGGGCGTCGTCGACGCCCGTGTGGCTGGAAATTTCCGATTCCCGAGTGCAATTCCACGATGCGGCGGATCTGTGGGGAAAGGACACTTTCCAAGCGGAAGACGCGGTTTTGGAGCGTTGCGGTGTGGACGGGGCCGGAGCGGTGGTGATCGGACCTGCGGGGGAAAATCTGGTACGCTACGCCGTGGTGGAAAATGACTATTGGCGTTCTGCAGGCCGCTGCGGCATGGGCGCCGTCCTTGGGTCAAAGAAGATTAAGGCCGTGGTTTTTCATGGATCCAGTGCCAGACCGGTGGCCGATGAAGAGGGCATCAAAGCGTATGCTCGTCGGACCGTTAAGGAACTCAAAGACCACAAGGCCGCCCAAGCCTATCGAACGCACGGCACTCCCATGATGGTCGCTTTGCTCAACACTGTGGGTGGCTTTCCCACGCGGTATTGGGCCAAAGGCACTTTGGCATCATGGAAAAAGATCAGTGCGGAAATTCTTGTTGACCGATTTGGGGCGCGGCCCAAATCGTGCCGCACCTGTTTTATGGGGTGTGGAAAGTTCATGGAAATTCAGGAAGGCCGCCACAAGGGTCTGAAGATTGAAGGCCCCGAATATGAAACCATTTATGCCTTTGGCGGCCTATGCGAAATTGATGTTTTGGATGAAATCGCCCACCTCAACGACTTGTGTGACCGATTGGGCCTGGACACCATTACGGCGGGGAATATGGCGGCTTTTGCCATCGAGGCGTCCCTGCGCGGAAAGATTCAGGAGCGGCTGGATTATGGAGACGTGGACGGTATCGCCGAACTCCTTGTGAACATCAGCGAACGAAAAGGACTCGGTGATCTTTTGGCCGAGGGGATTCGACCGGCCGCAGCCACACTGGGTCTGGAAGATCTGGCTGTTCACGTCAAAGGCCTGGAACCCGCGGGCTATGATCCTCGAGCGCTCAAGGGAATGGGGCTGGCTTATGCCGTGAGTGATCGTGGCGCGTGCCATCTGCGGGCCACTTTTTACAAAGCGGAATTGGCCGGGTTGATCGATCCCCAACAAATCGAGGGCAAAGCTCAGCTATTTCTGGATTTTGAAGATCGCTGCACCCTCTTCGACTGCCTTATCCTCTGCCGGTTTTACAGGGATTTTTACCCTTGGGAAGAACTTTCCAAGATCATCGCCCTGACTACCGGCGAGGCGTTCGCCAAGGAAGATCTGCAACGCATCGCGTCCTTCGTTGTGGACAGTACCCGCCGCTTCAACCTTCGAGAAGGTCTCACGGCGGCCGACGACCGTCTACCCCGAAGGCTTCTCAATGAACCTTTGGAAGACGGACGCTGCCTCACTGAAGAGGAAATGCACCAAATGGTTCAGGACTATTACCGGCTGAGAGGGTGGAATCCGCAAGGGGTTCCGCCTGAGGCCTAACAGGCTGCCGAAGGTTCCTGGAGGACGATTTCAATCTTCCTTCATGAAGCGGCAAAAACAAAAAAGCCGCAATCCTATTGGATTCGCGGCCTTTTCTCTTTTCCCTGGTGCCGAAGCGGGGACTCGAACCCCGACAGGCCTAATGCCCACTAGATCCTGAATCTAGCGCGTCTACCAATTCCGCCACTTCGGCATTATGATACAAGAAAGACATTGCCTTGGAAGCGACGATAAACTATGGTAAAGAACTTCAGCTGTCAAGCGCATTTTGAGGCCAAACCGGAGGTTCCCAAAGAAGCGATGAAGGTGATCCGAAGCGTGGAAGAGATTCAAAAGCCCTTGAACAACCCTGTGATGACCATCGGCAATTTTGACGGGGTTCACCGCGGCCACAAGGTGTTGTTCCAGCGCGTCGTGGATTGGGCGAAAAAGCTGGGCGGACAATCGGTGGTCATGACCTTCGATCCTCACCCGCTCCAAGTGTTGGCGCCGTCTCGAGGACCGGATTTCATCACATCGCACGGGAAAAAGCTGGAACTTATCGAGGCCGAAGGGATCGATGTGACGATTGTGATTCCCTTCAGCAAGGACTTCGCCCAGATCTCGGCCCATGACTTTGTCAAAGACCTTTTGGTGGACCGCATCGGCATCAAGGGGATCGTCGTGGGCTACGATTACCGGTTCGGCAGAAACCGCGAAGGGGACATTCGCCTGTTGCGGGAACTGGGCGGCCGTTACGGCTTTCAGGTGGAAATGGTTTCCGGCATTGAGTTGGAAGGGACCTTGGTCAGCAGCACGGCGATTCGTCAGCTCATTCGCGACGGCGAAATCCATGAGGCGGAAAGGCTTCTGGGACGGCCCTATGAAATTGTGGGACGCGTCGTCAAGGGTCGAGAGCGGGGTCGGCTCTTGGGGTTTCCCACCGCCAACGTGGACATCCAAAAGCAAGTGCCGCCGAAACCGGGCGTGTACGCCGTGGAGGTGGACATGGATGGGGAAATCTACATGGGCGCGGCCAACTTCGGGTGGAACCCCACCTTCGGCGATCCCACACCGTCTTTGGAAGTGCACGTGCTGGATTTCGACGGCAATTTGTACGGTAAGGAAATCGCCGTCCGTTTTGTCGAACGCATTCGGGATGAAAGGCGTTTTCCCGGTCCGGACGCTCTTGTAACCCAAATCCGAAAGGACGTGGAAACCGTCCGCAGCATCCTCACTGCCAAAAAGCCCATGGCCCTCGCTGCATCCGGCTGATGCACGGGCCCGGGGCCGTTGGCTCTCGACCCACGCCGTCAGGTGAGCGCAGCGAACCTCAAAAAAATCCCCACTTCCATGCCTCCCCCATGCCTCAGGACACCGCCAGCGGGGTTCTGAGGCTTTTTTCTTCCGCACCCCCGCCCAACTGAAACGGGGACGCTTCTTGGTCGGCCACTGTCCCCACCCCTTCGTCCTCGGTCAGGGGGGCGGGCAGGCAGAAATTTTCCACTTTGTCTTGAAGCACCTCGATAAGGGGCATAAGCGTGTTTCGGTCGATGGCGGACACGGCGACGGCTTCGTAGCGTCGCAAGGCCCGGGCGATCGTTTCGGCATCGGCCTTATCGATCTTGTTGAACACGAGGACCGTGGGCTTGCGGTCCAAGCCCAGCTTTTCCAAAACCACATGCACCGATGCCATGTGTTCTTCGTACCGGGGGTTGCTGATATCCACGACATGGAGCAACAGATCGGCATCGTTCAATTCTTCCAATGTGGCCGCGAAGGCGTCCAGAAGATTTTGCGGCAGATCGCGGATGAACCCCACCGTGTCCGTGACGATGACTTCCATGTCGCGGGGAAAGCGCAACCGCCGCGTTGTGGGATCCAGGGTGGCGAACAATTGATCTTCCGCCCAGACCCGACTGTGGGTGAGTGTGTTGAGCAGAGTGGATTTTCCTGCGTTCGTGTACCCCACGATGGACAAAATAGGGAGGGTTTGGCGCAGGCGCTTGGCACGGCGCTGTGAGCGATCTTTGCGCACCTGCCTCAGCTGCCTTTCCAGATGGGCGATCCGATCTTTGATGCGCCGCCGGTTGATTTCCAGCTTAGTTTCGCCGGGTCCGCGAACCCCAATCCCGCCCCTCAACCGGGACAGCGCGTCATCTTTGACGCCAAGTCGAGGCAGGAGATACTTGAGCTGGGCGATTTCCACCTGGAGCTTTCCTTCGCGGCTCTGAGCCCGCTGGGCGAAGATATCCAGGATGAGTTGGGTGCGGTCGATGACGCGCAGCTCCGTCGTGTCCGTAATGGAGCGAATCTGAGAGGGATTCAAGTCTTGATCGAAAATGAGGAGATCGACGCCGCACTGCATAGCCCGGACGATGATTTCACTGAGTTTCCCCTTGCCGATGAGGTATTTGGGGTTGGCTTGGCGCTGTCGCTGGATGATGGTGTCCGCCACGCTGATGCCAGCGCTTCGCGCCAGTTCCCGCAATTCCTCCAAAGACGCTTCGGCCGATTCGCGATCCTCCGTCGTCACGCTCACCAGAATCGCCCGATCCTTTGCCTGTTCGGCGGCGAAGGACTGACGTCCCCGCTCCAATTCCTCTTCCAGGGACTGCACAAACTGAAGAAAATCCAAAGCCGGCTCGGCACAGGGCGTCGGCGGCAAAACCCTCCAGGCGGCATCGGTTTTCCCCGATGAGGGGAGGAGGTGCGCCATTTCCACATCCTTGGCGCCTCCGTGATGGTCCACCCGCACGACGGCGACGCAGTCAAACCGCAAAAAGACCAGGTCCATGAGATCATCTTGGGTAAGCGGTTCTTCTCGGAGGTGCGTGTGGACGAACCGGAGGCCCCGAAGACGCCAACGGGCCGCCCGAGACTTGGGAAGGTCGGGGATGTAGATGGATCCGGAATCTCCCACCAAAACCATTTCCACGGCACCATCACGCCCGATCATGAGGCCGATTTGTCGGCCGCTTTCAAAGGACAGCCGGGCCAGATCCCGGGCCAGATCGGGTGAAATGACATCGCGCGGCAGGGATCGGCGGCGTGTGAGGTTTTCCAGCCGCTTTCGCACCTGCTTCTTCAGCCCAGTGAGATCTCCGTGGATTCTCGAAATGGTCAGTCCTCCTGAAAACGTCGTCCCGAGGGGCTTCCCCCCGAGGGATGAAGGTTCGTGTGTGATCGACACGGTGTGCCGAACTTAAGCGACCACTTTATTATAATCGTCCGGGAAGAGAAAGAAACAACGGGCGGCTTTTGAACGCTGCCCCTTTGGAGGGGCCTGCCGTGACCCGGGAGGAGGACATCCCGTTGTGGGGTACTCTCCTAGGCCCCGTAGGGGTTTCGTCGATCCAGGAGGCGCGTGGCCTTGCCTTCGTTTCGCGGCAGCCCGTGAGGTTCCACGAGCTTCACTTCGGGGGTGACGAGGAGTTCGCTTTTCAGTTCCTTGGCGATCTTCTTCTGAATCCTCTGCAGCCGGCGCATGTCTTCCACGAAGATCTTGTCGGTCACTTCCACTTCCACGGTCATGACGTCCACGTTGTCCCGCCGATCCAAAACAATGCGGTAGTTGTTCCCCACCTCGGGGATGCCCATCAGCACCTGTTCCACCTGGATCGGGAAGATGTTGACGCCTTTGAGGATGAACATGTCGTCGGAGCGGCCTTGGATCCGATCCAATCGGCGGTGAACCCGACCGCAGGGACAATTCCCCGGCAGGATGCGGGTGAGATCCTTTGTGCGGTAACGAATGAGCGGCATGCCTTCACGGCTGAGGGTGGTCAAGACCAGTTCGCCCAGGGCACCATCCGGAACGGGTTCAAGGGTTTGCGGGTCCAGGACCTCCACGAGGTAGGCGTCTTCCCAGATGTGCAAGCCGTTTTGATAGGCGCATTCAAAGGCCACACCGGGGCCGTTCATTTCCGAAAGGCCGTAACTGTTAAAGACGGTGACGCCGTAGAATGCTTCCACGCGCCGACGAACTTCTTCCGAATAGGGTTCGGCGCCCAGATAGGCGAGACGAAGATGCAGATCTTTGCGCGGGTCCACGCCCATTTCCGTCATCACATCCATCAGGCGCAGGGCGTAGCTGGGGATGATATGCATGACGGTGGTGGAAAAATCCCGCATGAGCTGGATCTGGCGTTTGCTGTTGCCCGCGCCTGAGGGGATCGTGAGCAATCCTAGGCGTTCCGCACCGTAGTGGAACCCAAGACCGCCCGTGAAAAGACCATAGCCGGACAGATTCTGAAACACATCTCCGGGTCGGGCTCCAGTCATGTAAAGACATCTCGCCATAAGGTCGGCCCAGGTGTCCACATCCTTTTGAGTATAAAAGACAGCCGTGGCCTGCCCCGTCGTTCCGGAGGAGACGTGCAGGCGGATGAGCCGATCCCTGGGCACGCAAAGGAACCCGTAGGGATAGGCTGCACGAAGATCGTCTTTTGTGGTCACGGGCAGCTGCCGAATATCGTCGAGGGACTGGACACGCCGCCACGGGTCCGTGCCCAAGGCGTTTCGATAAAAAGGCGCTTCGGCCGCACGGCGCAAGGTTTCGTGAAGCCTTTCCAGTTGAAGTTCTTCCAAGGCGTTTCGGGAAAGGGATTCCGCTTCAGCGTCCCAGTACTGAGCATTGTGATGCATGGTGTGCATGGTCGGCTTCTCTCAGTGAGTCGTTTCCTTCAGGGCTACGATCCCGCTCGTCATGGGCTCCGAAAGGCCCCTCCTTCCCTTGGCTCCAGGCCGGATCGGGGGGGCAGAATCCCTCCGGTGCGAAACCGTCCTAGATCAGACCGTCTTGCCCGGCCAAATCTTCAAAGCGCGTGTAGCTGCTGATGAAGGCAAGTTTCACCCTACCCGTGGGGCCGTTTCGCTGTTTGCTCACGTGAATTTCGGCCGTCCCCTTGTCCTTGCTGTCCGGATTGTAGACTTCGTCTCGGTAGATAAAAACAATCACGTCGGCGTCCTGTTCAATGGCGCCCGACTCCCGGAGATCCGCCAACTGGGGCCTCTTGTCGTGTCGTTCTTCCACTTTGCGGTTCAACTGGGACAAGGCCACCACCGGAATGTTCAATTCCTTGGCCAAGGCCTTAAGAGAACGGGAAATGTCCGAAATTTCCAGTTCCCGCCTTTCGGTCTGCTCTCGGCTGCGCATGAGCTGAAGATAGTCCACCACCACAAGACCGATGTTGTGTTCCATCTTGAGCCGTCGGGTTTTGGCGCGAAGCTCTAGGGTGGAGATGGCCGGCGTGTCGTCCACAAAAATGGGGGCGTCCATGAAGGAACCGGCGGCAGTCAGGAGCTTGGCGCAATCGTTTTGGCTAAGAAAGCCGGTGCGCACTTTTTGGGAATCTACGCGGGCTTCCGCGCACAGCAGGCGCATGGCCAGCTGCTCTTTGCTCATTTCCAAGGAAAAGAAAGCGCACGGCACACCGCTTTTCATGGCCGCGTTGCGCACGAGATTGAGGGCAAAGGCGGTCTTGCCCATGCTGGGCCGGGCCGCGATGATGATGAGGTCCGAGGGTTGCAGGCCGGATGTGATTCTATCCAGATCGGTGAAGTGCGTCGGAACTCCGGTGACCATTTCGCGGCGTTCCTGGAGCGCCTCGATAGTTCCGATGCTTTGTTTGACCACATCCTTGATGACGGCGTAAGAACTGCGGATACGCCGCTCGGTGATGGCGAAAATGGCGGCTTCCGCACGATCCAGCACCTCCTCGGCATTTTTCCCGGGCCCGTAACACCAGGACATGATTTCGCCGGAAACCTGGATGAGGCGGCGCAGAACGGCCTTTTCACTGATGATCTTGGCGTAAGCGGCCACGTTGGCCGCCGAGGGGACCAGCTCCGTCAGCGAGGCCAAATAGGCGGCCCCGCCGACGGATTCCAGTTCGTCCTTTTGCTGCAGCAGGTCGGCCACGGTGACAAGGTCGACCGGCTCGTTGCGCTCGAAAAGTTCCTGGATGGCTCGAAAAATGACGCGATGCGCGTCACGGTAAAATTCGTCGCCTCGGAGGATTTCCAGGGCCGCGGGCAGGCCGCTGTTGTCCACGAGAAGCCCCCCGAGGAGCGACTGTTCGGCTTCGATCTGGTGCGGGGGGATTCTCCTGAGCTCGTCGGCGAGCACTTCCATGCATTACTCTTCCTTGGAAACCACCACGGTGATTTGGGCCGTGATGTCCGCATCGACCTTGACGGGCACGGTGAATTCACCCAATTGCTTGATGGGCTGGTCCAAAAGGATGAAACGCTTGTCGAGGTCGAAGCCTTTCTCCTGCAGTGCTTTTTGAATGTCCGTGGCACTTACGGACCCGTAGAGCTTGTCTTCTTCAATCACCTTGCGCGCAAAGGTCAGGGTCGTTTCGTTAAGCTTTTCCGCAATGGAGAGCATCTGGCGACGGACCCGCTCTTTTTTCTGGGCCAGCACCCGTTTGTGGTGTTCCAGTTCGCGGATCTTGGCACTGGAGGCTTCGAAAGCCAAGCCCTTGGGTAAGAGGTAGTTGCGGGCGTAGCCGGGAGCCACCTTGACGATGTCCCCGATTTGTCCGAGATTCGGAATGTTTTCCGTCAAGATCACTTTCATTGTTCACTCCTTGAATGCCTTACCCGTCGGCGCCGTGCCCGGCCAAGGGCAGGAAGCGGTCACGAGGCGGACGGAACATCGGCTTTGTTCTTCATGCGCCGAAAGTCAAACCACGTATCGAAAAAACCCATGAGCGCCACCGCGAGGCTCACGAACTGTTGCAGAAAGATCAGGGCATAGCCGAAAGCCTGCACCAGGTTGGGCACGCGCCATCGGTTGAAATAATAAGCCGTGACGGCCACCCCTTGAAGCAGGTAGACGGCGCCGAGGGCGATGAGCACATTGGCCCCGACGACTTTGGCGCCGAAGGAGGGGGTCAGCACGAGGAACCCTGCGGCGATCACTCCCCAGACCAAATGGTCGGGGGCGTTCCACAGAGCCCACGGAAGCCACGGCGGTAAGGCAATGCCCCGGAGCATGAGGAGCTTGCGTGACAAAAGGAGAGTCAGCCACGCACAGACGATGGTCGTGCCCATGGCCACACCGGGAAAGAGTCGAGCCAATAGGGCGATCCACGCATTCACCTCATCGGGAAGGGGCGCCCCGCCGACCGCCTCCGGATGCGCCTGCTCCAGGAACGCCGCAATCAGGACCCGGAGCTGGTCTTCCAGATGTCCCCATAGGCCGCCGTCGGCATGACGATGGGTCAACCAGAAAACCAAAGCCCCGAAGGCAAAAACTTTGATCACGGCTTCCGCCACAACCCTTGTGACGGTCCACCCCTTGCGCATGCCGGTTCCAAGCAAGGTGCCGAGCAGCAACAGCTCAAGGAAATAGGTCAACGTCTGGGGCGCCTTCCACAATAGGGAGAGGGTTCCACCCACCACGGCCGACCCTCCGGGGACGGCGTAGCCCAGAGGATGCCCAAACCGATAGACGCTGATAAGCGACGGCACGGGAACGATCATGCCGGCTCCCACACCGGTTATGGGCACGAAGAGAAGGGCGAGAAACATGGCGATGCTGAGTCCGATTCCTGCGAAGATGTCCCGCATCGCTACACTGCCCGCGCCCTGTCCCGCGGTGTTGTCGTGCCGAATTTTTATCCTCATTTCAGGCGGCCTTTGCCGTCATGGGTGGCCTCGCCACACGCTCTCCCGAGTGTGGGCGAGGATCCCGGATATTTTGCCGTGGTGCCGTCGGGCGTTTCAGGGCACGGAACACTGTGCCCTTCCCCCCCCGCACAATCACTAGAGGGGACCCCCTTAAATGGAATGGTCCACCGTGTACGGCAGCAGCGCCATCTGGCGCGCCCGCTTGATGGCCAATGTCAGTTCCCTTTGATGTTTGGCGCAGTTGTCCGAGATGCGCCGAGGGATGATCTTCCCCCGTTCGGTCAGGAAGTACCGAAGCATCTTGGCGTCCTTGTAATCGATCCGAAGACTGCTGTCGGCGCAAAAACGGCATACGCGGCGTCGGCGAAAAACTCTTCTCTTTCTTTTCCTTTTGACGACCATGAAAGACTCCTTCTTTCGACAAATCTTCAAAAACCCCTAAAGCGTGCAGAGGCGAGCTCCTATTCCTCGTCCTCGCCTTCTTCTTCCTCTTCATCCGCCTCTTCGTCCTGGCGGGCCCCAGCGAACCGAGGCGGTGTTTCTTCATCGTCGTCGGCTGCGGGCGGAGGTGCGGGCCGCGCCCGATCCTTCTCTTTTTCCGGGTCGAATTCATCGTCCAATTTCACGGTGATGAATTTGAGCACCCGTTCGTCAATGCGCATGGTGCGCTCAAGCTCGGCGATCAGGTCCGGCCCCGAGGCAAATTCCATAAGGACGTAGTAGCCGTAGGATTTCTTTTTGACCGGATAGGCCAGTTTCTTCTTGCCCCAAGGGGCGTAGGTCAAGACGTTGCCCCCGCCCGATTCCACGACGCCGCGAAACTTTTCGGCAACCCCTTGATAGGCGTCTTCGGGCAGATCGGGGTCCACAATGAAAAAGGACTCGTACTTGCGCAACTGCATGGACTGGATCCTCCTTTCGGGTTTGAAGCCCCGCCGTCCTCGGCGGAGCAAGGAGCGTGATGAATCGGAACTGCTTCGACTACCACAGCGCCCAAAAAGGCGTCAAGCCCTTTGGTCGCCTTGGTGGGGCAAAAGCCGGGACGCCTCAGGGAGGCCCTTAGGGTCGATTTATTGGGCGGGGGTGGCGTGGCTGGATGCCGGGGATTTGGGTGGAGTGAATTGAATAAGGATTTCATTGTCCCGAATGAGGTCGAGATTCAGGCGCAGAAACCGTTCCGCATAGACAGGGTCTTCCTTGAACCGTTGCGTTTGAAGGAACAACTGTTGGGTTTCTTTGCGCAGATCGATCACCCGCTGCTGCAAAGCAACCACTTGATCCCGCTTGTTTCGGTATCCCGCGAGACCCTTGGGCGAGATAAAAACCGCCCGAAACAGGAAGAGGTCCACGGCGGCCAGAAAGAGAACCAAGATGAGCGCCCCCCAGCGTCCCACAACGTGATGCCAATCGAAGCGAAACATAGGTTATCCCATGGCTCGAGGATGGATGGTGACGGATGGAAAAAGTTTTGGGTCCGTATGAGGCAAAAAGGTCGCCCCTCGAAATTCGTTCATCAATTCCAGGTTCACGTTCAGCTCCACATAAGTGATCCGCTGGCGGACGGCGTCCATATCCGACAGGAGGCTGCGATCGAGCAGTGTCATGGCGGCCCCTCGGCCCGCGGTGTTTCCCAGCCCTTGGTAAGTTTCCAAAGGCAGATCCGGCAGCATCCCGATGCGAACGGCCATTAACGGGTCGATGTGGCTTCCGAAGGTCCCGGCCACAAAAAAATGCCGAATGTCGTGGACGGTCAACCCGACCTTTTTGGTGATGATGTTGAGAATGGTGTACATGGCGGCTTTGGATTTGAGGAGGATGCCGATATCGATTTCGGAGACCATGAGATCCCGGCCGTCGGCCGTTTCCCCAGCCCACGCCACCACATAGGCGGGCCCGTGCTCCGTCTGGACGATCCGGGGCGTTTGGAGCTTTGTGTTGATTTTGCCTTGGATGGTCAAAATGCCCGCCATGAACATTTCCGCCACCAGATCGATGAGGCCGGAACCACAGATGCCTTTAGGTTTTTCCTCGTGAAGCACATGGTAGGTGAGTTCCAAAGTGTCCCGATCGATGCGCACCCGGTCGATGGCCCCGGGCTGCGCCATCATCCCTCGTTCCACCACCCCCCCTTCCAAGGCGGGCCCCGCCGCGCCGGCACAGGCCACAAGCCAGTCCTTGTTGCCCAGCACCACCTCCGCGTTGGTCCCTACGTCTACAAGGAGACTCACCTCTTCCGTGCGATGCATGCCCGTCGCCAAGATCCCGGCGATCAAATCTCCCCCGAAATAGGATCCTACGTTGGGAAAGACCACGAGGAGCCCCCTCGGGTGCATGCCCAAGCGCAGATCGGCGCCGTGCAACACGGGAAAGGTATTGGCCACGGGAATGTAGGGTTCCTTGCACAACCGGGACGGGTCCAACCCCAGGAAAAAATGGGTCATGGTGGTATTGCCGGCCACCGTGAGGGCATAAATATGCGCCAGACGGTATCCATGTTTTTCCACCAGGGATGTGAGCGTTTCGTTAAAGGTGGAGCGCAGGAGATTCTGCATGAGGATCAGATTGTCCGGTCTGGAGGCGAAAACGATCCGGGTAAGGATATCTTCGCCATAGGGGATTTGGGGGTTGGGGACGGAAAGCCGGTCCAAAAGGGTGCCGGTTGTGAGGTCCACGAGGTAGAAAGCGATTTGGGTGGTCCCCAAATCCGCGGCTACCCCCAGCAGTGGCTGGTCCGACACCCCGGAGAAAAGTTCCGTGAGCTCCCAGCCCTCACCCGTAAAGCTTAAGACAGCGGTGGCCGTGAAATTTCCCTGGCGAAAGCGGTTGGCGTAGGCACCCAACTCGCCCGGGGGCAGACGCAGCGGGTCGTAGCCCAGCTGTCGAAGCGCTCGTCGCAGTCGGTCCAGATCGGCGGTGTTGTCGTCTAAAGATGGAGCAGGGGCCGTCACAACGCGGCGCACCACCAAAGGGTCGAAGGAAAGCCATTCGGGAAAGATCTCTTTCTCCAGGGTTGCCTCTGCCATGGGTTTTCTCTCAAGTTTTTTGGGGCTGTTTCATCCCAAGGAGCCAGCCCCGACCGCCATCGTAATTTCTGCTAACGTTACAACGGAGGTGCCGCATCCGCAAGAGATCGTCTCTCATCGAGACCTGCTCGGCGCCCCCGACGCTTCTGCCCTGAGGCACTAGGCCGGTGCCTGATGCTTCGTATTGTGAGAAAAAATCTTTTCCATGAGGACGGTTCCTAGCAAACCCCGGCATGGCCTTCAATGAGGATTTTCGAGCCAGCGAATCGGGCGGAAGGCCATAACGTTGACGGTGCATTCCACAAACCCGCAGACCAGCAAATCCGAAAGGTTCAGTTCCAAGGATTCATCCAGGCGCTGGAGATCGTCCATAACCTGGCTGGACGGTTCTACATTGAAGCGCACGGCGTGGGCGTATTGGAAATGATCGGGCCGGCACCAATGCGGGGGAGACAGGCTGAAATGGATCCGGCATGCCAAGGGCCTCTGCCGATAAAAACTACACAGACCAGCGTGGAGAAACGGGCACGGCACATCCAAGGTGTGGTAGCGTCCAAGTCGCTCCGCTGTGCGCAGGCCAATGGAAAGGTTAGCCGGATTTTCCCGATCCCATCGGCAAATTTCTCCCCACATTTCCATGCGTTCCATGGAGCGACGAAACATTCGATCCAAAACTCCGGCGCGAAAAGCTCCGTGGTAAAGATAAAGAATTTCCACCCCCGTAAGGCCTGACGGCAACTGAGTACAGCAATAGTGGCAGCCGGGAGCGCATGTCACGGTCCAACCCGACCGATGGAGGTGGCTTAGGACGAACCGAAGCGATTCATCGTAGACCCCAAAAGCCTTATCGAGATGGGTCAGAAAAATCTTGGGGAGCGCTCTGTGGTTTTTCCAGGGCCCGGGAATGACGGCATCCCGAGCACGACGCAGGTGGTCGGACACCCGCTCGTCGTAATGGCGCAAAGCGGCTCGCACGTCCACTGGAAGTTGGCTGAAATCCAATGGGTTTTCAAAGCCTTGGGCTCTCACCGAGTCCCCGCCTCACGCCCCGTCAACACGGACCTTTCGCGAAGAACCATGACTAGCTGCCGACTCAGCAAGGGGGCGTTGCCTCCCGCCCGGTTGTTCACAATCACGCACACCGTCTGATTCTGCTCGATCCCTCTCACCACCAGCTCTGCCGTATCTCGAAACAGACTGGGCTGAATCATGTCCTCAATGAGCCGGTCAAACGGATGGGCTCGAGCGTACGCTTCTTCGTAACGCATGCCTCGTGGGGTTAAGAGGCGGACCACGACCAGCCGGGATTTGTTGAAAAACCGCCGACCGCTGCGCTGCCATTGCCTAAGCGGCGGGGGAAGCCAGGTCCAGTGCGACAGGACCTGACCGACGCCGTGATCGGCCAAAACCCGGAAAATGGGTTCGCACAGGTAACTTTCCGTCCTCAATTCCAGGTGATATCGAGGATCTTCCGGCACGGCACGGAAAAACGCCTCCAGACGATCGGCCAAGAATCGGGGGTTCATCCGATCGGCTTTCCGATGATATTCTTGTTCAAAAACAAATGCCGCAAGCCTCTCGCCCAAGAGCTCTACGGCGGGTTCGTAGAACCCCTTGCGAAACAGCTCAGGGTCGAGAAAATTCGGGTTTTCCGAGGCTTCTTTCCCCGTCCAGAGACGGAAAGCGCAGATCCTTTGGGGAACTTTGAGGACCACCCGAGCTTCCCGAGGAAGCTCTCGAGCATAGCGACTTAAGGTTCGGTGGCTCTCGGTGGGGATGCCTTCCGGGGTCAAGAGCAAGCTGTAGAAGGTAAAATCCAATTCCAGAACAGAGAAGTGTTTAAAATATTCCCGAACACTGTCGATGGGGAGGACCACGGAGGGAAAGCTTTGAGAGCCCACCCTTTGGACCCTTTGGCTCATTCGCCCTTCGTAGCGCGACGCCGTATAAATCTGCCCGATCCAGCCGCCGTAACGGTCGCTGGCCGTGCCGAGAAGCAGCTGAGGGTGAAGGTCACGAAAGAGAAAACGGGACGCCGCCTCCACGGGATCGGCGTGCATTGGGATGTCCTCGGGCCTGATCCTTTGCGGACGCATCCGAAACCGTGCTGCATCCACGCTGGGGATCAAGCGGGTTCGGTTCGTTCCTCCGCGCGTCGGGCGGAACGTTTTCTGTCCGACCAACGCTTCAAGAATCGACCGATGGAGCTTTCCGCCAATGGAGATTCCTGTTGTGAGGTTTTCAGAACCCCTTGGGAGTGGAGTGCCGTCTGGAGGCATAAGCGCACCTCGGGGCACTGCAGGCAATCCCGCTGAGGCTCAATGAAGCCGTCCTTATTTCGAGGGCACACCCGGCTGGCGTCCCCGAAACAGGGCGGCTTGGGCTTTTGGGATTCGACAGAAATGTCTCCCATGGCGGCCTATTCCAGAATCTCCAGCACGGCTCTCTTCCGGAGCTTGGTCGCCGCCGCATTCATGATTGTGCGAATGGCGTGGGCGTTACGCCCTTCCTTGCCGATGATCTTGCCCAAGTCTTCTTTGGCGGCCCGTAGCTCGATGACCGAGAGTTGGTGGCCGTTGATTTCCCGCACCTGAACTTTGTCGGGATATTCCGCCAAAGCGCGAGCGATGTATTCCACGAGATTTTTGATTTCGCTGTCAGCCATGGAAATGTCCCCCCGCTTCCGTGACCATGGGATTTGGAATGCGCAGCAAACCTTGTGAAATAAAACATAAAACGCGTCAGAAAGAGACCTCGCAGAGTACCGCAGACCGTGCGGTTTCTCCGAGTCTTGTTGCCTTAGGGGTTTGCGGAAGAGGCTGATAAAGACGGCACCATAGATTCTCAACACAACGCACTGTAGAGAATCCATGGGGCCCTGTCAAGGGAAGAGAAGGGACGGGCTTAGAACGCGGTCTGGAAGATGGTGGTCCTCTCAGGGCTCACACCGGTGTTTGATGTTCACCCCTTGGACGATGAAAATAACACTTTCGGCGATATTCGTCGTTTGATCGGCCACGCGTTCCAAACATCGAGCGATGATGATCGTTTGCACCGCTCTTTCGATGCTGCGGCTTTCCGTGACCATGAGGTCGATCATGCGCCGCAGAACTTTATCGTTGAGCTCATCGGCTTCATCGTCCATTTGGCAGACATCGAAGGCTTGGGTGACGTTTTGACGCGCAAAAGAGTCGATGGCCACCCGCAGCATGTCCATGGCGGTTTCCGCCAAGGCGTCCAGCTCGGGGATGAACTCCAAAGGCGGCCTCTGGGCAAGAAATAAAGTTCTTTGGGCGATATTGACCGCCTGATCGGCGATGCGCTCCAGGTCGATGCTCATCCGCAGAGCCCCGATGATAAACCGCAAATCCTTGGCCACGGGCTGTTCTAGGGCCAGCAAGGAAAGGCACAGGTGGTCGATCTTCATCTCCAGCTGGTTGACCACGTGATCACCCGCGATGACTTGTTCGGCGAGCCCTTCGTCTCGGGTCTTATAGGCCTGAAGAGCTTTCTGCATGGCGTTTTCTGTAACTGCCGCCATCTCCAGCACGGTCATTCTCAAATCTTCCATTTGCCGGATAAAATGTGATTTCATCGTGTCCACTCCCAGGGAAGTTTATTCAGCCGTTCTCAGTCCTTTTCTCTTCAGGATTGGGGGCCCGCTTCACCGTAAAAAAGAACGCCGCGCCGCGATCAGTGCCTCGCACCGGACTTTCCACCCAGATTCGTCCTCCCATGTTCTGCACAATATGGCGGCAGATCGCAAGCCCGAGCCCGGTGCTTCCCGTCGCGCTTTCCCTTTGCCTGTCCACGCGGTAGAAGCGCTCGAAAACCCTCGCCTGGTGCTCCGAGGGGATGCCGGGCCCTTCGTCCTCGACGGCGAAAAGAACCGTATCCTTCTGCACCTCGGCGCGTATTCGGATCGGCGTCTTCGGGCGGCTGTAGCGCACGGCGTTGTCCAAGAGGTTTTGAAAGAGCTGCACGAGCTGGTCCCGTTCGGCGCGGACCCAGAGGGGGGAATCGGGCAGAAGGGTTTGAATTTCCATGTTCTTCTTTCGCGCTTCAGGAAGACACGTTTCCACGGCCGAGGCAACGGCCGAGACGGCGTCCACCGAGGTTTCCGGGATCTGCGGCGGCTGGCTTTCCAATCGAGTCAGGGTGAGCAGATCGTTGACCATGCGGGTCATATGGTTGGCTTTGCGCACGATGGTCCCAATGAACGTTTTGGCGTCTTCGTCTTCGGCGCACGGGCTTTCCAGCAACGTTTCCGCATAGCCCTTAATGGCGGTGAGCGGGGTGCGCAATTCGTGGGAGACGTTGGCCACGAAGTCGCGGCGGATTCTCTCCAGCCGTTTCAATTCCGTGATGTCGTGCAGCACGACAACGGCCCCTCTCGGCACCACGGGGCTCTGGAGGGAAACCACATGGACATCGAAGAATCGGTCCGGTTCCAGAACGATTTCCAAATGCACCATATCCCGGCCCGTCAAGACCTGGTCACAGGCCTTTTGAAGATCCGCATTGAAAAAAAATTCAAGGGGCTTCAAACCCACGGGCGATTTGGTCCCTCGCTGGATATGCAGAGCCGCACGATTGGCGGCCTTGATCCTCCCGTCCTTGTCCAGGAGAAGGACCCCTTCTTTCATGCCTTCGAGAATGGCGTGGAGCTGGGCCCGCTGATCTTCCAAACTTTTAATGCGCGTCTCGATCCGTTCGCTGGCTTCCAGGATCGTCCGCCCCATGGCGTCCAATAAGGGATAGCCCGACGGCCGCAGCCGGGGGCGTTCCCAGCGTCCCATGGCCTGGAGCATCTCCAGTAGCGGCTTCAGCGGTGTTTCCATAAGCCGCGACAGGAAAAACGCCAGGACACCCGTTGCGGCAAAAGCCAACCCCAGGAGGAGTCCGAAGTGGAGACGTTGCTGGTCTAATTGTTCTTTGATCTTCGAAACCGGCATGGCAATCCGCACAACGCCGTCCGGAAGATTGGCGATCCCGGAGACGGGCACGGCCCCGTACAAGAGTTCCTTCCGCAATGTGTCGCTTCGCCGCGCACTAAACCCGAAGCCCTCTTGCCGGGCCGCCACCACTTCCGGCCGATTCCAATGGTCCTCCATGAATCCGAGTTTGTCATAGGGCACATCGCTGTCGGCGACAACGCGCCCTCCTTGGGCGATGTAAGTGATCCGAAAACCCAGGAGGTTTCCCACTTGAGTGCACCAGTCGTCCAGATCGCTGAGCCATTGGAAAGGTTCGTGATTTTTCAGAGACCACAAGACGAACGACAGCTCTTGACGGATTCGACCTTTCGATTCGTCCAAGAGAACCTGCTGAAGCTGTCGGTGGAAGTACCATGCGGGTGCCAGAGCGCACACTAGGAGAAAGCCCCAGAAGGCCAGGAGCAGTCGTGTGCGGACGCACATGATCTTCATGAACCACTCCGTTCCCGAAAGCGGTACCCCACACCGCGAATCGTTTCCACCAAGTAGGCGTACGCGCCAAGCTTTTGCCGAAGACGCCGGATATGGGTGTCCACCGTGCGCGCATACCCCTCAAACTGGTAACCCCACACGCGATCCAGCAACCGGTCTCGAGTGAGCACACGGCCTCGATTCTGCATGAGTTCCAGAAGCAGCTTGAATTCCGTGGCCGTGAGGACAACCTCTTCGTTGTCGATCCAGACTCGGTGGGCTTGAGGATCCACAGCGATGCCTTCCACCGACACCACGTCCTCGACCCGACCGGGCACCGCCGCGCGGCGCATGACGGCCTGGACCCGAAGAACCAGTTCGCGGGGGCTGAACGGCTTGACGACGTAGTCGTCCGCACCCAATTCCAAACCGACGATGCGATCGGCCTCTTCACCTCGAGCCGTCAACATAATAATGGGCGTGGCTCCCGCCTCTTTGCTTCTTTTCAGGCTTTTGCAGACATCGAGCCCGTCCATGCCGGGAAGCATGAGGTCCAAGACGATGAGATCCGGCTTGTCGCGAAGCGCCGCGTCCAAACCGGAGATGCCGTCTTCGGCCTTGAGCACTTCATAGTCCGCGGCCTTGAGGTGCCAGGCGACCAAATTCAAGATGTCTCTGTCGTCTTCAATTACGAGAATTTTGCCACGTGCCAAGAAAGCCTCCCAAAAATTGGGTCTTACCGGCCATGATGAAGGCCGTCACAGAAGGAGTTTTCCTGCACATCTTAGGGGTGCCGCGTCCCCGGACCCCACCGTCCCTGGGTTTCCATACGGCCCCGAAGGGGACCGACATGGCATCTCTTTGATGGGCCGAAAGCCGCGAGGCAGGAAAACCGTGGGTCGACTCCGACCAAAGCCCTTAGGCGCCCTCCACCGGTCCGCCAAGAATCAAACGCGGCTGTGTCACAAGTCTGTGATGAGTCGGTGACATTTGTGTGACACGCAGTTTCATGAGGCGGGAGCCTCCGCAATTTTGGGCATCAAGTGGACTCCGATGGACTGTAACATGAATGTCACACACCGGTAACCTCACGTTCACACGATCCGTTTAGCGTTCCGTCGTGGCGAGAACCGAAAAAGGCACAACGGCTTGATTTGAGTAGAAAGGGACACCTTTTCCATGCCCGGTATGATCCTCCTTGCCCTGCTTGTCCTCAGCGCGGCGGCGTATGCTTTAGGGCAACGTCGGGTGCTTCGAATGGTCGGTGGTCCGACCCGGTCGAGGGCTTTGGCGTCCCGGCCCCGTTATTACGGGACCTATGTGGCCTTGTGGTGCGCCGTGCCTGCGCTGGGGCTCCTGCTCTTGTGGGTTTTCTTGGAGCCGATGGTTTTGGATCAGCTGGTTCTGCGCCACTTGCCCGAATCTTACCGGAGTCTTCCTCCGGAACGGGTAAGCCTTCTCTTGAACGACATCAAGAACTTGGCCAAAGGGGGGATTGCTTCGGGCCAACCCGACCCGGCCGTGAGGGACGCAGTCGAACATTACCGAAATCTTCAAAGTCTGGCAAAGACGGCTCTTTGGGTTGTCGTGCTGAGTCTGTCAGCCGTCGGCCTTCAGTTCGGATACCGGAAAATCCACATTACCTTCCGTGCTCGAAATAAAGTGGAAAAGGTCGTCGAAACTTTTCTTATCATCGCTTCGACCATAGCCATCTTTACAACCATCGGTATTGTTTTTTCCGTCCTTTTTGAAGCCCTGAGGTTTTTTCGACTCGTCCCGTGGTGGGAGTTCCTCTTCGGGCTCAAGTGGAGCCCTCAGATGGCCATCCGCGCCGACCAGGTGGGAGCTTCGGGCGCTTTCGGCATGGTCCCTGTGTTTACGGGGACGCTGCTGATTGCCCTCATCGCTATGAGCGTCGCCGCGCCCTTGGGGCTCCTTTCCGCCATTTATCTCAGTGAATACGCCCCAAGAGCGTTTCGCACCGCCGTCAAGCCGATTCTGGAAATTTTGGCAGGAATTCCCACCGTCGTCTACGGCTTTTTCGCCGCTCTCACGGTAGGGCCTCTGGTGAGGCGTGTAGGGGAGAGCTTGGGTTTTGCCGTGGCTTCCGAAAGCGCTTTGGCGGCGGGTTTGGTCATGGGGATCATGATCGTGCCTTTCGTTTCGTCTTTAACCGACGACGTCATTACTGCCGTCCCGAACGACTTGAGGGACGGCTCCTTAGCCCTGGGGGCCACTCGATCGGAAACCATAAAACGGGTGGTGTTGCCTGCGGCTCTCCCAGGCATCGTCGGCGGTCTTCTCCTTGGGGTGTCCCGGGCCATCGGGGAGACCATGATCGTGGTCATGGCCGCCGGTTTGGCCGCGAATTTGACTTTCAATCCCCTTGCCGCCGTGACGACCGTCACAGTCCAGATCGTCACCTTGTTGGTCGGAGATCAGGAGTTCGACAGCCCTAAGACCTTGGCGGCGTTTGCCTTGGGCTTGGTGCTATTCGTGGTGACCCTGATTCTGAATATCATCGCCCTCTATGTGGTCCGCAAATATCGAGAACAATATGAATAAACCGTTCGTCACCACATCTTCTTCCGGGGTTTCATCCCCGTCACGCACGGTAACGATCGTGCAAGCGAGTTTGCACAAGCGCTACCGAGCGGAAAAACGGTTCCGGCTGTTGGGGTTGAGCGCCGTGATATGCGGCCTTGCCTTCTTGGCCTTCATGTTCGTAGACATCATTTCCAAAGGCTACACGGCATTTTTGCAAACAATGGTTCTCGTGGACATTGATGTGGATCCCGGCGAGGTCCACGTGGGGAACCTAGACCAAGCCGATTACCAGGGATTGGTGAAAAAGAGCCTGGAAAAGCTTTTCCCGGAGGTCACGGGAAGACAGGAAAAACGCGAACTCTACGCCTTGGTGAGTTCCGGTGCGGGCACGGTGGTGCGCCAAAGGGTTTTGGAGGACACCTCCATGATCGGCAAAACCATCGCTTTGTGGGTTCCGGCAAACGACGATGTGGACATGGTCGTCAAAGGCCATGTGGAAAGAAACCTTCCCGAAAGTGAACGGCGGCTGGGGGATCGCACCCTTGGGTGGATCGAAGCCTTAGAATCTCAAGGAAGGATCACCACGCGCTGGAACAAGACCTTTTTCAAATCGGGAGATTCGCGCGAACCCGAATTGGCGGGCATCCTAGGGGCGACGGCCGGCTCGTTCTACACCATCCTCGTCACCCTTGTCTTATCCTTTCCCATCGGCGTCGCCGCAGCGCTCTACCTGGAAGAATTCGCTCCAAAGAACCGCTGGACGGACCTCATCGAGGTGAACATCAACAACCTGGCGGCCGTGCCGTCCATCGTCTTCGGACTGCTGGGCCTGGCGGTCTTTCTGTCATTTTTCGGCCTGCCCAGATCGTCCCCTCTGGTTGGCGGCCTTGTGCTCACGCTCATGACTCTGCCGACCATCATCATTGCCGGGCGGGCCTCTCTGCAGGCCGTGCCGCCTTCCATTCGCGATGCGGCCTTGAGTGTGGGGGCGTCGCGGATGCAGGCCGTGTTTCATCATGTGCTGCCACTGGCCCTGCCGGGCATGCTCACCGGCACCATCATCGGGATGGGGCGGGCCCTCGGGGAGACGGCGCCTCTGCTCATGGTGGGGATGGTGGCCTTTATTGTGGACATTCCCCGTGGGTTCACGGATCCGGCGACGGTCCTTCCCGTGCAAATCTACCTGTGGGCGGACAGTGCGGAGCGCGCGTTTGTGGAGAAAACTTCTGCGGCCATCTTGGTGTTGTTGGCTTTCTTGATCGCTATGAACGCCGCGGCGGTTTATCTGCGCAACCGCTTTGAACGACGCTGGTGAAAAAAGGAGGTGAGAACTATCGAAATTATTGGAGCGGGAAAAAAACCTTGATTTTTTGAAGCCGAAGGCGGCGGATCATTGCCCGAAAGCACAAACGGACATTTGAAAGGAGAAGAAAAGATGAAGCGATTTTTCTACGCCATGACGGCTCTTTGCATCCTCGCTGCCGCACAGGCACCCGTAAACGCCTCGGCGCGGGATTACATCTACATCGTGGGATCGTCTACCGTGTATCCATTTTCCACCACGGTGGCCGAACAATTCGGGAAAGCCTACGGTTTTAAGACCCCCAAGGTGGAATCTACGGGGACCGGAGGCGGCTTTAAGCTCTTTTGTGCCGGGGTTGGGGTGGAGCATCCCGACATCAGCAATGCCTCCCGCGCCATCAAGAAATCGGAATTGGAAACCTGCGCCCAGAACGGGGTCAAAGAGATCGTGGAGGTGAAGATCGGTTTCGACGGCATCGTCCTGGCCAATAGCAAGAAAGCCCCTGTGATGCAGCTGTCCCGCAAGGATATTTTCATGGCCTTGGCCTCGGAAATTCCCGATCCCAAAGGCGGCGCAGGAATGGTCAAAAACCCCTTTAAGACATGGAAGGACGTCAATCCTGCCCTTCCCGATGTAAAAATCGAAGTGCTCGGGCCTCCTCCTACGTCCGGGACCCGCGATGCTTTCTTGGAACTTGCCATGGAGGAAGGGGCTTTGGAGATCGCGTCGTTGAAGGACCTTAAGAAGACCGACGAGAAAGCCTTTAAGAAAGTGGCGCACAGCATTCGAGAAGACGGCGCATGGATCGACGCCGGCGAAAACGACAACCTCATTGTGCAGAAGCTTTTGACCAATCCCAATGCCGTGGGCGTTTTCGGGTTCAGCTTCCTCGACCAAAATACGGACAAGATCCAAGGGGCTGCGGTGAACGGCACAACCCCGACTTTCGAAACCATTGCCGCCCAGAAATACCCCCTTTCCAGGCCTCTTTTCTTCTACGTCAAGAAGGCTCACGTGGGGAGCATCCCGGGAATTCCGGAGTTCGTCAAGGAATTTACCGAGGACAAAGCGTGGGGCCCTCAGGGCTACCTGGCCGACAAGGGCCTGATCCCGCTGCCGGATGCGGAACGAGCTTCCGTGCGTGACGCGGCTCGCGCGATGAAGCTGCTCAGCATGCCATAAACTTCGTTTCGAAAATGGTTGGAAAAGGGCGCCCCGCTTTGTGGGGCGCCCGGCGAAACCTGTGCAACTGAAATGGTATTGAGTAAGATGATGGATGCCTTCGTGAGTGCCAAAAGCCTTAAAGGCCCGGGAAAGCCGACACAGGGGGATCGTTCCGTGGCGGGGCTCGAGAACAAGAGCGGCATGGAATCGCAAGGGCTTGGCGGGAAAACCGTCGGGGATGTGCATGTGGCCGACCCTCGCATGACGTGTCGTCACGTGAACGTCTTTTATGGGGACAAGCAGGCCATTCGGGATGTGTCCATCGACATCGGCCGAAACGAGGTGTTGGCCATGATCGGACCTTCCGGATGCGGCAAGTCCACCTTTTTGCGTTGTTTGAACCGCATGAACGATACCATCGAAGGATGCCGTGTGACCGGAACCATCACCCTGGACGGACAGGACATCTACGACCCTTCTTTGGATGTGGTGCTGCTGCGCGCTCAGGTGGGCATGGTGTTCCAGAAACCCAACCCGTTTCCCAAGTCCATTTACGAAAATGTGGCCTACGGCCCGAAAATCCACGGTTTGGCCCAAAGCCGGGATGAACTGGACGAAATCGTGGAAACGTCCCTTCGGAAAGCCGGACTTTGGGAGGAAGTGAAAGATCGCTTGCAACAGTCCGGGACAGGCCTCTCCGGCGGTCAACAGCAGAGGCTGTGCATCGCTCGGGCCATCGCCGTCAACCCTGAAGTGATCCTGATGGATGAGCCGTGTTCCGCTCTGGACCCCATTGCCACGGGGCGCATCGAGGACCTGATTCACGAGCTGCGCGAGCAGTACAGCATTGTTATTGTGACGCATTCCATGCAACAGGCGGCCCGAGTGTCCCAGAGGACGGCTTTTTTCCACATGGGCGACCTCATCGAGGTGGGACCCACCGACCGCATCTTCACCCGACCGCGCCACAAATTGACGGAAGACTACATCACGGGGCGATTTGGTTAGCTTCCTCGGAGTTGCCGAACAGGATCTGAACGGCGTGATGGTTTCGAAGGATTTCGGGACCGGGGCCGCTCAACGTGACACACCCGTCCTCGATGAGAAAAGCCACATCGGCGACCCGCAGGATCCGACGCACATGCTGCCCGGCGAGGAGAAGGGTCAGACCACTTTTTCGAAGTTTTTGAAAGGCACTGCAGAAGCGCCGAACGACTTTAGGGCTGAGTCCGAGGAAAGGGTCGTCGAGAAGAAGAAGGCGGGCTCCGGCCATCAGACCCCGTCCTAGGGTGACCATGCGCTTTTCGCCGCCGCTCAAGGCGCCGGCTCTCTGCCGCTTTTTTTCTTCCAGTTCCGGAAACAAACAGAATACCAACCGCATGCGGTCTTCAATGCGACTTCGACGAAGATAGCCCCCCACCTCCAGATTTTCCAAAACGGACATTTCCGGAAAAACGCTCATTCCCTCAGGAACATAGACCATGCCCAGCCGCACGATGTCGGCGACGTCCAAGGCTTCGGTATGCACTCCGTCGTAAAGAATTTCCCCTTGAACCGGTCGGATGATGCCGGCCACGGCCTTGAGGATGGTGGTTTTTCCCGCGCCGTTGGGACCGACCATGGCGACGATTTGGTGCGGCCATACCGTAAAGGACACGTCCTGGAGCACGGGCGTCAGTCCGATGGAGGCACACAGATGTCGAACGTCGAGCAAAGGACAGTCCTTTTCGAGAGCGCCCATGGGCTTCAAACCTCTTCCGCCGGCTCCCGCTCGCCCAAATACGCTGACAAGACCTCCGGGTGGTGCAGCACTTCCTGCGGGGAACCTTCCACGATTTTTTCCCCCTGATCCAGAGCCACCAGCCGGTGGGAGACGCGGGCCGTCAGGTTCAGGAAATGATCCACTAGCAGGATCGTCATGCCCCGATCCCTCAGGGAAAGGACCAGCTGGGCGGCTTGATTGACCGCGTGGGGGCTGAGTCCCGCAGCGATTTCATCCAAAAGGAGCAACGTGGGATGCGTGGCCAAAGCCCGGGCCACTTCCAGCCGCCTTTGTTCGGAGAGGGTGAGTTCTTTTCCCGGCGTGTGCCGTTTGTCATGAAGACCGACCAGGTCCAACAACGCCGCCGCTTCAGAAGCTTTCGAAAGAACGCCGTCACTACGCGCAAAGTTTTTTCCAAACCACAGGCCGATCAGGACATTTTCCTCGGCACTCATGTCCGGGAAGGGCCGCGCAATCTGAAACGTGCGGGCAATGCCCGCTCGGCAGACCTTGTACGGGGGCCAACCTGTGATGGGGCGGCCGAGAAAAATCACATCCCCTGCAGAGGCTTGAACGAGGCCGGAAATGACGTTGAAAAGGGTCGTTTTCCCAGCACCGTTAGGGCCGATCAAACTCACGATTTCGCCTTCATGCACCGAAAAGCTCACGTCTTTGAGAATGGTCCGGGGCCCGAAGCGAACGGTGAGGTGATGGATTTCCAAGATGCGCTTCATTTCTTCCTCAATCCCAAGCCTTTCGGGAAAAAGAGGACGGAGGCCACAATGACCAGGCCGTAGACGGCGGCATGGCCGGCGGGCAACACGGGATGAAGCACCAGTTGATCCAAGGGATAGAGAACGAGGGCTCCGAGGGCGGGACCGAACCACCGGAAGCGCCCCCCAAGAATGGAGAGCACCAAAGGCATGGCGGACAAATGAGTGCTGAAGACGACCGGCGGTTCCACGAAACCGTGCAGGTGGGCGTAGAGTCCGCCGCATAACCCGGTAAGGAGAGCGCTCAGCGTCATGACGCTCCACCGCACAGGATACACCGGGACTCCCAAGACCCCGGCCGCCTGTTCGTCTTCCCGGATGGAACGAAGCGCCCAGCCCCAACGGGAATGGATGGCCTTGAAATGAACCCATGTGCCGGCAAGAAGCACGACCAAGAGGGCGTAGTATTGGGCGGTCAGATCTCCGCCGAAGTCGACGGTCACCCGTCCCATATGGACCAGGGGCAAAGGCCGGATCCCCACAAAGCCCAGAGACCCGTAGGTGACGGATTCCCAGTTGTCGGCGATGACCTTGGGGATTTCTACGGCGGCGAGAGACACCAGGGCAAAGGTGGCGCCACGAAGATTTCGAAACACCGCGGCGCAGACGGCGCCGTAGACCCCCGCGGCCAAAGCGGCCGTCGTGAGTGTGACGGCCGGGTTTCCCGACCCGTAATGATCCATGAGAGCGGCTCCGTAGGCGCCGAGGCCGAAGTATGCGGCATGGCCCAGGGAAATGAGGCCGCTTAACGCGGTGAGATTCCATGCCATGGCCACGGTGGCGTAAAGAAACGCCATGGTGAAGACGCGGCACACCCATTGAGGATGGGCCGTCACCAAAGGCCAGAGCGCCAGAACCAAGATCACTGCCCAGAAGATCAGAAACGATGGAATCGGCTTTTTTTTCAAAGTTCCGGGGCCGACCTTCTCCCCATAAGCAATCCGTGTGGTTTCCACAGCAGCAGCATAATAAGAATTAAGGCACTGACCAGTTCGCGCCAATTGGTCCCCAGGACCAACGCGGCCCCCGATTCCAAAGCCGCCAGAACACACGCGCCGAAAAGCAGACTCCGAATGTGCCCGACGCCGGCAAAAATCGTGATCACCACGGCAATCAGGGTCGCTTCGAGCCCCCCCGCCGGGTGAAGATAGGCCAGGCGCCCAAACAGAGGCCCCGCGAGGCCGATGAGGATTCCGCCGATGGCGAAAGCCACTCCTTTCATTCGCTTTACATGGATGCCCGCCAGTCGTGCCGCCTCCCGCTCCTGAATGGTCGCTCGCAGTGCCTTGCCCAGGAAGGTTCGGTGCAACATCAAGAAGACGGCGGCCGTCGCTCCCGCGGAAAGGGCGAAGGTCCAAAGATGGGTTTCCGTGACATAGGCCCCCCGAAAAGGCGAAAATACGGCGCCTCCGGAGGTCGGTATCAAGCGGTAGTCGGCGCTGAAAAAAAACAACATGACGTTCTGGGCGATCAGAGCCATGCCGAAAGTGATGACCAAGGAGTTCAGCTCGAAAGGTTCTCCCACTCTTTTAAGCACCTGATGGACCATGACGAGAAGAACGGTCAGAAACAGCATGCACACGGGCAGCGTCATCCAAAAGGCCCAGCCCCAAGCTTTCATGAGGCCGTAAGCCAAGTAACCACTGAGGACGATGAGTTCCCCGTGAGCTAAGTTGAATGCGTGGGTGACCCCGAAAATCAGGGAGAACCCCAGAGTTGTCAAAGCGTAAAAAAAACCTAGGGAAAGCACGCCGATAAGAAATTGAGCCCACATGATCCGTTCGTCCGCGGCGTCAGTTCGTCGGTGCGGTCATGGGAATCCACGTGCCTTGGGCGCGGTCTGGAGGATAGATGGGCACGAGGCGGCCGTTTTGGATCTGGACCACCACCTGCCGATAGTGACGTGGGTCTCCCTTGGCGTCGAATTGGACGCGTCCCAGGGGCAGCGTCAGATCCATCGCCCTCAAGGCTTCCGCAATATGAGGGCCGTCCAGGGGATCGCCCCGGTCGGCGACGGCCCGCAGGGCCTCAAGAAGTACCTTGGCCGACGTGTAGCCGTGCATGACCGTGGAGGTGGGCTCGCGCCTGTATCTGGCGCGGAAGGTCTCTAAAAAACGAAGGGATTGCTCTTCGGTTCCCGGATAAGGAAAATCCGGATGCCACGCGCTCATACCCATCAAGTTTTCCGCCGCCCGCCCCATCTGCTGGATGAATTCGGGGTATGCCAGGCCCCATGGACCCACATAGGCCGTCAGGGGAACGTTCTGTTCCCGAATCTGCCGAACCAGGATCAGGTGATCCGGAAAAAACCCGGCGCTGATAAGGACCTCTGCCTGAAGGGATCGCATCTTTAGAAGAAAAGGGCTGAAATCCGGGGTGCCGGGCCGAAACTTTTCCACAAGAGACACTTCGACCCCCGAACGCCGAAGACACTGGAAAAGAATCTGGGAAAATTCCGTGGCTCCTGGTGTGGCGGCGTGGAGAATGGCTGCTTTTTTGCCTGGGAACGTTTCAGGAAGGAATCGGCACAGGGGTTCCGTGACCCCGTCCAGATGGGAGATCCGGAAAAAGAAGGGATTTTTCCCTTCCAGAGTCAGGTCTCTTTGCAGACTTGCCGAAGCCACATAGGGGATTTGGGCTTTCAGGGCCAACTGGCTGATGGGACCCACGAGCGAGTCCACGTACCCGCCCGTCAGAGCCGTCACCTTTTCCCGGTAAATCAGGTCCTGGGCTTGATTGACGGCGGTTTCCGGCTGGCTTTGATCGTCCCGAGAAAGCAGCTGGACGGGATGCCCCGCAACGCCGCCGGCCTGATTGCATTCTTCCACGGCGTATTCGATGCCGCTGAGGATCTCCTGGCCGTGATTGGCAAGCTTTCCCGTCAAGGGGTTGATGGCCCCCAACCGAACCGGAGCCGCGGGATACCCCCCATGGGCAAAACCCGCCACAAGGGTCCATGTGAAAATGAACTGAAGAAAGAGCCTCGCGAAACGCATCGTCCCCCTCCTCCCATTCTCTCTCGGGCGGCATCCCCGGGCCGTTGTCGGCGCTGGATGCACTCCACCATATGCCATGGGGCCGGAAGGGGCAAGACGGTTCATGAACCCTCCGGGGCTCAGCCGTCCACCTCGAGCACGTAGCCCACGGGAGCGAAAGCGAAACGAGACCCGAATTCGGCGGACAACCTGACGATGGGCGCCTGCCCCGTGCAATGACTCACGGCGAGAATCTGGACATCGAATCGCTTGAGGGCCTCGATGGTTTTGTCCAGTTGGGCCGCAGGCGAAAAGCCCAGATGCGTCCCGCCGAGCACGGCGTAAACACGGCTTTCCCCGCTTCGGTTCGTGAGGTGATCCAGGATGTTGATCAAACCCGCATGGGCGCATCCCAGCAGGACCACAAGACCTTTGGGGGTCTTGAGGGCAAGGGAATAGTCATCGCGGAACGGATCCGGGGTCCAGTCCCCGTTGGAGCGGACGACAAACTTGGGATCGCCTGTTTCAAAATCCGTTCGCCGGGGCACCTCTCCGGAAAGAAACACATCGGGCGCGATTTCCGCAAAACTTTCCACCCACTGAAACTGAGCGCCCCGGGTCACCAAGTAGGCTTCCTTCCAGGGCAGGCCGATGGACACGGGCCTTTCCACAGGGCCCATGAGCATGTAGCGGAACCGTTCCAAAAGGACGTCCGGGTGAGCCACCACCGGGCAAGGGCCGCGCACGCCGAGAAAAGCCAACATCCCACCGGTGTGGTCGAAGTGCCCGTGGCTCAGCACGAGTTTATCCACTTTGGAGAGGTCTTTTTTGAGCCGCAGCGAGTTTTGAACCAGACCGAATCCCTGGCCGGTATCAAAAAGGAGCACAGATTCCGGGGTTTCCACGTAAGCGGCAAAGCCGTGTTCTCCGATGAGTCCCGGCACCGGTACGGTGTTTTCACACAAAACGGTGATCTTGTACCCCATGGCCTACTCCTTTCGTGGATGAGAGACCTTCTCGACGCATGAGATCCAATCTGGCGGAGTCTAACCCAAACGGATGAGGCGGCATAGAGTCCATGCCGCCTCATCGTTGGGTTATTGGTTTTCAGGAGATTACTTCCTGAGCATGCGTCGCAGCAACTTTCCGGTAGGTGTTCTGGGGAGGGAATCCACGTATTCCACCAGACGCGGCAGCTTGTAGACGGCAATGTGCTGTTTGAGGAATTCCTTCAGTTCTTCAAAGAAGGCGTCCCCTCCTTCATAACCCGGTTTCAGCACGATGAACGCTTTGGTCACCTGACCTTTTTCCGGATCGGGGACACCGATGACCCCTACGTCCGCCACGGCGGGATGCTTGAGGATGGCTTCTTCCACTTCCGCAGGCCCGATGCGGTAACCCGAGCTCTTGATCATGTCGTCTTCGCGCGACACAAAGAAGATGTTGCCGTCCTCGCGCATGTAAACGGCGTCGCCCATCTGGTTCCAGCCGTTCTTGACCCCCTTTTGCTGGGATTTGAGGAGCCGCTCCCCGTCCACATAAGGCTTCCAGTACAGGGTGCCCGAAGGTCCCTTGATGATCATGCTGCCCACTTCGTTGGGCTTGCAGTCGTTCCACTCAGAATCCACGACGCGCACCAGTACGCCGGGCAGGGCCTTGCCGATGCTATTGGGCACGGGCTCGGGGTTCAGGGTGTTGGAGGTCAGCAGGTGCAGCATTTCGGTGCCGCCCAAGCCTTCCCAGATGGGCTGCCCCGTGAGTTTGATCCAGCCCTCCAGAGTTTCGGCGCCCAGGGCGTCACCGCCGGAGGTGCACAAACGGACGCTGCTGAAATCGTATTTCTTGAAGTCGGGGAATTTCATCAAAGCTCGATAGGCCGTCGGAAGCCCCGTGAGCACCGTGATCTTGTGCTTTTGGATAAGTTCCATCATGTCGGCCGGGGCGAATTTAGGCAGGAGGGAGATCCCCGCGCCGCCTTCGAACGGGATCAGCGTGAACGTGCCGAAGCCTGCGGCAAAGGACACCGGAGCAGCGCCGCCCAAAATGTCCCCGGGTTTAAGATTGTAGACGTATTTGTTGACCAGCCTGGATTCGATGATCACAGGCCGGACGAAATGGACACAGCCTTTGGGCATGCCCGTAGTTCCCGACGTGTAGAGAATGACCCCGATGTCGTTGGCCTTGAGCATGGTCGCTTGAAGGTCGGGGGAGCCTTGCTGGAGCATTTCCTCGTAAACCAAATGCCCTTGGGCTTTCACTTCATCCGGATTGCCCCCGATGACGATGACCTTCGTCCCGTATTCGAAATCCTGTTTGGCTTCTTCCACGGGGCCCATGAGCGGCGCGTTGACCACGAAGAATTTCATTTCGGCGTTGTTGACGACGAAGGCCACCTCCTCCTTGGACCACAAGGGAGAGGTGGGAATCGGGATGGCCCCGATCTTTTCGATGGCAAAGATGGTGACGAGAGCTTGCGGCGAATTGACCAAGCGGATGCCGATGCGGTCTTGAGGTTCCACACCGGCGGCTTTGAGGGCGTTGCCGAACTTGTTCACCATTTGCTGGAGCTGGGCGTATGTGAACTCCTTGTCCATAAACTTGATGGCAATGTTGTTCCCCCGCCCTTCCCGCACATGCCTGTCGAGCAAATAATCGGCCAGGTTCAGTTCCATGGGGGTGTCGGCAAATTCGTCCGGCACGATGTATTCGGGCCACATGTCTTTGGGGGGGAGATAGTTTTCCGGTATTTTCGCCATGCTCTTTCCTCCTTGACCTGCACGTTGGACATGGATGCCGCATTGAAGCTTCCGCACGGCATCGAATGGGACTCATTGGGGCACGGATCCGTCCTGCGCATCACCTCCTTTGGCAAACCGATGACCTCATCGGGGATGGGAAAATGCATCCGCCGGGATGGCCCCGAGCGGCGGCAAATTCAAGGTTCTGGGCATTCAGAGAAACGGAAGAGCCCGTGGCGCGGGGGCGCGTGCGATGGGAAGAGGGAGGAGGAAGAGGAGGCGAGCGCGGAAGATTTTCAGTAGCAAAGGGTGGCAAGAGTTATCCACTAAGGAAAATGTCGTGGGCTCGACCGGTGAGCCTCTCCGGCGTCGCTGTCATTTAGGCTTCCGCGGAAACGACCTCAATGCCTTCCTCCTTCAGGGATCCAATGAGGGGGTCCATGGGACACTTCTTGATCCGAAAGGAATACACGGCCTCATCGGCAGCCGTGGGCTGCAGGTAGCATATGCTGATGATCTCGGCCCCTTTGTTCTGCAGGAGCCGCGTGACGCCGTCCAAGCTCTGTTTGGGGCCCGCAAGCTTGACGTCCAACCGGCTGGAACTTTGCATGAGGCCCAACATGGAAATAAACGCCGACAGAATGTCGACCACGGTGATCACGCCGACAAGTTTTTGTCCTTCCACGACAGGAAGCCCGCCGATGCGGTTCTCCAAAGTCCGCTGGGCCGCCGTTTCCAGGCTATCCTCGGGACTGACCGTAATGGGACGCCGCACCATGACGTCCTCGACGGAAAGCTCTTCCAACATGGACGCAATAAGGACACTGCGCAGGTCCGCATCGGTCACCCAGCCCACCAACGTGCCGTCCGACTGCACCACGGGAAGATGCCGAATGGAATGGCGCTTCATTAGCTTTAAAGCATCCTGAACGGATGCCTCCTTCGTGGTGGTCACCACATCCGTGGTCATCCAGTGGCGAACGATCATTCCAGGAACCTATCCGGTCGACGAGATAAGATCGGCTGATTGGTGCACTGTGCGCTGCGGCGGCCTTTACCCTAACCTGGGCAGCCTCCCCACAAAAGCCTAAGAAAAGTGCCGGAGGATTGCAAGAGAAAAATCGTACATGCTCCTGGGCACCGACCCCAGAGGCCGCGTTGACTTGAGGTGTCCTTAGGCTATACTAAGCACCTTATTACAGCGGCAGAGGCGACGGTCAGGACGGTTCGCTCAACAAGGTGCACAGAGGAAGGACAAGGGCTTTGCGAGACCCCAAATACATTTTCATCACAGGAGGCGTTTTGTCCTCCCTGGGCAAAGGTCTTGCCGCAGCCTCCATTGGAGCGCTCATGGAAAGCCGGGGCCTTCGGGTCACTCTCCAAAAGCTGGACCCGTACATCAATGTGGATCCCGGCACCATGAACCCCTTTCAACACGGAGAAGTCTACGTCACCGATGACGGGGCGGAAACGGATCTGGATCTGGGGCACTATGAACGGTTCACGCACGCGCGCATGAGCAAACGCAACAATTACACCTCGGGAAGCATCTACTACAGCGTGATTACCAAAGAACGCCGAGGGGACTATTTGGGAGGGACGGTCCAAGTCATCCCCCATGTGACCGACGAAATCAAAGCGTGCATCCGCCAGGTGGCCGACGGCGTGGATCTGGTCATTGTGGAAATCGGCGGGACGGTCGGGGACATTGAAAGCCTGCCGTTTCTTGAGGCCATCCGCCAGTTTCGCATTGACGTGGGTCGCGAAAACGCCCTCTACATTCACGTGACCCTGGTGCCCTACGTCAAGGCGGCGGGGGAAGTGAAAACCAAGCCCACCCAACATAGTGTCAAGGAACTGCGCGGGATCGGGATTCAGCCAGACATCCTGCTGTGCCGGACCGAGTTCCCTTTACCCAAAGAAATCAAGGCCAAGATCGGCCACTTTTGCAATGTGGAGCCCGACGCCGTCATCACGGCCAAAGATGTGGAATGCATTTACGAGGTGCCGTTGTGTTTTCATGAAGAGGGGCTCGATGAAAAGATTCTGAAAAAGCTGAATATCTGGACCCGGGCTCCGCAGTTGGACGACTGGAGGGAACTCATTCGGCGGATGAAGAACCCGGCCCACGAGGTGACCATCGCCGTGGTCGGCAAATACATCGACCTTCGAGAGTCCTACAAGAGCCTCAACGAAGCTCTGGCACACGGCGGGGCGGCCAACGACACCCGGGTGAAACTGGACTACATCGATTCCGAAAACGTGGAAAGATCCGGCGGAGAAACCTTGCTCTATCAGGCCGACGGCATCCTCGTCCCCGGTGGGTTCGGCTCCAGGGGCATCGAGGGAAAGATCAAGGCCATCCGCTACGCCAGGGAGCACAAGGTGCCCTTCTTTGGCATTTGTCTCGGCATGCAGATGGCGGTGGTGGAATTCGCTCGAAATGTCGCCGGGCTGGAAGGAGCCCATAGCATGGAGATCGACAAGCATACGCCCCACCCGGTCATCTTTCTCATGCGGGAATGGTTCGACTACAAAAACAACCGCTTGGTGCAGCGGGATGAAAGCTCCGATCTGGGAGGCACCATGCGCCTCGGGGCCTACCCGTGCCTGTTGGAACCGGACAGTTTTGCTTATGAAGCCTACCAAAAAGTGGAGATCTCCGAACGGCACCGGCACCGCTACGAATTCAACAACGATTACCGTGAAATTTTAGGCAACGCCGGCATGTGTTTTACGGGTCTTTCGCCGGACCGCAACCTGGTGGAGATCATCGAACTGCACGATCATCCGTGGTTCTTGGGTTGTCAGTTCCACCCGGAATTCAAATCCCGGCCTATGGATCCCCACCCGCTTTTCAAAGCCTTTGTGAAAAAGGCGCTGGAGTTTTCCGAGAAAAGAGTCCAACAGAACATTGTGCCTCGCTCGGATCTTTCCTAGGGGGCTCAGGCAAGAGAGTAAGCCTTCGTGATGGACGCGGCTTGTCCCATTTGGATTCACGGTGTTCCTTTCGGCAAGGACCGTTTTTTCGTCATCGCGGGACCTTGCGTTTTGGAAAGCGCGGGGTTGGCCCTGTGCGTGGCGTCGACTTTGGCCCGAATCTGCCGGGATCTCGATATCCCTTATATTTTCAAGAGTTCGTACGACAAGGCCAATCGGACCTCCGTCGATTCCTACCGAGGGCCGGGCATGGCGGAGGGGTTGAAAATTTTGGAGCGGGTCCGCGCTGAAGTGGGGGTGCCGGTGATCACGGACGTTCATTCGGTGGAGGAGACGGCCCCGGTGGCTCGGGTGGCGGATGTGCTTCAAATCCCGGCTTTTCTCGCCCGGCAGACGGATCTGGTGGTGGCCGCCGCCAAGACGGGCAAACCCCTCAATTTGAAAAAGGCCCAGTTTCTTGCCCCATGGGACATGTTCCAGGTGGTTCGAAAAGCGGAAAGCGCGGGAAACCGAAAGATTTTCATTACGGAACGGGGAACCTGCTTCGGGTACAATACCTTGGTGGTGGACATGCGCTCGGTGGCCCTGCTGAGCCGTTCCCCCTATCCTCTGGTCTTCGATGCGACCCATAGCGTCCAGATCCCCGGCGGTCAGGGCACGGCCTCGGGAGGAGAACGACGGTTTGTGGAGAGTTTGGCTCGGGCGGCCGTAGCGGCGGGAGCAGACGGCATTTTCATGGAAATCCATGAAGATCCGGACAGAGCCCTCTGTGACGGCCCCAATTCCTTGCCTCTCGACGAGGCTTTCGCCGTTTTGAGTGCACTTAAAGACGTTTATGAAATCACCCGAAAGCATCCTTTTCGGCTTCAGGATGCTTCGCCTTTCCCCTTCGGGAAGTGACGAATCCCCCATGCGTTGGCCGTCGGCTGGAGGCGTCAAGTGCGTCGGGACCTTAGGAGGGAAGGGAGAAATGAAAGAAAAACATCCGCCGGGGTTTCATCATGAGACATGAATCCAGTGTCCATGCGGTGGACGAGGCCCTCAGGGAGCGCATTCTTCCTGTGCGGATGGTGATCTTCGATGTGGATGGGGTGCTGACCGACGGGGGCATCACGATCCACGACGATGGGTCCGAATCCAAGACCTTCGACGTCAAAGACGGCCACGGGATCAAGCTCCTCCAACGTTCCGGCCTTCAGGTCGCGCTGATTTCCGGACGTTTTTGCGTTTCCGTCCTCCATCGTGCCAAGGGATTGGGGATCGAGCACGTCTACCAAGGCATCCACCGCAAGGTGGAAGCGTACGAACAAATTAAGGCGGCCACCGGGTTGGAAGACCGGCAGATGGCCTACGTGGGAGACGATTTGATCGACATCCCGGTGATGCGGCGTGTGGGCTTTGCCGTCTGTGTCCAGGACGCCGTGGAGCACGTGAAGCCTTTCGCCCATTATGTGACGAGCCGCCCCGGCGGCAGAGGCGCCGCCCGGGAGGTCTGCGAGCTCATCCTCCAGGTTCAAGGCCTCTGGGAAGGCGTCACCACCCGGTATTTTTCCGAAGACCCTGCCTGAGCCTGTCCAGCAGGAATCGCTTGTAGGTTGTTTCGCCCATGGGGATGCCGAGAAAATCGCGGGCCCATGAGGGTCTTTCGGCGAAAAGGGAGACGAAAAACCCGGGAAACCGATAGACCCAGCGGGCGAAAAAAGCGGCATATTGAAGGTTGTCCCCCAGAGTCTGAAGGCACCGGGATCGAAAGATCCGGTGGAGACGTCCACGGAGCGTTCCCTCGAGGGCGTCGGCGATGGTGTCCGCAGCCAGTTGGCCAGAGCGAACCGCATAGAAAATCCCCTCCCCGGAAAAGGCTTCCCCAAAACCGCCGGCATCGCCCGCGTAAAGGATTCGTTCGGAGCCGAGCACGGGGGCGATGCCGCGGCACGGGATGGGGCTGCCGCTATAGCGGTCTTCTTCGGGACCTCCTAGCCTCTTGAGAAAGGTGCGGAAAGTGGCGCCGGTCGGCACCCGGCCCCGGTGGAGTCCCCCCACCCCGATGGAGAAGGCCCCCCGAAGGGGAAAGACCCAGCCGTAGCCGTCGGGGTGGGCGTCAAAATAAAATTCCAGGACCCCGTCTTGCGGTCGGGTGGAAAGCCACGCCGCCGAGGCGTCGAAGCGGCGCGTGACGGCCTTCCATCGTCGCCCTTCGGTTCCCGGGCCGGGATGCCGCTGATGCAAGACGCCGCCGGCCCCATGGGCAAGAATCACGTATCGGCTCTGATACACACTGGCGGAGGTCTGTATCGTGACGGAGGATTGGGTCTCTTCGAGGCGCAGGACCTTTTCCCCCATGTGGAACGCGGCGCCGGATTCCCGAGCTTTTTCCATGAGTAGCGCATCGAAGGCTTCGCGGCGCACCATCACGGCGATGGGACGGGATCGGCGGGCTTCCATCCGCCGACGGCCGTAGACGGCTCGGATGCCGTACACAAAGCCTTCTTGGACTGTTTCCGTCAGAGGAAAGTCCAAGGCATTGACCCCATTCATGGATAAAGCGCCGCCGCAGGGCTTGTGCCGGGGGAATCGCTCCTTTTCGAAACACAGGGTCTTCAATCCTCGTTGGGCCGCCCTTCGGGCGGCGCAGGCTCCCGCAGGGCCGCTTCCCACAATGATGCAATCCATCATCTTCTTCGACCTTGGCTCAAATCTCTGAAGATCCACCTCTCGTCCCAAACATCCACCACCGACTCGTAAAGGCAAAAGCCGGGCCTGTCAATCCTTGGGTGTCGGGCATGATCCTTTACAGTGCAAAAGAGCGCGTGTTAAATAGCCTAGGAATTCGGTAGAAAGGCGAAAGGAGACGGGCGCTTCATGAAAGGAACCGGGAAGGTGGTCCCATGGCTGTTGGTGACGGCGGCCGTCGGAGTCACGGCGATTTTCTCATACGCCTTCATGAAGGCGCACAAGGAGAAGACCTCGGCTGGAATCGTGCCCCCGACGTCGGTCGATTCGGATATCCGCCTGACCGATATGGATTATACGGAAATCCAGGAAGGCAAGCCCATGTGGCGCATCAAGGCCCATGAGGCGAAATACTATGAGGGTGAACAAAAGACCTTGCTGAGCCAAGTGGACCTCACGCTTTTTATGGAAAACGAGCGCGAAGTGCGCCTGGTGAGCGACCACGGCCTCCTCCACACCGGCCGCAAGGACATCGAACTGTGGGGTCGTGTGACGGCTCGCGTGCCGCAAGGCTATGAGGTTCAAACCGACAAGGTCTATTACGAACACGAGGCCCAGAAAATACGGTCTCCTTCTCCTGTGCGCCTCACAGGACCTCAGGTGGATCTTCAAGGCAACCAATGGCATTATGATTTGGCGACCTCCACGGTGTCCGTGGAAGGAGAGGTTCGCGCCTTTGTCCGGGGGCTCTCTTTGGTGGGGACGGGAAAGTAATGAGCGAGCTTGAAAAGGCCTCGACAATTTTTCCGGCGGCCGGTAGGCGCAGGGCGCGCTGGCTTTTGGCGTTCTTGTGCCTCATGGCGACGCTCGGAACCGACCCCACGGGGCTTCGGGGGCAGAGCCAAAGTGCTGTTCCGACGCGTTCCGGGCAGGAGGGCGCAAAGCCCATCAACATCGCCAGTGACCGGATGGTGGCGGATCAAAAAAGTCGGACGGTGGTCTTCCAAGGCCATGTGACGGTGCAGCAGGGCGCCATGACCATGACCGGGCAGACACTCACCGTTTATGGCTCGGAAAAGACCAAAGGCGCCGGAAGTGCTTCGGGTGAAGTGACGGGAGAGCAGATCGAACGGATCGAGGTGGAAGGCAACGTGGTCATTTCCGAAGGAGACCGTGTGGCCACGTGTCAGAAGGCCGTGTTCTACAACAAAGAGCAAAAAATTGTGCTCATGGGCGCTCCTGTGCTCGTCCAAGGCAAGGACAGGGTGCAAGGTGACCTTATCACCCTTTACCTTGAAGATCAGAGAAGCGTGGTGGAAGGTCGGGCCGGCAATCCTGTCCAGGCGGTTTTTCATCCTAAAGAAGCGCCCAAGAAACCATGACGGCTTCGGGACGCGTTTTGCGCACGGAGGGCCTGGTCAAACAATACGGCGGGCGGATCGTTGTCGATCGCGTGAGTCTGGAGGTGCATCAGGGAGAAGTTGTGGGGCTCCTCGGCCCCAACGGGGCGGGGAAATCCACCACCTTTTACAGTGTCATCGGCATCATCCGACCGGACGCGGGGGCGGTTTACCTGGATGACGAGAACATCGTCGAGGACCCCATGTACCTTCGGGCGCGCAAAGGGATCACGTATCTTCCTCAAGAACCGTCCGTGTTTCGGAAGTTGACCGTCGAAGAGAACCTCTTGGCCATCATGGAAACGTTGAAGATCGGCCGAGAAGAGCGAAAACAACGGGTTCAAGAGTTGTTGCGCGACCTCCACATTGATCATCTAGGGCGCAGCCGAGCGGATAGACTGTCGGGAGGAGAACGGCGTCGTCTGGAAATCTGCCGGGCTTTGGTCACGCAGCCCAGCTTCATTTTGTTGGACGAACCTTTTGCGGGCATCGATCCGATCGCCGTTGTGGAGATCCAAGGCTTGATCCGTTCCTTGAGAGACCGCGGGATCGGTGTGTTGATTTCCGATCACAATGTCCGAGAGACGCTCAGAGTCTGCGATCGCGCGTACATCATGCACGAGGGGCGGATCCTGGAACAGGGGCCTCCGCAAGTGCTCGCCCAGAGCGAGCTGGCCCGCAGAACCTACCTCGGACAGGAATTCAGCCTTTAGGGACGGGAAGACGTTATGGCTTTGGAACTCAAGCAACACATGAAACTGACGCAGCAACTGATCATCACCCCGCAGTTGCAGCAAGCCATCAAACTCTTGCAACTCTCTCGGTTGGAGCTCCTGGAGACGATCCAGCAGGAGTTGGAGGTCAACCCGGTTCTGGAGGAAGCCGCAGAAGCGGTGGAAGACGTTGGGATGAAGGGCGAAACGGAACCGGAAGCCCCGAGGGCGGAAGAACGCTACGAGGAAGTGGAGATTACGGAAAAGGTTCGGGACGATTTCGACTGGGAAAGCTTTCTTGAGGATTACAGCACGTACGCCCCGGTGACCAACGAAAGGGATCCCAACCAGGAGCAGCCGTCTTTCGAGCAGCGGCTGACCTCCAAGCCGTCCTTGGAAGACCACTTGATGTGGCAGCTGTGCCTGTCGGACTTTACGGAAGAGGAGCGAGAGATCGCCATTCAGATCATCGGCAACCTCAACTCCGACGGCTATCTTCTGGCGAGCGTCGATGAAATCGCCCAGCTCACGGGCGTTTCGGCGCATCGTGTGGAGCATGTTTTAAGGAAAGTCCAGGGGTTTGATCCACCGGGGGTGGCCGCCCGGAGTCTTCAAGAATGCCTCCTGATTCAGGCGCAGACCCTGGAGCCTCGCAATGGGCTGGTGGAGACCATCATCGAGCGCTACTTGCCCTATTTGGAAAACAAGAACTACCAGGGGTTGGTGAAGATTCTTCGACGGCCCAAGGAAGAAGTGCGGGCGGCTGTGGAGGTCATCCTGAGCTTGGACCCGAAGCCGGGACGGGTTTACAGTGAAGAAGAGGTTCATTATGTCAGTCCCGACATTTATGTGCTCAAGGTGGACGATGAATTTGTGGTGGTGCTCAACGAGGACGGCATGCCTAAACTGAGGATCAACCCGTATTATAAGGAGGCCTTACGCCGGGATTCCGCGGTGCCGGAAGAGGCCAAAGAGTACATACAAGGAAAGCTTCGCTCCGCGGCGTGGTTGATCAAAAGTATTCATCAGAGACAGCGGACTTTATACAAAGTGGCCCAGAGTATCGTCAACTTTCAAAGGGACTTTTTCGAAAAGGGGATCGCTTACCTTAAACCCATGGTCCTGAGGGATGTGGCGGAAGATGTGGGCATGCATGAATCCACCATTAGTAGGGTCACCACCAATAAGTACATGCACACACCCCAGGGGATTTTTGAGTTGAAATATTTCTTTAACAGTTCCATAAATAGCGTGGTGGGGGAAGCTGTCGCTTCAGAAAGCGTCAAAGAACGCATTCGTCAGCTGATTCGCGAGGAAGACCCGGCCAACCCCTACAGTGATAAGGACTTGGTCGATCTTCTTCAAAAAGAGAACATCCGGATCGCACGCCGAACGGTCGCCAAATATCGGGAGATGCTCGGCATTCTTCCTTCCCATAAGAGAAAGCGCGTGCTCTGGGGGGCGTGATTTGTCGGGGCCGGCGAGGATCCACAGAGGAACAAAGACAAGGAGTGTGCCTATGCAGATAAATGTGGCGTTTCGACACACGGAACCTTCGGACGCATTGAAAATGTACGCGGAAGATAAGGTATCTAGGATCAAAAAATACCTGGAGGAGCCCATCGAGGCCAATGTGGTGCTGCAGGTGGAAAAATTTCGCCATATCGCCGACGTCACCGTGGAATCCAACGGCGTTCGTATTAATGCGAGAGAAGAGACGGAAGATATGTATTCCGCCATTGACATGGTGGTGGACAAGTTGGAAGGACAGGTGAAAAAGTACAAAGAAAAACTTCGAAACCGCAAACCGTCCGCGTCGGAACGCGCCCAGAAACTCATGATGAACGTTCTGGAATGGCCTGCCGAAGAGGCTGGGGAGCCTCGAGTGGTGACGAGTCAGCAGATTTACGCCAAGCCCATGGACGTGGATGAGGCGGTGATGCAGCTCAATCTGTCCAACGGAGATTTCTTGGTTTTTACCAACCGTGCCACCATGAGCGTCAACGTTTTGTATCGCCGCAAAGACGGCAACTACGGTTTGATCGAACCCGTGCAATGACCCGCGGCAGAGGGCTTTGAGACCATGATCCCCGCGAAGGGGAAAAGGCATCGAGGGAGGATCCCGAAGGGTTGATGAAGATTGTGGACATCTTGCCCAAAGAGGCGATTATTGCCGAACTGGAAGCGAAGACGAAAAAAGAGGTTTTGGAGGAGCTGACGGATGCGCTGCTCCGGCACAAACCTCAATTGGATCGCGCTCGTTTGCTGGAAGTGCTCCTGGAGCGGGAAAAACTGGGGAGCACGGGCATTGGGGAAGGAATCGCCATTCCTCACGGCAAAATCGAAAACTTGGACCAACTGGTGCTTTCCTTCGGACGGTCGACCCGAGGGATCGACTTTGAATCCATGGACGGCAAGCCCGCGCACCTTTTCTTCCTGCTGGTGGCTCCGGAAAACTGTGCGGGCATCCATTTAAGGGCCCTGGCGAAAATCGCCCGGTTCCTGAAAAGCGCCGCCGTGCGTCGCCGCTTGGGGCTTGCGGCGTCTCAAGAAGAGATCTTCGAAATCATCAAACAGGAAGACGATGATTTTTGACCCGCGGACCGATACGGTTTTCTGGGGAGTTGGGCGATGCCCCGACTCCCCCTTTTGTTTCTCGCAGAAGCTGGAAAAGAGCCTAATCCAAAGACTCGAGCGCCCCATGTGATGAGAGTTGGGGACTCCTTTTCTGGTCGCAGAAACGGCGGGGACGGGCAACGGCCTGTCTCTGCAAATCCTCCCCCCCCACGCAACGGATTCTGGGCGTCCAGGGCGGCCAAAAGACTCAAGGGCGGGTGAAAATGCCGAAAAGGGACACACATCTTGTGATTGTCACAGGGCTTTCGGGCTCGGGTAAAAGCACGGCCATCAAAGCTTTTGAAGATATCGGGTATTTTTGTATCGATAACCTGCCGGTGCCTTTGCTGCCGCATTTTCTCCAGTTGTGTGAGCAGGACAAGCCCGATCTCAAAAAGGTGGCTCTTGGAATCGATATCCGGGGGCGAAGTTTCCTCCATGACTGCGATCGACTGTTTCATCATGTGGAATCTGCCGGTTACGCCTTGGAAATTCTCTTTTTCGAAGCCGCCACGGAGGTGCTCCAAAGGCGTTTCAGCCAAACGCGCCGCCTCCATCCCATGAGCACCCAAGAATCTTCTTTGCTCACGGCGATCCAAGAAGAACGGGAGGAATTGGCGTCCTTGCGGGCTCGATCGACCCGCATCGTGGATACCAGCGAGTTTTCCGTGCACCAGCTCAAAGCGCTTATCACCCGAACGTATTCCATGGTGAGCGATCGGGAAAGGATCAGCGTGCAGGTCTTGTCCTTTGGTTTTAAGTACGGCTTGCCTTTTGAGGCCGATCTGGTGATGGATGTGCGGTTTTTGCCGAACCCGTTCTTTGTGGACGCTCTGAAGCCTCTCAGCGGCTGTGAGGCGCCGGTGCGGGATTGGGTCTTGAGCCATCCCCAAGCCGCGCAGTTTCTCGACGATTACGCCGCACTTTTGCTCAAATTGCTGCCTCAATACGTGCAGGAAGGCAAGCGTTACCTCACGGTGGCCGTAGGCTGTACGGGAGGCAAGCACCGCTCTGTGGTCATTGCCGAGCGCCTTGCTGACAGGGTGCGCGCTGCAGGTTATTATACAGTATTATTTCATCGCGACGTGCACCTGGACGGGTGAACGGTGTTTCGGCCCGGAATGTGGCCGAAGAGCAGGAGACAACACCGAATATGGCAAGGCTCGGTTTGGTCGTCGCCGCTCACTGTCGTGTGGCCCAGGAGATGGTCAAAGCGGCTGAACTCATCTTGGGGCCGATGGAAGCCGCTCGGGCCGTTTCCATGGACCCGCACACTCCTGTGGAAGAAATGGTGCGTGCGCTCTCGGAGGCTATCAAAGAGGTGGATGCCGGGCACGGGGTCATTGTCCTCACGGACCTTTTCGGCGGTACCCCTTCCAATATCGCCCTTTCCTTCGCCGGGACCCGGGTGGAGGTTCTGAGCGGCTTCAATCTTCCCATGTTGATCAAGTTTGCGGAAATTCGAGACACCCTCTCTGTCCGCAAAGCCGCCGAAGTGCTAAGGGATTACGGGCGTCGCCACGTGTCTTTGGCGAGTGAGATTTTATCTGCCGGATCGGAGGCGAAGGGACGGGAGTCGAACCATGAGCGTTCATCTGCCCCTTCTCATTGAGCCCATGCAGCTCGAAGACCTTCCGGCCGTTTTGGATATCGAAAGGGCCAGTCATGTGGATCCGTGGAAGGAATCTTTTTTCGCGGAGGAGCTGACCCGGCCCCACGCCGTCAATTTGGTGGCGCGACTGAGAGACGACAGGCGTCGGATTGTCGGATACATCTGCGTGTGGCTTGTGGCCGATGAGGTGCAGATCTTCAATCTGGCCGTGGATCCCGCCGTAAGACGGCGAGGTGTGGGGCGACGATTGCTCCTGACGGCGCTGCAAAAGGCCTGCACACAAAACGCCCGGATGGCCTTTTTGGAAGTGCGCCGCAGCAACCTCGCGGCCCAAAAGCTTTACGAAACCATCGGGTTTCGCCCCTCAGGGCTGCGGCCCGATTATTACGATGGGATTAGAGAACCGGCGGTGCTCATGGAATTGGAGATGGACCGCGGGTGGCGGTCCCGGTGGTTGCTCTCCGAAGCCGGTTGGATGGATGGAGAGAGGTCGTGTTGACGCAAAGCCCCACAAGCGCGAGCGTGCAATCGGAGGCGCTCCTGAAGAATCTCATGGTGACGAACGTCCCGGTGACAGTGCACCCCGGCCATGAGGTGTTGGTGGATGCGGTGCGGGGTTACGCCGGCAAGGAGAAACAAGCCCGGGATCTTCTTGTGGAATACCACCACCGGTACCGCAACTGGACGTATGTGCTTCAGGAAGCATGGCGTTACGCCACAGGCAATCTTCGCTTGTACAGACACTACCATGACAGCGCCGGGGTGGTGGTTCTATTGTGCCGCATTTTTCTTCACGCTCTCTCCGATGCGGGAAACCCCAAGACCCAAGCTACGGCCGCGGATCACCTCATCGCTCTGTGGCTGAAGATCGTTGAGGAAGCTCCCGAGTTGTGCCGTGAAGTTGAGATCGACATGACGGCGCACTGGGATGAGGATCCGCTGCCGCACGGGGCGGCCCATGGGGGCATCTTGCGATGGTGTTTTGCGAGATTGCAGGATCTGGAACCGCCCTGTTTCGAGTGGGTCGTTCGCAGTTTCTACCAGCCCAAGAAGCTCTTGACCCGGTGCCTCGCCTTGTGGTCTTCCTCTGCGTCCTTCGAGGAGGGACGTCTCCTGCTCGAGCGGCTTCTCACGGTCACGCACTCCTTTTGGGCCGAACGAGAGGACCCTTTGGCGTGGCTGAGCCGGCAGCTCCACGAAGAGGAAGACGTGGAGGCATGGCGGGGTCTCTTTTCGCCGCTGCTTAAGGAGGACCACGAGTGGGCTCTGCGTCGTGTGCGGCGCATCGCCGCAGAAAAGGACCCGCGGCGTGCCGTTGAGCAATTGTGCGATCTTCCCGATTTTCGAGATGTGGTCCGAGCCTACCAGCAGCTTCCGGACAAGGTGGGTCGAGCCGTATCGCCGGAGCACGCGGGCCATGTGAGCATGTTGCTGCGATTGCGGATCATGGAAACCAAGGGGTTGGAGCCCATCCATGAAGAGACTTTGCGCGCCATGAACATGGACGTAGGGCGGTGGATTCGCGAAGAATCCCAGGAAACGCTTCGGCCCAGACTCACCCGGTTCCTTCAGGTTCTCCGAGGTTGCCTGAACAATTACCCGGAGGCGGCCTTGCACTGCGTGCGCACCGTCGGGTTGGAAATCCTGTCGACCGACGATCGGGACCTCATCGAGTTTTTTATCCGCCATGTGATCTGGTTGGGGTTTCAGACGCCGAAACTGAAAGGGGTTTCCCAATACTGGCAGGTCCAGGTCAATCCGGCGCATTTGACCAACATCCGCGTGTGGTTGGACCTCATCCGCAAGAGTCCGCGCCGCACTCGAAATCTGCTTTCCGCGCTCATTGTCAATCTGTTTCTCGGCGGCATCTATGTCCGGGACACGGACCTTTTTCAAAAGGACGTCAGCCTGCTCCTGCACGCGCCCATTGGGCCTCTCTACAACCTGGTCAAACAGCTGACCAAGCTCTTCCCCGTGTATTTCAATGAAGTGGGGGCGGAGGGTCTGCTCCGGGCGGTTTCCACGGACGTGGACGAGATCACCCAACGGGGGGACCCGCTCATTCATTTCCTGCGCAAACAAAGCCACGTGGAAAGTAACAACCTGATCGTGCTCTTTATCGAAGCCATCTTTCACTTCTGGCACACCTTGGACAAGGAGCCGCTGAAAAAATTCGTCCCCCCCGAAGTTTTCCGGGACGTTGCCGAATCCGGGCCTTTTGTCGATGAGATGCATCGCATCTTTTGTCGGATCTTTTCCGGTGAAGACGGCGTTCACCACGTCAAGGACCTTTTGGACCTCCCCGAGGAAAACATCCGAAGGAAAATCGAAAACATCGATGGCGTCTCAGGGCGAGAAAAACAGCGGGCCTTCCTCATGATTCGGTTCTATCAGCTGCTGCACGAAAAGTACGCCCTGAGTTTTAAAGATATTCAAATCCATTTGCGGCGGGCCATCCAGTTGGGATTGCCGGATCCCAGACCTCTAGAGGAAGCCCTCCAAAGCCAAGACCCCCTGACCAAGCTCGAAGCGATTTTGGACTACCTGGAGGAGCTCAAGAAGATTATTCTCACTGAGGAAGAAATGACCTATGTGGAAAATATATATCTTAAACGACATATCGCCGTGGATATTCCTTCCATGTACGGTTCCTACAGCGAGCGGAAATTCGACGCCCTGGGGTTGACTTTCCGGTTGGAAAACTTGGCGAACGTTCTTTTCGAGGAGATCATCCTGTCCTTCAACCTGAGTTTCATCACACGGGCGACCTTTTTTCGCATCCGCCGCATTCTGCCTCTTTTCATTAAAGCTTTGGCCCTCGATGGGATCACGTCCCGGAGGCTGGACCGTCAGGAGGAACTTTTCCAGCGGGCTTTGCAAATCCGCAGGTTTTCCCACTCGCAATACATGGACATTTTTCGAGGTTTTTCGGAAGCCATCAAGCAGATCATCCAGACCTTTTACAATGCGGTCCACGAAGACAATCTTGCGGTCATTATTCGGCAACTGAGTCAGTCGGGAGACCTTTTGCCGCGGTATCGCCCCCGAGACATGGGGGAGCGGGCCGACGAGCGGGTCCACCGCATTTCGGAAACCTTCCTGCGGGATCTCGTAGCGCGCACTTTCGGTTTGCAGTATTTCGACCACTTCATCAGCAGTATTCTCACGACATTGGCAACCCAAAAGGAAGAGCTGACAACGGAAAAGCTCGATCTTCTGCTGAGCTACGATCCAGAAAAAACCATATCTCGTATTTATGCCCCTGATGAAACCACGTACGATCTCATTCACCTGGGCAACAAAGGTTATAACCTCACCCAACTTCATGAACTCGGCATTCGTGTGCCCCCGGGCTTCATCATCACCACGGAGTATTTCCGATGCCAGGACGTGATCGATAGCCTTCCCCAGTCCAAAGAGGATTTCAAGGCGCGCGTGTTGGCGCACATCGCCGATCTGGAAGAAAAGTCCGGGCGGCGGTTCGGAGATCCTCGGGATCCTTTGTTGCTGTCCGTGCGCAGTGGTTCGGCCGTCTCCATGCCCGGGATGATGAATACGTTCCTCAATGTGGGGATCAATGAACGTATCGTGGAGGGGCTCATCCGGCAAAGCGGGCAACCGTGGTTCGCCTGGGACAACTACCGGCGTTTCGTCCAATCGTGGGGCATGTCTTTCGGCTTGGATCGAGACCATTACGACGCGATCATGAGATTTTACAAGAAGAAGTACGGACGGGTGTTTAAAAGGGAGTTCACGCCTGAAGAAATGCGGGACGTGGCCCTCGCCTATCGCGACTACACGCGCCAGTCCAAGATCGAAATCACAGACGACCCTCAGGAACAGTTGTTTACGGCGATCCGTCAGGTCATGGAATCGTGGTTCTTCCCCAAGGCCATCACGTACCGGCAGATCATGGGACTTTCGGAAAACTGGGGGACGGCGGTCACCATTCAAACCATGATTTTCGGCAACCTGGACCTGGAATCGGGTTCCGGCGTCATGTTCACGCACAATCCCTGGACCTCGGAAGACGAGATCGATCCCAGAGGGGACTTTACGTTGGGCAACCAAGGCGAAGACGTGGTGGGCGGCTTGGTGGAGACCTTGCCGCTGTCGGAAAAGCAGCGTCTGGCGGCGGCGGAGCGCAAAGAGCACTCCTTGGAGTCGTTGTTCCCCCAAGTTTTTCAACGCTTGACCGACATCGCGAAAGAACTCATTTACAGGCAGAAATGGGGTCCTCAGGAAATCGAATTCACGTTTCAGGGTGGGGACGGCGATGGGCTTTACATCTTGCAGTCCCGCAACATGGCTCCGCGCACCCGCCGGCGCTACCCATGTTTCAAGGTGACAGAGGAACTGGAAAAAAGTTACCTTGGCAGCGGCATCGGGGTGAGCGGCGGGGCGTTGTGTGGGCGTGTGGCTTTCGAACTCAACGATATCGTGCGTTTGAAAAAGGACTACCCGGGCGAATCCATCATCCTGATCCGATCGGACACCGTGCCAGATGACATCCACGAGATTTCCATCGCCGACGGCCTTCTGACCGGCAAAGGCGGGGCGACCTCCCATGCGGCCATTGTCGCCCACCGTTTGGGCAAGACCTGCGTCGTGGGCTGTTCTAAAATGCGGGTCTGGGAACGGGACGGCCGATGCCTCATTGGGGGGCGGTTTCTGAGAACAGGGGACGTGATCGGTATCGATGGGCGCAGCGGAGGCATCTATTTCGGGTTCCATGTCACGGAAAAACCGGAAGAAGACACGGCTCCGTGAACGCATGAAACGGTTTTGCATGATGTGTTATAGGAGGAGGCCATGAGCGAACAGGAAACGATGGTTCCTCAAAAGCTGGGCATCAACGGTTTGGGGCGGATCGCCAAACTGAGCATTTGGCACCATGTGGAACGCCGGTATTTTTCCGAACTCGTGGTGAACATCGGTCGAGACGTGGGCCAGAGCCTAGATGACATCGCTCTTTTTATCGAAAAAGATTCCACCTATGGACGCCTTCACCATTTCCTTTACGGTTGCCGCGCCTCCCGCGTCATCGAAGAAATCAACGACAAAGAAGGATCCATGCGCATCAACGGGGTGAAGGCGACCTTTCTTCGAAAACACCGCAATCCCGCCGACATCGGATGGAAGGACCACGGTGTGGAAATCGTGGTGGATGCGACGGGGGCTTTCTTGGACCCGACGGTGCCTGCCGAGGATCCCAAGGGATCGGTTCGAGGGCACTTGGCGGCCGGAGCGCGGAAAGTGATCGTTTCGGCGCCGTTTAAGATCAAGGACAAATCCAAAGAAATGCCGGCGGACGCGGTGACCACCGTCATGGGCATCAACGATGCGGATTTCGATCCCAAGCGCCACGTGATTGTGTCTCATGCGTCGTGTACCACCACGTGTCTGGCCTATATGGTGAAGCCCCTCTTGGACTATTTCGGTCCCATGCGCATCCTGTCGGCGTCCATGGCCACGGTCCACGCCGCCACGCCCTCCCAGCAGGTGCTGGACCGAGCTCCCAAAGCCAAAGCGGACGATCTGAGAAAAACCCGCTCCGTTTTCAATAACATCATCCTCACCACGACGGGTGCCGCCAAGGCCTTGGGGTTGGTCATCCCGGAAATGAAGGAAATCGGCTTTATCGCCGAGTCGGTTCGGGTGCCCGTGACCACGGGTTCCTTGATCATTTTGGTGGTCTTGATCCAAGATGAAAGCATGAAGAATCCCATCAACCGCCGCCTCATCAACGACATCTACCGCAAGGCCCAGGCGCACTTTCCCGAAGGCTACCTGCGCTATACGGACGAACAGAACGTGTCGTCGGACATCATCGGACTGCCGAGGGCGGCCGCGGTCATCGAAGGCCATGAGACCCACACTCGCACGGCGGCCGTGCGCTTCGACCTGAACCATGTGCTCAGCGTCTGCGCGGCCCTTTCTTCTGAACAAGGACCTTCTTTCGATGTGGACACGGCGCTCAAGAACGTGGACAAGACTCTGGATGCGGACCAAAAGGCGAGGATCATCCAAATTCCGGTGACGCAAGCGGTCATTTACGGCTGGTACGATAACGAGTTGGGAAGCTACACGAACATGTTGGGGGACCGAACGGTCAGTATTGCCAAGATGCTGCGCTAACTGTGGGGACAAAGGAGAAGAGCATGGCCATCAAAGTCGCGATTAACGGTTTCGGTCGCATCGGGCGGATGGTGTTTCGAGCCAACGTGGAGCGGGGGAATCCCCTGGATGTGGTGGCGCTGAACGATTTGGGGAGCCCCGCCGAACTGGCGTATTTGCTGCGCTACGATTCCGTACACGGCACATGGAATCGGGACATTTCGGCGGATGAGCAACACATTTACGTGGACGGCAAGGCCTACAAATGCCTCAAGGTCGGCGATCCAAGCCAAGCTCCGTGGAAAGACTTGGGCGTGGACATCATCCTGGAGACCAGCGGTCGGTTTCGAGACAAGGCAAGCTGTCTCAAGCACCTGGACTCCGGGGCTCGCAAGGTCATCGTCGGCGCTCCTGGCAAGGGCATGGACGCGACCTTTGTCATGGGCGTCAATGAAGACCAGTACGATCCCATGAAGCACCACATCGTCTCCAACGCCTCGTGCACCACGAACTGTTTGGCGCCCATCGTCCGCGTGCTCCACGACCGTTTCGGCATCGAACACGGCCTCATGACCACCATCCATTCTTACACCATGGACCAAAGGCTCTTGGACGCTCTGCACAAGGATCTCCGGCGGGCGCGAGCGGCGGCCTTGTCCATGGTGCCTACGACGACCGGAGCAGCGACGGCGGTGGCCGAAGTCATTCCGGAACTCAAAGGCAAACTGGACGGCATGGCCATCCGCGTTCCCACGCCCAATGTCTCCATTGTGGATCTGGTCTGCCGTGTGGAAACCGAGGCCACGGTGGAAACGGTAAACCGGGCTCTCAAGGAAGCCGCCGAAGGGCACATGAAAGGCATCTTGCGATACGTAGATGAAGAGCTTGTTTCGGTGGATTTCAATCACACTTCGCACTCTTCGTGCGTGGACGCGCCGCTCACCAAGGTCATCGAAGGTCGGATGGTGAAGGTGCTCAGCTGGTACGACAACGAATACGGGTACTCCAACCGCCTGGTGGATTTGGCGTTGCACATGGGCAGGCAACTCTAGAGGGCGATCGGCGCGGCGTCCGGATTGGCATTGAGGCCGTTTTCGCCGTGCGCGCAGACACAGGAGGGGCGAGCCATGAAAACGCTGGATCACGTGAACGTTTCGGGGAAACGAGTATTTATCCGCGTGGATTTTAACGTTCCCCTGGACAAGAAGGACGGCCGGGTGGCCGATGACGCTCGGATTCAGGCCATCTTGCCTACCCTGAACAAGGTCGTGAACTCGGGAGGCAAAGCCGTTTTGGCGTCCCATCTGGGACGGCCCAAGGGAAAGGTGGTGCCGGAGATGAGTTTGGCGGCTGTGGCGCGGCACCTGTCAGGCCTCCTGGGAAAGGACGTGCCGCTAGCCCCCGATTGCATTGGGGGCGCCGTGCGATCCATGGTGGAATCCCTTAGGGAAGGCGGGGTGATCCTTTTGGAAAACCTGCGTTTTCATCCCGAAGAGGAAAAAAACGATCCCGATTTCTCCAGAGAACTGGCTTCCCTGGCCGACGTCTACGTCAACGATGCCTTTGCCGTGTCCCATCGGGCCCATGCCTCGGTCCACGGGATCACGCGCTTTGTGGGCGAGTGCGCTGCGGGTTATCAGCTGGCGAAAGAAGTGGAATATTTCAAGAGATCCGTCGAAACCCCCGAGCGGCCTTTGGCGGTGGTGATCGGTGGTGCCAAGGTGTCCACGAAGATCGGGGTTTTGGAAAACCTGATTCCCAAGGTGGATCTCCTGGTGATCGGCGGGGCCATGGCCAACACGTTTCTCAAGGCCCAAGGCTATCCTGTGGGAAAATCCCTTGTGGAAGACGACTTTATCGCGAAGGCTCAAGAGCTTTTGGATTTGGCCAAGAACCGGGGTGTTCGGGTGATTCTGCCCGTCGACGTGGTGGTGGCCCCCAATTTGGATTCGACTGGACAAGCCCGTTCGGTGGAGCTGAAGGAGGTTCCGGAGGACGCCGGCATCTACGACGTCGGGGAGCGAACGGTTGAGGCCATCAAAGAGGCTTTGAGCCGGTGCGCCACCATCGTGTGGAACGGCCCTTTAGGGGCTTTTGAAACGCCACCCTTTGAAAAAGCAACGTTTGCCTTGGCCGAGTTTTTGGGCGCATCCAAGGCCCTTACGGTCATCGGCGGGGGCGATTCCGCCAGTGCCGTGAAAAAAGCCGGGGTGGATCGCAAGGTGAGTTATGTTTCCACCGGAGGCGGGGCTTTTCTGGAAATGATGGAAGGGAAAATCCTCCCCGGCATCGAAGCTCTGGAAGCCTGCATGGGCAAGGAGTAAGCATGACGACCAGCGTGCGCATACCCCTTATGGCGGCCAATTGGAAGATGCATCTCAGCATCGCGGAAGGTGTGGCGTTCATTGCCAAGCTCCATGAGCTCTTAGGAAATCCCCAAGACCGCGAGGTGCTCATCGCTCCCCCGTTCACGCACCTGTGGCCTCTACGGGAACCCATGGCAGCGGCGGGTTTTTCTCTGGCCGCTCAAAACTGCCATTGGGAAACCCAAGGCGCCTTCACGGGGGAAGTGTCTTTGACCATGATTGCGGAAACGGGGTGCCGCTACGTCATCGTGGGCCATTCGGAAAGACGCCATATCTTCGGGGAATCGGACGCATGGATCGGCCGCAAAACGGCCGCCGCCCTCTCCCGGGGGGTGGTCCCTATTGTGTGTATCGGCGAAAAGATCGAGGAGCGGGAGGCGGGTTTGACGGAGGAGGTCTTGCGCCGACAGCTCACGGCGGGCTTGGAAGGGCTCCGGGTGGACACGCCGGAGAAATTGGTCATTGCCTACGAGCCGGTGTGGGCCATCGGAACCGGTCGAACAGCGACGCCGGGCCAAGCCCAGGACGCTCACGCGTTTGTTCGAGGATGGCTTGCGCAGCGCTTTGATAAAGCGGTTGCAAACGGCATTCGGATATTGTATGGAGGCTCCGTGAAACCGGACAATGTGGACGATCTTATGGCCCAACCGGATATCGACGGGGCCTTGGTCGGCGGAGCGAGCCTGCAGGCGGACTCCTTCGCGCGGATCGTCCAGTATAAAAAAAGTGGGAAGAGTCCCTGATGCAAGCCATTCTGATTACCTTTCATATACTTGCCTGCTTGGCGCTGATCTTCATCGTCTTGTTGCAGACGGGTCGAGGTGCGGAAATCGGGGCCGTTTTCGGCGGGAGTTCCCAGACCCTGTTCGGCAGCACGGGGGGAACGACATTCCTGGGCAAATTGACCACCCTGGCCGCCGTGGTCTTTATGCTCACCTGTTTGGGGCTGACCTATATGTCCGGCCAAGTGCACACCAAGTCCATCATGGACAAGGCTCCGGTCAAGGAACAGCCCGTGTTGCCGGAAGCAAAGCCGGTTCAGACGGCGCCGCCGCCGGTGACCGTGGAGACGCAGCCGGTGGTTCCGGCACCCCAAGGCCAAGAAGCAGCCCAGCCCAAGGCGGAATCCGCTCCGGCGGATTCAGGGAAAGCCTCGGTGCCGCAGCAACAGCCGAGTGGAGTCAAACCGCAGGGGAAAGCCGCACAATGACCCTTGCATCGGCTTGGAAAACCGTTATAATTCACTGTCGCCTTGAAGGCGTGCCGAAGTGGTGGAATTTGGTAGACACGCCATCTTGAGGGGGTGGTGGGGAGACCCGTGCCGGTTCGAGTCCGGCCTTCGGCACCAATGAGGATTTTATCGAAGCCGTAATCCCTTCCCAGGGCTTACGGCTTCTTCTTTTGGGTGGTCGCGGCGCCGCTTCTTGGGAGGCTTTGAAGGGGCATTGGACTTGTCGGTAGGATCACGGTGGAGGACAAAAGATGAGAAGCGTTCGGCGCTTGTTGTGTGCCGTCAGTTTTCTTTTGCTCACGAACGCTTTTGAAGCCCGCGGGGAGAAGGTCGGGGAAGTGTCCACGGTTTGGAAGCTCATCGGGCCGAATCACAAAATTGTTGTGGAGGTGTTCGACGATCCGCGAGTCGAAGGCGTCTCCTGCTACGTGTCCCGCGCCAAGACGGGCGGGATCAAGGGCGCCGTCGGTGTGGCCGAAGACCCTTCCGATGCCTCCATTTCATGTCGGCAGACGGGGCCGATTCGCTTTCGGTCGGAAGTGCCTGACAAAGAGGAAGTCTTTTCCGAGAAAGCCTCCCTGGTTTTCAAAAAAGTCCAAGTGGTGCGTATGGTGGATCCCGCTCGAAACGTCCTTGTCTATCTCACCTACTCGGACCGGCTCATCGAGGGCAGCCCGAAAAACAGCGTCACCGCCGTCGCCGTTCCCAAAGAGACGCCCATCCCGTTGAAGCGCTGAGGTCGGCTCGTTCCCCCGCTCAGACAAACCTTTCCGTTCAGCCCCTCGGACCGGGCGGTGGCGCGCGCTGGGCTTTCCTTTCTTCAGGCGCCTTTGCCGAAAGGACAGTGAGGATAGGTGCATTGCGGGCAGTCTCGGCAAAGGCCCCCATGGCCCATGAGGGCGAGGTGCGTTTTGCCTATTTCCTCTCCGGCCAGGATTCTCGGCAGGATCAGGTCGAAGACGGTCACTTTGTGATGCAAGGCGCAGGCGGGAACACCAAGAATCGGGACGGTGCCGATGCGACCGGTCAGGATCATGGCGCCCGGCAACACCGCCGACCCGTAATGGATGGCCTGAGCGCCGGCGGCGGCGATGGCGTTCCGGGTCACGTCGTCGGGATCCACACTCATTCCGCCCGTGACCAGCAGGAGGTCGCAGCCGTTTCCCAACGCCTGGAGGATCGCGTCGCGAATCGCGGAGGTGTCGTCCGGCGCATAGCAGACCTCTTGGATGGACGATCCGAGCGCCTCCAGCTTTCGAGCCAGGATCGGCGCAAAGCGATCTTGAATGAGTCCGTGAAAGACTTCGCTTCCGGTAATGATGGCACCGGCTCGAGCCCGCCGTAATGGCCGCACCGACACCACACCGCCATGGGCCTGGGCGATGGCCGCGGCTTTTTCGATGACCCCCCGCTTCATCACCAGGGGAATGGCGCGTGTGGCCGCCACCAGGTCGCCCCGTTGGACCAACGTCCCTGTGTGGAGGGTGGCGCACATCACTTCGTCGACCATATTGAAAGCGGCCAGGGCCGGGACGTTCACCGACAAAAGACCGTCTAAGGCCGCTTTGAGCTTGATTTTCCCCTCACGGGGCCCTTCATCCCAGAACACGTTTTCGCCCGCCAATGCACGGGCTAAGACAGCCGCCGCTTCATCCTCGTGAATTTCATCTTCATCGAGTTCGATCACATACAGGCGGTTCTTTCCCAGTTTCTGCAAATGACAAATATCGTGGTCGCACACTGTATGGCCGCGGCGAAAAGCCGCTCCTTTGAATTCTCCCGGCCGAATCTCCGTAATGTCGTGGGCCAGCTTGAGGCCTACGGCTTTTTCCACAGGAATCGTCTCCAACTTCATGCGGCTCCCCTTATCATGGTCTTCCCGCCGTAGCTCCACTCCTCGAAGGCGCCGCGGAGAGAGCCTCCCTCACGGTCACATCCCGAAGGGCAATGAAATACGCTCCTCGAGCACAGGGAATGCACAGAGGCCCTTGATCCGTTTCCACTTCTTTGCCATCTCGCACAATCTGGCCGCATCGCGTGCATGCCGTCTTGCGCCGGGTCGGCCCCGGGAGATCCAAGGCGCTGATGGGAACGGTGACTTCCTGAAGCTGAAACAAAACCTCATCGGGCATTCGCCGATAGGCTTCCAATTGTTGAGCCGCCTTTCCCGCCACTTCCGGGGCGTACACCGCCGCCAGATCCCGTGCCTCTTCCTTGGACACCACTCGAAAAGCCAGACCGTTTTCCAGGTGGACGAAAGTTGCCGCCATGATGCCGTAGTCCATGAATTTCAGGCTTCGTCGACCCAATTTGGCCCCAGTGACATGGGCGACGGCGTCGGCGGCACACCGGTCCATTTCCACATAGACGATAAGTTTTTTGATCTGCGCGGGACTCCGCGGATCGTCCAAACCGATCAAAGCGCACCCCAGCATAGCCATGCGCACGCCGATCACTTGGCCGGGACACAGATGGCCGTGGGCTTCGGCCGAGGATCTAAGTAACGATTCAAAATCTTCCATGGAGACAGCCTTAAGCAACTTTGACCAGCTTCACCCGACTTTGGTAAAAGACGGCGCTTCCCCCGACTGTATCCACAAGGCCGGTGTTTTTCAACACGGGATCAACGCGCATGCCGGCGTTTCCGTGGAAACCTGTGGCGCGTCGAGGGTCCGCCGGGATCCTCTTGCCGTCGATGACCGTTTCCGAGGCCCCATAGGCCCAGTGGCCGTGTCCCAAGGAAAAAGCGATGACCCCTGGGCGGATGCCTTCCATGATGCGGACGCGTCCGATCATGGGCTTGCGCTGTCCATGACCCAGGTCCCACACCCCTTCAGGGTTCGTAGGGGAGAGAATCTGGACCCGATCCCCTTCACGTAGCCCTAGGCGCTGGGCGTCTACGGTGGATATATCTACCATGTTTTCGGGGTAAATGGCTTGGAGCCAGTAGTTGCCGACGGTTCGAGACTTGGTCTGCGTAATGGTTTTGTACGTGATCATGACCAAATCGTAACCCCCAGCGGCATCGTTCAGCAGGTTCCCACGACAATCTCGAGGTCCTTCCACAAAGGCCGCATGAGGAATATACGTCTCACCCGTCATGGAATGCCGTGTGGTGGCCAACTTGTCAAAATAAATTCCTACCATTTTTCCGTACTTGTTCGTCAATTTTCCGTCCTTGTAGGCGGCATGGTAGCTTTGGAAGCGTCCGCCTCGATTGAGCACGTAGACCACGTGCGGCCAGAGATCTTCTCCGACGACCTTTTTCCATCGGTCCCGCTGAAAAACCGTTTCGGGAAGATGTCGACGCGCCTGCTCAAAGATGCGCATTTCTTCCGCATCGGCCTTGGGCACCCGTTCTGAGCCGTCTTCCTTGTCGCCGTAAGCGATGTTAGCCACCATGCGCAAATACATGTCCTCGTCCCGTTTCAAATGCAGTCCCGGCCCAAAGGCGTTTTCGCCGAATCCGGGGAGCTGAAGCTTTTCGGCCAAACCCAGCACCAGGGATTCCATGGACAAAGGCATTTTTTCGCCAAAGACCGTGACGGTATCGGTCAAGGGAGCCGAGGCGGGCTGACGGATCGGGGCCACCTTAGGGGTGACGGAAGGGTGCGAACCGGAAAATTCCCAACGTTCGAGATAGGTCAAATCCGGGAAGATGTAGTCGGCGTACATGGAGGTTTCCCCGATGACGATATCCGAAACGAAGAAAAGGGGAAGTTTTTTAGGATCGGAAAGAATCTCCACCAGCTTGTGGCCTGCCGGAAGAGAGTAAACAGGAGAGCCCATGTAGAGAAAGAGCGCTTTGATAGGGTAGGGGTAAGCGTCCCCGATGCTGGGAATCACCTCCTGATAAATGTCGCTGGAGAACGGATACCAGACCCTCTTGGAAGGGTAACCTTCGAAGAGGGTGGTCTTGTCATAGACCTTTTCGTGGCGAATGATGGAAATTCCCCAAGGTTTCAAGCTTCCTTCGTGAGCGTTCAGATTGAAAGGTTTGCCCGGCTTGTCGCCCGTGATGTCATAAGTGGTCGCCTGAGCCAATCCGCCCATGTAGTCATGGTTGCCGATGAGGGTGTTCAGGGTCATCCAGGCGAGCACGTTGTAGAAGCCTGAAGTGTGCTGGGAGACGCCGCGATGGCAGTCGGCCACGGCGCGTTTGCCGTGGCTGGTGAATTCCTGAGCGAGCTCTACGATGTCCTTTTCGGGAACTCCCACCTTTTCGGCCCATTGAGAAAGAGAAAATTGGCCGGCCGTTTCCCGAAGGATCGTGAGGACGCTTTTGACGCGGATGCCATTGACTTCCGTGTCCACAAAGAGGTCGCCTTCCACGGGCATTTTGGCGTCGTTGGGGTCAAAGGGAAGAAGGGCCTCCCCTTTCATGACGACGAAGGGATCCAGGTCCCATTCGCCTGATCCGTCCTTTTTCGGCCGCTTTTCCGGCGCGATGCCCACATCGGAGCCGCGCAAAAAAGTCCCCAGCTTACCGTCGGGGCGAACCTTGACGAGCCAAGCGGCTTGAGTCCACGTGGGTTCGCCGTCTTCGACGGCGGCAGCCTTGTTGGCGTTGGCCAGATAGCGCGCATCGAAGCGTTGGTTCTCCAGAACCCAATGAATCATCGCCATGGCCAACGCCCCTACCGCGTTGGGTTCTATGGGCAGCCACTTCCATGCCCGTGAGGCCGTTTTGGAACACCGAGGATCCACGACGGCGATTTTGAGCCGGCCGTCGATAAGCCCTTCCGTGACCTTTTGAGCCCGCAACGGCGGGCCGTAGTTCGCCTCAAAAGGATTGGAACCCACGAAGATAATGAACTCAGCGTTTCCCGTATCCGCTTGCCAGTAAAATTTTTTCCCGCCTCCCCATTTGCCTTCCTCGAACTGATCGCTCATGGCCTTACAGGTGAAGTACAAAGAGCCCTGACAGACGGTGGTGTGGCCGTGGGTATTGACGGAGCCGAGAGCGTTGTTCACGAATCTTTTAAGAAGCTCGCTGCGGCCGGATTTGAGACGCCCCCAGTTGAGGCAAAATTGATTGTTTTTGGGACCCAGGTCGGGATGGTCGGGGTCGATAAGATGGTGCAGGTGGGCCGCGTGTTTGGTTTTGAACTCCTCGAGGGTCATTTTCTTTGAGGCCACCAATTCGGCGTCTTGAGCCAAGGCTTTTGAAAGCTTGGGGTCTCGAAGAGTACAGATGTCCTTGAGCCCCTCCACATGACCTTCTCCGAAGAGATCTCCACCATTAACGATTTCGTCCAGCGCCTGTTCAAAGGAGATGGTTTTCCACTTGTTTTCCCCACGCTTGCCGGCTCTCTTAAGAACTTTGACGATGCGGTAAGGATCGTAGAGGGTCTGAATGCCCGCTTGTCCCTTGGGACAAATGCCGCCTTCTACGGTTCCTGTTTGCCCGATGGGGGTGTCGTAGGCAATGTGGGGGGTCAAGGTCCAGGGGTTGTAAGGGTTGCCGTCGATTTTGGCCACGACGCCGTCCACGAACTTTACCTTGATCCCACAGTTGGTATTGCATTGTTGGCACACGGAATAGATTTGATTTTCCGGCAAATAATGGCTGTAGGCATTGTCTTGCAGCCCGGTAGGGCCGGTTCCGGCCCAGCTGTCGTCGGCGAGCTCCGGGATCCACCGACCCAAAGTCAGAACCGCCGCGGCCGATCCGCCGAGAAGGGCCGAGCATTTGAGGAATTGGCGCCGTTCCATGGGGCATTCCAGCAGATGACTTTTCTTTGGGGACGATGTCTCAGTGCGCATGTTGCATCCCTCCTCGATGATCTGAAGAAATGACCGGAAGCCATCGGGATCCCAGGAGAAAAGCAAGGAGTCCCAGGGAAACCACCCAGAGGCTGACCAGCCATTCGTTCAAATTGGGGGTGTAGTGTGTGCGAAGACGCGCGTGGTAGAAGGTGTGTTCCAGACCTTCCAGTTTGTAAACAGCCAAATCAGGGATGATGAAATTGAAGCGAACGGCAAGGAAGGTGAGGACGATAAGGGCACAAGCCCAGGTGACGGCCCGGGGAGAGTTCTTGGAAAAGATCAAAATCAGCAAAGGGATGAGGCCGCCCAATCCCAGGTGGACGATCCAGAAAGTCCACCAGTAATCCCCTAAAGCGATGAGATCGAGAGCTGCCACCACACGAGGATTATCGCCCAGATAGCCGACGAAAAATTGCAAGATTTCTAAAAAGACTAAGATCACGAGGTTGTAGAGAACGGCTTTGCCCAGTGAGGTCACCAGCTCATCGTCACGGAGAAAGACATGGGTCAAAAAGGCGATGAGGGCGCCTCCGGAAAGCACGGCCGCCACGATGAAAAGAAGCGGCGTAAGGGCGCTGTTCCAGATGGGGCGATTCATGAGAATGGCAAAAAAAGCCCCATTAGTTCCGTAAAACAAAAGCCCTACCGGAAGACTGATGAGAGAAAGGCCGTGAACCGTTTTGTGGTCTCGAGCCCGATCAGCGGGGCTGTAGTCCGATTTCCCCAGAGCCAAGAGTCTGTAAAGGTTGCGGCCCTTGCGCTGAGGGTCTTGAGACCAGGCAACCAAGTCTTCTCGAATGAGAAAGAAAGTTTTCAGGGCATAGATGATGAGCATGGCGTTGAAAAGGATGAACATCCAGGTCATGAGGGAAGTGAAACTGGGGGAGATGAGAAAGCGGTAAATGCGGCTCATGCGGCCGAGGTCCAAAGTGATGAAAAGCACCTCACACAGAAGCACGATAAGCACCGTGTAAGCCGCCAGACGTCCCAGACGATGAAACCGTTCCATCTCGAAGACGTAAGCCAGAGTGGTGACCAAAAAGGCGCCGGCGGAAAGCCCGAGGAACAGGAGATAAAAAGCCACCCACAGGCCCCACGGCACGTACGATCCAAAGGCCACGGGGTTGAGGCCGTAAAGCAACCGTTGGACCATGCCCCAACTTCCCACAAGCAGGCCCAAAACAGCCAAGCCGATGAAGAAATAAAAACTTGTGCGTTGCATTGCGGCTCCTTTCTTATTTCAAGTAATAGACCGCAGGCTGTGTTCCCAATTCGGGCTTGAGTACAAAGATTCTAGGCGATCCCAAAAGCTGATACACAAGGCTTTCGGGGTCGTTTCTGTCTCCGAAAAAGGTGGCCCGTGCCGTACATGTGGTCACGCAGGCGGGAAGCATTCCCACGGCGAGACGATGCAAGCAAAAGTGACATTTTCGGGCATTGCCGATGGGGGATCCCGTGCCCCGCTGTGGCCACTTGCGGCCGTATTCCGTTGCGGGCTGGAGTTCATAGCCCTGTGCGGCTTTAGTGCGGCCCACAAGAATGGATGGGGCTTCCGGGGTATTGCGCGTGTACCATTCTCCGAAATCCGAGGTGCGCGCGGAGTAAGGACACGCCACCAGACAATACCGGCACCCGATGCAGCGGTTGTAATCCACTACCACGACGCCTTGATTGTTGATGTAGGTCGCTGTGACCGGACAGACTTTGGTACACGGAGGGTTCTGACAGTGCATGCAGGGTCGGGGAAGAAACCGGCGGCGAACGGCGGGATAGCGGCCGATCTCCTCTTCGATGACCAGGCGGTAAACCACCCCCGGTGGCAACTTGTTTTCGGCGACACATCCCAGAGTGCAGGAATGACACCCCGTACATTTGCCCTGGTCGATGACCATGGTCCAACGAACCTTTTTGGGGTCTCTTTGAAGCGCCCTTTTCAGGTCGCGCTGCATGCGTATGAGCACATCCTCTGAGGGCAAAATCTTTCCCATACCTTCTCCTTTCGCTGCGAGGTCAAAAGTCCTGTCGATGCTCGGCAAGATCGGGTTCAACGCGTAAAAGAACGAAGCCAAAAGCTCAGTTCGTCTAGGTCCACGGGCTTTCTCAAACACACGCGAATATGCTGGGCGAAAGCCTTGGTCAATTCGGGGTGAAAAGAACGGTGGGAGAGAGCAATAAGTGTGGAGTGGGGAGAGAGACCGGCAATGTGAAGGATCTCGTTTTCGGATATGGAGGAACTGTCCAGATCTAAGAGGATGATAGAGGGGACTTCCCGAGAGAGCGCCTTGAAGAGGGTTTCCGGATTCGGAAAAGACTCCGCCTGCAACCCCAGGTCCCCCACCGTTCGATGGAGCATCTGCGCAAACCCTTGATCGTTGCAAACGACCAAAACCTTTTTCATGCCTTTATCCTTACAAGATGCCTGGAATGGCAAAGAATTTCTCCCCGCAGCCTAAGAAGCGCTCTGAGACGACTGTGGCTCATAGGAGGCAGCAAAGAGCATGCCCAAAGCGTTTAGACGCCGAAAGAAGGCAAGTGTCCCGGTGGCGCTGTCGCCATTGCGGCGAAGGCGCCAATGCATGGGGATTCGAGCACTTCAAAACCTCCGGGTTCCTCCAAGCGGTCCCTTGGCAGGCTCCTCTCGGGGGGCGGAGGGGAAGTTCAAAAAAGGCGGGAAGGAGCCGCGAAGAGGGGCTAAGACGTCCACTTTGCAGACACTCGGCGAGGCTGGATGGGGTGATTTCGAAGGACTTCAATGGTTTGACTTGTCCATCATGTGGACACGATCGAAGGAGCCTCAGGGCATGAGCCCGTGTTTTTTCATTTTGTTGTACAGGGCGCTGCGACTGATGCCCAGTTTTTGAGCGGCTTTTTTCTTGTTTCCTTGGGCAGTTTTGAGGGCTTCCACGATCGCTTGCTTTTCCCTTTCTTCCATGGTCGCGAGATTTTCGGCTTCGGGCGAAGGCATGCGGGCACGGAAGGTGGCAGGGAGATCCCAGACGTAGATCATGTCGTTTTTGGACATGAGCACGGCGTGTTCCACGGTGTTTTCCAGTTCTCGAACGTTGCCCGGCCAAGAATGCTCTAAAAAAAGGCGAAGAACGTCTCGATGGAAATCGCCCGCTTCCTTATTGTGGAGACGACGAAACTTTTGGAGAAAATGATCGGCGAGGAGAGGAATATCCATGGGACGGTTTCTTAAAGGAGGCAGCACGACGGGAATCACATTGAGCCGATAAAAGAGATCTTCGCGAAAGCGGCCCTGTTTCACTTCCTCAAGAAGGTTTCGGTTCGTGGCGGCCACCACGCGCACGTTGGCCGTGAGAGTCTTTTCGCTGCCGACTCTCTCAAATTGATGGGTTTGAAGGACGCGCAAGAGCTTCACTTGAACAGAGGCCGGGATATCTCCAACCTCGTCGAGAAAGACGGTACCGCCTTCGGCTTGCTCGAAACGCCCCTGCCGGAATCGGTCGGCTCCCGTGAAAGCTCCCTTTTCATGTCCGAACAATTCGCTTTCGATGAGGGTGGGGGGGTAAGCGGCGCAATTGATGACCACGAAGGGGTAGGCGTTTCGAGGACTGAGCTGGTGGATGGCCTGGGCCACCAGTTCTTTGCCCGTGCCGCTCTCTCCTTGAATGAGCACGGTCGCCTCCGAGGCGGCGACGTTCTCGATGAGTCGAAACACGTTTTGCATGGCAGGGTCTCGGCCCACCATGCCGCAAAAGGAAGCTCGAGGGTTGACAAGGCGTTGCATCGAAAGAATTTCCATCTCGTGGCTGACGGCGCGTTGAAGCACTCTTGAGGCTTCATGGATCATAGCGCCGATCAGTTCCAGGGCTTCTCGAGGGCATTGGCAACGCCCGTGACAATGAACGAGAAAGATTCCGAAAGGCGATGGGCCTTCGGCATAAACAGGCACAAAGGCGCATGAGACGTTTTCGTCCCAAAGGGTGCGAAGAAGGGCTTCAGGAGGAGGCGGATGGAGAGCGGGACGATGACCGGGAATCTTCACGCTCTCCAGGAAGAGCGAAAACCATTCCAAAACTTCAAGGTCACCTATGGTTTTCAGGCTCTTTTCTTGAAGGACGATGACCGTTTCCCGCGAGTCGTCAAACAGAAGAAGAGCCGCCTTCTCGAAATGGAGCATATCTCGAAAGCGGCTGATGAGAAAGGCACCGATGTCCTGCAACGAATGGAGTGCTCCGATATTTTGTACGATTTCGCAAAAGGCGCTTGTCTGCTGTTGAGCCGCGGCCAGATCCTGCGCCTGCTTCTCGAGACGTTGAGTCGACTCTTGCAATCGCTCCATCATTTGGTTGAAAGACCGCGCCAGAGCGAAGATTTCGGCATCCCCTTGTTCCTGAACCCTCACCGTAAGTTCCCCTCGGCTGGCGCGATTCGCGGCGTGGGTCAAGCGACGCAGCGGCTCCAGAAGCTTCCTCATCATCAGCGAAATGGCGACGACGGCCATCAAAACAATCACGGCCGTGATGGCGCCGATTTGAATCCACAGGCGTTTGATCCGAGTTTCATAGGCTTTTTCACTAAAGCCCAGGCGAAGGAATCCGGCCCGGCCTTCAAAAATGGGCACCGCTAGGTCCAAGAACCGATCTCCCGTCTCCGATACCACCTCTTGGGCACTGATGGACTGCTGTCGCTCAAGGTCGTGCACGTGGAGAAGATGGACCGGGAACCCCCCGTCGAAGCTGTGGGCAAGAACCTTGCCGTCCTTTTGCACAAAAAGATAGGCCAGGTCGGGATGGATGACTTTTTGGTGTTGGACCATTTTTTGAAGGGCGACAACGTCGTGGGTCAGAATGAGATCCGTCGCATCTGCTGCCAAGGAGTGGCCTAAAAGAAAACACTGATCCCTAAAGGATTGCCTGAGACTTTGGCTGTAATGATAGGTGGCCCATGAGGCGACGGCCAAAGCGCTGATGACCACGAGGCCGATGGCGCCTGCGAGCAATTTAGTGCTGAGCCGGTTCCTGGCCATCGATACGGATCCCGTTATCTTGCAAAAATCGAACAAGCATTTCCGTGCTTTGATACCAGGTGACATCGGGAACGACAAATCGGTCTATGCGCAAGGCCTCCAAAATGCTTCGCCCTTCCGCGTCCTGGTGCATGGCGAGGAAAATGTCGCGCAGCTTTTCTTTGTCTTCAAAGGGAAGCTCTCGGGAGACGACCACGGGTGGGATTCCATAGGGTTCGGAGCGGCGAAGGATTTTTGTCTTGGAGGTCCAGACGGGGTCTCGAGCGTGCTCATATTCCCAGACCAGGCTGTCCACGGCGGCGCCGTCCACAAGGCCTTTGGCTACCGCAAGGATGGAGTTGTCGTGGCTGTAGGTGTAGATGATTTCAGAAAAAAATTCTTCAGGTATAAAGCCTTTTTCAATTACCCACGCGGTGGGGACCAGGCGTCCGGTGTTGGAATGGGGGTCCGTAAAGGCAAAGGTCTTGTGGTGCAGATCATCGAGGGTTTCAAAGGGGGCGTCTTTATGGACGATCAGGTAGGAATGGTAAGTGGTCCGTCCCATGATCTGGGGAGCGGCCAGCAGTTCCCACTGCGTCCGGTTTCGGTGCAGGACGTAGGATCCCGTGCACACAAAAGCCAGATCCACCTCTCCCTGTTCGAAGAGACGGCTGAGCTGGGCATAAGTCTTCTTTTGCACAAGGAGGACGTTGCGGGCCATGTGGCGGCTCACATAATTCAGCAGCTGCCGGTAATGACGAAGGCTTTCCTTGGGAGAGACCATGGCGGCCACGGCGACGGAGAGCTTGTGGGAAGATTCCGGCACCGCTTGGACGGCAGGAACGATTGAGCGCACGGAAAAATCCACAAAAACCGATTTGTTGTCGTCGGAACAACCCCCGAGGAAACCAAGCAGGCACAAAAGGCTCAACACCCGCCGCATGGGCCTTCCTTAAACGGCGTCCCATGGCTTAAGCGAGACCCCTGAAAAGGATTTCCCGACGCGCTCCACATCATGGGTCGTTTCCGCCGTTTGCGGGAAATGGTTTGATATAGGCATGATCTTTTTAATCCGGCCTCAGGAGAAAAGCAAGGACGGCCCCAAGCAGCCTGCCCGCAGCCGGAAGGATCTGCTTCTTGGGGGATGGGATCCCCCTCAACAGCTAAGTAGTGTCCGAAGGGTTTCTTAATTTCACAGAATAGACTCTAATGAGTTTTCGGGCATTTAAAGCCGATGTGAATAAGTACATTTGTATATCCTGAAGTATATATTTAATGGTTGTCGGAGAAGATTTCAGCGTTATAGAAATACCATGGCGGCTAGCTAGGAGGACAAGCAAAATGAATGAGCCGACCAGAAAGTCTGAAGAGTAAACTCTTTTAGAAAAGATTTTCTAAGGACATCAAACCTTTCAAAAAAACCTGGTCTAAAAAAAGGCGTCCATGTAATGGGGGCTCTTTGAACTCATAATGGATACCCTTGTAAGAAAAAGCCAGAGAATAAGCGTGTAGATAGGTTCGGTCCGCAGTAGCCAAGGCCTGAGACTTTGCGTGTCCGTAGAGAGGGTCTCCGAGAACGGGAGCTCCGAGGCATTTCATGGCAACGCGAATTTGGTGGGTTTTCCCCGTTTCGGGAAACAGAACGAAAAGGCGCAGTCCCGGCGCAATGGAGCGGCTGAAGAAACGAGTGATGGCCGGCGCCTTTCGAGACAGGCACATTTTCCATCGGCCGTTTCGCGTGCGGATCATGTCTCCGATGACGAGCCCTTGTTTCTTGCTCGGCTTGCGATCGGAAAGGGCCACGTAACATTTTCGAACCGCGTGCTCTCGAAACAAAGCGGTCAAGGAGCGCGCGGCTTCGGCGCTTTTGGCGAGAAGCCATAAGCCCGAAGTGACCTTGTCTAACCGGTGCACAGGAATCACTCCGGCCCAGCCGTTCTGTCGGCGCACCCAAGCAAGCAGCCCTTCGTTTTCTTCGTTCCTGTGAACGGTATAATTCGGGGGTTTGTGCACGACCAGAAAATGCTCATCTTCAAAAACAATCGGAACGACAAGATCTTCAAGGCCTTTTTGTGGCACAGTCTGTTTTCCCGAAAAGGAAGAGATACTTTTTCTTTTGTATAAAGCTTTTTTTTTTAAAAGCCCCCAGGGACGTTTACCGGGAGGCTCTTTTAACATGGCTTTCACCCGTCAAGCTCTCCAAGCTTTACATTCTGCCGATCTTTACGGTATCTGTAAAGGCATGGGGAATGATGGGCTGACAACGGGTTGTTCATGATGGGGCTTGTCCCCGTGGATCGAGTGCGCAAGGGGCGAATCGGCATGAAGTCATGTTGGAACGGGCCCGAGTTTCTCGCCATGTTCTTTTGTCTTCTCTGCATTATTCCAGGGACGGGGAAAGCCTCGGACCCTCAGGCTGAGGTGGCGCCTGCGGCCGAACCCCCGGCTGGAGCCCCATTGGGAAGTCTTGCCCATGCCCTGCAGACAGCCTTGGCTCAACACCCGAAAGTGTCTTTTGCCGCCTCGGGAACACAGGCCGCCACAGCCGGCCACGAATCGGCCCGAGCCGGATATTTTCCCAAAATCACGCTATCCCACAAAGTCCTGCGGAGCAATAACCCTGTCTTTGTTTTCGGCTCCCTTTTGGAACAAGCGCGCTTCGGCGTCGAACATTTCGATCCCGCCTTTTTGAACGATCCTAGCCCCATGACCAATAGACGCAGTGAAGCCTTCGCGGCCATGCCGGTGTTTGATCAGTTGTTTACGGCTACCCGCGTCGCCGAAGGCAAAGGAGCGCAAAATAAGGCCCGCCTTTTGGAAGACTGGGTGAAACAGGAAATTCTTTTGGGGGTGGTCCGAAGCTACTATGGCGTCATTGTGGCTCGGGAACGAGTGCGCGTGGCGGAGGATGCGGTCCGTGAGGCGGAAGCCCAGATGCGTCGGATTCAGGACTTTTATGAACACGGACAGGTTGTGCGGTCCGATCTTTTGGCTGCGCAAGTGCAACAGCTTGAATTTTCCCAGCAACTGGTGGACGCTCAAGGCCGCTACCGCACCGCTCAGGTGGCCTTTCAGACCGCCTTGGGGCGCCCGACACCGCCCTATCCCGAACCCGACGGCGGCATTCCGAACGTCCTGATCTCTTTAGATCCCTTGGAAAAATATGCGGGGGAGGCTCTGGGGCATCGACCCGATGTGGCCATGGTCCGCGAGGATCTTCGCATGGCCCGGCTTCGGTTGCGGGAAGCCCAAGCCCGTTTTCTTCCCAGGTTGGACGCTTTTTCCTCGTACGGAGTGAGCGGGCGGGATTGGGAAAGCGGCAGTTCGGATTATACCCTGGGCATGGCTCTGAGCTGGGATCTTTACGACGGGAAACGCTTTCCTGGCATGGCCCAGGCCCGTGCTCTCGTGGCTGGAGCGGAAGCTCAGCTGCAGGAAGCCGAAGATCAGGTCCGCCTTCAGGTGGCGGACGCCTATGAAGCTCTCCATGCGGCTCGAGAACGGCTGAAGATGTCCCAAAAAGCCGTGGTGCAGGCTCGAGAAGCGCTACGCATCGTCAAAGACCGCTATGCCGAAGGGTTGACGACCATCACGGAGGTCTTGAGGGCGGAGACGACCTATCGCAGGGCTCAATGGATGGAACTGGGCGCACGCTACGATCACGTGGTCGGTTATGCCGAACTGTTGTTCCGGACCGGGAAACTTCGTGATACCGCCCCCTTTGAAGGATGAGGGCCCATGAGCGTGTTTTTTCGGCAACGATTTTTTTCGAAATGTCCGAAAAGGTTCTTCATTTTGCTTGCATCCTTGGCGGCATACGGGGTGATCGTCACCGCCTGCCACGAAAAACCCTCGGCCAAGGGCCCACCTTCCCAAAGCATCGAGGGGGCCGTGACGATGGTGCATGAGGAAAGAATTCCCGTGACCGTAGAACTTTCCGGCACCGTTCGCGCGGCGCATGTCTCCGTGCTGGCTTCGAAAGTGCCCGGCCGGATCATCTCCATCGATGTTCGGGAAGGGGATCGCGTCCGCAAGGGACAGGTGCTGGCTCGTATCGATGATCGAGAGACGGCGGCGGGGGTGGCGCAGGCCGAAGCTTCCGTGCGTCAGGCGCGATTTGCCTTAGAGGAGGCGGAAAAAGCCCTCAAGATGGCCCAAGCCGAGGCGCGAGCCGCAGAAGCTCGGCGTCAGGTGGCTCAAGCTACTTATCGAAGGTTCCACGCCTTGTTGGCCAGGGAATCGGTGAGCCGGCAGGAATTCGATGAAATCAAAGCCAGGCATGAGTCCGCGGCGGCCGATGCGGATCGAGCCCGCCAATCCATCCAAGCCATGCAGGCCAAAAAGGAACAGGCTTTGGCCGCACTTGAGGCTGCGAAAGCCGCGTTGGAAGCTGCTTTAGCTCTCAAGGACTATACCGTTGTCAGAGCCCCCATGGACGCTTTGGTGACGTACAAACACGCCGAAGTGGGTCAAATGGCCACGCCGGCCCTTCCCCTGCTGACGGTGGAAGATTTCTCTGCCTATCGGCTGGAAGTTCCGGTTCCCCAAGAACTGCTTTCCGGGGTGCGGGTCGGAGAAACGGCGTTGGTGTTTGCGGAGCCGGATAAAGAGCCGTGGGCCGGGCGAGTGGTGGAAGTTCTTCCCTCCGTGGACCCTCAGACCCGATCCGGTCTGGTCAAGATCCAGCTGCCGGCACTCGAAGTGAAGGAGCGCGGTGTGCCGTGGCGGACCGGGACTTTCGCTCGAGCCCGTTTTGTCACGGGTTTTCGGGAAACCTTTTTGGTGCCGACGTCCGCTGTGGCGTCACGGGGTCAATTGACGGGGGTTTATGTGGTGGATGAAAACCAAGTGTGCCGTTGGCGCTTGGTTCGCACGGGGCGCACCGTGGAAAACCGGGTGGAAATCCTCTCAGGGTTGCAGGACGGGGAACGGATCGTGGTTCGAATCGTGCCGGAACTGAAAGACGGCATCCGCATCATCGCCAACTGAGAGTGCCTTCATGACTACCCCGCATTTGGGACTGGCCGGTCGCGTCGCGAAAGCCTTTATCGACTCCAAACTGACCCCTTTGGTCATTCTCGCTTCCTTGCTTTTGGGCATGGGGGCCGTGCTGCTGTTGCCTCGGGAAGAGGAACCGCAAATTGTGGTGCCCATGCTGGACATTTTCGTGTCCATGCCCGGGGCTTCGGCCAAGGAAGTGGAAGAGCGCATTACCAAGCCCATGGAAAAGCTTTTATGGGAAATTCCGGGGGTGGAATATATTTATTCCACGTCTTCTCCGGAACGTTCCTTTGTGGTGGTGCGCTTCAAGGTGGGGGAAGACGAGGAAAAGAGCATCGTTCGGCTCAACCAGAAGATGTTCGCCAATTTCGATCTGATTCCCCCCGGGGCCAGTCCCCCTTTGATCAAGCCTCGCTCCATCGACGATGTGCCCATCTTGGCTTTGACCCTGTGGAGCGCCGAACTGGATTCGCTGGCGTTGCGCCGCCTTGCGGCTCAACTTCATGACCATGTGAAGCAAGTGCCCAATGTCTCTGAAGTGCACATCATTGGGGGACAACGCCGTCAGATTCGAGTCCTTCCCGATCCGGCAAAAATGGCCGCTCACGGAGTGGCCGCCGACGGGCTTCTGCACAGCCTGAGCGGGGCGAATCGGTCTTTGGCTTCGGGCCGAATGGTTTCCAACAACAGAGAAGTCCTTTTGGAAACCGGCGAGTTCCTGAGATCGGCGGAGGATGTGGCGGCACTGGTGGTGGCCGTCCATGGGGGGCGCCCGGTATACGTGAAGGATGTGGCCGACGTGGTTGACGGGCCTGAGGACCCGGCCGAGTACGTGTTTTTCGGAAGCGGCCCGGCCTTTCACGGGGAGCCTTCCCGGGAACTCCATCCGGCGGTGACCTTATCCATTGCCAAACGCAAAGGGACCAACGCCATCGATGTGGCCCACGCCGTCTTGAAAAAGATCGAAACCCTCAAAGGCCGTCTGATTCCTGAAAACGTTCATGTGACGGTCTCGAGGGATTATGGGGAAACCGCTCGGGAAAAGTCCGATGAGCTCCTGTGGCACATGACCATCGCCGTCATTTCCGTAACCCTTTTGATTTTGCTTACCTTAGGGGTCCGGGAGTCCGCCATTGTGGCCATAGCCATTCCCGTGACCTTGGCGCTCACTTTGACAGTGTTTTACCTCGGCGGCTACACCCTCAACCGAGTCACGCTTTTTGCGTTGATTTTTTCCATCGGCATTTTGGTCGATGACGCCATTGTGGTGGTGGAAAACGTGGTGCGCCACTACCGCATGCCGCACAACCATGGTCGCAATCCTCTGGATGTGGCCGTGGAAGCTACGGCCGAGGTGGGAAATCCCACGATCCTGGCCACCTTCGCGGTGATTGCGGCGATTTTACCCATGGCCTTTGTCCGCGGCCTGATGGGTCCTTACATGCGCCCCATTCCGGTCGGGGCCACGGCAGCCATGCTGTTTTCGTTGGCCGTGGCCTTCGTGGTGACGCCGTGGGCCAGCGTGCGCCTGATTCGTGCGGAGGCCGAGGCCAAGCATGAAGCCGAAGGGTGGACCACCCGTCTTTATCGCCGTGTCATGCGTCCTTTGATCCACCATCCCTTATGGCGCACCGGGTTTTTGGTTTTTGTCGTAGTGTTGCTTTTGGGGGCCATGAGCCTTGTGGCTTTCAAGGCCGTGCGGGTAAAGATGCTGCCCTTCGATAACAAGAGCGAATTCCAGGTGGTTATCGACATGCCTGAAGGGAGCACTTTGGAACAAACGGCCGCGGCCACGCGGCACATGGCTCAAGTCATCGCCGAGGCGCCGGAAACCACCCACTACCAGCTTTATATCGGCACAGCGGCGCCGCACAATTTCAACGGGCTAGTGCGGCACTATTTTCTGCGCCGAGGTCCCACGGTGGCCGACATTCAGGTGAACCTGGTGCCCAAAGGGGACCGAAAAGATCAAAGCCATGATATCGCCAAAAGGCTGCGGCCGGCCATTCAGGAGATTGCTCGGCTCTACGGGGCCGATGTGAAGATCGCCGAAATTCCTCCGGGCCCTCCGGTGCTTCAGACTCTGGTGGCGGAAATCTACGGCCCGGAAGAAGCCGGCCGATTGGCCGTGGCGCGACAGGTGAAAGAGATCTTTGAAAAAACCGACGGTGTAGTGGATGTGGATTGGTATGTGGAAGACGACCAACCCAAGTTCGTTCTCAAGGTCGACAAGGAAAAAGCCGCTTTGAACGGGATCTCGACGGGGACGATCGTCGAGAGTGTCACGGCCCTGGTGCAGGGGCGCGGGGTCGGGTTGGCTCATCTTCCTGAAGAAAAAGAGGACGTGCCCATCTGGGTGCAGCTTCCATTGGCCTTGCGATCGCGCCTGGACGATTTGCTGAGCCTGAAAGTGCAGGGCGCTGGCGGTTCGTTGGTTCCCTTGTCGACGCTGGTTCAGGTTCGGGAAGTGGTCGAGGACCGAAGTATCTATCATAAAAACCTCATGCCTGTGGTCTATGTCACGGGCGATGTGGCGGGAAGCGAAGAAAGTCCCGTCTACGCCATTCTCAAGATGAACAAGGCTCTGGACAAGCTGGTGGTGCCGGAGGGGTATCGTCTGGAACGGTACGTGGCGAGCCTTCCTTCTACGACGGAGCGCTACGCCATGAAGTGGGACGGGGAATGGCACATCACCTATGAGGTGTTTCGGGATTTGGGAATCGCCTTCGCGGCGGTTTTGGTCTTGATCTACGTTTTGGTGGTGGGATGGTTTGAATCCTTTCTGACGCCCTTGACCATCATGGCCGCCATTCCCTTTTCGCTGGTGGGGATTCTTCCGGCCCACGGGCTTTTCGGCATCTTTTTCACCGCCACATCCATGATTGGCTTTATTGCCGGAGCCGGCATCGTGGTGCGCAATTCCATCATCCTCGTCGATTTTGTGGAGCTGCGGCTCAAGGAAGGCATGCCTCTGGAAGATGCCGTGGTGGATGCCGGAGCGGTGCGCTTTCGGCCCATGGTCCTCACGGCTGCGTCCTTGATCGTTGGCGCCGCCCCCATGCTTCTGGATCCCATTTTTCAGGGGCTGGCCCTTGCCCTCATGTCCGGGGAAGTGGCTTCCTTGCTCTTGTCCCGGGTGGCCGTGCCCATTCTCTATTTCCTGAGTCGGCGCAGGGTGAGGCTGTAAAAAATTCGTCCAAGGCCTCCCCATGGCCGCCGTTGCGGACTGGGTGACTGGTTTTGAAACGCTTCCGGCTGGAATTTAATGAAGCGTTTCATCGCTCAGTACACTTTCCGAACCGGACTCAACGCTGCGCAATCCGTGCCTGAGCTTGGCGCCAACCGGGTTGGTGCGACCGACGAGCCCCTTTCCCCGAATCTCACAGCAACCGCTTGAAGTGCGGCAACATTGGCCTGGAATGGGGTGAAGAGGCTTGGAATCCTTGGGGCAAACTTGGGCGCTCGGACCTGACCAATACCAATAAAGGCAATTTTCGCTTCGAGATCACCCTTTCCACCGAGTATGCGCTTGAACGGCGTTTCGTCCATTGGGACCGCTTGTTGCGGTCGTGTCCACGGGTTCGCGGGGCCCATGAGTTTTTGCAAAAGACCATGGGCCTAGCCATCATTGGTTACGTTTGATTATTTTAAGGTCTTTCCGACATTCCATGCTTTTCCGAGATTTTCACCGACCGACCAGTAATGGTTGTCGGGCATTGTCAATGTGAAAGGCTGTATTTTTTTAATATCCAGCATGTTGTTGGACATGTACTTCTCTTCTGTAAAAACCTCTCTCGGCTCCCCTATGTAGAGAGTATTAAAGGGAAGCTTAACTGTTTCATGTAAAGTTAGTGAAATACAGATCGGACATTCTTCGATCAACGGCGCGTTGGTCAATTCACCATAGAAGACGTTAAAGACTCGAGATTTGTCTGTTTTACTTCCCGAAACCAAACCGCAATAATCGGTTTTCTCTATTAAAGAGACATCGGGAATATTAATGCTGAATTCCTTATTTTCCTCAATCCCTTTATTTGTGTAATGGGGTCCCAATGCTACTGCGAACAAAGGAGGCTTGTAATTGACTCTTGACACCCAAGCGACTGCCATAAAATTTGCTTTTCCTTCAACAACAGACCCTACCAACACCATGGGCATTGGATATAGAAAAGAAGACGTTCTATCGATTTTAATTTTTTTCATAATGTTTTCTCCTTTGTTTCACAATAATTATGGCGGAATGTGTCAACGACTTTATGACATCTGGTTCAGAAACAGACAGCGGCCGTTGTTGAAAAGCGTGGCGGAAATCTCCTGGGTGGCCTCGTCCAGGAGCCGGTCGCTGGGCATGAGCCCCGAAATCTCCTTTTATTCTTCAGAGCTGAGGGGCCGTGAAGAAGGTGGGTCTCCTCGGGCAGATTCAGGCCCGGCATTTGGGAGTCTTTTTGGGGTCCTACATAATGAGCTCGATTCCTTTCAAGCGCTTCTCCAAGCGTTGATTATCCGTGCGCAGCCTGCCCCCCACCAAGAGATTCGGTAGGATAGCTTTCCGTCCTCGTCCAGCGGGCGTCAGTCCTCTGAAGATGCCCTTATCAGGCCCGCGGCGTCAAGGGGTCAAATTCGAGAATAAAAAAGTCCTCCTTGGTGTGGAAGCCTTTCCAGGCTGCCGGGCTCAGAAAAGCTTCAAAAGGGCTTGAGGAAGCACCGGTTGTCTTTCGCGGCGAACTTACGCCGTGGGGAGTTCTCCAAATCTTAAGGCTCGGGCGTGCCACTCGCCCTGAGGTTTTCCTCGGATCGGCAAGTGTGCCTCTCTCACCATCAGGATGCCCGAACCCCGTGAGCCATCAGGGCTCCGTGAAGCCTCTTCCATGCCGGCTTCTTCCCGCATGCTCGACAATCATCGAGCCAAAGGGGAGGTCTCTCGGTCACATTGGCACAGAGGGACACGCAGGGGAAAACGGCACAATTGTTGGGCCGTCGGCAATCAAAACCGTGCGGTTTGTGACGGACTCAGCCTTTTGCCTGCCACTCGTTGCCTAATGACGCCGCCCCAATCGCTGTCCCCAAGGCCGTTTTCTCGGGCTCCAGTGCTCGGGCGAGGCTTTTCGGCACCAAATTTCTTTACTTGTATGGAGCGCAGGAGCCGGCGTGTTTTCAAAACCCAACGCCCATCCCCGCATGAGAGCGATAAATTTCTTGGCGTTCGGCGCTGAGGCGGACGCAAAAGGTCCTGTCCGCATGGTAGCCGAAAAGAGGCTGCCTCCGGGACCCGGCCGTAACCGTCGAAGTCAATTTTCGGGATCGCCGCATGGGCGCAGTGCTCAAAGTCGCCGGAGGGGCCGGGCTTTTCTCAGATCGCTTACAAAAAGTTTTCCACGGGGACATATTCCAGCCCGAAGGCTTCGGCGACCCCGGGATGCGTGACCGCGCCATGGACGACGTTGGCCCCTTTGGCGATTTCAGGGTTTTCTTTCATGGCCCGTCGCCACCCCTTATCGGCGATTTCCAGGGCGTAGGGGAGTGTGGCGTTTGTCAGGGCCAAAGTCGACGTCTTGGGGACAGCTCCCGGCATGTTGGCGACACAATAATGGACCACCCCATCCACAGTATAGATCGGGTTTTTGTGGGTCGTCGGTCTGGAGGTCTCGAAGCAGCCCCCTTGATCGATGGCCACATCGATGAGGACGGCCCCTTCTTTCATGGTGGCGAGCATATCTCGCGTGACAAGCTTGGGGGCTTTGGCTCCCGGGATAAGCACACCGCCGATGACTACGTCCGCTTTTTTTACCAGTTCGCGTACGGCTGCGGGCGACGAAGCGAGAAGGAAGCAGTTTCGGGGCATGATGTCGCTAAGATAACGCAGACGTTCCAGACTCTTGTCGAGGACGAAGACCTTGGCGCCCAGGCCGCAGGCCATCTTGGCCGCATTGGTTCCCACAACTCCGCCTCCGATAATGACCACGGTCGCGGGTTCCACCCCCGGCACTCCGGCAAGAAGAATCCCTTGGCCGCCGTAAGTCCTTTCCAAGTATTTGGCGGCCTGCTGAATAGCCATCCGCCCCGCCACTTCACTCATGGGGATGAGTAAAGGCAATGTGCCGTCGGCCTTTTGAATGGTTTCATAGGCGATATTGACCGACCGGCGTTCCATGAGCACCCGGGTGAGCGCTTCATTGGCGGCCAAATGCAGGTATGTAAAAATGATTTGGTCCGCTCGGATGAGGTCGTATTCCGGAGGCAGGGGCTCTTTAACGTGCAGAATCATATCGGCGCGTTCGTATATCTCCCGAGGTGAGTCGACAACGTGGGCGCCGGCGAGACGGTAGGCGTCATCAGAAAAGCCGCTGCCCGTTCCCGCCTGGGTTTCGACAAGGACCGTATGCCCGTGATGAACAGCCACTTCCACCCCGGTGGGGGTCATGGCCACCCGGTTTTCTTCCTCTTTGATTTCTTTGAGAACCCCAATGATCATCGGATTCCACTCCCTTTCTCTGTCTCGAATGATTGTCGACTCGAGAGATTCCGGTAAAGCTGATGGGCCCGATAGGAACTGCGGACCCAAGGTCCGCTGACCACTTGGCGAAAGCCCAAAGTCATGGCTTTTTCCCGCCACGCCTGGAATTCTTCAGGGGGAACATAGCGGACCACGGGGAGAAGATGGGCGGCGGGCCGCAAGTATTGGCCGAGGGTCAGAAGCGTACACCCTGAGGCCAAAAGATCGTCGAGCGTATGCAAGATTTCGTCGTCCGTTTCCCCGAGTCCCAACATGATGCCTGATTTGACAGGGATATTCCATGCCGAAGCGGATCGAAGCAGGGATAATGATCTGCGGTAATCGGCGCCGGGACGTACCCTGGCGTAAAGGCGGGGGACCGTTTCCACGTTGTGGTTGAAAACGCTGGGGGCAGCTCGGAGCACCGTTTCGAGAGACGACGCCCTGCCTTGGAAATCCGGCACGAGAACCTCCACCTCCGTGAAGGGCGCCGCCCTGCGGATCGCCTCGATGGTTTCGGCGAAGACCGAGGCGCCTCCATCGGAAAGATCGTCGCGTGTTACGGATGTGACCACGGCATAGCGAAGACCTAAGGCAGAAACGGCTCGAGCGATGCGGTTCGGTTCGTCCGGATCGGATGGAGCCGGCGCACCGTGACTGACCGCACAAAAGTTGCACCGGCGTGTGCACTGGTTCCCCAGGATGAGGAACGTGGCTGTTTTTTGAGAAAAGCATTCCCATTGGTTGGGGCACCGGGCCTCTTGGCATACGGTGTGGATCCTCCCGTGGCGCAAAAGAGCACGGACTTCGTGGTAGGGTTCCGAGAAGATAAGGCGCTTGCGAAGCCATGGCGGTTTGCCTTGCATTGAGGCGGCTGCTGGATCAGAAATGGGCATGGGCTTTGCCATCCGCTTCTGTAAGGAGGATCTCCAGGGAGGTCGGGTCCAGTTGAAGCTGAAGAACGGCCTCCGCGCTGGCAACAAAAACTTTTTTCACTTCATTCATAAATAGCACGGAATGCGTCTCGAAAGCGAGCGATGTCATGGCGACATCGGAAAGGCCGCAGGGGCGGATCCATTGAAACGGCTCCAGGGCGTTGTTCACGTTGAGGGCCAATCCGTGAAAAGAGATGCCGTGGCGGACGGCGATGCCGAGACTTCCCAGCTTTTTGTCGCCTACCCAAACGCCGCGGCTGCGGGGATTTCGGCAGGCATCGACACCGAAATGGCGGGCGGTGCGGATCATCACCTCTTCCAGGGCGTTGACCCAATCCACTACCTTCCAGCCAGCCGAAGGGAGGTGGACCAGGGGATAAGCGACCAGTTGCCCGGGCCCGTGGTAGGTCACCGATCCGCCTCGTTCCACGGCAAACACGGCGATCCCTTGATTCTCAAGGAATTCTCGGGACACGCGAAGATGCTCCGCTCCGCTGCGGCGCCCGTAGGTCAAGACGGGAAAATGTTCGACAAGGAAAAACACGTCTCGATCCAGAAGGGCATCACGGCGCAGAGCCAGGCAACGGTGTTGCAGGGCCAAGGCGGCCTTGTAATCCAGAAGGCCCAGATCCACAAGCCGACATGAACGGGCCATATGTGTTCCTTCGGCAAGAGACAGTAAAGGCGCGGCATGCCGCGCCTTTACTCAAATAACGAGAAATTCGTGAAAAGGAAACGATTCGATCGGCCCTAGGCCCGGATTTCCTCCTTGACGCCGATGGCGACCTTGTAAAGGATAGCCATGATCAAGAATCCGGTGGCCCAAACCCCCAGAGTGATGGCCAGCTCAGGAACCGTCGGGATGTAAGGGGTCACTTTATCGAACACGTTGGGAATAAAGCCGGTGACCACCAAGCCGACGCCTTTTTCGAGATAAAGCCCAAAGAAAACGGTGATGCAGGCGATCTTCAGAAGCTTCTCGTTGTTTCGGAACTGGGGCGGGATGAGCAAGATCAGGGCCGTCACCGAAAGGATCACCGAAAGCCACATAAACGGCACCAGTTCGGCGTGTCCTTCATAGCCGGCAAACTGGTAAATGAAACCGTGCATATGCCCGGGAATCTTGCTGTAGAACGCCGTAAAAACTTCCAGGAGCAGGAAGAAAACGCTGGTGATCATGGCATAGGTGACAATCTTGGAAAGCTTCTCGATGGCCGCCGTCCCCGGATCGAAGTTGGTGCGCTTGCGAATGAGGAAGCTCAACAGGATCAAAAGGGACGGACCGGAGGCGAAGGCCGAAGCGAGAAAGCGGGCGGCCATGATGGCCGTGAGCCAGAAGTGACGGCCCGGAAGACCGGCGTACAAAAAGGCCGTGACCGTGTGAATGCTCACAGCCCAGGGGATCGAAACGTAAATCAGGGGTTTGACCCATTTAGGCGGGGGCATTTCCTTGCGTTCCGCGCTGAGCACCGTCCAGCCGATGACGGCATTCAGGAACAAATAGCCGTTCAAGACCACCATGTCCCAAAAGAGAATGGAGTTCGGTGTCGGGTGAAGCAAAACGTTTAGGAGGCGCATGGGTTGGCCGAGATCCACGACGATGAACAAAAGACACATGGTGACGGCACTGACCGCCAGGAACTCCCCGAGGATGGTGATGCGGCCGAATTCCTTCACATGGTGCAGATAATACGGGAGAACCACCATCACGGCCGAAGCGGCGACCCCGACGAGGAAGGTGAACTGGGCGATGTAAAAGCCCCAGGACACATCGCGGCTCATGCCGGTTATTCTTAGGCCTTGGTTGAGCTGGAGCATGAAGCAGGCAAAGCCGATCCCCGAAAGGATCGCCAAGCCCAGCAGGAGGCTCCAGTACTTCTGTCCGCCTTTGAGTGCTTTTTCAAGCATGTCGTCCCCTCATCAGATCAGGTAGTAAACATTGGGCCCTGTGCCCAACTCGATCTTGCGGCGCAAACTGTAATGGCCGGAGAGAATCTTGCGCACTTCGGAGTTGGGATTGGTGATGTCGCCGAAAATCAGGGCCTTGACCTTGCACGCTTCCACACACGCCGGTTGCAGTCCTTCATCGATTCGCTCGTAGCAGAAGGTGCATTTTTCCACGACGCCTTTGCGGCGCGTCGGGTATGTCATGTTGATGTCTTCGGGTTTGAGATAGGGTCGAGGGTCTCCCCAGTTGAAGCTTCGAGCGCCGTAAGGGCAGCCCGCCATGCAGTATCGGCAGCCGATGCACCGATGGAAGTCCATCATGACGATGCCGTCCGGTTTGCGTTTGAACGTGGCTTTGGTGGGGCACACGCGCACACAGGGCGGGTTGCTGCAGTGGTTGCACAAGAGCATGAACGGGTTTTCCTTCACTTTCTCAGGAGCGTATTCGTGAGCCTGATCGGGAAAGGCGTGTTTGTACTCTTCCAGCCAGATCCATTTGATTTCCCGTTTTTGGTCGGGGATGTCCGGCACGTTATGGATTTTGTGGCACGCAAGGATGCAGTCTCGGCATTGACGCTTGTCCTGCTGTTCCCAGCATTTTTTCATATCCACGATCATGGCCCACTGGGCCCCTTTCAAGGCCTTGGGGTCAGGTTTATATCGAGGCCCTTTCTCTTGGGCGAGCGCCTGAAAGACAGGCAGAGCACTCAGCCCCAAGACGGAAATCCCGCCTATCTTCAGGAATTCACGGCGATCCTTTTCCATCACATGTTCTCCTTAGGCTCGATGTGACACTGCCAGCAATAAGGCTTCACCCCCGCGTAGTTGTGGCACTGGTCGCAGAATTTGACCTTGCTGGAATGGCATTTCATGCAGGAATTCTGGAGGCTCATGAAATGCTCCTTGCCGTCGGGCCCCACCCACAGTCGGTTGGCGTCGCGCACTACCAGATCCCGCCATTGGTTGAGGAGCACCATGTGCTCGGTTTTCATATATGCCGTGTCCATCACACAGACCTTCTCGGTCTTGGGCAGCTCAGGCTTGGGTGCCGGCGCCGCCTTCCCCATGTTGGACCACAAGGGGAAGGTGAACAGCACGACAAAAATCAAGATTCCCGGGACGATCTTCTTTGCGTCATACATCTTCAGCCTCCTCCTCTTCTTCCATCCCCGGCAAAGGTTCGTATCGGAGGTCCGTGGTGCGTTTCTTTTCACCCTTCATGACCAGGGCGTTGCCGACAAGCTCATGAAGTCCGGTGACGTTCACCCCCGGAACCCAGTAGTTCATCAATGGCGGCAGGACGGCGCGGTCGATGGCGCAAATGCACGCCAGCATGTTCACACCGTACTTTTCATGGACATACCGCACGGCGTTGGCTCGAGGCAACCCGCCGCGCATCCGCATTTCCATGAACTCATCGGTGTTCAGGCCCGATCCGGAGCCACAGCAGAACGTCTTTTCGCGGATGGTGTTCTCGGGCATGTCGTAGAAATGGTTGCACACGGCCTTGAGCACGTATCGCGGCTCTTCAAAGAATCCCATGGCTCGTGAGGGGTTGCACGAGTCGTGGAAGGTCACAATCTTGTTGTCGTTTCGGCTGGGATCCAGATTGAGTTTGCCGTGCCGGATAAGGTCCGCCGTAAATTCGGCGATATGAACCATCTTGGTGCTTTTGGCGTTTTCGAACACCGTGCCGGTGATGGGGGATTTGGGCACTTCAAGGAAATCCGCCGGGCCGTTCATGGTGTCCATGTACTGGTTGATGACACGCCACATGTGGCCGCATTCGCCGCCGAGGAGCCATTTCACCTTGAGGCGCTTGGCTTCCGCGTACATTTTGGCGTTCAGGCGCTTCATCATTTCATGGGAGGTGAAAAGCCCGAAATTGCCGCCTTCCGAGGCGTACGTGCTCCACGTGTAGTCCAACCCGATTTCATGGAAGAGCATCATATAGCCCATGAGGGTGTACGTGCCGGGATCGGCGAAGACGTCCCCTGAAGGGGTGATAAAGAGCACTTCGGCGCCCTTGCGGTTGAAAGTGGGTTCCACCCGCACCCCTGTGACCGCCTCGATTTCGTCCACAAAGAACATGATCATGTCTTTGAAGGCATGAGGCTGGATGCCCAGGTGGTTGCCGTTCATGTAGCAGTTGGCCACGGGTCCCATGATCCAGTCGATGCCGCAGCCCAGCTCGTTCAACAGTTCGCGGCCCATCATGGTGATTTCGGCCGTGTCGATGCCGTATGGGCAAAACACGGAGCATCGCCGACACTCGGTGCATTGGTAATAGTAGTAGAACCATTCCTTGATGATCTGTTCCGTCAATGCGCGGGCCCCGGCGTACTTGCTGAAAATCTTGCCGCTTCCGGTAAAGTATTTGCGGTAAATGGATCGGATCAGTTCCGCGCGCAGCACGGGCATGTTCTTGGGATCCCCTGAGCCGATGAAGTAATGGCATTTGTCGGCACAGGCCCCGCAGCGCACGCAAATATCCATAAAAAGCTTGAAGGATCGGAACTTGTTGAGCCGGTCCTCCATCCCTTTGAGGGTGATGTCTTTCCAATCGTCGGGCAGCTTCCAATCTTCATCCGCGGGGTTCCACTCACGCGGGTTGGGCATCCCCACAACGTCCAAGTTTTTCGCCTTAGCGCCGTAACAGAAAGTGCCGGGCCGAAACTCGGGGGTCGTTTCGGTCCACGGCCTCTGCGGCGGCCGATGGTCCACCTTTCCAAGTTCACTGGGTTTCGGGACGGTAGCCATGTCTACTCCTTCTTTTCCACTGGGAGACCAGCTTCAATCATTTTTTCCCTGAACTCGTCTTCATACTCTTCATAAGTATGGACTTTGACGGGGTAGTTCCACGGATTGATATGGCGCACCATGCGACTGTTGTTGGGAAGATTCCGCGTCGGACTCAGGAAGACTCCGGCCATGTGCACCAATTTGCTGAACGGAAAATAAGCGAACAGCACACTGACAAGGAATAGGTGAATATAAAAAAGGACGCCGATCCCTTTCGGGACTACGGGATGGAAGGTGGCCAGCCCGAAGGTCAGTTCTTTCACGCCCACGATGTCGACTTTGAAGACGTACCGCATGAGCAGACCCGTCGCGGTGATGGCGAAGATGAGAAAAAGAGGGAAATAGTCTGAAGGGAGGGAAATGTATTTGAGTTGTGGAATGCTTACCCGGCGAAGGAAAAGATAAGTGACGCCGGCCAGCAAGGCCAGCCCGGAAATATAAAGCCTGGGCAGGCCTACTTCGAGAAAGCCGTCGACGCTTTCCAAAAGGGTGACCAGGGGCGTGACCGGTTCGGTGAAGAACCGCAGATGCCGCAAGAAGACCACAAGAAAGCTGTAGTGAAAAACAATGGCCCCCAGCCACAGCCATTTGGCGGAGGCGTACCGGATTTTGGGGCCGTCGTAGAATTCAAGCCGCGTGTTGCGGAAAAGGGACCTGAACAGCAACACTTCGAGGATCATGCGCAGGACCACCCCTTTGGTGTCGGAGGGGTTGTCCAGATTGTCCGCCTTGATCCATGGAAAGCTCTTCTGCTGTCCGCACGTGGTCGGGATGCGGAACGGCACCGGAGACCGGGCCCATCGTACCACGCGCGCCACAATCCCCACGAAGAACACGACGACGGCCGCATAGGGGATGATCACGCCGAAAAGGGATGTCATCCCGGCCGTGACGCCGATCAGTGGGAGGCACACGAGGATCCCGACGGCGACAAGGGAAAAAACCATAGATTGTGATGCATTCATAACCACCCCACCTCGTTTTGGTTAATAAAAGTTTTATGATTCCTCCCGGGAGCCGTCCTCCGCACGGCGGCTCTCCCATATGGCATTGGCCCGTTCCAGGAGTCGCCCTGTTCGATTCTTGATTTCGTCGATGCGCAGCTGATAGAGTTTTTCGCGGCATTCCATGAAAATGTTGAAAGCCATGAGGGCCGCCCGGTCCACCGTGCGGTCGAAAGCGACCAAATCGGCCGTGTAGCGGTCCAAGAGGCCGTCCTTTTCCATGCGGGATCGCACGACGTCCTTCAAGGAAAACATGAACGAGACCGCTTGGGCGGGCGTAAAGTCCTGGATGGCCCGAACCCGCACGATGCGGTCCAAAAAAGGCAGCACGTCATCGGACGGCAGTCCCCCCAAAATCTGCGTAAAGATGCCCTGAATGCCTTCCAGGATGGAACTGCCCACAGGATTGGCGAAGGGATCCTTTTCTTTCTTAAGGAACTTGGCGGTTTCCTCGGGGTAGGTTTCCACCACCGATTGAAACCAGGCTTGAAGGATCGGCTTTTGGTTGCGCTGGAGGTATTCCGTGAGGTTCATGTGACCACCACTGTGCCCGAGGCCGGTTCGGCCGACGCACCACGGCCCCGCATCACGGCCGCAAGGGGCACGTCGGCGTTGATCTTGTGAAGTATCTCACTATAAATGGCGCCAAAATCTGTGTCAAGCGCTGACAAGCAAAGCGGAAAAGCCGCCACCGCGAATGCCGCCGGTCCCTTGAAGCCGAAGCCTTCCGGCGGGCCAAACGATCGACGCGATTATAGAAACGGCCTTTTCTCAGGGTCAAGAACTTTCGGGAGCTCCTTCGGCTTGCGTGTGAAAGAGGGCGCGAAGTCACAGGATGCCTAGGGATCGCTGTCTTCTTAGAGGAGGATTGAGCGCAGCGCCTGCTCAAAGATTTCCACACAGCAGTCCACTTCCTCGGCCGTCACGGTCAGAGCCGGACAAAACCGCACGGTGTTTTCCCCACAGCCAAGGAGCAACAGACCCCGCTGGAACGCTTCCTGAATGAGCCGGTTTCGCCAATCGGTGGCCCGTTCCTTGGTGTGCCGGTCCTTGACCAGTTCGACGCCGACCATGAGGCCCAGACCGCGCACATCGCCCATGCATTCCCATCGCTGCTGAAGTCCACGCAAGCCCGCAAGAAGCCGATCCCCCATGGCGGCCGCATTGGCCATGAGGTGGGATTCCACGAGGGCCAAGGTTTCCAAGGCCGCTTGGCAGGACAGGGGGTTTCCCCCAAAGGTGGAGGCATGCGAACCCGCCTCCCAGTCCATGATGCGTGCCGGGGCCATCATGGCCCCGAGAGGCAGCCCTGAAGCGATGCCTTTAGCCAAGGCGATGATGTCCGGCACGACGCCGAAATGATCCATGGCAAACATTTTTCCCGTGCGCCCGATGCCCGTCTGGACCTCGTCGGCCACGTAAAGAATCCCGTACTTCCGCGCGATGGCCTGCAGGCGCCGATGAAATTCCGGTGGAGGGACGATGTAGCCCCCTTCGCCTTGAATGGGTTCCACAAAGATGGCCGCCACTTCTTCCGGCGGCACCGTGGTTCGAAAGAGCGTTTCTTCAACCCACCGTGCACATTCCACGTCACAGGACGGATAGGTGAGGTTGTACGGACACCGGTAACAATACGCATACGGGATGTGGGTGATGCCGGGAACGAAAGGGTTGTAATGGCGCTTTTGAATGGTCTTGCTGGCCGTCAAGGACAAGGCACCCATGGTGCGGCCGTGAAAGGCCCCGAAAAAGGCAATGTTCAATTCTCTTCGAGTGTGCCAGCGGGCCAGCTTGAAAGCCGCTTCCACGGCTTCCGCTCCGGAATTGCCGAAGTAGACCTTATAAACGTCGTCTCCGGGGATGAGGGACGAGAGCTTTTCCGCCAGAAGAATTTGCGGCGTGTAGTAAAAATCCGTGCCGGACATGTGAAGCAACCGCTGCGCCTGATCCTGCACGGCCCGGACCACCCGGGGGTGACAATGCCCCGTGGCGCAGACGGCGATCCCCGCCGTAAAATCCAGAAACACGTTGCCGTCCACGTCCTCAACCCACACACCTTGGGCCTTTTCCGCCACCAGCGGATAAATGCGCGTGTAGGACGGAGAGACGTACATGTGATCTTTGGCCGTGAGAACCCGGGCCTTGGGTCCGGGAAGGGGCCCGTGAATAACGGGGCGACGCATGCCACATCTCCGTAATTGAGGTCCAGTTTCCTCTATATCCGAGACCCCCATCGCCCTTCAAGGGATCGGTTGACAAAATCACAGGGCGTCCGATAAAAATGACCACCTGGTCATTCGGCTCGCTGGCGGGTTCGAGGGGGCAAAAGATCCATGGGCATCGATCGTTTCATGAGGCTGAAGGAGCCGAAGCGAGAAAAAATCGTTGAGGGCGCCGTCGAAGAGTTTTCCCGCTACGGCTTTCGTCAGGCGAGCCTCAATCGTCTGGCTCAATCCCTCGGGATTTCCAAGGGATCGCTCTTCCAGTATTTCGGCAACAAAGAAGGTCTTTTCCTCTTCATCTTCGACCAGGCCGTCGCCTTGGTCCGCAAGCGTCTGGCCCAGGTCAAGCAGGAAACGGCGGAAAAGGATTTCTTTGAAAAAATCCGCCGGAGCCTTGCGGCGGGGGTGGATTTTCTCCGGCGCCACCCCCGAGTCTACCGCATTTATCTCAAGATGCTTTTTCAGGAGGATTTTCCGCTGCGCACCGAACTCCTCCATCGGGTGCGTCTCTTTTCCGCTGAATACTTGCGCCCCATGGTGCTCAAAGGCATGGCCCAGGGCGAAGTGCGCTCGGATATGGATCCGGATTTTGTGGTCTTCTTGTTGGACGCCGTCATGGATCGTTTCCTCCAGGCCCAATGCGTCTCTTTCCTGGACGGGGGCACGGGTCTGTATGAGGGTTCTGCGGAAGTGACGGGGCGTTTGATCGATGCCTTGGTCGAGGTATTGCGCAATGGATTGGCCGGCGACGGCATGGGTCACGCCGGGAGTCGGTCAAGGGGAGGGGCTCACGATGATTCCGGTCTCGGTGTACAAGTCCCTGGGGCTTGAACGGATTTTCCACAAGGTTGCCGAAGGGCGGCGTTTGGACCTTGACGACGGGTTTCGACTTTTCCAGTGTCCGGATCTGGTCGCCTTGGGGGCTCTTGCTCACCGGGTGAGGCTTCGTTGGCACGGGCGCACAACCTTTTACGTGGTTAACCAGCACATCAACTATTCCAATATTTGCGTCAATGGCTGCCTCTTTTGTGCGTTTCGGCGGCGCAAGGGAGAACCCGGATCGTTTGAACTGAGTGTTGCGGACGTCGTGGAAAAGGTCCGGGAGCGGCTTCACGAGCCCATCACGGAAATTCACATCGTGGGAGGCTGCCACCCGGAGCTGCGTCTGGAAACCTTTGAATCCATGCTAGCGGCGATTCGAAAAATTCGACCTGAGGTGCACCTCAAGGCGTTCACGGCGGTGGAAATCGCTCATTTCGCGCGGCTCGAAGGACTCACCACCCGGGACGTGCTCCTGAGGCTTCAAGCGGCGGGTTTAGAAATGTTGCCGGGTGGCGGGGCGGAGGTTTTCAGCCCTCGTGTGCGACGGCTCCTGTGCCCGAACAAACTGGACGGTGACGGATGGCTGCGCATCATGCGCGAAGCCCACGAACTGGGGATCAAGAGCAACGCCACCATGCTTTTCGGCCATAAGGAAACTCTCGAGGAACGCCTGGAACACTTAGACGCCTTGCGCCGCCTCCAGGACGAAACGGGAGGATTTGTGTGTTTCATTCCTTTGCCGTTCCAACCGGGCAATACAGAAGTGGAGAACGCCCGTGAGCCTACGGGGGTGGACGCCCTAAAAACCATCGCCGTCTCGCGCCTCATGCTGGATAACATTCCTCACATCAAGGCCTACTGGGTCATGTTGGGGGTCAAGCTCGCCCAAGTGGCCCTCCATTTCGGTGCAGACGACCTGGACGGCACGGTGGTGGAGGAAAAGATCGGGCACATGGCGGGAGCCGAATCGGAAGATTTCTTGTCGCGGGAGACTTTGGAAAACCTCATTCGGGAGGCGGGTTTCGATCCCGTGGAACGGAACTGTTTTTTCGAAACCCTGCCGGCATCGGCCCGGTCGTGCTGATGGGAACTGGGGTTTCTTGGTTAGCGGGGCTGAGGGGCCGCTCATCGGCATGGGTTGGGAGCGCTGGGGAAGCGAAGGTGTCGTCATCATCGCGTGCACGACGCTCCCCCGCCGAGCTCCCGATCTCTAGTGGCGCTCTCGGTCGGATCCCTTCGTGGACAAGGGGACGAAGGCCCTTGGAACGCCATGATCGTTCAGGGGGGAGTGATGAAACCGGGGCGTGAGGATTTCTTCGACGGGGTGCTGCAAGAGGGAAGACGCCTGAGTTGGGATGAGGCGCGAAGGATCTATCGGGACGCCGACCTTCACTGGTTGGGTTACGCCGCCCACACGATCCGGCAGAGGAAGCATCCGGAGAACGTGGTCACCTATGTGGTGGACCGCAACATCAATTATTCCAACATTTGCGTCTGCGGATGTCGATTCTGCGCCTTCTTCCGCCCTCCCGGACATCCGGAAGGATATGTCCTGGGAAAGGACGTCCTCGCCCAAAAGATAGAAGAAACTTTGGCTCTTGGGGGCACCCAGATTCTCTTGCAGGGAGGACATCACCCGGACCTACCCCTCGGTTTTTACGAGGACATGCTGCGCTTCGTTAAGGAACGCTATCCCGTTCACATCCATGCCTTTTCTCCACCGGAGATCGTTTTCTTCGCCCGCCGGGAAGGCCTTGATGTGGCGACGGTCATCGCCCGCCTGAAAGAGGCCGGCTTGGATTCCATTCCCGGGGGCGGAGCGGAAATCCTGGTGGACGCGGTCCGCCGCAAAGTGTCGCCGAACAAATGCTCGGCCGGGGAATGGCTGGGCGTCATGGAAGAGGCCCATCGGCAGGGACTGCGCACGACGGCCACCATGATGTTCGGCCACGAAGAATCTTCCGACGACCGGCTGGCGCACCTCTTCGCCCTTCGGGACTTGCAGGACCGTACGGGCGGCTTTACGGCATTCATTCCGTGGACCTTCCAACCGTGGCACACGGCCATGGAAAGACGCCCGGAAACCGCGGTGGGTTATCTGCGCCTCTTGGCCCTCTCACGTCTCGTCTTGGACAATTTCGACAATATTCAGGCGTCTTGGGTCACCATGGGCCCTAAAGCGGCCCAAACGGCACTGTTTTTCGGCGCCAACGATTTTGGATCCACCATGATCGAAGAAAATGTGGTGGCGGCGGCGGGGGTTCATTTTCGGCTGTCATTGGAAGAAATTCATCGGATCATCAAAGACGCCGGCTTTGTCCCGAAGCAGCGGACCATGGCCTATGAGTGGATTGACAGACCTTAAGGCGACCCCTTCAGATCCGGTCCGGATTTACCGGGCGCCCTGGGTGTTCCCTGCCATCGGCCCGGCCATCGCCGACGGTGCCGTGGCGGTGTGCAAGGATCGGATTTTGGCAGCGGGTGAAGCGCAAGAAGTCGTAGAGCGTTTTGGCGGTCCCGGGGTTCGCCTTTGGGATCACGAGGACACGGCCCTGCTGCCGGGTGCCGTCAATGCGCATACCCATTTGGATTTCAGCGGCCTTTCCTTCAAAAAACCGGAGAGGTCTCCGGGATTTGCACGCTGGGTTCTTTCAGTTTTCGAAGCCAAAGGGGCTTTGAGCCCTTCAAATCGCCTAGAGGCTCAAAACAAGGGCCGTGCGGAAGCCGCCGCAAGCGGGACCATCTGGTTGGGCAATGTCGTCAATCCGCCGGTGGACGGAATGTCCGGGGTCGGCGGAGTTCCCTATGAATGCCGGTTCGTAGAACTTTTGGGGTTTTCGACCAAAAATCTTGAAGAGAATCTTTCCGCACTGCACGACGTGGACACGCTGCCTTGGGCGCTCGCGGCCCATTCGCTCTACGGGACTTCTTGGGAGGTGATCCGTCAAGCCAAAGATTGGACGCGAGCCCGGGGCCGGCCTTTTTCCATCCACGCAGCCGAACATCGAGAAGAGATGCAGTTCGTTAGGTTGGGCGCAGGGTTTTGCCGCGACCTTCTTTTCTCCTTAGGCCGATGGGACCCCGCATGGCGCCCTTCCGGGCTATCGCCTGTGAAAACTCTGGAGGCCTTGGGGGTTCTCGACCCAAGGACTCTTCTTGTCCATATGGTGCATGTCGATGCGGAAGACTGGGACATTGCGGCCCGGCGCGGCGCCAGTGTGTGTTTTTGTCCTCGAAGCAACCGGTGGATCGAGGGGACACTGCCCAAGATTGAGGAAGCGGTCCGAAGAGGAATTTCCTGTGCTTTGGGCACAGACAGCCGTGCCAGCAATGAAGATCTGAATCTTTTTCGTGAGGCCGCCGCGGTCTTGGACGCTTATCATGGGCTGGAACCTGCGGCGGTGCTTCGCATGATGACCCTTGGGGGGGCACGAGCTCTCGGTTTGGACCGAACGTGGGGCTACTTGGGTCCCAAAGCGGGGACCCCTTTCCTGGCCGTCCCCGTTACGGGACATCCCGCATCGGAAAACGAGTTGGCGGAAGCCATCATCCGTCAGGGGGCTCTCGGGCGTGTGGCGTGGATCGGTGGAGAAATTTCATGCTGAGACTCGGAAAAATCGACTATCTCAATGTCTGGCCCGTCTATTACGCCATGGAACATGGGCACACACCCAATCCGTGCCGCATCACGGCTCGATGCCCATCCGAGCTGAATGCCATGATGTGTCGAGGGGATTTGGACATGAGCGCCGTCTCCTCGGTGATGTACGCCCGGTATCCGAAGCTCTTCAAGATCATTCCGGGGTTGGCCATCGCCTGCGACGGGCCGGTGCATAGTGTGCTCCTTCTGAGCAAAAAACCCATGGAGGCGCTTGAAGGAGAGGATGTTCTGCTCACGAGCCATTCCGACACTTCCGTGGTTTTGCTGAAGGTGCTTGTGGAAAAGTATTGGGGGTTGCGGGGTGTGCGATATCATCGGGGCGCTCTGAGCGAGGCTCTGGCTAACGGGTCGTCCCCTGCCGCTTTCTTGGCCATCGGGGATGAGGCCTTGGTGTGGGCGACTCATCCCGAATATCCTTATCGGTGGGACTTGGCGGAAGTGTGGAACCGATGGACTGGCCTTCCCTTCGTGTTTGCCTTGTGGGTTGTGCGCCGGGATGTGGCCGCCCGAGAGCCGCAATGGGTTCGCGAGGTGGTGCGATGCCTATGGGAATCCAAGGCATGGGGGCTGCGTCACCTGGACGTGCTGTGTCGGGAAGCCGGTCGTTTGGGGATCTTGGATGCGGAGGGACTGCGCCGCTATTACCAAACATTCACCTTCGACCTGCACGAAAAGGCGCTCGAAGGACTAAGCCTTTTCTATCGAGAAATGGTCGGCATTGGAGACATCGCCGCGTTTCCGGTGTTGGATGTGTTTGGGGACTCCGTCCACGGTGGGGACGGAGCATGGATGGGGCGGCCCGGGGGGGAAAATGGGAGATGGGCGGCAAGACTTTAAGGCTGAGGCGTTTCTTTTGGAGGCAGGACGGACGCCTGGTGCTCTTTCCCTTGGACCACGGCGTCAGTTGCGGTCCCGTGCACGGCATCGCGCAGATGGAAACCGTTCTTCGCTACGGGGCCTCTTCCGGCGCCGACGGGTTCGTGCTGCATAAAGGGATGATGACCTATCTGGAGCGGGTTTCGGGCCGTCTACCGGGTGTCTTTATGCATCTTTCGGCCAGCACGCAGATCGGCCCCTCTTTTCATCGGAAGGTTTTGGTCGGGTCCGTGGAGGAGGCCATCCGACGCGGAGCCGACGGTGTTTCTGTGCATATCAACCTAGGGGATGAGGCGGAGCCGCAGATGCTTTCCGATCTCGGCCTTGTGGGGGAGGCGTGTGCCCGGTGGCACATGCCTTTTCTGGTGATGATCTACGTGCGGGGTGCTCACGCGCCCAAGCCCGTCACGGACGAGTCCGTGGAACATGCCGCCCGTGTGGCGGCCGAATTGGGTGCAGATCTCATCAAGATTCCTGCCCCGCAGCGAATCGAGAGCATGGAGCGGATCGCCCGAAGCGTCCCCGTGCCGGTGGTCATGGCCGGCGGGACCAAGGAAGCCGATGAGCGAGCTTTCCTGGGAAGAGTTCGCCTAGGGTTGGAAGCGGGACTGGCCGGGGTGGCCGTGGGCCGAAACGTCTTTCAGCACGAGTGTCCGGATCGTTTTCTGGCGGCTATCGTGGACTTGGTCCATGAAGGACGCGGTGTGGAGGAAGTGTGGGACAGGTGGATAGCCTCCCGGTGATTGTCGCCGTGACCGGAGCCAGCGGCGCGCCCTATGCGCGGCGTCTCTTCAGGTTCCTTGCAGAGCGTGCCGTTCCCGTCCATGGGGTGGTTTCTTCGGCCGGCCGCCTCGTCTATCGCCTGGAAACCGGCAGAAATCTGGAGGAGGACCTGCCGGCGGGGATCCCTCTTTATGCCGAAGACGAGTTCACGGCTCCCATCGCCAGCGGTTCTTTTCGGACACGTGGCATGGTCATCGTGCCGTGCACCATGGGCACTTTGTCGGCTGTGGCCAACGGATTGGCCAATAATTTGATCCACCGAGCCGCCGACGTGTGCCTCAAGGAAAGGCGGCGGCTCATTGTGGTGCCCCGGGAGACGCCGCTGAGCGCTGTGCATTTGAAAAACATGTTGGCCCTCACCGAAGCCGGAGGCATTGTGTTGCCTCCTGCCCCCGGTTTCTATCATCACCCCCGCGTCCTCGACGACCTCATCGACTTCGTTGTGGCGCGCATCTTGGATCACCTGGGGATTCCTCACGACCTCATGGCCCCCTGGCAGGGGCTGTAGAGCATCCGTCTCGCTTCACGAAAGAAATGGACCGAATCCCCTTCGTGGGCAGCTGTCGGGTCTGCATTGGGCGAAAAGGCCCGCCCCTTCAAGCTGACGCCCCTGCGCGGACGACTCCCTAATGTTTAAAAGCCCTTTGGCCGGTGAAGACCATGGTTACCCCCGCTTCGTTGCAGGCTTCGATGACTTCCCAATCCCTGAGAGATCCTCCGGGTTGCACCACGGCGGTGATGCCTTGGCGAATGCCGACGTCCACACCATCCCGAAAAGGGAAGAAAGCGTCGGAAACCATGGTGGATCCCACCAGACCGGCGCGCACTTCGCGCACGGCGGCGTCAATGGCTTCTCGATCGTCCCGGGGCCTTCGGCCCGTCTCCACGGCCCGCTCAAGTTCTTTGTACGACAGTCCGTATTTTTCGAAGCAGAGCGCATCGCCGTAGTTGCGATAGGCTTTGTAGACGGCCAATTCCGCCACCCCGACACGGTCCTGTTCGCCTGTGCCGATGGCGACCGTGCACAGGTCCTTGACATAAAGAACCGAGTTGGACGTAACACCTTGTTCCACATACCAGCCGAAAAGAAGATCCTCCATTTCCTTTTCCGTAGGGGGTCTGTGGATCCGGTAGGTTTTGCCCTCGTGGACCGTTTCGGCCAGCTTCAAGTCTTGAGGTCCTTTGACACGGCACAAGGGGGATTGCTGCACGATGAGGCCGCCGTCTATCAGAGACTTGAAATCCACGAAGCGAAGGTCTCGATATTCATGAAGCCGATCCATTCGCCGAATTTGAATGATGCGCAGATTGGCCCGTTTCCTGACGATATCCAGAGTCCCTTCTTCAAAGTCGGGGGCCGCCAAGACTTCCAAATAGTTTTGGGCGGCCAGCTCGGCCGTGTCTTTATCCAAAGGCCGGTTCACCACCAGGCAGCCTCCGAAGGCGGCGATACGGTCCGCCCGGTTCGCTCGAAAGTAGGCTTCTGCCAACGTGGACCCGATGGCGGCCCCGCACGGGTTGTTGTGCTTGAGGATCACGGCGCATGGGCGGTCCATAAGGTATTTGATGATATTGAGGCCGTTATCCAAGTCGGTGAGGTTGATTTTCCCAGGGTGCTTGCCTGCCTGGACCATGTCCTCTTCCGTAATGGCACTCACCAGTCCGCGGCCCGGTTCAATGAAACGGCAGTCGCCCAGGCTGAGGTTTCCTGACACCAGCTCATAGAGGGCCGCCTCCTGGCCCGGGTTTTCCCCGTAGCGGAGGCCCTTTTCAATGAGCTCCCCGGTTTTTTCATCCGGAAATTTCCACGTGCGCTTTCGGTAGACCAGTTCCTGGTCGCCGAATCGGATTGTCAAGTCCTCCGGGAAATGGTCGTCCATCACGGTCCGGTACATTTTTTTCAAATCCTGTGCCATGCGTCTCCTCCTGCTCTGGTGCGGGGTGCTCCATGCTGGTTTCTAAGGTCGCGTCTTCGGAACGACTGGGGGCGGTTGGTCCTTGAGGTCCCTCTGATTCAGGAGAACTCGAGATTTGGAGGGAGCCATGATCCGGAGGGTCGGCCCCACGTATCGCAAGGCGTTCAAATCTTCGGGGCTGACCTGGTCCAAAGCTTCAAAGACTTCGGAAATCTTGAAAAAGACGATAAGATCGTTGGGGTGGAGGAAATCGAGATCTTCCAACAACCGATTTTCCCGCACGTTGTAAACGTAGACGACGCTTTCGAGGAATTTGAGAATGCGGCCGATGCCGCTGCTGCGCCCGCCGGGTCGCGGCTGATCGGCACGGGGTGGCAGCTCGATGCCGCGCCGGGCGAAATACTCCCGCACAATTCCCTCGTGGATCACCCAAAGGTTCTCCCCGGGGCGTACCGAACGAACGCCGTAGTAAACCGTCGGCCGTTTGGGAGCCGCATCGGCGGACTTCCCCGGGGAAAGCTTTCGGGGGATCCCTCCGGGGGTTTCTCCTTCCCCGGTTTCGGGCAATCCGTGGGGCTCGCGGCCGGCCAGTCGCCTTCGGATTTCCTCAATGGTCCATTGGCGGCCGTGCGCCGTGAAGGGTTCTTGAGCCTGGACCACATGATCCACGCTGGATTTAAGCCCGAAAGCGTTCTTACGTTCGTCTTGGGACGCCTGAGGCGGCACGTCGGGATAGGACGGACCGGAGACGACCGGGGCGCTTTGGGTGGGCTGTGGTTCCGGCGGCGGTATCGGCCGTCGAACCTGCTCAGGGACGACGGTTTCGGGCACATGGGTCCTGCCTTCAGGCTTTTCGGAAGGTGGAGTCGGGGTACCGAAAGGAAGCTTTCCCATGTGCATGAGAAGGTAGAGGACGCCCACGGTCAGGACCAACAGCACAACCAAAAGCATCCAAGGGAGTCTTTTATTTTTGGAGTCGGGGTCTTGGGGATCGCGGGGCCTTGCCGCCATGCCGCCCTCCACCGAAGGTCGTCTGGGATGTACCGGAAGGGCCGACCAAACCGTAGCGTGCCTTCCGGAGCTCCATTTGACGAGGGAGCCGCGCTATGATAGAGGGAGCATGGGATGAAAAGAACTGTGACACGCGGCCCCGATTCTTTAAAGATATACGGAACATAAAAACCATACCTTCCTCGAGGGGACTTTGCAATGGGACTTTTCGAACCCGCGGGACAGGCTACCCTTGTGGGGAGTCTCCCGCACACGGACCCGGAACATGCCGTCTCCGTCGTTTTGGACACCATGACGGATATTCCCGTGTGGCCGCAGCTGACCCAATACCCGGCCGAGCAAATGATGGTTCAATACTTGGAAGGTTTGCCCGGTGTCAGACGCGAAGCCGGCCGGATTTGGGTAGACACGGAAGATCTGGAGCAGGACATCCTTGATTTCTATGAAGATTATCTGGACGTTGAGAGCTCGCCGTCTCTGTTGGATCAGTCCCGATTCGCCATGGGGGAAGAAGCGGGTCGAACGTTGCGCCTGTTCTTGGATCGCCTGGATACCCGGCCTGCTCGCTGGAATGCCGTCAAGGGACAAATCGTCGGGCCGTTCACATTGCTCAGCGGCTTGACGGACCAAAATCGACGGGCGCTCCTTTTCGATGAAAGGATGCGCGATGTTGTGGTTAAACACCTGGCCATGAAGGCGCTGTGGCAGGTTCGTCGTCTGGCTCGATGGGGGAAGCCGGTGATCCTCTTTTTGGATGAGCCGGCCCTGGCCGGGTTCGGGAGTTCCGCCTTTATCACGGTATCCGCCGACGATATCAAGGCGTTGCTCACGGAAGTGGCCGAGCCGTTAAGAAGGGCGGGAGCCCTGGTCGGTGTTCATGTGTGCGCCAACACGGACTGGGGCGTTATTTTTCAATGTCCTCTGGATATTATCAACCTGGATGCTTATCAATTTTTCGACCGTTTCGCCTTATATCGTCAACAGTGTTTCGAGTTCTTGGACCGTGGGGGGATCGTGGCGTGGGGGATGGTCCCGACGGCCGAGGAAGCCTTGATCGACACCGTGACGGCAAAGGATTTGGCGGAACGGTGGATCGAACAGGTCAAAGGTTTCTGCGGCTCGGAGAAATCTTTGGATTTCGTGTTGCAGCGGAGTCTTTTTACGCCGAGCTGCGGCTGCGGGACCTTGAGTGAACGTCATGCGGAACAAGTCGCCGCTTTGACCCGGGATCTGTCCAAAATCCTGCGGGGACTATGACGACGAGGGTGAGCCCTCCCCCACGGGCGGGGAAAATGGATCGCGAAACGATGTTTTGCCGCGCCGGTTTGCCATTGACCTGCCCCGGCGCTTCCCTTATAAAGACGCCCGCCGCACGGGGCTTTTCTCGCGGCGCGCTGCGGCCGCAAGTCTTGATTCATTCGAAAAATTTTCGAGCATCAAGAAGGTTGATTCGGCAATGAGACTTTGTTAGGAAAAGAACGTCGTTGAGACACTGTCGTCGCATCTCGGAAAATTCCCGAATTTCGTGAGTCGTCAACATACTCGGACGCAACCCCCTCTGTTGATGCGCTTTTGTCCATCACAGGCGCTGCAGTCGGCTGAACGCATGAGCGCGCGGGGGAGTCCGGAGCGCCTGTCCCCCTCTTTTGGTCCGCTGAGGTGTGTGTCAAGGCAAAACCATTACCCGAGACGACAAGGCTTTTGTCGGACCCTACTTATTCTTGGAGAGGTGTTTGGAGATGTTTATGAGAAAGGAACGCACTATGGACGTCGAATACAAAAACATTGATCCGAAATTGATCGTTAATGAAATTCGCAACGGCCGCTCTTTGGAAGCGGTGCAAAAGCTTTTCGGACTTCGGTTCAAAAGCGAGGTCCAAGATCTCTATCTTAAGGGACTCATGGAACTTGGAGAGATTCCGCAGATGGGTTTTGGGCGGCATCGGGCGTCCGAGCCAACGCCGCAGCGGCACCATCGAGTCGTTTCGCAACCTCAGATTGTGGAAAAAGAGCACGAGGTGGTGGAGTCGGGAGCGGCTTCCAAAGCCGTGGTGCGGCGTCGCCCGAAGCAAGCCTCGGCGCCGGCGCCGTCGGTGGTGATCAAGACCACCAATCATCGCACCATCGGCCAGAGCGGAAGCATTACTTTGAATAAGGCGCTTCTCATCGACCAGCTGGGGTTTTCCGTAGGGGATTCTTTTGAGATCTATCGGGAAGACGATCGGGTGATCCTGCGCAAACTTCCGGAGTCTTTCCTTTAGGCGAAGCCGTCCACGTCGAATTAACTCTTCCCGTCGACGATGGGCTCAGGCGCGGCCTCATGGGAGAGGTTCTTGAGCACATGCCAGAAGCGCCAGAGGGCCGTGAGGTTCGTGCCGACGGCAAGAATGAAAAGAATGGCCATGAGAAAGGCATCTTCGGCGGAAGCGCTGAAAGGGAGGCGGGTAAGCTTGTTGAAGGCCGGGTTGGCGATGCCGCCGAGACCCAATAAAATCACGCGCTCTCCCCTCTGCAGAAAGCCGACGAGGCATTTTTGCCCCAGCCCTTCGGCTCTCGCTCGGGTGTAGCTCACCATGAGCGACCCGAAGAGAATGAAGAGAATGATCAGGGAAACGGCCGGTTCCGAGGCGCCCTTTCGACAAAGATAACCCCAGATGCCCAAATAAATGAGAAATTCGGAATAGCGATCCAGAACGGAATCCAGGAAAGCGCCGGAGTTCCGGGCCTGACCGGTGCTTCGGGCGAGACTGCCGTCCAGGGTATCCACGAGGCCTGCCCCCAGCGTCAAAACCCCACCCCAGAACGGCTGCAGGAAGAATCCCAGCCCTGCCGCCGCACTGATCCCAAGGCCGAGTATGGACACATGGTTGGGCCGGACCTTGAACCGCACAAGGACCGGCACGAAATAAGTTTGCAACACCTTGTAGTACTGTGTCTCGATAACTGTGCCTTTAAGCATCGTTATGATCCTCTCCGCTCCTGAGAAGTCGAGCCCGCACTATACACACATCACGCCTCCTTGAATAGGGGCATGTGCAAAGAGGCCCTTGCACCTCTGTTGAACTGAAGCGGCAGAGACAACATGGCTTGCGAGGTTATCGAGCCGCGATCCCTTTTCCGAGAAAGAGCCTGGCCAAGACGGGGGTTTCGGCTGGAAGAATGCCGCGACCGGATGGAATCACGGCGTAAGCGTTGCTTGCGGCAAAATGAGACAAGGAATGGGTGGAGTCCGAAAGGATTGGGTCGAACCAGAGCGTTTCTCCGCGCACGAAAAGCTCTCCGGGGATGGCTCGAACCCCGCGGCCTTCCCAAGTCAGCCCGCGCCGGAGACGCGCCGCGTAGGTCGAGCTGAGCGGCTTTTGTGATCCGTGCCAGGTTTCCAGCATCGGCACGAAGAGCTCATGGAAAACCGCCGCCGCCGCCCACGGCGCTCCGGGAAGGGCCCAAAAAAGCTGGTCTCCGCGGCGCCCCAAAGCTGTTCCTCCGCCGGGTTTCATGGTGATCCCCCGAAAAATCGGGACGATTTCGAGATCTCTCCAGACGCGGAAGATGAAATCTTTGTCGCCGCGTCCGGTCCCTCCCGTGGTGACCACGGCGTGCCCCGGTGCTTTGTCCAGCAGGGTCGCGATAGCCGAAGGGTCGTCCGAGCCGCAACCGAGATGAAGGGGGGCTGCCCCCGACAAATGCGCGAGGGCGGCTAAAAGGTAACGGGTATCGGCGTATGAGGCGCCGGGGCGCCACGCCGTGCCGGGTTCAAGGATTTCGGTCCCGGTGCTCGCCAGGGCCACATGGAAGCGCATGAACACGGGAACACGAGCGTAGCCCATGGCCACGGCCGAGGCCACACACGAGGCCGTCATTGGGGTTCCGGCTCGCACCCCGATGGCTCCGCGAGCCATTTGTTCGCCCACCGGGGAGACCCAATGGCCCGGAAGCACCTCCGCAAAAACTCTGATCCCGTTCCCCGACCGTTCCACGTCTTCGTCGGGGACGACGGCATCGGCCCCTTGCGGGAGAACGGCCCCCGTGAGAATGCGGCATGCCGTTGCCGGTTCTAACGACAGGGCCGGTATTGTCCCTGCGGCCAAGACGCCGTCGAGGCATCGCAACTCCCGGGGAGCGGTTCGGGTAGCACCGCGCGTGTCTTGAGCTCGCACGGCGTAGCCGTCCATTCTCGATCGCGCTTCCGAAGGTATGGCGAAAGGAGCGGTAAGGTCGTGTGCCACGATCCGCCCAAGAGCCGCGTCCACGGGAATCCATTGGACGGGCCCCCGTTTCACGGCGCGGGCCGCCAGAACCGAGGCTTCCTCCAAGGAAATAGGCTCTGAGCGTGAAGTCATCTTAGGCGTCTTTGGTCTCCGCAGGCCCCGTCGGAAGAGGTTCCTCGGGAAGCTGAACGATCCTTTGCCAGTCCTCGGGCGTGTTCACATTCCACAGGCTCACGCCTTGGGGATCATAGACGCGCCATTGAGGTTCGTCCACAGCGTGGACATGGACGCTTCGGTAGAAACTGATCACCTGTCTTCGATCCGCCTCCATGGAGCGACGGATGTGCGGCAGGCACCGCACATGATAGAGGGCCATGAGAGGTTCGAAGGCCTGGTCTTTCTTGAGCACGATCACATCCAGGCGGGAGTCCTGCGTGAGGGAAATGAGGGCCTGGGCCAGGGAGGGCTCCAGGAACGGCATGTCCGTGGCGCGGACGAACACCCAGGGGCGAGGGGAAAAATACAAAGCAGTATAGATACCCCCAAGGGGCCCGAACCGAGGGACGACGTCCCGCACCAGGAAAGCGTTGAGATCCACATAGGGCGACAGGTCGTTGGCGACGACCATGACCGGATCGCACAGAGCGGTGAGCTGAGCGACGGCGCGATCGATGAGGCGCGTGCCTTTCAAGGGCTCGAGAGCTTTGTTGCGTCCGAAACGGCGGCTTTCCCCGCCGGCCAGGACGGCGCCGGCGATCACGCCTCGTCTCCCAACGTGATGGTGATGCGCAATTGTCGGGGTCTTTTCCAGCCCCGCAACTGAGAAACCATGCCCACGACGCCTCCGGCGATAAAATCCTGCACAAAGTCCTTCATGGGAAGCTTTTTGCCGTCCAATTGGACCAGCACACGAGGGCCTTTTCGATCCTCGAGATAGCGCGATTGGATAAAATCGGTCAGGCCCTCCACATCGGCAAAGGCAAAGCGAGGCACGTCTATTTCCAGTGCCGTATCGGAGACAAAAGCGATGAGGTTGTCGGATGGCGAACACAAGGGCTGGGGTTCGATTTCCGGTCGGAAAAGTTCGATTTTGGGGAACAGGGACTTCTTGAAACCTTCGGCGAGGACGATATCTTCGTCCCAGAAATATCGCGCCACCACCTCCTCCAACGGCAACTCCTCGGGGACGCTCCGGATGGAGGCGACGCGCATGGGCGAGGAAATGGCGATGGTTTGGGCCCCAGCCTGGGCGTGACGCCACGTGTCTTTGCCTTCCCGATCCATGTGAAAACCATGGACGTCGTGCTTGACCGTGCCGACGCGGTACCCTCGGCGCACCAAAGCCGGGATGAGCTTTTCCAGAAAAGTTGTCTTGCCCACGTTGGATGCGCCGACGATACACACGATGGGAACCATCTGCCGCCCCCTTTCAATAAGCCAGATAGATGGTTTTCAATTCGGTAAAGGCTTCCACACCAAAGCGTGACTTTTCTCGGCCGAGACCGCTGTGTTTCATTCCTCCGAAGGGGGCGTCCGGCAGGGCTTGATGAATCCCGTTGATCCATACGGTGCCCGCTTCCAGTTCGTGTGCCAGGCGCAAACCCTTGCTGAGATCCTGTGTGAAGACATAAGCGGCAAGCCCGTAGGGAGATCGGTTGGCCTCCGCGAGGGCTTCCGCCTCGTCGTGAAAAGGGACGAGAAGGGTCACGGGCCCGAAGATTTCTTCGCAAAAGAGCGGCGCGTGGGCAGGGAGGCCCGTAATGACGGTGGGAGGATAGTAAAAACCGTGTTTGAGCCGGCCCGGCAAGGCGGCTTGCCGCACGGTCGCGCCGGCCTTTTGGGCTCGAGAAACCTGTTCGGCGACGCGCCGGACGATGTCCGGATGGTTCAGCGGTCCCAGGTCCACATCGGGTTCCAAAGGGTGGCCGACGCGAAGGCGCACGACGTGATCGACAAACTCCGAGAGGAAGCTGTCCCAACACGATCTCGCCACGTAAAAACGCGTGATGCGGTAGCAATACTGGCCGGAGTTTTTGTAGGCCTGGGTGACCATGTGGGGAAGAAGCGAGCGCCAGTCCGCATCCTCACAGATTATGGCGGGACATGTGCCGCCCAGTTCCAGAATGAGGCGTTTAACGCCCGAGGCGGCCCGCCGCTGGATCTCCTTACCCACCTCCGTACTGCCGGTAAAGGAAATGCAGCGCACGTCCGGATGGGCGACCAAGGCGGCGCCGGTCACGGGTCCCGGCCCCGTGACCACTTGGAAAAGTCCCGGAGGAAGGGCTGCCTCCAAGGCCAGCTTGGCGAGCTGGAGCGAGGACAAAGGGGTATGCTCATCGGGTTTGGCCACCACGGCGCATCCCACGGCCAAAGCCGGTATGGCCTTGCACGCGAGGGTGCTCAGCGGATAGTTGAAGGGGGTGACCGCTCCCACCACGCCCACCGGTTCCCGAACCACCAGGGTATGGCGCCCCGGATCTCCCAAAAGGGGCAGATGGCCGGAAAGTCGATAACCCTCTTCGGCAAAATAGTCGATGAGCTGGGCTGTGTTGTCGACTTCCGATGCGGCGGCCCGCAAAGGCTTTCCTGTTTCCCGACTCAGAAGGCTCGAAAGCGCATCCTTGTACGCCCGAACGCGTTGTCCCAAAGACCGGAGGACGTCCCTGCGGTGCGGCGGTGGGGCGCTTTTCCATTCCTTTTGGGCTTTAGCGGCTCCCTCGACGGCCCGATGGACCCACGAAGCGTCACACACCGGAACGTGCGCGAAGGGTTCTTCGGAGGCCGGATCGTGAACGGCCATCCACGGTTCCGCGAACCGCTCGGCGCCGTCGATCCAGCATCCGAATCTTTCTCCAGGCGGCTCCGCCGCCACCGAGGGTTCCAAAGACGTGCTCCTCATCTCCACCTGAAAATCGTGTCAAAGGAAATGGGCCGAAGGATTGTCGGGAGTCACCGGAGCTTTAAAAAGGTCCGGCAACGGGGCTCAAACTATGCCACACGGTTCCTGGGGTGTCAACGCGTCGACCCGGCGTCGGTCCGGCGCCGTTGACGGTTTCGGCTTGCGTGTGTTTATATGGGCTCGATTGGGAGGTTGAGACCGCATGATTTCTTATCCTCATATCAGTCCGGACATTGTCGCCATCGGGCCGATCCGCATTCGCTGGTACGGCCTGATGTATGTCCTCGGGTTTCTCGCGACGTATTTTCTTGTTCCCAGGCTCCCCAAAGCCAAACAGATCGGCCTCACTTCCGAGCGCATGCAAGACCTCATCCTCTACTTGGCCGTGGGGTTGATCGTCGGGGCGCGGCTGGGATTCCTCTTTTTTTATCAGTACGACAATTGGGAATTCTATTGGAAACATCCGCTGGAAATCATCGCCACCTGGCATGGGGGCATGTCCTTTCACGGGGGATTTCTCGGTGCCGTCGTGGCGGGATGGCTTTTTTGCCGACGCAGTCGACTGCCATTTTGGGGTGTTGCGGACTGCGTGGCGGTGACGGCGCCCATCGGATTGGGGCTGGGACGGATCGGCAATTTTATCAACGGCGAACTTTACGGCCGGCCCAGCGATGTCCCCTGGGCCATGGTGTTTCCCGACGGCGGGCCGTTGCCCCGCCACCCGTCGCAGATCTATGAAGCCTTGGGCGAGGGTCTCCTTCTTTTCGCCATCCTTTGGATTCTGTCGAGAAAAGACCGCCGCCACGGAGTGATTGTCACGGCTTTTCTTTTCTTCTACGGCGTCATCCGGTTTCTCCTCGAGTTTTTCCGAGAACCCGACGAAAACTTGGGATTTCTTTTGGGCCATTGGACCATGGGGCAGGTGCTGTGTGCAGCCATGGTGGTCGCAGCGGCGATCCTCTATTTCAGAGGCCTCGGCCGTGGCGTGCGCCGTCACAAAACATGAGGAAGCGGATCACATGAGCGAAAGCAGGAACGGCTCCCTTGAAACGGGGCGCCCCGCCGTGGATTCCTGGCGGGAACGCTTTCAAAAAAAACTGACGGACACACGCCGCGCCTTCCGGGCGCTGAAGCGGGGGCAAAGAATTTTCATCGGGTCGGCCTGCGGGGAGCCCCAGCATTTGGTTCGCGCTTTGGAAGAGACACTGCCGACGCTGGCCGACATCGAGATTCTTCACATATTGAGTCTCGGGACGCACACGTTTCTCGAGGAAAGCTATCACGACAAGTGTCGTTTGAAATCTTTCTTCGTGGCGGCAGCCTCCCGCAAAGCGGTGGCGGAAGGTCGGGCCGACTACACGCCGATCAATTTGGGTGATGTTCCCGGACTTTTTCGAAGCGGGGCCCTACCCATCGACGTGGCCTTGATCCAAGTCTCGCCTCCCGACGACCACGGGTTCTGTTCTCTGGGCGTTTCTGTGGATATCGTCAAAGCGGCCGCCGAAAACGCCAGAACGGTCATCGCCCAAATCAACAGCCACATGCCGCGAACCCTTGGGGATTCTTTCGTCCATATCGACGAAATCGACACGTTGATTGCCTGGGATGAACCGTTGTTGGAAATGCCTGCGCCGCCGATCACCCCTGTGGCCTCGGCCATCGGTGCCCAAGCGGCAAAGATCATTGAAGACGGATCCACCATCCGCGTCGGCGTGGGATCCATCCCGAGCGCCGTGATCTACGCCCTTGAGGATAAAAAAGATATCGGTGTTCACACGGACATGCTCACCGATCCCTATCTTCACCTCGTGGAACGGGGGGTGATCACCAACGCCAAAAAGACTCTCCATCCGGGAAAGATTGTGGCCAGTTTCTGCCTCGGCACCCGAGCGCTTTACGATTTCGTCCACAACAACCCCATGGTGGCCCTTTTCCCCGTGGAATACACGAACAACTATCTGATCATCTCGCAAAACGACAAAATGGTCACGGTCAATTCCGCTTTGGAAATCGATCTCACGGGCCAGGTGTGTTCCGATTCCATGGGGTATCAGATTTATAGCGGTGTGGGGGGGGCCGTGGATTTCCTAAGAGGCGCCCGCAATTCCCGGGGAGGCAAAACCATTACCGTGTTGCCGTCTTTAACGGAAGACGGGCGCTCCCGCATCGTCCCCACCCTCACGCCCGGCGGCGGCGTGGTGACCACGCGGGGAGGCGTCCAATTTGTGGTGACGGAATACGGTATCGCTCAACTTCAGGGCAAGAGCCTCCGGGAACGGGCCTTGGCGTTGATCGGCATCGCCCATCCGGATTTTCGAGAGGAACTCACACGCCATGCCTACCGGATCCAGCTGCTCAAAAGGGAGCAGTTTGCCATTAGAGCCGCCAAGGCCATTTATCCTGAGGAACTGGAAGTGACTCAGGTTTTCGACGACCAGACGGAAGTTTTTTTCCGACCGGCCAAGCCCACCGACGAGCGGCTTCTTCGGGAATTTTTTTACTCGCTGCCGAAGGACGAGGCCTACATCCGGTTTTTGTCCACCATGAAAGTCTATCCACAGGTGGATGTGAACCGATTGGTAAATATTGACTACGAAAAGGAAATGACCCTTGTGGGACTGGTGGGAGATATCGAAGAAGAGCGGATCGTCGCCGTCGGGCGGTTCATCGCCGACGAAGAGTCCCTTGGGGCGGAAGTGGATTTTGCGGTCCATCCCGATTACGGCCGACGTGGCATCGCCTCTTTTATGATCCAATATCTGGCCGAAATCGCCGTGAAGAACGGTATTCGCCAATTTCGGGCCTACATCCGGCCGGGAAACGAAAGGGTCTTTGGGGTGTTCCAGAAGCTGGGCTATCTTGTGGACAGTTCCTTTATGGAAGGGTTCTACGAAATCCGGGTGCACTTCGACAAACCCGTGGATATTTGTCTCACCGAGGTGTCGTCCTGATGGGGGACAAGGAGTGGGAAGCCATTCGCCGCATTTCGGCGCAGCTCGATCGCCTGCAACAGGAGCTGTGGGCGCTGAAGGCTTCGCAGGGGGCGTGGGTCCATCCTGTGGAGAGCGCCTTGGGGCAAAGGGGGCTTCCCGTGGCCAGTCACGGGGACACCACCCACGTCATGGTGCCGCCCGAGGCTCCCCAATGGGCCGTAGACCGCTTTTACGGACTGCTGCGGCGATATTCCTTCCGATTGTTTTTGAGAGATTTGATTCATAGCTCGGCGACCTCTTCCCCGGAATCTCTCACCCGTTACTGTTCCCTCAAAACCGTCCGAACCTACCTCAAGGAACTCGCGTGTATCGGCATCATCTCCGTGGACCCCCAGGGGCGATGGCAATGGGCTCGAGAGCCGGTGCCCAGTTTCGGGCCGACGTTGGAATGGTACGTGTGGCAAATTTTTCAGCGCGAGTTCTTGGCCCCGGCCATTTTCAACGTCCGCCTCGATCGTACGCGGCACGGGGGCGACTACGATGTGATCGCCTTGGTGAACAACCGGCTTGTCCTTGTGGAAGTGAAATCTTCGCCCCCACGCGGTGTGGAGATGCCGGCCGTCAAAGCTTTCCTCAACCGCCTCAGAGACTTGCAGCCCGATGTGGCCGTGTTTCTGGTGGATACTGAACTGCGGATGCGCGACAAGATCGCTCAGCTGTTCCAGGAGGCTCTGGCCGACTCCGGGGACGAACAAGGCGCCGAGGTGACTCGGCTGGTTCACGAACTGTTCCATATCAATCATTGCCTTTATCTGATCAACAGCCGAAGAGGCATTTACAGCAACCTTCGAGTCTGTCTGAGGGATGCGTTCCGATGGCATCCCATGGCGGGAAGGTTTCGGGGTCGAGAGGAAAATCGGCACGCCTCGGGGCTGTGATCGCCCGCCGGTTCGGCGCGGGGTGTGATGGGCCGGAGTCGGCTGTGGCATGTGACAGGAAAAGTGGAGGTCAATCAAAGGATGCCCAAACCCGAAAGGCTTTATATCTACCCTTGGGAAAGTTACACGGAAAACAATTGCAACAGTTATTTTATCGACGGTCCCGTCAAAACTCTCATCGATCCCGGTCACGCCCATCTGCTTCATCACCTGGAAGCGCGGATGGCGCAGGACGGTTTCAGCCTGGAGGACGTGCACCTTGCCTTGGCGACCCATCCTCACCCGGATCATTGCGAAGGCCTGCTGAAACTCAAGGAACTCGGGGCGCTCATTGCCATGCACGAGGAAGCTCTGGCGTTTCTCAAAAGCTTCAGCGCCCAATGGGAATACATGACCGGCCGAAAAGTTCCCGATTTTCCTGTGGACTTTTTTGTCAAGGAAGGTCGATTGACCTTGGACTCGGAGGTGTTTGGCGTGCTGGAAACGCCGGGGCATGCCCCGGGATCTATTTGTTTCTATTGGGAAAAGGAAGGCGTGCTATTTTCCGGAGACGTGGTATTCGTCCAGAGCGTGGGCCGAGTGGACCTTCCGGGCGGCAATGCGGCCCTTTTGGCTCGAAGCATCGCAAAGCTCATGAGCCTGGATGTTCAGCTGCTGTGCCCGGGTCATGGCCCGACGCTTGAGGGACGGGGCGATGTGAAGGAAAACTTCTATTTGATCCGCCAATATTTCTTTGGGCCTCAGGCCTAGCGGCGTGCGAAGGGTTGCCGAAACGTCGCTTAAGGCTCCGGAGGGCCTGGGGAAGGTTCGGCTTCAAGGGCTGCCCGCCAGTCTTTTTTCAAAGATTCGATTTCGCGGGCCAAAGTTTTTCGGGTCGTCTGCCAATGGGGATCGACGGCGGGCGTTACATGAACGGCGTCTCCGGCGATGCCCCTTTCGGCGAGATGAGCTAAGAGGCGACGGCGTTGCGCATCCCAGGAGTTTTCGGGGGTCGTTTCCATCGTGGTGAGGCGGCTTAAGCGATCCAGGTAGGGCGTTTCCGCCGGGGCGGCGAAGGCTTTCAGAGCGCTTTCGATTTTCCCCCCCGTTTCTTCGGGGCTTAGGGCGTCCAGCAGTTTCCGGACGATGGCCCTTCGGGCCTCCTCCTGAAAATCCTCGGGAATGGCCCGCCAGGCGTCTTTCATGTGCTCGAGCGTCCACGCGTCATCCAGAAACCTTTGGATGATGCCGGGGATCTTTTCCAAGTGTTCCTGCCGATCCAACGCACGCCGTTCTTCGGGGCTGAGCACGAGGTGCTTGGTTTTCTCCAGGACGATATCCAAAGTGCTTTTGATTTCAGCCATACTGCCTCCTCTTTCGCCCGGCGAATCCCCGAAACATCTCCGACGGCGGAAGCCCCGCCGCTCCATCCCGGGGCGAAGGCCCTCCTCAGGTATCGGGCCTCGACGATCGCCTTTATAGCCGCTTGACAGACAAGGGGCAATCTCTTAAGAGGAGCGGGTTCTCCGAGCGATATCAGAGGGATAATTTTTATCAAAAAAACATTCTTCCGCTCCTCGCTTCCTCTATAATAAAAGAGAAATCGGGGAAAGCCCGTCAAGGCCCTCGCAAGGTGTGAGGTGGATCAAATTCCGGATTTCAAAAGGAAGGAACGATGCGAAAAGGGAGCCGAAAGACTCGTTTGGTGATCATGACCGCGTGTGTGGCCCTTGCCGGATGGATGGCACTGCGGGCCATGGCGACGGGGGCCGAGAAGGGTGTTTACGAGCAGCTCAGGCTGTTCAGTGATGTGATGAACTTGGTCCAAGAGCATTACGTGGAGCAAGTGGATTCCCAGAAGCTCATCTACGGAGCGATCAGCGGGATGCTCCGCGAACTGGATCCCCACTCTTCTTTTCTTCGCCCTGAGGATTACAAGGAACTGGAAATCGAGACCAAGGGCAAGTTCGGCGGCATTGGGATCGAAATCACGATCCGAAACGGGGTGCTGACGGTGGTGGCCCCGCTGGAGGGGACGCCCGCGGACAAGGCGGGCATCCAGGCCAACGACCAGATCATCAAGATCGATGGGGCACCGACCCAGGAAATGAGCCTCACGGAAGCCGTGCAGAAGATGCGCGGTCCCAGAGGTACCAAGGTCAAACTGACCATCATGCGGGAAGGGCAGCGCAAGCCTCTGGAATTTGAACTGACCCGGGACATCATCACCATCCAGAGTGTTCGGACCCGTCCTTTGGAAAAAGGTTACGGCTATGTGCGCATCTCCAGCTTCCAAAGCGGCACGGGACGAGATTTGCGCAAGGTGCTGGAAAAACTGGAAGCGGAAGACAAGCCCCTGCAGGGCTTGATTTTGGATCTCCGGAACAATCCAGGCGGGCTCTTGGATCAGGCGGTGGCCGTCGCCGACGAATTTTTGGACTCGGGACTCATCGTGTATACCGGCGGGCGGCGCGAAAACCAGCAAATGCGCTTTGAAGCGACCAAGAACGCTTCGCCCCACCCCTATCCCATCATCGTTTTGGTTAACGGCGGCAGTGCCAGCGCGTCGGAAATCGTCGCCGGGGCGCTCCAAGACCATCGAAGGGCGGTGGTGGTGGGGGAACCGACCTTCGGGAAGGGCTCGGTCCAGACCGTCATCCCGCTCAATGACGGCTCGGCGGTGCGCCTCACCACATCCTTATATTACACGCCAAGCGGCCGATCCATTCAGGCCAAGGGAATCGTCCCGGACATTGTGGTGAAACGTGTCGTGCCGAACCCTGAAAACGGCGGCGAAGAAGCCTTGCGCCGTCTGAGGGAAAAGGATCTACCCCGTCACATGGAAGTCCCTCAGAATAAACCCGAGGAAGAGGAAAAGACCGCGCCGCAACCGGAACAATCGGATACCGAAAAATGGCTTGAAGCGGACAATCAATTGCGCCACGCTCTGGAATTGCTTAAGAGCTATCGCATCATGGCGGAGACGCGTTACAAATAGCCTGAGGAAGGACCTCCGTCCTTATGGCTTCAACACAGGGGAAAAAGCGTCCGGGATCGGGAACGGCCGTGCGGCACGCGGCGGGGCGCAGACCTCGGCCCAACGCCTCCGGGTCGGGTGGGGGTCGGAAAACGGGGCCCAGAGACTCCGTATTCCTTCCTCTGCTTACCGTGTGGATCGTGGTCCTCTTGCTTCTCGTCATCGTTCTCTACTGGACGAGAGGAAGCCTGTTCCGGACGGCCGTGCCCGGAGCCAAAGGAAGGGAAACCGCCGCGGCGGTCCCGGCTCCTGAACGCCAAGCCTCACCGCCAAAAACGTCATCAAAGGACTCGCCCCCCCCTTCTTCCCCGGAGGGCTCGGCCTTCGAAACAGGGGACAAAAAGGGCCGCGAAGGGGAGACACCGAAAGGGAGCGCCGTGGTGGCTTCGGTGCCTAAAGTCGCCCCGGAACCCCCGGTGGCGCCGCTGCCTCCGGCCAAACCCCCCGCCGGTCGAGCGGCCCTCGTGATCGACGACTTCGGCTACGACATCAAAATCGCACGAAAATTCATCAACCTTCCCGTAGCGATGACCTTTTCCGTGCTTCCACATCTGCCGCACACGGAAGAAGTCGCGGCTCTTGCTTCACGTCACGGCCATGAAGTGTTGCTCCACATGCCCATGGAACCTCATGGATACCCGAAGAGCGATCCGGGGCGAGGAGCCCTGCTTGTGGCCATGACGCCCCAAGAGATGGTCGCCGAGATCGACAAGGCCTTGAAGGAAAATCCATACGCCCGCGGGATCAATAACCACATGGGCTCCAAGTTTACCGAAGACGCTGACGCCATGAGGGTCGTTTTACGGCATCTGAAAGAGCGGGGCTTTTATTACTTGGACAGCTACACCAGCCCCCAGAGTGTCGGCATGGCGGTGGCTCGGGATCTCGGTATGCCGTGTTTGAAAAGAGATATTTTTTTGGACCATGAACCGACGGAAGACTTCGTGCGGCGCCAAGTCGCGGAGCTCATCCGCCGGGCTAAGATCGAAGGCCGGGCCGTAGGGATCGGTCACCCCTATCCGGTTACTCTAAAGGTTCTGGAGCAAGAGGCCGAGACTTTCGAAAAGGAAGGGATCGAAATCGTCCCGCTTAAAAAACTTTTGGACGGGCCCGCGGCAGCAAACGGCGGCAAGGCAGGGGCGTAAGACTCCTCATAGGCTGGGGCTTTTCGGTTCTTTCACGGAAGACGCCGAGCGCGGCTCTGCCGCTGGCTGAATGTATGGAAAGGCGGGTGCCGAGAAGGTCTTTCCCCAGGCGAGTGTGGTGCTTTTAATGGAGGATACGGGTGGAGACACGGGGGCTGTGCTTAAGTCGGTTTCCCCCGTCCGAGAGGCTAAGAAATGAAGACTGTGGGAAAAAGAAGACCGGTGTCTCAAGGAAATGGAGTGAAATTAAAGCTTCGGTACTGGGGAGGGCTGATCGTTGCGGTTTTCGGCCTCCTGTGCCTTCCATGTGCTGCGGTCGCCTCTCAGCCTACGCCGGATCTGGGCTCACAAGCCTCTCAGACCGCTCCCTTACCCAAGATCGTCGTTGAAAACCCGCAGGCGGATCTGGGAGAAGTGATGGAAGATGGAACCGTTTCCCACGACTTTGTCGTTCGCAATGCGGGCACCGCCCCATTGATCATTGAACAGGTACGCCCCGGCTGAGGCTGCAGCGTGGCCCGGTTCGACCGGGAGATCCCTCCGGGTCGAGAGGGAAAAGTGACGTTGACGGTCCATCTTGCGGGGTATCGGGGTAAAGTGAACAAAAGCGCCATAGTTTACTGCAACGATCCTCAAACCCCGAGAGTGCCCCTGTCCGTCAGTGCCAAGGTCGTTCCCTTTGTGGACATCCGCCCGAGCGACGCGGTGGTGTTCCGCGGTGCCGCGGCGACGCTGAAGCCCCAGGAATTGGAAGTCGAAAGCGCCAAGACTCCGATGCGCATCCTTCGAGTGGAAAGCGATCTGGAAAAGGAAGTTTCGGTCAAAATCGAACCGCTCGCAGAGGGAAGCCGTTACCGTGTGGTCATCGCGAACCAAGCTGAGCAGGGAAGTTATTCGGGCCGTGTTCGGTTGATCACGGATCATCCGCAAAAACCCGACGTGACGATTTCTGTTCGAGGGATGGTGGAAGGCCCCATCGGCATTCGCCCGACCCATCTTCTTGTGGGCAAGACCAAGGGGGATGTCGCCAACCGAGTGGGCAGAGTCCTTGTGGTCAGCCACAGCGGGGCGGCGTTCCGCATCACCGAGATGGACTACGATCGCGAGCTGTTGGATGTCGCCGTGAGACCTCAGAAGGATCCACCGGGTTATGTGTTGGATGTTTCGGCCAAGCTGGAAGACGTCCCTCCCGGGACGCAGAAACGGACGACATTAAAAGTCCAAACCGATGCACGACCGCAGGAGTGGCTGAGCGTCGAGGTTTTTGTGGTGAATCTCTAAGAAGAAGCTGCCCGAAACGCGTCAGGTCCGTCGGGGAATGAGTCCCGGAAATGTCCGGGGCGTGTCGGTTCGTGCTCCATCCACACCCAAAAGCCCCATCACATGCCGGCGGAAAAGGTTCCCGGTTCGTAGAGACACAAGGGCTCTTCCGCCATATAATTTCCGGTGGCCTCGTAAGCCCGCGCGCGACATCCTCCGCAGACTCTGACAAATTCACATCGGCCGCACTTGCCTTCCAGGGCCTTGAAATTCCGCAGACGTTGAAACACGTCCGAGTTTTTCCAGATATCTTGAAAGGGTTCTCGGCGCACATTGCCGCAGTCCACTTCCAAATAGCCGCAGGGCTGGACCGTACCCACATGGGAAATAAAGCAAAAGCCGGTCCCTCCCAAGCAGCCTCGGGTCATGGCGTCCAACCCGAAGCTATGCTGATCCACGGGGCGGCCTTCCGCCCGGGCCCGTTGCCGCAGGATTCGGTAATAATGAGGGGCGCATGTGGCTTTGAGCTGCAAAGGGACCTTGTCTCGCTGGTCATAAAACCAGTGGAGGGTCTTTTCGTATTGCTCGGCGTTGATCGTCTGTTCTTCCAAGTTCTTGCCGCGTCCTACCGGGACCAAAAGGAAAATATGATGGGCCACGGCCCCGAGGGCCACGGCAACTTCCTGGATTTTCGGCAGTTCTCGAAGATTGGCCCCTGTGATGGTCGTGTTGATTTGAAAAGGCAGAGCGGCCGCTTTGGCGTTTCGGATGCCCCGCAGCGCTCCTTCAAAGGCGCCGGGGACCCCGCGAAAAGCATCGTGGCTTGCGGCGTCCGCTCCGTCCAGACTGATGCTGATGCGCTGGATGCCCGCTTCTTTCATCCGTCGTGCCGCCTCCGGAGTGACCAAGGTGCCGTTGGGGGCCATGGTCATCCGAAGACCCTTCGCGTGGCCGTATGCGGCCAATTGGAAAATGTCGGGGCGCAAGAGGGGTTCTCCACCGGTAAGAATCACGATGGGGGAGCCGACCCGTGCGATGTCGTCCAAAAGGCGGAGACACTCTTCGGTGCTCAATTCGTCGGCGTAGGGTTTGTCCACAGCGGCGGCCCGGCAATGCACGCAGGAGAGATTGCACGTGCGGGTGACCTCCCACGCGACCAGGCGCAACGTCCACGAGTGCCGGTGAGAGGTTGAGGCGCTCGTCGGGTGCTCGGCGCCGCTGGCTTTTGCGCATTTATTGGCAGGCATGCAATGACCTCATTGGGTTGACCGTTTCATGACGACGAAAGAAGGCGGGCGGCGTCCTTGGCAAAGTACGTGATGATGAGATCCGCTCCGGCTCGGTGAATGGCGGTGAGCACTTCCATCATCACGCGTTGTTCGTCGAGCCAGCCGTTGGCGGCGGCAGCCTTGATCATGGCGTACTCACCGCTCACGTTGTAAGCAGCCACCGGCCAGTCGAATTCATCGCGCACGCGCCGAATGATGTCCAGGTAGGCCAGAGCGGGTTTGACCATAATGATGTCGGCCCCCTCGTGCAGATCCAGCTGGATTTCTCGTAAGGCCTCCCGAGCGTTGGGCGGGTCCATCTGGTATGAGCGCCGATCCCCGAATTGGGGTGCCGACTCCGCTGCTTCTCGAAAGGGACCGTAAAAAGCCGAACAGTACTTGGCCGAATAGGCCATGATGGCCGTATGCGTGAATCCTCCTTCGTCGAGTTTTTGGCGAATGGCGCCGATGCGCCCATCCATCATGTCCGAAGGAGCCACCATATCGGCGCCTGCCTGAGCGTGGGAAACCGCGATTCGGGCCAGGATCTCGAGCGTGGCATCGTTGTCCACCTCACGGCCTCGAAGCACGCCGCAATGGCCGTGGCTCGTGTATTCACACAGGCAGACGTCGGTGATGACCACGAGATCCGGGCAGCGGTCCTTGATGGCGCGCACGGCCTCTTGGACCACGCCGTGGGAGGCGTAGGCTTCGGAGCCCCTTTCGTCCTTGCGCTGGGGAAGACCGAAGAGAATGACGGCGGGAATGCCCAGATCCCCGGCTTCCCGGGCCTCGTCGGCCACGGTGTCCGGCGAAAACTGGAAGACTCCGGGCATAGACGGCACGGCCTGCCGAATTCCGCGCCCGGCTCGGACGAAAAGGGGGTAAATGAACATGTCCGGGCTCAGCCGAGTTTCCCGAATCATGCGTCGCAGATTTTCACTCTGTCGCAAGCGCCTCGGGCGGTACTGTGGAAACCACATGCGGGAACCTCCTTCGCTCACTTCGATTCGAGGCCGATTTCTTCATCGGTAAGGTAGCAGGCCGGATCGGGGGCCCATAGATCGCCCGTAGCCGCTTCCGCACGCACGCGAAAGTTGCCGCCGCAGATGGCGAGCCATCGGCATCGGGCGCAGCGACCTGTGACGTAACGTTTTTTGTCTTTGAGGCGGGCCATCAGAGGGTTGGACAAGTCGGACCAAATGGCACTGAACGGGCGCTGCCGGACGTTTCCGAAGGCGTAGTGACGCCAGAACTGATCGGCGTGGACTTGGCCGTCCCAGCTCACGCAGCCGATTCCCCTTCCGGAATTGTTGCCTTCGTTCATTTCCAGCAATTTGAGCACGTCCGGGGCCCGGGGAGAACCTTCCCGAACCATCCGCAGGTACACATAGGGCCCGTCGGCGTGATTGTCCACGGTGAGCACTTCCTTCGGCTTGCCGCGACGGTGTAGATCGGCGGTGCGGTCAATGATGAGGTCGACGGCGCGCCGGGTCTCTTGGTGGGTGAGATCGTCTTCCATGAGCCTGGAGCCACGGCCCGCATAGACAAGGTGGTAGAAGCAGACCCTTGGGATGTCGCGGGATTCCAAAAGATCGAAGATCGCGGGAATTTCGGAGGCGTTTCTTCGGTTCATGGTAAACCGAAGCCCCACCTTGATGCCGGCTTCCTGGCAGGCCGCAATGCCTTCCAAAGCCCTTTGAAACGCTCCCTTGACGCCCCGAAACCGATCGTTGACCTCTTCCATGCCGTCCAAACTGATGCCCACGTAGGAAAGGCCGAGGTCTCTCAGTTCGCGAGCGACGTGCGGGGTGATGAGGGTCCCGTTGGTGGAAATGACGGCGCGCATCCCTTTGTCCACGGCGTAGGCCGCCAGTTCCACCAAATCCGGCCTCATCAGAGGCTCCCCGCCGGAAAAGAGCACCACGGGGCATCCGAAGGCGGCCAAGTCATCCAGGAGCGCCTTGCCTTCCGCCGTGGTCAATTCGTCGGGAAAATCGCGGTCCAGGGCATGCGCGTAACAATGAACGCATTTCAGGTTGCATCGGCGGGTCATGTTCCAGACCACAACGGGTTTCTTATCCTGAGAAAACTGCAGGAGATGGGACGGCAGTCGGCCGCTGTGCCGTCCGTAGCGCAGCGCGTCGGACGGTTCCACAGTGCCGCAATACAATTTGGAGATGCCGATCATTGGGCGGATCCTTCCGTGGACGAGGCGGCGTCTCCGGGCAAGGGGTGCTTTCGGTAAGTTTCCCGGATGAGCCGGTCCAAATAGTTTTCCGGTGCCTCCACGGCCTCTTTGGGCAGAATGAATTGGATCTGCCCGCTTCTTTCCGCGACCAAGCGGAAAGCGTAGTCGTAGTCACGGGAAATTTCACGGCATACGGCGGCGGCTGTTTTGTCTTCCGCCAAAGCCTTGAACATGATAGCCGTGATGGCATGGTCGTCAAAGTGGATCTTGAATCCTTGATGATCGTGGAATTCGTCCTCGAAGACTTTGACCTGATTGTAGAAAGTGATCATGACATCGAAGAGATCTTCGATGGGTTCTCCGGTTTTCACGTGCTGTTCCACCAGCAGTTCGAGGCGTCCCGGGGTGAAGACGAACGGGTAATTCTGCACGTAATGCTTTTTCTTCTTGAGGACCTGCTGACGCACGGCTTCCTTTTCCTCGCGCACAATGCGTTCGTAAAGGAGGCGCCGTTCGGGGGATTCGGGATCCTTGAGAATGGCGTCCAAGGTTTCCTGCGGATGCAGGACAAGGTCTTTGGTCACCACCAAAGACCGGATGGAGGTGGAGGGGAGTCGCTTTTCGAACCCGAGCAGCACCCGCTCAATGACGCTCACCAGACCCCGAGCCCCCGTCTTTTCCTGATAGGCCATTTCGGCCAGAGTCCATAGGGCTTCGTCTTCGAACTTGAGGTCGATGCCGTAGCAGCGGAAATCTTCCTTTTTCCCTTGAATGACCGGGTTGTTGGGATTCTTGAGGATCTCGTAAAGGTCTTCCACTTCCAAGGGCTCCAGGACCGCGATGACCGGAAGCCGCCCCACGAATTCGCTTTCGAATCCGAACTGAATGAGATCCTCGGCCTTGACGTGCTGGAGGAACTTGGAATCGTCCGAACGGCTGTGCACGGCGGCCTTGAACCCGACGCCTTGTTGCTGGAGGCGCTTTTTGACGATGTCGGCCAAGCCGTTGAAGGCCCCGCTCACAATGAAAAGGATGTTCTTGGTATTGATGGTCTGCTTTTCGCGTTTTCCGGTTCGACGGTATTGCTCGATGGCCTGCAGCTGAGAGACGGGGTCATGGGCGACCCGAAGATCGACGTCCGTTTCCTCCATGGGTTTCAAAAGAGCCCGCTGCACACCGGTGCGGGAAACATCGGGTCCGATGATATGGGGAGAAGAGGCAATTTTGTCGATCTCATCGATATAGATGATTCCATACTGGGCGAGCTCGAGATCGTCGTCGGCGGCCCGCACCAGGTCCCGAACCAAGTCTTCCACGTCACCACCCACGTAGCCGGTCTCGCTGAACTTTGTGGCGTCCCCCTTGACGAAAGGCACACCGATCTTTTGGGCGATGAGCTTGATCATATAGGTTTTACCTACCCCCGTAGGTCCCATCAGAATGATGTTGTTCTTGATCCGACCCACGGGATCCGCGTTTCGATGTCCTCGTTCCATGCGCCATTTGATGCGGTTGTAATGGGTGCAGATTTTGGTCGCCAAGATGGCTTTCGCTTGGTCTTGTTTGACGACGTATTGGTCCAAATAGGCTTCCAGTTCTTCGGGTTTCATGTCGAACTGGATTTTGCGCACGTTCTCCGACTCGCCTTTCTTGGATTCGGCGCTTTTGGGCTGGGCCACCATCATGGGGGAAATCACCCGGATCGGTCGTCCGTATTTCTTGGAAAGGAATTCGCTCAGTTCTTTTTCCAGCTCTTCTTGGTCGGGAAATTTTTGGCATTGATCGTCCATAAGGCACCTGTTTTGGGTTTTTCCATAAGGAAAGAAGTGATGCATGCCCAAGCACTATAAGCGTGGCTGCTCGGTTTTTCAAGAAAGGCAGGGAACAAGGGGGCGGGGTGTGATGAAACATGACAGGCCGCAACGGCCTTGGCCGCCGCCTTGAAAAACGCCTCTGGAACCCTCCGACCGCTGTGGGCGTGGGGGTATGGCATGAGGCACAAAAGTGTTCAAGAAGGAATGGCAAAGTGCCGAATACTCCATTGAGCGGCGTAAGAAGGGGCGCGGTACTGAAGATTTCGAAAAGAAAGCCGATAGGGCCCCGCCTTTTTAGGAAGCCCAGGATGAGGCGGGCGCTTCACGGCCATGGAGGAAAGGTCGATGTCGGTCAAGGAAACTCTTTTGGAAAACTTGAAGGATCTGGAAGAGACTCTGGAGCTGACCAGTGTTTTAGGAAGCGAAACCGTGGTGCGAAAAACATTCCGGGTGCCTGTCAACGAACAGACACCCGTGGATTTGACCATTTCCGGCGTGACCTACCGGGTGGTCAACATCAGCGAGGGCGGCCTGGGATTTATGGCCGACGTCGGCGACCTCGCCCAGGTCGGCGAGCGGATCCCCTCCATGCACCTCAGTTTTAACGGAAGAGACATCCCGGCTGAAAGCACGGTTCGCCATGTGACGGCGCTGGAAGACGGCGGGTTCTTGTACGGTGTTTCGCTCGATATGGAAGAAGAAGACCGTGCCTTTATGGTGGATTTTGTGCAAAAGGCCCGGGAGCGTTTTTTCTCACAGGGGTGAACCTTTAGACGGTGAAAATCCTGAGGGCTCCATCCCACAAAGCGGTTCAAGGATGCGTGCACATGGGGAATTTGTTCTGGGGTTTCGAGAATCTGGGGGGCATAGGAGGATTTCCGGTGGCGCCGTCTCGTCAGGAGGAACCGATGGATATCATGGGGGCCTTGCTCAAGGGGGAAGCGCCCAAAATCACGACGGAAGAAAACGACATCATTGAGCGACTGGCCTTTTATTTGAGGCGCTTGGAACACCGAAATGCCCCCGACGCGGCCAAAGACCCGCAGGTGTTCCCCGTCCGGCCCAAGGACGCGCGTCCGAAGAAAAAGGTCACCTACTACCTGACAAAACTCATCATCCAACAATTGGAAAAAGCGCAACAAAAGCTTGCGGAGGCCGAATCCGAGGGAATCAAGCTGAAGATTTCCAAGTCCGTCATCGTGGAAACGGCTCTGCGTGCGGCGCTCCAGGAGCTGGAAGCCAAGGGGCCCAGGAGCCGATTGCATCGGATACTTCGGGACGTGTGCCGAAGAACGAAAGAAGCACAACCCACGGCAATGACCAAACCGGGAGAAGACGTCACATGATCATCGTGTGCCCGAGCTGCAAAAGGCAGCATAAAGTGGATGAATCGCGCCTTTCGGACAAGGTCAAGGCGGCGAAGTGCGTGTTTTGCGGTCATAAGTTTCCCATCCCCAAACCGGGGGATGTCGAAACGGAACCGCCCGCCGTTGCCGAAGCTCTCCCCGCTGCAGAAGCTACGGCTTCGTCCATGCGGCGCATCGCCGTCTCCCTCAGTAAAGGAGGGGTGGGGAAGACGACGACGGCGGTCAACTTGGCCGCCGGATTGGCCCTGGCCGGCTTCAACGTGCTCTTGGTGGACACCGACACGCAAGGGCAGGCGTCCTACATGCTGGGGGTGAAGCCCAAGGCGGGGTTGACGGAACTGATGACCGGAGAGCTTATCCCCCAGGAATGTCTGGTGAAAGCCAGGGAACGACTGTGGCTCCTGGCGGGTGGGCGGGCCTTGGCCGGGGTGAAGCGCCTGATCGCGCGCAAGGATTTCCGGGGCGAAATGACCTTAAGTGAGGCGCTCACGCCTTTCGAGGGGCAGTTCGATTACGTCGTCGTCGACACTTCGCCGGGGTGGGATGTCTTGACCATCAACGTCTTGTTTTACGTCAGGGAGGTGCTTATCCCCGTGAGTCTTGAAGTGATGACCATCCAAGGACTTTTGGAATTCAGCCGAAGTTTGGCATCCGTCCAGAACTACCACAGGGATCTGACTTTGAAATACGTGGTGCCCACGTTCTTGGATAAACGGGTCAAGCAATCCGAAGAAATCTTGCAGCAGTTGACATCCTATTACAACAGCCGGATGTGCCCGCCGATTCGCTACAACGTGAGGCTTTCTGAAGCCCCGGGTTACGGCAAAACCATTTACGAGTATGCCCCGGGGTCTCCGGGAGCAAAAGATTATCGGGATCTTGTCCGGCGTGTGGCCGGAAACGACGAGCTGCTGAGCTGAACACTTCCTCGGGGGATTCCGTCCCCCGCACCGTGGACCCGTCGCACCGACCGGTTCCTGCCGCCCCCAGGGGGCGCGTCTCACGGCCCACGACCTTCGGGAAGGCTTTTGCGGCACACTGACAAGTCCGCCCAAGCAGTACCGACCGCCGATTCCCGTCTGAGCAGATTTTCGCCGCCTTTGCGAACCTCTTGCATATCAAGGCATATTTCCCGTGTCTTCCGTTGCGCGCGAAAAGCGCCTGTGCTACAAGGCAAGCGCTTTTGTCTTATGGCCTATGATCCCGGCTTGTGCCGGAAAGACACGGAGTGAGGACATCGGTGATGGAAGCTCGATACAATCCGAAGAGTATTGAAAAAAAATGGCAAGATTACTGGGAACGGGAACAGCTTTTCAAGGCCTCGGAAGATCCCAAGAAGAAGAAGTTCTACCTCCTGGAGATGTTTCCTTACCCATCGGGCCGCATTCATATGGGCCATGTGCGCAACTATTCCATCGGGGACGTGGTGGCCAGGTTCTTGTCCATGCGCGGCTACAACGTGCTCCATCCCATGGGGTGGGACGCTTTCGGCATGCCGGCGGAAAATGCGGCCATTAAGGCCAAGACGCACCCGGCCAAATGGACCTACGACAATATCGACTACATGCGCAGTCAGCTCAAGCAGCTGGGTTTTTCATACGACTGGTCCAGAGAATTCGCCACGTGCGATCCGTCCTATTATCGGTGGGAACAGCTCTTCTTTATCAAAATGTTTGAACGGGGGTTGGCGTACAAGAAGAAATCCTACGTCAACTGGTGCAATACGTGTCAGACGGTCCTGGCCAACGAGCAAGTCGAAGACGGCGCGTGCTGGCGCTGCGATCAACCCGTGATCCAAAAGGAAATGGAACAGTGGTTTTTCAAGATCACGGACTATGTGGAAGAGCTTCTGGACTATTTGGACAAACTCCCCGGCTGGCCGGAGCGTGTCCTCACCATGCAGCGCAACTGGATCGGGAAAAGCTACGGCAGCACCATTCGGTTTCATCTGGCCGCAGGGCCCGGGTTTATCGAAGTGTTTACCACTCGGGCTGATACACTCTTTGGGGCGACATTCATGAGCTTGGCACCGGAACACCCCATGGTCGCCGCGCTGTGCCGGGGCTCCGAAAACGAAGAGGCGGTTTTGGCCTTCGTGGAAAGGGCCAAGCAAGCTAAACGCGGGGAGCGGGTCGCGGGGCAGTTGGAAAAAGAGGGCATTTTTACTGGGTCTTACTGCATCAATCCCATGACCGGAGAACGGATGCCCATCTTTGTGGCCAATTTCGTGGTCATGGAATACGGCACCGGCGCCGTGATGGCGGTTCCGGCCCACGATCAGCGGGATTTCGAGTTCGCCCGAAAATACGGCCTGCCCTTGAGGGTGGTCATCAAAGAAAACGAAGCCGCCGTGGCCAAAAGCGCCGATGAACTGACGCACGCCTTTGAAGAAGACGGCGTTCTGGTCAACTCCGGCCCTTACAGCGGCATGAGCTCGGCCCAGGCTCGGGAGGCCATCACGCGGGATCTGGAGGCCAAAGGGCAGGGGAGCCTGACGGTCCAATACCGGCTTCGAGACTGGGGCATTTCCCGTCAGCGTTACTGGGGCGCCCCCATTCCCATCGTCTATTGCGATCAATGCGGCACCGTGCCGGTAGACGAAAAGGACCTTCCGGTCCTTTTGCCTCTAGACCTGGAGATGCCCGAAAACGGGGCTTCGCCTCTGCCGTTCAGTGAAACATTCGTCAACACCCGATGCCCTCGCTGCGGCGGTCCGGGGCGCCGGGAGACGGACACCATGGACACTTTCGTGGAATCGTCCTGGTATTTCGCCCGATTCGCCTGTGCCGACTACACCCAGGGCCCGTTGGACGGCCCCCGTGTCCATTACTGGATGCCCGTGGACCAATACATCGGCGGGATCGAGCACGCCGTGCTTCACCTGCTCTATTCCAGGTTTTTCACCAAAGTGCTGCGAGACATGGGCTATTTGCAGGTGGACGAACCCTTCACCAACCTGCTCACCCAGGGCATGGTGATCAAAGACGGCGCCAAGATGAGCAAGTCCAAGGGGAACGTGGTGGATCCCGACGACATGATCCGCGCTTATGGGGCGGATACGGTGCGGCTGTTCTGCCTTTTTGCGGCGCCGCCGGAAAAGGAGCTGGAGTGGAGCGACCAGGGCGTGGAGGGGGCCTATCGCTTTCTCGGGCGTGTGTGGCGCCTTGTGGCCGAAAACCTCGAGGCTCTGAAAGGCGTGAGCCCTTACGACGGTTCGGTGCCGTTGCCCCAAGAGCTTCGGGGCTTGCATCGAAAAACCCATCAGACCATCAAAAAGGTTACCGAAGACATTGAGCAACGATTCCATTTCAACACGGCCATTGCCGCCGTCATGGAGCTGGTGAACGAAATTTACGCCGTTATCGACAAGGCCAAAGAAGAACCTCTGTGCTGGCCGGTGGTTCGGGAGGCCGCGGAGGCGTTGATCCTGATGCTGTCGCCCATGGCGCCGCACATTGCCGAAGAGCTGTGGGTCGAGCTGGGGATGGCTCCCAGTGTGGCCAAAAGGCCTTGGCCCACATACCGGGAAGAGGCCCTGGCGGCGGAAACGGTTCTCGTGGTCGTGCAGGTGAACGGAAAATTGCGCAGTCGACTCGTTGTCCCGGTGGACATCGCGGAGGAGCGCCTGAAGGAGCTCGCCTTGGCGGATCCCAAGATCCAGAGTTTTGTGGCCGGAAAGCCGGTGCGAAAAGTGATCGTCGTGCCCCAAAAACTGGTCAATGTCGTTCTTTAGAAACCCAAGCGCAAAGAGGAGGAACTCATGGGCCGAAGCCGATGGGGCGTTCTTGCACTGAGCCTCCTCTTGTGCTGCAGTTCCTGCGGCTATCGGTTCTCCGCCGACGGCACCGACTTGGACCCAAGCCTTCGCACTGTGTCTGTTCCTGTCTTTGAAAACCTGACGGCGGAGCCCGGCATCGAAGCGATCTTTACGGGGGCTTTGCGCCAGGAGTTCCTCACCAAAAGCCGGCTGCGGCTGGTTTCGGAGTCTGAGGCGGATGCCGTTTTTATCGGTCAGATTCGACGCCTTTCCACCACCGATGTGGCGCATCGCAAAGCTCAGGACACCGTCCTCACGCGGCTGACGGTCACTTTGGATGTACGCTGCGTCGATCGAAAAACGGGCACGATCCTGTGGCAGGATCGGGCGCTGACCTATTTCGAAGACTACCTGCAAAACATGGACGCTATGGTCGCCTTCCAGAATCGGCAGGAGGCCCTAAAGAGGGCGGCGAAGGAGATGGCCGCTCGCATCTTCGACAGGTTCATGAGTCGGTTTTGACGGGCCATGGACAGCCGTGCTTTTTTGAGACAGTTGGGCGAGTCCCCCCTGAAAAACGTCTATCTTTTCCGAGGCGATGAGGCCGCTTTGATGGACAAAGCCTGGGAGGCTCTGCTCCACACCGTCGCGTGCCGGGAAGGACGGCCCGTCAAAGGCGAACACATGGACGCCAAGGACGTCACGGCCTCCGAGGTGATCGGCAGAGTCCGCACAATTCCCATGTTCGCCCCGAAACGGGTGCTCCGGGTTCGCAATGTGGACCAGTGGTCGAAGGAGCAGCGCGAGCTTCTAGAGGCTTATGCGGCCGATCCCAGCCCGCGCGCTCATGTGGTCCTCACGGTGGGGAGCAAGAAAAGCTGGAAGGCGCTGGAAAAGGCCGTGGAAGGTCGTGGCCTTCTTGTGGATTTTGCGCCGATCCAAGAGCGGCACCTGCCCGGGTGGGTCCAGGAGAAAGCGCGGGCGTACGGCAAGTCCATGACGCCGGCTGTGGCAGCCCAGATTGTGGATGCCGTGGGGGCGGATCTCCACGCCTTGGAAAAGGAAATCGAAAAGCTCTGTCTCTACGTCGGGGAGGCCCCGCGCATCACGGCGGAGGATGTGGACGCCGCGTGCAGCCGGGTTCGATCCGAACACATTTTCACCCTTATGGAGTATGTCGCGCAGGGGCGCCCGGAAGCCGCCTTCGAAGCCCTTCGGCAGGTGTTGCTCAAAGGCGATTCGCCGCTGGCTTTGCTGGCGCTTCTGGCCCGTCACGTGCGCCTCATGTGGCAGATCAAGGACGGTTTGTCCAAGGGACACAACCCGGCGGCCATCGGTCAGTTGCTGCACCTTCCCGCCTATGTTGTGGAAAAGACCGCGCGGTACGCCCAACGTTTTTCCGAAGAGGCTTTGGCGCGGCTTCATGCAACGCTGACGGCCGTGGACGTGTCCCTCAAGACCACCGCCTTGAGCCCGGATCGGGCTTTGGAAGCGATCATTTACCGTATGTGCGCTTTAGGGGCACAAAAAGAGGCGGACCTGGAAGGCCCGCCTCGCACGATCCGGGGGAGCTGAGCGGCAGGAGGAACAAACCGGCGCCGCAGCAAAACCGATGACGGGAAAACCTCAATCAGGCGCTCTGCGCCGCCCTGAGCCCGTTGACTTTTTTGGTCAGCCTGGAAATTTTTCGCGAGGCCGTATTACGATGGATGGTGCCCTTGGAAGCGGTTTTCGCAATGATCGAGGTGGCTTCCCGAAGGCGCTCCACAGCTTGGTCCACGGCGTTTTCGCGAATGGCTTCTTCCAATTTTCGAATGGCAGTCTTCATGCGGCTCTTGCGTGCGCGGTTGCGCATGCGGCGCGCCTCACTTTGCTTGGCTCTCTTGATTGCGGACTTGTGATTGGCCAAAACCTCTTCCTCCTTCAGTGTCTCACCGTCATCATACTCGGAATCGGCCTTCGCTCCGTTTTAGGGAGCTTGTCTTTTACCCGCCGGTCGGCCCTCTGTCAAGAAACTTTCCGTATCCCGTCTCGGTTCCGGCACGCCGGCTAAGAGCGGACTTCCACGATCTCCAGTTGGCGGATGCCTTTGGGGGTGCGGACCGAAACCGTATCGCCTTCTTCTTTGCCGATCAGGGCCTTGCCCAAAGGCGACGTCACCGAGAGCGTCCCCGATTGAATATCCGCTTCGTAAGGCCCCACAAGCCTATAGGTGTGTTCTTCGCCGCTGTCCAAGTCTTCCAACACGACGGTGAGACCAAACATGGCCTTCCCGCCGTTGGACCCGTTTGTTTCCACGATTTCGCAGTGACCGAGCTTTTCCTGAATGTCGGCGATCCGGCCTTCGATAAGGGCCTGTTTTTCCTTGGCGGCTTCATATTCGGCGTTTTCTGAAAGATCGCCGTGCCCGCGGGCTTCCTCAATGGCCTTGATCACTTTCGGGCGCTCTTCTTTCTGCAGCCGCTGCAGTTCTTGGCGAAGTCTTTCGTAACCTTCCCTAGTGATTGGGACCCTTTCCATGTTCTGCCTCCAGATCCGTTGAAGTCACCGTCAAAACCGTGCGCAGACGGCACTGCCGCCCCGAAATCTTTCCGTTTCATCGGGCCGAAAGATTCGACGGGCGATCTCGGTACGCGTCCCAAAGGCCGGAATGGCAGGAACAGAGCGCGGCTTTGAGGTGCCGATTCATTTATCGGGATTGTCCCGGGGTGTCAAGAACCCTGTGAGCCTTTCAGGCATTCGAATTTTTTTCTCTTTCACCTCCAAAACATGGTAGTGATGCAGAGATTTCCGGTTGGGGACTAGAAACATGCATCGAGGACGCAGTCATGGCCTTTTCGAGGAAAGACCTTCTGGGGATGCGGGATTTGGAGGTCCATGAAATCGAAACCATCCTGGATACCGCTGAATCCCTGAAAGAGATCAATACGCGATCCATCAAGAAAGTCCCCACGCTCCGGGGCAAGACCGTGGTGCATCTCTTTTATGAACCCAGCACACGGACGCGCACTTCTTTCGATATCGCCGCCAAGAGGCTCAGCGCAGACACTTATAGCATTGCCACCACCACCAGTTCCATGGTCAAGGGCGAGACGTTCTTGGATACGATCAAGAACCTAGAGGCCATGCGCCCGGATGTGTTTATCATTCGGCATTCGGCTTCGGGCACGCCGCATCGGGTCGCGCAGCGCACCCCAGCTTCGGTGATCAATGCCGGAGACGGGATGCATGAGCATCCGTCCCAAGCCCTCCTGGACATGCTGACCATCCGGGAACACAAAGGACGCCTGGAAGGGCTGACCGTGCTCATTGTGGGCGACATCGCCCACAGTCGGGTCGCTCGATCCAACATCTGGGGTTTGACCAAAATGGGGGCCCGCGTTGTCCTGTGCGGCCCGCCCACGTTGTTGCCCCCTTACGTAGAGCAACTTCCGGTGACGGTCTCGCTGCAGTTGGCCCCGGTGCTCCCTTCAGCGGATGTCATCATGGTCCTGCGCCTCCAAAGGGAACGGCAAGGGCAAGGGTTGTTGCCGTCCTTGCGGGAATATGCCGCCTATTATGGGATCGATCGCAAAAAACTGGCTCACGCCAAGCCCGATGTGTTGATCATGCATCCGGGGCCCATAAATCGCGGCGTAGAAATCAGCCCCGATGTAGCCGACGGGCCGCATTCCGTCATTTTGGATCAGGTGACCAACGGGGTGGCCGTGCGCATGGCGCTTCTTTACCTTTTGGTCCAGCGTGACGAACCCACAGGCTGAAAATCCGCGCCGTTTTATCATGGTGCCGTGTGATGCCGAGGGAGGGAGCCGTGGAGATGATTCTTCGGGGCGGCCGCATCCTGGATCCGCAGCGGCGTGTGGACAGGATCGGCGATGTGGTGATCCGAGACGGCCACATCCATGCCATCGCCTGGGAGCCCGAAGGCGTTTCGCCGTCCGGGGAAGCCCGGGTGATCGATGTGTCGGGCAAATGGGTGGTCCCGGCCTGGGTGGACATGCATGTCCATCTGAGGGAACCCGGTGAGGAATACAAGGAGACGATCGCTACGGGGACGGCCGCCGCCGTGGCGGGAGGGTTCGGGGCCGTCGCCTGCATGCCGAACACGCACCCGGTGAACGATTGTGCGGCGGTGACGGAATTCATCCTGCGGCGGGCCCAGGAACTAGGGTCGTGCCGGGTCTATCCCGTGGCGGCCATCAGCAAGGGGCTCAAGGGCCAAGAGCTTTCGGAGTTCGGAGAGCTTCGCGAAGCGGGCGCCGTGGCCGTCTCCGACGACGGCCGCCCCGTCATGAATGCGGCGCTCATGCGACGGGCTCTGGAATACTCCAGAGCCTTTGACTTGGTGGTCATCAGCCATGCCGAGGACGAGGCTTTGTCCAGAGGCGGTCACATGCACGAAGGGCTCGTCTCGACTCGGCTGGGCCTGCAAGGCATTCCAGCCGCCGCGGAAGCGGCCATGATCGCCCGAGACGTGCTTCTGGCGGAACTCACGGGAGGCCGACTTCACATCGCCCACGTGAGCACAGAGGCTTCGGTGTGGATTCTTCGAGAGGCGAAACGGCGCGGCATTGCCGTCAGCTGCGAGACGGCGCCCCACTATTTCACGTTGACCGATGAATGCGTTGAGGGTTTCGACACGGTTTTTAAGGTCAACCCGCCGTTGCGCACCCGTCGTGATGTGGAGGCCGTAAAAGAGGGCCTCGCGGACGGAACCATCGATGTCATCGCCACCGATCATGCACCGCACAGCGTCTTGGAAAAAGACACGGAGTTCCCGGATGCCGCCAACGGCGTCATCGGGCTCGAATCGGCCCTGCCCTTGGTCTTGAGCCTCATTCGCGAGGGCGTGGGGGACCCTTTGGACATTTTGGCCAAGGTGACCTGTAACCCGAGCAGGATCTTAGGGATTCCCATGGGGAGCCTCCAGCCGGGATTCCCGGCCCATGTGACCGTCATCGACCCGGACGCGGACGTTGTGATCGATCCGGAGTTGTTTCTATCCAAAGCGCGGAATTGTCCGTTCCGTGGATGGTCTGTAAAGGGTCGTGTAGTGATGACTCTGGTCGATGGGCAGGTGCGCTATCCCTTCGATGAGGAGGCTTGACGTTCCATGCCGCAGCGCGGCGAAGGTCGAATCCTGGTGGTGGACGATGAAAGGAGCATGCGGGAATTTCTCGAGATTATGCTCCAAAAGGACGGCTACGCGGTGCGGTGCGCCGCCAGCGGTGTGGAAGCTTTGGAAATCCTCAAGCATGAAAAATTCGATCTGCTCATCACCGACATCCGCATGAAGCCCGTGGACGGCTTGGAAGTCCTCAGGCAGTGCAAACAATTGTCCCCAGCGACCGTCGTCGTCATCATTTCGGCTTACGCGAGCACGGAAACCGCCGTCGCGGCCATGCGCGAAGGCGCGTATGATTATTTGCCCAAGCCTTTTAAAATCGATGAGATGCGTCGGGTCATCGAGAACGCCTTAAAGACCCGGGGGCGTGAACCGCCGCCCCAGGCTCGCCAGGGCCCCTTGTATTTCGGGTGCATGATCGGCGAAAGCCCCGCCATGAAGAAGATTTACGAACTGATCGAGCGGGTTTCGGCCACCACCAGCAACGTCCTCATCACCGGAGAAAGCGGCACGGGCAAAGAGCTGGTGGCTAAGGCCATTCATCGGCAGAGCCCCCGGGCGGACAAACCCTTTGTGGCCGTCAACTGCGCCGGTGTGCCCGAATCCCTTATGGAAAGCGAACTTTTCGGGTACCGCAAAGGGGCCTTTACGGGAGCCGCCACAGACCGAAAGGGCCTGGTGGAGGCGGCCCAAGGCGGCACCTTGTTTTTGGACGAGATCGGGGATTTGTCGCCCAGTCTCCAGGTCAAGCTACTGCGCGTGGTGCAGGAGAAGACCATCCGCATGGTCGGCGACACGGCGGATATCCCTGTGGATGTGCGCATCATCTCCGCCACCAACTGCGATCTCGAACAAATGGTCATCGACCGAAAGTTCCGAGAAGACCTCTATTTTCGACTGAACGTGATCCATTTGAGGGTTCCGCCTTTGAGGGAACGGCGGGAAGACATCCCTTTGCTTGCCGATTATTTTCTCGCCAAATTTTCCAAAGCCTTCGGCAAGGACATTCAGAAAATTTCTTCCTACGCCATGGATATTCTCAGAAATTATGATTTCCCGGGAAACGTTCGCGAGCTGGAAAACATCATCGAACGGGGGGTTGCTCTGGAGTCGTCGAGCATCATTCTCCCCGAAAGCCTGACCATCGCCGCCTATCGGAAGAAACGTCAAGACGAGCACGAAACCCTTCGACCCGTATTGCCCCCGGAAGGCATGGATCTGCCCAAGTTCCTCGCGGACTTGGAAAAAAGCTTTCTCATGCAGGCTCTGGAGCGGTCCGGGGGATCCAAACAAAAAGCCGCACAACTCCTGGGGCTCACCTTTCGATCCTTTCGTTACCGGCTCCTCAAGCACGGCCTTACCAGCGAAGACGAAGAAGACGATCCCGGCTTTCGAAACCCATCCAGACCCATGTGAGGGGAATCTACCGAAACCACGAAAGTAAGACGGCGTAGGTCCAGCCGGACACCAAGGTTAACAAGGAAGTGCCTGCGGCGGCCAGTTCGGTGTCACCGCCTAGTTCCGAAGCCATGATGTAGGTGATGGTCGCCGGCGGGGCCGCCGTAAGGATCAGCACCGGCATGTGGAATGAAGGGGGAACGGAACCCCACCGCATCAGCTCGTAGACAAGCATGGGAAAGAGAATCAATTTCAAGAATCCGATGACGCTGATGGCCGGGATGAGTTTTTTCAAAGCGCGGAAGGAAAGTGAGGTGCCGATGAGCAAAAGGGCCAGAGGCAAGGCCATGCCGGAAAGGATTCTGAGGGATTGGGATAGGGCGGGGTGTAAGGAAATGGAAAAATAAGAGAAAATCGTGCCGGCCATGACCGAAACGATGATGGGGTTGGTCACGATGCGCTTGATGGTTTCGGTGGGGACGATGCCCCGGGGTGCCGTGCGGGACCCATCACGCGGACCGAAATAGGCGAAGACGCAGACGGCGAGAAAGTTTTGCGCGATGATCAGAAAGCTGCTCAGGAGGGCGGTTTGTGCGAACAGTTTGTCTCCTAGGGCATAAAACGCGATGGCGTATGCCATGTAGCCCAAATTGCCGTGGAAGGCGCTGTGGACGAAGGTGGCTCTGAACGGGGCGGGACGGGCGCTCAGACGGGCGCACAGGAGCGCCGAGGCGGTGATGACGCCGAGGCCCGCCAACATGGACAGCACGGCCCCCGCGTGAAAGTTTTCGGAAAAAGAGGATCGGGCCACTTCATGGAAGAGCATGGCCGGAACGGCCACGTAATAGACCACACGGTTTGCCGAAGCGATGAATGCCTCCCCGACGAATTGCCGGTGCATGAGGACATAACCCAAGCCGATAATGGAAAAAACGGGAAGAATGTGGGTCACAAAAACGCTGAGCATCCACCGCCTCCGCTGCAGGGGAAATGATTCGGGCATGCGCCCTGAAAAGGCTTGACCTTGACCGATCTCGGCTTTAATAGACTCGGGACCCCAAGGGGTAAAGCCAAGAATCCACATGGAGAGCATCGATGGCCAAAGACATGGATAAAGACCAGCTCATGGAAGACTACGAAGACGACAGCCTGGACTTCGAAGGGGGCGGGGACTTGGACTTCGAAGACGAGGAGGAGGAAATCCTCATCGAAGACGAAGAGGACATGATTCCCTCCGTCCTTTTGAAAGGGACTCCCAAGCCCAAAACCGAGGAAGACTGGCGAGTCCGCCTTATGGAAGCCAGTCGCGAGGGTGTCCCTGAATACAACATGTCGGATTCCTATAAAGAGGGAGATCTGATCTGGCATCCCGTGTTCGGATTGGGAGTGGTGAGCAACGTGATCACCTCTCGAAAGATGGAAGTCGTCTACGAAAACAGCAAGAAACTCATGGCCATGAACGTCACCCCTCCCGCTTCCAAGACTTCTTGATTCTCAGAGACCGTGGCCGGCTGAGCGTTCCCTACGCCCTCCAGCGCATACCCCTCGTGTGCCGGGGCGTTTGGGTCACGAACCGGAGCGCCTCTTCAGCTCTCCTCTTAACGGTTCGATTTTCTCCAGGAGAAAACGGTGCACTGAGGTTGAACCGGCCACAATGTGGCCGTTTTCCAAGTAGGATTCGGTCGCCCAAAAGTCGGTCACCGTTCCCCCCACTTCTCGGATGAGAAGGGCTCCGGCGGCGACATCCCAAGGTTTGAGGCCGATTTCCCAGAAGCCCTGGACTCGGCCCGCCGCCACGTAGGCCAGATCCAAGGCGGCGGAACCGGCCCGGCGAATCCCACTGACCTCGCAAAAGACTTCTTTGAAAACCCGGAGATACGGCTCCAGAAGCTCTTTGGCTCGAAAGGGAAAGCCGGTGGCCAGAAGAGCCTGTTCCAAAGGGGTTTCTCGAAGAACCTCCAAGGGCCGACCGTTGCATGAGGCGCCGTGACCTCGACAAGCTTCGAACAATTCGTGGCGCAACGGATCGAACACCCAGCCCATGACGATGCGTCCCCGGACCGCCAAGGCGACGGAGACGGCGATCATGGGAAAACCATGGATGAAATTAGTGGTGCCGTCCAGCGGATCCACAATCCACACATGGGACGGCGAATGGTTCTCGATCGGGCGTTCTTCGGACATGAGGGTGTGGTCGGGAAAGGCCTTTCGGATTCGGTTCAAGATAAGGTCTTCGCAAGAGCGGTCCACTTCGGTCACAAAGTCGAAAGCCCCTTTGCTCTCGACGGCCAGAGGGCCGCGGGACTGAAACTTTTCCCGAATGAGGGCACCCGCCTCGAAAATCGCCAGTCGTGCGGTGTGGCGCGCCAGCTTCGCCTCCTGAGGATGAAGAAGCGAGTCCGTGTCCTGACACCTGCCGTCTTTCACCGTTGCCCCCCTGGAAACGTTTGCGATAAGGTAGCGACCGTCACCGCTGCGGTTTCCTTATCATCAGGGGGATGGGAATGAAAATAGATTTTCATGTCCACACGTTTCCGCCCGAGGTGGTGGCCGATCGGGAACGATTCTTCGACGGGGAGCCGGCCTTTCGGACCCTTTATGGTCATCCCAAGGCGCGCTTATCGGAGACGGAAGGGGTTCTTGAGGCCATGGACCAAAGCGGCGTGGATGTGGCCGTGATCTTCGGGTTCCCTTGGAAGGACAGGGAAAAGGCGCGCCGTCACAACGACTACGTTTTGGAATCCGCATCCCGGCATCCTGAGAGATTCCGAGCCTTGGCCTGTTTTGATCCCACGGCCGACTGGGCTGCGGACGAAGCCGTGCGGTGCCTCCACGCCGGTGCGGCGGGGTTGGGGGAGTTGGCGGTTTACGAAGGGGCAGACGAGCGAACCGCCCTGGGGGCCTACGGATCCTTGATGGATTTGTGCCGAGGAAGGCACGCGCTCATTCTTGTGCATGCCAATGAGCCCGTCGGGCATATGTACCCCGGCAAGGCCCCCATGGGTTTACGGTTTTATTATGAACTCGCTAAAAAAAACCGGGATGTCCCGCTCATCCTGGCTCATTGGGGCGGAGGCCTTCTTTTCTACGAATTGTTAAAAAAGGAAGCCCCGGAAACCCTGGCCCGCGTCTACTATGACACCGCCGCCTCCCCTTTCCTCTACCGCAGCGATATCTATCGGTGCGCTCTCGACATTGTGGGGCCTCGGCGCATCCTCTTTGGCAGCGACTACCCTTTGTTGCCTCCGAGCCGCTATGAAAAGCAGATGGAGGAGGCGGGCCTCGGTGCCGAAGAAAAGGCCGCGCTCTTAGGCGGCAATGCGGCCCGCTTGCTAGGGTTGGGCGAAACGCCCCCATAATCCGGCCCGCGGGGCATGTCCCGGTCCACAAATCATGAAGCGTCGATCAGGCTCTCCTGGAGGAGTTCCAAGTCCTCCACTTCTTCTTCCAGGTAGGCTTTAAGTTTTTTCTTCAGCCGGCTTTCGATCTGTCGGATCCGTTCGCGGCTGATGCCGAACTGGTCGCCGATTTCCTGAAGGGTCATGGGTTCGTCGGTGAGCAGTCGATGATCGAAAATGACAGCTTCCTTGTCTTTGAGCCCTTCTCGGAACCGTTTGAGCTTTTCATGGAGAATGGCTTTGGCTTCGGCATCGGCCAGCATGTCGTCCACGGGAATGTCCCGGGACGGCAAAAAGGCCTTATGAGTGTCCGTGGAATCGTGATCGAGGGGAGCGTCCAGAGAAATTTCTCCGCTCGCGAGACGCATGTCCATCTCGGTGACTTCGGATTCTTTCACATCCAGCCGTTGACTGAGAAGCTTGGGGCTCACTTCGATACCTTGGGCTTCCAGCCGCTCCTTTTCCTTGCGCAGATTAAAAAAAAGCTTCCTTTGCGCTTGGGTGGTCCCGATTTTGACCAGCTTCCAGTTGTCCATGATGAACTTGATGATGTAGGCCTTGATCCAGAAGGAGGCATAATAGGAAAACTTGTAGCCTCGGTAGGGGTCGAATTTTTTGACGGCCTGCATAAGGCCGATGTTGCCTTCCTGGATGAGGTCCATGAGGTTTTGCATCCAGTGGCGCTGGAAATCCATGGCGATTTTCACCACAAGACGCAGGTTGGAGGTGACCAGCTTGTAGGCCGCTTCCAGATCGCCTTTTTCCTTGTAGCGAATGGCAAGCTGGGTTTCCTCTTCGCGGCTGAGCAGCGGGTATCTTTTGATTTCCTCCAAGTAGGCCCGAAGCGGGTCATAAACCTGGGGCCAATCCTTGCTCGGAGTTTCCAGAGCCGGAAGGTCCTGCTCGATCATCTCTTCCGCCTCGGAAAGGGGCACCTCGTCGGTGAGGATTTCCGACGGGACGTCGTCTTCACCCACCGGGCGTGTGATTTCTTTTTTCTTGACCATGGCCTGTCACCGCCTCCCTCCAGTGCCGGTTCAGGGCGCCGCGTTGCCGTGAACGGTCAAACTCCCACATGGGCCGTTCGGGCATCGTTTAGAACATATTAGCATAATTGGATCAAGACGCCACAAAAGCTTGCGTTTTGGGCGGCTCTTTTCTATAAGCCTGGGCGTGGACCGGTTGAAAGCCCGCAGAGCGAGAAAGGAGCGCGATCCTTTGATCTCCCGGCTGGTGCCCCCGCATATCGCCGCCATCGACCCGTACCCTCCCGGAAAGCCCATTGAAGAACTGGAGCGGGAACTCGGGATCAAAAACTCCATCAAGTTGGCCAGTAACGAGAATCCCTTGGGACCGTCCCCCAAGGCCGTGGCGGCCATTCGGGACAAACTCCATGGACTGCACCGTTATCCCGACGGCAGCGGGTTTTATCTGCGCCGCAGGATCGCCGAAAAATTGGGCGTTCCCATGGAAGCGGTGGTCATCGGCAACGGCTCCAACGAAATTCTCGAGCTGGTCATCCGCACGTTCGTGCGGCCGGGCCTGGAGGTGATCATCCCCAACCCGTCCTTTCTGGTCTATCAACTGGCCGTGCACACCGTGGGCGGGACGGTGGTCTCCGTTCCCTTGAAGGACTTCACCATTGACGTGGACGGGGTTCTGCGGGCGGTGACGGAGCGCACGCGCCTGATTTTCATCAACAATCCCAACAACCCCACCGGTACCGTCCTGAGCGAAACGGCCTTCAGGGAGTTTTTCGCCAAACTTCCTGCCGATGTGGTGGTCGTCATCGACGAAGCCTACATCGAATTTGCACCGCCCGGATCGACCTTCGACGGGTTGGGTTTTACGGCGTCTCAAGGACCTTGGGTGGTGACCGCCCGAACCTTTTCCAAAGCTTACGGTCTTGCAGGTCTTCGAGTGGGCTACGGGATCATGGATCCGGCCGTGGCCGCTTTTCTCCACCGGGTGCGCCAGCCCTTCAATGTGAGCACGCTCGCCCAGGCGGCGGCTCTGGCGGCCTTGGATGACGACGATTTTCTGGAAAAAAGCCGCCGGTTGGTTCGCGAGGGCCTGGAATACCTCTATCGAGGGCTCGATGCTTTGGGGGTCAAATACCTGCGGACTTACACCAATTTTTTTCTTATCGCCGTTCCGGTGGACGCGAAAAAGGTCTACGAGGCCATGCTCCACGAAGGGGTGATTATTCGAGCCATGAACGCCTACGGATTAAATCGGTTCGTTCGGGTCAATGTGGGCCTGCCTGAGGAGAACGAGCGATTTCTCAAAACCTTCGCCAAGGTTTTGGCACAGTTCGACCGATGATTGTCGCCATTGACGGGCCGGCGGGTTCGGGAAAGAGCACCATCAGCCGCCTTTTGGCGGAGCGGCTTGGTGGGGTGTACCTGGATTCCGGGGCCATGTACCGGGCCGTGGCTTGGGCTTTGGCGCAGAACCGTTTGCTGGAGGCCCAAGACACCGTTCTGGAACGAGTGCTGCCCACCCTGCCCCTGGATTTCGCCGTCCGTGACGGGCGCCTGCACATCTTGTGGAAGGGGGTTCCACTGGGTGCGGAGATCCGCACCCCCGAGATGACCCGCGCCGCTTCCGCCGTTGCGCAAAGAGAACCCGTGCGCCGATTCCTCCTGAGTCGACAAAGGGGGGTGGCGCACGAGGGCCTGGTGGTGGCCGAAGGGCGGGATATGGGCAGTGTGGTGTTCCCTGACGCCGACGTGAAGATTTTCCTTACGGCCACACTCGAAGAAAGGGCTCGCCGTCGTGTCGCCCAGTATCGGGATCAAGGGATCGATGCCGATTTTCAGGAGGTATTGCGAAGTCTTCAGGCGAGAGACGACGCCGACACGAACCGTTCCATCGCCCCGCTCAAGCCTGCCCAGGGTGCGGTGCTGGTGGACACTTCCCATCTAACGATCGCCGAAGTGGTGCACGTGTTGATGAATGTCGTCGAAAAGGCGGCGAAAAAACAAGCAGGGGATGGAAAGTCCCGTGCAGATTAGGATTGTCAAGGGTTGGGGTGTCTGCTAGAGTGCGCACCCAGTAAAAACGGCGGCAGCCGAAATTCGGACAAGGGGGTAGTGGGTTCAATGGTCACGAAAGAGACATCGGAAAATTTAGAAATGCAGCATCAAGAGACGCAGGGCACCGTTTTGGAACGCGAAGCCGACGCGGACGACACGGACGGCGACACCTTCGAGAAGCTCTACGAACAGAGCTTTGGCAATATCCAAGAAGGTGAAGTGGTGCGAGGCAAGGTGGTCCAAATTTCGGACGATTATGTCATGGTGGATATCGGCTATAAGTCCGAAGGAGAAATTCCTATCGCCGAATTCAAAGATGAGAAAGGAAACTTGGGGGTCGCCATCGGTGATGAGGTGGACGTGCTCTTGGAATATCACGACGACGACGAAGGGACCGTCTTCCTTTCCAAAGAAAAGGCGGAAAAGATAAAAGTGTGGGACGATATCAGCCGCATTTACAACGAAGACGGCGTCATCCAGGGCAAAGTGGTCTCACGGGTTAAAGGCGGTCTGGCCGTGGATATCGGCATCCAAGCCTTTGTGCCGGGTTCGCAGGTGGATTTGCGCCCCGTGCGCAACCTGGACGCCCTCATCGGTAAGACCTTCGATTTCAAGATTCTGAAATACAACAAGAAACGCCGTAACGTGGTCCTCTCGCGCCGCGCCCTGTTGGAAAAGGAGCGCGAGCGCCAAAAAGGCCAGACCTTGGCCCTGCTGGAAGAGGGCAAGGTCATGGAAGGTGTGGTCAAAAACATTACGGATTACGGGGTGTTTGTGGACCTGGGAGGGATCGACGGGCTGCTTCACATCACCGACATGAGCTGGGGTCGGGTGGGGCATCCGTCGGAATTGTGCCAGATCGGGGACACGATCAAGGTCAAGGTGCTTCATTTCGATCGGGAAAACGAACGTGTCTCTTTGGGACTCAAGCAACTCCAGCCGGATCCGTGGACCAACGCCGCCGAAAAGTACCCCGTGGGCACCAAGATTCAAGGCAAGGTGGTGAGCCTGACAGATTACGGAGCCTTTGTGGAAATCGAAGAAGGCATCGAGGGGCTCATCCATGTGTCCGAAATGTCCTGGACGCGAAAAATCCGCCATCCGTCCAAGATCCTGAGTGTCGGCGACAGAGTCGAAGCCGTCATTCTCAGCATCGATCCGGACCGCAAGCGGATTTCCTTGGGCATGAAGCAGCTCGAACCGAACCCGTGGAGCGTCATTGCTGAAAAATATCCCGTGGGCACGGTCATTTCCGGCAAGATCAAGAACATCACCGACTTCGGCATCTTCATCGGGATTGATGAAGGCATCGACGGTCTGGTGCACATTTCGGACATTTCATGGACGAAGCGGATTCGGCACCCCTCGGAAGTCTACAAGAAAGGCCAGGAAGTCCAGGCCATCGTCCTCAATATCGACAAAGACAATGAACGGTTCTCCCTGGGAATCAAGCAGCTGGAGCCCGACCCGTGGGAGAGTGTGGCCCAACGCTACCCTGTGGGAAGCGTCATCACGGGACCCGTGACGAACGTCACCGATTTTGGATTGTTTGTAGAGTTGGAAGAGGGCATTGAAGGCCTGGTCCACGTCTCGGAAATCGGTAAAGAAAAAGCCAAGGGCGCTCCCGACGAATACAAAGTCGGGGACCGGGTGACGGCCAAGGTGATCAACATTTCGCCGAAAGACCGAAAAATCGGTTTGTCCATCAAGAAGGCCGAAGAACACGAAGACCGAACCGACTACAAAGAATACATGAACAACCCGAAAGCGGCCACGTCCAATTTGGGCGAACTGCTCAAAGGGGCGGCGCTCCAGAACGCGGAAAATTCCCAAGAGGAGTAGCGCTCGGACGTCTCCCGGGGCGTGAAGCTCATGTTCTTCCCTTGAAGTTGCTGGACACCCGGCTTGGTGCAACGCCGGGTGTTCGCGTTTAAGGAAGCACGAATGTTCAAGAAGAGCTTAAAAATCCTCTTGATGATCGCCTTTGTCGTCCTCTTGCCCTTTGTAGGCCTGTATCTCTGGTTGGTTGCTCCGCAATGGGACTGGACAAAGGAACCCAACCGCATCGGCGTCGTGGAAATCGAGGGTCTTTTAAGTGATGCCCGGCCGATCCTGGAATCGCTCACGGCGTTTCGCAAGGATCCCAGGGTGAAGGCCATCGTCTTGCGCGTGGAATCCCCCGGTGGCGGGGTCGGGGCGAGCCAGGAAGTGTATCGGGAGGTGCAAAGGACGGTTGCCATAAAGCCTGTGGTGGCCTCTTTGGGCGGTGTGGCGGCTTCCGGCGGCTATTACGCCTCGGCGGCGGCCTCTTACATTGTGGCCAACCCGGGGACCCTCACGGGCAGTATCGGTGTGGTGGCCCATTTGCCCAACCTGCAAGGCCTGTTCGACAAGGTGGGGTATCGCACCGTGACCATCAAGAGCGGCCAGTTCAAGGACGTGGGCAATCCCGGTCGCGAGATGAGCGAAGCCGAAAAAGCGCTCCTCCAAGAAACCATTGAAACGATGCATGCTCAATTCGTCAAAGACGTGGCCGCAGGGCGGCGGCTCTCTCCCGAAGATGTGGGGCGGATCGCCGACGGGCGGGTTATCTCGGGCGAAAAGGCTATGGAATGGAAGCTTGTCGACGCCTTGGGGAATTTTCAGGACGCTTTGGACAAGGCGAAGGATCTGGGGCGAATCGTGGGGGAACCCCGTGTGGTCTACGCGGAAAGGGACAAAAAGAGCCTGCTTCGGCTGATCCTTGGAGCCACCGGGCTCAAGGCCTTGGATGAGGTGCTGGATCCGGCCTTGAGCCCGGTGCGTTACGAACTCGTGCTGGGCCGCTGACCTATGGGGTTTGGAAAATTTCCACGTTCCCGCTGCCAACGCGAATCACTTCCGGAATGTCTTCAATGAGGGAAATCACACTGGAAGGGCGCCCCGGAACGGGTCCGCCGTCCACGATGAGATCCAGGGAATGGCCCAGAACTTCCCGAATCTCTTGAGGCGCTTCCAGAATGCGCCCGTTTTCCGGGTCTGTGGCGCTGGTGCTGATGATGGGGTGGCCCAATTCCTTGACGATAGCGGTGCAGATGGGATGGTCCGGCACGCGAATCCCCACCGCTTTGCGTTTGGTGAGCATGATTCGAGGGACAAGCCGGGAGCCCTCCAGAATGAACGTGTAGGGACCGGGAAGAAGCCGCTTCATGGTCTTGTAGGCGTAGTTGGTCACCTGAGCGTATTCGCTGATGCTTTTCAAATCGCTGCAGATGATGCTGAAGGGCTGTTGCGGGGACCGTCTTTTCAGCTTGTAAATCTTTTCGATGGACGGCTTGTGGAACAAATCGCATCCAATCCCGTAATACGTGTCCGTAGGATAGGCGATGACACCTCCTTTGGCGAGAACTTCAACAACCTGTTTAATCTTCCGTGGCTCGGGATTGCGGGGGTTGATTTCCAAGATCATAGGCATCCTCTCCTTCTTGTGGTGAAGTGCTCCGGAAGCCCTATGGCGGATTTCGGCCGACCGAGCCGATCCCCCTTAAGGATTAAGTAAACACAAAGGGAGAAAAAAAACAACGATGTCCCCCGCTCCGGCTCATTGCCGCCTTGCCGGCTCGACACCCAAAGTTTACGGCGCCGTCGACATCGGATCCCACACGATCCGCGTGTTGGTGGCGGGCTGTAATCCTCAAGAGAAGATTCAACCGATGCATCATGAACGGCATGTGACGCGGCTCGCCCAGGGATTTTCCCGGCAGGGGATGTTGACCGATGAGGCGATGGATCGAGCGGTGACGGTGGTGCGACAAGTGGCTGAGCGACTCCGGGCCTTTCCTCTTCGGGCTTTGCGCTGCGGCGCTACGGGCGTGGTGCGAAAGGCGGCAAACGGCGCGGATTTCGTCCGTCGCGTTCAGGGGCTCACAGGCTGGGATGTGTCGATTCTTAGCGAGGAACAGGAGGCCTTGCTGTCTCTTCGAGGCATGGTGAGCGTCTTGGAGCCTCCGGAAGGCCCGCTCGTGTGTTTCGACCTGGGGGGAAGCTCCACGGAGTTTGCCCTGGTGGATTGGCAATCCCGATCCCCTCTTTGGGTGGGCAGTGTTTTTGTGGGGGCGGCCACCCTCACCGAGGCGTTCTTCAAGACCGCACCGGCCGATGCGGAAAGCCTTCGGAAGGCCGCCGATCATGCGCGCCGATCCATGAGTCCCGCCGTGGAAAAGATCCTGAAAGTGCTCCAAAGCGGACCCAAAACCGCACAGAAGCCGACCCTGGCAGGGACGGCCGGGACGGTCACCACTCTGGCAGCCATGGAAGCCCGCATGGCGGAATACGTGCCGTACCGGATCAACAACCGGGTTTTGACCAGAGCGTGGGTCGCCGAAACGGTCCGATCCTTGGCGGCCATGAGCCTGGAAGAAAGACGCCGGATCGTGGGCGTGGAACCCGGTCGTGAGGACATCATCGTGGGGGGAGCGGTGATCGTGGAGCAAATTCTGGAAAGTTTCGACGCGCCTCAGATGCGGGTGACCGACGCGGGCCTGCTGGAAGGGCTTCTTTTGGACGGCGTCCGAGCCGGTGTTCCCCATAGGGCGCCGTGGAGGCCGGTCTACGGGTCTGACCGTGAACTGGAAAAGACACGTTAAGCACGTCATTCTAAGCCGGGAAAGAGGAGGCTTTTCATGGATGGAAAGAACATCGCGCAGATTCCCGAAGCGCTCACCTTCGACGATGTATTGATCGTTCCTGCCTATTCGGAAGTGGTCCCGACGGATACGGACGTGAGCACGGTTTTGACGGCCGCGATCCCCATGCGCATTCCCTTGCTCAGCGCGGCCATGGACACGGTGACCGAGGCGGAAACCGCCATCAGCATGGCCCGGGAAGGGGGCATCGGGATTATCCACCGCAACATGAGCGTGGATCGGCAAGCTCGGGAAGTGGACAAGGTGAAAAAATCGGAAAGCGGCATGATCGTCGATCCCATCACCGTCCATCCCGATCAGCCCATCGGGGATGTCATGGAACTCATGGCCCAGTATCGCATTTCGGGCGTTCCTGTGGTGAAAGGAGACCAGCTGGTGGGGATCATCACCAACCGAGATCTGCGCTTTGAAACGGACCCCAGCCGCCCGGTTGCGGACCTCATGACCAAAGAAAACCTGGTCACCGCCCCGGTAGGCATCTCACTGGAGGATTCCAAGAAACTCTTGCAGGAACGCCGGATTGAAAAGCTGCTCGTGGTGGACGACACCGGACGGCTTCGGGGGCTTATTACCATCAAAGACATCATGAAGCTCAAAAAGTACCCCAACTCCTGCAAGGACCATCTGGGGCGACTCCGTGTCGGGGCGGCCGTCGGCGCCGGGGGGGATACGCCGGATCGCGTGCAGGCGCTGGTGAAAGCGGGAGTGGATGTCATCGTCGTGGACAGCGCCCATGGCCATTCCCGGAACGTCCTGCGCACCGTCGAGTGGATCAAGACCGAATACCCGAATGTGCCGGTCATCGCCGGCAATGTGGCCACGGCGGACGGCGCCACAAGTCTCATGGACGCGGGGGCCGATGCGGTCAAAGTGGGTGTGGGGCCGGGATCCATCTGCACCACGCGGGTCATCGCCGGCGTGGGGGTTCCCCAAATCACCGCCATTATGGAATGCGCCCGGGTGGCCCGGCCCCGCGGTGTGCCCGTGATCGCCGACGGCGGCATCAAATACAGCGGGGATATCGTCAAGGCGCTGGCCGCCGGTGCGGATTCCGTCATGATCGGGAGTCTTTTCGCCGGAACGGACGAAAGCCCGGGAGAGACTATTCTCTACCAGGGCCGCAGCTACAAGGTCTATCGCGGCATGGGTTCCTTGGGGGCCATGCGGGAAGGAAGCCGCGACCGGTATTTTCAGGATCAGGTTCAGGAGCCGACCAAGTTGGTGCCGGAAGGGATCGAGGGGATGGTGCCGTACCGTGGGCCTCTGGCCTCGACCATCCATCAGTTGGTCGGGGGCTTGCGGGCCGGCATGGGCTATGCCGGATGCCGAAACCTGGAGGAGTTGCGCACCAAGGCCCGGTTGGTGCGGATCACGACCGCCGGCCTTAAAGAGAGCCATGTGCACGACGTCATCATCACCAAAGAAGCGCCCAATTATCAGGTGGATTTGAAATAAAGAAACGGAGCCGCTATGGATTGGCATGCTCTGCATCCGGACCGAGTCCTCATCCTGGATTTCGGGTCCCAATACACCCAGCTCATCGCACGAAGAGTGCGGGAAAGCCATGTGTACTGCGAAATCCACCCGTGCACCATGGCTCTGGAAGCGGTACTCTCTTACAGGCCCAAAGGGATCATCCTGTCCGGAGGCCCCTCCAGCGTGCACGATGCCGAAGCCCCGATGGCGCCGCGCGATCTTTTTTCCATGGGCATTCCCGTTCTCGGCATCTGCTACGGTATGCAGCTCATGGCGCACCTTCTCGGAGGCGAAGTGGAACGGGCCCAACATCGGGAATACGGCCCGGCCCTGGTCGATGTGGAGGAGCCCGCCGTGCTTTTCCAGGACATCGACCCCAAGGAGGTGCGGGTCTGGATGAGCCACGGGGACCGAATCGTCGCGCTGCCTCCCGGATTTCGCATTCTCGCCCGCAGCGCCAATTCCCCCGTGGCGGCCATGGGCGACCTGTCGCGCAAACTTTTCGGCGTCCAGTTCCATCCGGAAGTGGCCCACACGCCCTGCGGCCGCACGCTTTTGGACAACTTCCTTTTTCATGTCTGCGGCTGTAAGCCCACATGGACCATGAAGAGCTTCGTGGACTCGGCCATTGCGGCAGTGCGCCAAAAAGTAGGCTCGGACCGGGTATTGTGCGCCTTGAGCGGCGGTGTGGATTCTTCGGTTGTGGCCGTCTTGCTGCACAAGGCCGTCGGGGATCAGCTCCAGTGCATCTTTGTCAACAACGGCCTTTTGCGCAAGGGCGAAGCCGAAACGGTGGAACGGGTCTTTCGAGACCATTTCGAAATCAACCTGGTTTCGGTCAACGCCACGGACCTCTTCCTCAGTCGTCTCAAAGGCGTGACGGATCCGGAACAGAAACGCAAAATCATCGGGAATCTCTTTATCGAAGTTTTCGAAAAGGAAGCGGCCAAACTGCGCGGCACGCGCTACTTGGCGCAAGGGACGCTGTATCCCGACGTCATCGAAAGCGTTTCTTTCAAAGGGCCGTCGGCGACCATCAAGACGCACCACAACGTGGGCGGCCTTCCCGAACGCATGAAACTGGAACTCATCGAACCGCTGCGGGAGCTTTTCAAAGACGAAGTCCGCCAACTGGGTCGGGAATTAGGCCTGCCGGAACGCATCATCATGCGGCATCCCTTTCCGGGGCCGGGGTTGGCCATTCGCATCATCGGCGAAGTCACGCCGGAGAGCCTCAGGATCTTGCGCCACGCCGACGCCATCGTGTTGGAAGAGTTGGAGGCGGAAAATTGGTACGATCGCGTGTGGCAGGCCTTTGCCGTCCTGCTGCCGGTCCGCTCCGTGGGTGTCATGGGGGATGAGCGCACCTATGAGCAGGTGTTGGCCATCCGAGCGGTGGAAAGTGTGGACGCGATGACCGCCGACTGGGCGCGTTTACCGTACGACCTTCTTGGGCGCCTATCCAACCGCATCATCAACGAGGTGCCCGGGGTCAACCGGGTCGTGTACGACATTTCCTCCAAACCGCCAAGCACCATCGAATGGGAATGACATGAACGCCCGGCCGGTCCACAGGTTTTATCGAGACCGACACCGACACGGCCCCTGGCGGATCTTCCGGGTGCAGGTGGAACAAACGGATCTGTGGGTGCGTGCCGAGACGGATCTCACCTGCAAAACCCACGACTTGGTGCTCACCTACCGGCGCCAAATCCTTGACTATAGCCGCACATGCCCCGCGTTTCTGACAGCCTTGACTCCCCTGCCCGACGATCCCCTAGCTCCGGACATTGTCCGGCGCATGTTGCACGCCGCTCAAAGGGCTCAGGTCGGCCCCATGGCCGCCGTTGCGGGGGCCATCGCCCAGGCCGTGGCCGAAGGCCTTGGGCCCTGGACTCGGTCCGTCATCGTGGAAAACGGCGGCGACTGTTACGCCGTGGCCGACGAAGACCTGGTGGTGGCCGTCTACCCCGGGGAAAATTCCCCCTTTCGGGACCGGTTGGCCCTCAAGCTTTGCGCCCAAGACTTGCCCGCTGCGGTCTGCACGTCCTCAGGCACCCTGGGTCACTCCTTGAGTTTCGGACGCGCTGATGCGGCCACCATTCTTTCCAAGGACGCGGCCTTGGCGGATGCCTGCGCTACGGCCTTCGGCAACCGAATCCGGAGCCGAGAAGACCTGGAACCGGCTTTGGCCTGGGTGCAGTCCGTGCCCGGCGTCCTCGGCGCCCTGGCGGTCTTTCAAGATCGCCTCGCCGCCTGGGGACGGGTCGAACTGACCGAACCCTGAGGGTCAAAAAGACCTTGTGTTTCACGGGTCCGGCTGCTATATGCTCGACTAACCACTGGTATTCAAAGCATTTTTTAAATTGGACGGCGGCGGAACATGAAAATCGCGGTGCTTTCCGACACACACCTCTCCACAGTCACTGAGGATCTGCGCGCCTTGTGCGAGCGCTTCTGCGATTCCGCCGATTTGGTGGTCCATTTGGGGGACTGGACGGCGGCGTGTGTGTTGGATTATTTGGAGCAGTACCGGTTGGAAGCCGTGTGCGGAAATATGGACGACATGGGAGTGCGCCTTCGACTGCCCACGAAAAAAATCATCCGGGTGGGTTCCTTTCGCATCGCCTTGACCCACGGCTGGGGGTACGGCGTCGATCCGAGAGCGCACCTCCTTCAAGAATTTGACGGGGCCGATGCCATTCTTTTCGGGCACACCCATCGGCCTCTTGTGGAGCGGGTCGGCGAGCGGCTCCTGGTCAATCCGGGGTCGGCTTTTTCCGGCCGAGGGTCTTGGGGGCGAACTTTGGCGGTGCTCCATGTGGGAACGTCGTTGGATGCGGAAATCGTGAGGCAGTAGGAGCGGGATCATGCGGAATTTGTGGGCGCCGTGGCGGATGGAATATATCCTGGGGAAACGAGAACCTTATTGCATTTTTTGCCCGGAAGGCGGCGGGCTGAGCGACGAGGAACGGTTGATTCTCTATCGGGGCCGACGCACCATGGTGATGATGAACAAGTACCCGTACAATAACGGCCATCTGCTCGTGGCGCCGTGGCGCCACGTGGGCACCCTCGAGGAGCTCACGGACGAGGAAATGACCGATCTCATCAAAAAGGTGCAGACCTGCGTGAGGATCCTGCGCCGAACCATGCGGCCCGACGGGTTCAACGTAGGGCTCAATTTGGGCGCGGCCGCAGGGGCCGGCGTGGAAAGCCATTTGCATTTTCACGTGGTGCCCCGTTGGGAAGGGGACACCAATTTCATGACGGTCTTTGCCGATGTTCGGAGCATTCCCGAGCACTTGAGGCAAACCTACGAGAAATTGCGACCGCATTTTGATAAGGAGAAAACGTATGAAGCTCTTTAGGCTGTTCACGACCCTTTTGCTCTTGGCGGTGATCGTGCTTTTCGTGCGGCAGAACACGGCGACCTTTCAAAGGGAATTGGACTTCAGCCTGTATCTGTTCATCCGAGAAGATGTGCGTTGGTCTCTGAAGGTTTCCACCGTGATCTTCATCTCGGGCTTTGTAGGGCTCGTCGTGGGGTTGGGGCTCATGTTTCGTCCTTTTTATCAAACTCGGAAAGCCTTGCAGGCGGAACGATCCGAAAAAGAGCGGCTTCTGGGTGAGAGGGCCAAAGCTTCCGAAGAGGCCGATATGGTGGAACAGGTGGCCGCGGAAGGCCTCCCCCAACAAACGACCCCGGAGCACCAGCCGAGCGGCCCTCCCGCCTAAGGGCCCTACTTGAGACTCCGCATGGCCATGAACAAAATCACCCCCATGATGCAGCAGTATCTGGACATCAAGGCTCAGCACCCCGAAGCCTTGCTGCTTTACCGCATGGGGGATTTTTATGAGCTTTTTTTTGAGGACGCCGTGACGGCATCCCGCGTCTTGGACATCGCCCTCACCTCCCGCGATAAGAATGCCGAAGAACCCGTCCCCATGTGCGGCGTCCCCTATCACGCGGCCGAGGGCTACATCGCGCGGCTCGTGAGCGCCGGCTACAAGGTGGCCGTCTGCGATCAGGTGGAGGATCCCAAGAAGGCGCGGGGCTTGGTGAAACGCCAGGTGACCCGGGTCATCACGCCGGGGCTGGTCGTGGAAAGCCAAAACCTCTCGGCCAAGGATCCCAATTATCTGGCCGCCGTCGCCTGCAAAGGGAATCGGTACGGTCTGGCCTATGTGGATGTGTCGACCGGGGATTTTCAGGTCGTTGAGGTGGACTCCCGCGATGCGTTGCTGCGCGAACTGGCTCGGGTGAGCCCCAAAGAAATCCTCGTCTCGGACGATCAGCACTCCTTGGGGCTTGCAGACTTTTCGTCCGCCAATCCCGTGGCGGTCACGGTTCTGGACGAAGCGGCCTTTGATATGGGCCGCTGTCAGGAAAGGCTGCGGGATCATTTCCGCGTTTATTCCCTGGACAGTTTCGGTATCGGCGAAAACTCTTCGGTGATTCGGGCTGCAGGGGCCATCCTGGAATATCTGCGGGCCAACCACATGGAGGCCTGCGCCCATCTGCGCACGATTACGCCTTACAGTTCCCGTGATTTCATGGCGTTGGATGAGGCGACATTAAAAAATTTGGAAGTTCTGACCGCCGCATCGACGCTGAGCCGAAAAGGGTCCCTGCTGCACGTGCTCGATGAGACGCTCACGCCCATGGGCGCGCGGCTGCTACAGAAGTGGGTCCGATACCCTCTTGCGGACGTCCCGACCATCCGCAGGCGTCAGGATGCCGTTGCCGAACTGATCGACAAAGGGGGAGTTCGCACCCAGCTGAGGGAATTGCTGAAGCGAATGGGCGATGTGGAGCGGATTGTCGGCCGGGTGAGCGTGGGGACGGCAGGCCCTCGAGATCTCGCGGCGCTCCGCCGCTCTTTGGAAGTCCTACCGGCGGTGCGATCCCTCCTTGACGATGTGACGAGCGATTTTCTTGTGGAATTGGCGGCAAAGTGGGATTCCGTGGAAGACGCGGCCCGGCGTATTGCCGAAACGCTCGTGGACGAGCCTCCCCATTCCCTCGCCGCAGGCGGGGTGATCCGGCGCGGCGTGGATGCAGAACTGGACCACTATACGCGTCTGGCCTTGGACGCCAAGGGGTGGATGGCCGACTATGAAGTGCAAGAGCGGGCCCGAACGGGCATCAGCTCTCTGAAGGTGCGCTACAATAAGGTCTTCGGATACTTTATCGAAGTGTCCAAAGCCAATTTGGCCCTGGTTCCCGACAACTACGTGCGCAAACAGACTTTGGTGAATGCCGAGCGGTTCATCACTGAAGAGCTCAAGAACTTCGAAGAACAGGTGCTTCAGGCGGACGAAAGGCGCCGGGAATTGGAAGAGCGGCTCTATGAGGCGCTTCGGCTTTGGGTCGCGGAACGATCCGAGAGGATTTTGGAAGCCGGTCGGCGCGTCGCCCACCTGGACGTGTTCGCCGCTCTGGCGGAAACGGCCTGCCGTTACGGCTATTGCCGTCCGGTGGTGGACGACGGTGGAGTCATCGACATTCGGGAAGGGCGACATCCCGTCGTGGAAAGGTTTCTTTCCGACGGGGCCTTTGTGCCCAACGACGTCCGCTTGGATTCGGAATCCCAGCAGATTCTCATCATCACGGGACCGAACATGGCCGGCAAATCCACCATTTTGCGCCAAACGGCTCTTTTGGTCCTCATGGCGCAGATGGGCTCCTACATTCCCGCCTCCGAAGCCCGAATCGGCATAGTGGACCGTATTTTTACCCGGGTGGGGGCATCCGACGACTTGGCCCGGGGACGGTCCACGTTCATGGTGGAAATGCAGGAGACCGCCAACATCCTCCATCAGGCTACGCCCAAGAGCTTGATCATTTTGGACGAAATCGGGCGAGGCACGTCCACCTTTGACGGGATGAGCCTGGCTTGGGCTGTGGCCGAATACCTCCACGACCTGGACGGGACGGGCGTAAAAACCCTTTTCGCCACCCACTACCATGAGCTTACCGAGCTGGCGGAAAGGCTTCCTCGGGTCAAGAACTACAATGTGGCCGTCAAGGAATTCGAAACAGACATCGTTTTCTTCCATCGGCTGCTTCCCGGCGGGACGAACAAGAGCTACGGCATTCACGTGGCTCGGCTGGCCGGGCTTCCCCAAGACGTCATCGTTCGGGCTCAGGAGATCCTGAGCCAACTGGAGTCGGGAAGCCACAAGCCCCCGGAAAGACCTAGAGATTCCGGCCGCTCGGCATCGCGGCGCAAATCTCGCGCGGGGTTTCAAATGAGTCTTTTCCAGCCGAGCATGGAATGGTTGCGGGAAGCCATCATGGGCCTGGACCTAGATCGCATGACGCCCCTTGCTGCCTTAAAAACCCTCTACGGACTGCAGGAACAGATCAAGAGGCGGCCCGCTGAAGGTTGCGCGAAGCATTGGGAGGCAGCCGGCGCCGAGGATCCCTTGCGGTGTGCCTCGATGCCGATCCCTGAAGCGTGAGACCGCCTTGGACGCCGGATAATCTTGCGCTGGCCCACCGATTCGTGTCATTGTGACGGCGCCGGTGTGTGGAGGAGGGCCATGAAGGGATCCGCGAGAAAGCCTCACGGCGTGCCATGGGGCCTCGCCCTGGTCATGATCATGGGGCTGTTGTGCTCCGTGGCGGCTCTGGGCGCCCAGGGGGACATGGAGGCCCGCTATACGGAAGCGCGCCGCGAGTATCAAAGGCTCCTGGGGCGTTTGGAGGTGCCGGAAAATCAGGCGCTGTTCCAGAAAAACATCGAGAGGTTTCAAGGGATTCTTCGGGAGGACACTCAGCGGCGCCTGGCGGACCGGTGCCTCTTCATGATTGCCCAGTCGTACCACCACCTCTACGATGCCCGCCGCTCGGAAGAAGACCTTAAGAAAGCCCTGAATTTTTACAAACAGGTGGCCGTTCGGTTTCCCCAGAGTCCTTTGGCCGATGACGCCCTGTTCCTGTCGGCCGTCCTCTTGGAGGGGCAGGATCCTGCCGAAGCCTACCTGGAATTTGCCAGGGTGGTCGTCTTGTTTCCCCAGGGCGATCTGACAGAGCGGGCGCGAAAAAAAGCGGAGGCCTTGGCGGCACGGTCATCCGGGAACGCGCCTCTGGCGGCGTTTCCCCAGGCGGCGCGGGATGAAAAGCCCGCCCCGTCACCGGATCCTTCCGCTGCGGGGAAAAAGGCTAAGGACACTCCGGGGCAGGCCGAGGCGCCTTCCCGTGAGGCCCCCAAGGCTGTGGTGGAAAAGATTCAGCATTGGTCCGCGGAAGAGTACTCCCGCGTGGTGGTCTATGTCAGTGGGCCCGTACACTACACTCGCACGGTTTTGCCTTCGGAGCCGAAAGAAAACCGTCCGGCTCGCATCGCTCTGAACTTAGACCGTTGCGGTGTCCAACCCAAGGTGAAGCCCAGGATCCCCATCATGGACGGTTTGCTTCGGGACGTGCGCGTGGAGTCGTCCGCCGCCGACAAAACCCGCGTGGTGCTGGATCTTCAGTCCATGGAAAGCCATCGGGTTTTCTCCTTGGCCGATCCCTTCCGGGTGGTGATCGACGTGCAAGGCAAAAGAAAGACGGAGGCGGCACCCTCCCCGGGACCGTCGGCTGCCGCAACGGCGACGCCCCCCCCGGCGCCTCAACCCAGAGCGCCTTCGGTGCGGACGGCGCCCAAGCCCATGATCAAAAAAGACATGCCCAGCATGGTGGAGCAGTTGGGACTTACGGTTCGACGCATCGTCATCGATCCCGGACACGGCGGCAAGGACAAAGGCGCTATCGGCCCCAACGGGTTGTTCGAAAAAGACGTCACCTTGGCCCTCGCCAAGCAATTGAAGAAAGTTCTGGAAAAGGAAGGTTATGAAGTCCTGCTCACTCGAGACACGGATCGATACGTGAGTCTCGAAGAGCGCACGGCCATCGCCAACACGAAAAAAGCGGACCTCTTCTTGTCCATCCACACCAACGCTCACACGGACCCGAGCCTTGGCGGGATTCAGACGTACTTTCTCAATTTTTCCAACGACAAGGAATCGGCGCGGGTGGCCGCTCTGGAAAACGCCGCCTCAGCCAAGCAGATCAGCGACCTGGAGGCCATCTTGAACGAATTGTTGCGCAACACCAAGATCAACGAATCCTCGCGGCTGGCCCGGGAGGTGCACCAAAGGCTGATGAACCGCCTGGAACCCAACCGCAAGCTGCGCGACCTCGGCGTCAAGCAGGCGCCCTTTTATGTGCTGCTCGGCGCCCAAATGCCCAGCATCCTCATTGAATCATGTTTCATTTCTAACGAAGACGAAGAGCGGCTGCTTAGGGACAGCGCTTTCCAGCGGGAATTGGTGAATGCCATCGCCGAGGGCGTTCGATCCTATACGGGTCGGCTGGCTCAAGCGGGCCGTTCGGGGGAAGGGGCATGAGCCAATCCGAGTGGCCGGCTGTGGCGCCCGGCACGGTGGTGGAGTTTTTCGAAGCCAAAGAGCTGCTCCTCGGCGTCTGCCTCGCCGCCAAAGACCAAAGACTCAGTGTGCTAACGGAAAACAACCGGGAAATGAACCTGGTCATGCGGCGTGTGGTGACGGCCTCTTCGGCCAAATTGAATCCGACCTACAGCCGCGACGATCTCGTTCGGGAGCTCAAGAAAATCCGCCGCGAGCGGGAATCGTTGGCAGCTCAGGTGGAGGTTGCGGAGCTGTGGTCCGTTCTGGAAGGCGAAACGGAGGGCTACAGCGCTCACGATCTGGCCGATTTGGTCTTCCCCGGCGCAGTGACCGACGACCATGTGGCGGCCGTTCAGCGCGTGCTTTTTGCCGACCGCTTGTATTTTCAATTCAAGGATGGGTTGTTTTGGGCCCGGACGGCGGAGCAGGTGGAGCGTCGTCGGGAGGAAATGGAACGGGAGGCCCACAGGCAAAGGCTTTTGGAGGAAGGCGCCCAGTGGGTTCGACGCGTCATGCAGGCAAAACCCGGCGTGCGGCACGAGCTTTTCGATCAGGAACTTGTCGAGAAAATCAAAGATTTTTGCCTCTTCGGCGAGGATTCCGAAAGTGCCGTTTTCGTCAAAGAGCTCCTTGGGCACGCGGGAATCCCCGCCCAGCAGGCTGCGGCCTTTCGGTTTCTTGTGCGCTTGGGGGTGTGGTCCGAAAACGAAAACCTTTATTTGCACCAGCAGGGTCTGGCCACGGACTTTCCCCAGGAGATCGTGACGGCGGCCGAGGCCGGAAAGAGTCGACTTCAGCTCATTGCCGCCGGAGAAGAGCGCGCCGATTTCCGCTCTTACGAAACGTTTACCATTGACAGCGCTTCGACCCGAGATTTTGACGACGCCTTGAGTCTTCGGCTTTTGGGGCAGGATCGTTGGGAGGTGGGAGTCCATATCGCCGATGCCGCCCATTTTGTGGATATGGACGACCCCGTCGACCAAGAGGCAGCTTCCCGGGTTACCTCCATCTATCTGCCGGATCGGCGCATCCCCATGCTCCCGCCGGCTCTTTCGGAAGAGGCCTGCAGCCTGTGCTTGGGCAAAGACAGGGCGACCCTGAGCTTTCTCATGGAAGTGGACGGGTCGGGGCGGATCCACGGCTGGTCGATCCGGCCGGGGGTGGTTCGGGTTTCACGGCGATTGACCTACGAGCACGTGGACGCTTTGGTGGAAACCGAGCCGATCTTCAAAACCCTGTTCTACCTGAGCGAACGTCTCAGAGAGCAACGCCGGGAGCGGGGTGCGGTGCTCCTGCCACTGCCGGAAATCCACATCAGTGTCAACGACCACGGCATGATCCAGCTCGTGCGCTACGATAAGGAAACGCCGAGCCAGATCATCGTTTCCGAGTGGATGATCGCCGCCAACGGCATCGCCGCCGCCTTTCTTGCGGAAAGGGACATGCCGGCGATCTACCGCTGCCAGGCAGAATGCCGTCCGGAGACCGATCAGGTGCAGAGCGACTATCCCATCTTTCACATCTATCGGCAGCGTCGCCTTTTCGCACGCGCCGAACTGGAGACGCGGCCGGGGCCTCACTGCAGCTTGGGCATGAAACCCTACACCACGGTGACGTCCCCCATCCGTCGCTACATCGACTTGGTGGTTCAGCGCCAGATCAAAGCGGTTCTCGGGGAGGGGCGCCCCGCCTATTCGGAAGACGTGCTGGAAAAGATCCTGACCCATGTGCGGTTCCAGCTCGGCAAAGTGGCCTTTGTCCATCGCAAGTGGACCCGTTACTGGATCCTCCGATATCTGGAACAAGAAGATATCCAGACCCTCAGCGCCATCGTTCTCGACAAGAACGCCAAATTCGCCTCTTTGCTGCTCCCCGATTTCCTCATGGAGGTGCACGCCCCTTTGCTTCAGGATCAAGCCGTCGCTGCCGGGGAAATGGTGCGCCTGAAAATCGAGCGGTTGAACCCTCGGGACGACCTGCTGCGCGTCCAAATCGTGTAGCGTGTTGGAAAAGCCGCGTCGTGAGACGGGACGTATCAGTTGGACGCGGCAATACCGGGGGCCCCTGCGGGGCGTGTCAATTTGCCGTGAAGCTGGTGGAAGAGGAACGCTTCCATGAACTCGTCCAAATCGCCGTCCAGCACGCTGTCCACGTTGCCTTTTTCCACCTGGGTTCGGTGGTCCTTGACCAAACGGTAGGGTTGGAGCACGTAGGAACGAATTTGGTTCCCCCAGGCGATATCGTCCAGGTTGTCGTGCAATTCCTGCATTTCCGCCTGCTTTTTTTGAAGCTCCCTTTCATAAATCCGCGCCCGAAGGACCTTCATGGCGGTATCTCGGTTGCGGTGCTGGGAGCGTTCGTTTTGGCACTGGACGACGATGCCCGTGGGAAGATGCGTGATGCGCACGGCCGAACTGGTTTTGTTCACATGTTGGCCGCCTGCCCCGCTGGAGCGATAAGTTTCGATGTGTAGGTCCGAAGGCTTGATGTCAATAACAATGGAATCGTCCACTTCCGGGTAGACGAACACGGCGGCGAAGGATGTGTGGCGGCGTCCGCTGGCATCGAAAGGCGAAATCCGGACCAGCCGATGCACGCCGGATTCCCCCTTCAGCAATCCGTAGGCGAAAGGCCCGGATACGGTGAACGTGGCACTTTTGATGCCCGCCTCTTCCCCTTCCAGAAGATCCACCACCTCGGTTTGGAAACCGCGCCGTTCACACCACCGCAAATACATGCGAAGGAGCATCTCCGCCCAGTCCTGAGCTTCCGTTCCGCCCGCGCCTGCGTTGATGCTCAAGATGGCGTTCCGATGGTCGTTTTCTTCCCCGAGCATCTGCCGGACTTCCAGATCCTTGATCTTTTTCTGAAGCTCTTTCGCCTTCCTGGAGACCTCCTGAAGCGCATCCCCGTCGTTTTCTTCGACGGCCAGATCCAGCAGAAGCTCGTTGTCTTCCAGCTCCGTTTTCAGGGCGTCGAAGGCCGAGACGATTTCCGACAGCTGGGCCCTTTCCTTGAGGACGTCTTTGGATTTTTCCGGGTCATCCCAGAAGTCCTGGCGGGCCATGAGGCGGTCCAGTTCGGCGAGGCGAGCGCGTTTGCCCGGGATGTCAAAGATAGCCTCCCAAGGTGTCCACCCTTTGGAGGAGTTCTTTCAGGGAACTTCGGATTTCCGTCGGTTCGATGACCATAAGGTATCCCTCCTTGCGGCCCTTCTGATGAGGGCACGCTGTGTCATGACTTTCATATCAGATTTCGGCGCCGTCTCACAGGGGCAACCGAGCGGCTTTTCGTGGTCCTGAGCGCCGCGTTCTTCGGGCCCGCTCCCCATACACGAGGCAGCCCACTGCCGTCAAGGTGCAAGCCCAAGCGAAGAGATCCCCATGGCGCACGTAGAAAGTGGGAGTGTCTTTTCCGGGGACGATGGCGGCCGCGGCGGTTGCGGCCACGTCCAAGGGCAGGGAGGCCAGAATTTTGCCCGTGTGGTCGAAGACGGCGCTGATGCCTGTATTGGCGCAACGCGCCACGGGCACGCGGCATTCCACGGAACGCCACCGGGCGATATCCAAATGTTGAAAAGGCGCGGCCGTCCGGCCGAACCAGGCGTCGTTGGTGAGGTTCACGAGAAGACGGGCCCCGTGGCGCACCGCGTCTCGAGCCAATTCGGGAAAGATGGCCTCATAACAGATGAGCACGCCGATGGGCGCGTTTTTAAATGGGAAAATCGCCGGGCTTTTGCCGGGGACGAAATCCCCTGCCGCCGCCACGAGCTTTTCCACGAAGAAGAGCAGGCGCTTGAGGGGCACGTATTCCCCGAAGGGGACCAAGTGGCGTTTGGCATAGGCGGCAACGATCCCTTCCGTGGGGTGGAAGAGCACGGCACGGTTTTGCAGCCGTGGCGTTGTCCCCTCGGCGATCACCCACGGGATACCCAAAACCACGGGCACGTTCAAAGAAGCGGCGATCTCGTGCAGCATGCGCGTCGGGGTTTCTTCCAGCCCGTAAAAGAAAGGGGCCGCCGTTTCAGGCCAGATCAGCAGGTCCGGGTGGGATTCCTGTACCGCCGCCTCCGAAAGATTCCGATAGATTGCCAGCGTCTCTTGCTGAAAGGCGGGATCCCATTTCACGGATTGATCGATATTGCCTTGAATGAGCGCCACCTGAAGGGCCGATGCGGGATCTTTCGGCTCTTTCTTGAGGGTCTGCCCCCGCCACCCCCCGTATCCGAAAAACAGGGCGAAGCACAGAACCGCGGCCACAAAGGAACGTGGGCCGACGTGTCGCTTCACAAGCCCTAAAAGCACGGTATTGCCGAGGACCACAAGCCATCCCGCGCCGTAGACCCCGGCGATGTCGGCCGTTTGCAAAAGAGGGTCGACAGTCGTTTGCGTGTAGCCCAGGTTTGTCCAGGGAAAGCCGGTGAGGGCATGGGCGCGGACCCATTCCAGGGCGATCCAAAGACACGGAAGCCCCCACACCCACAACCCGGGGGAAGCGTTCCAGCGGTGTGCCGCGGCGAAAAAAAGAGCCGGGTAAAGGGCCAGGTAGGCACACAAGAGGCAAAGCACGGAGGCGGAGACGGGCAGCGGAAGGTTGCCGTAATGGGTGACCACGTAAGTGATCCAATAGAGGGCGGTCAGGTTGTGGACAAAGCCGGCGAGAAACCCCGCAAGAAAAGCGGTCCGAAGGGAAAGGCCCCCGATGCCGGCCAGAAGGGGGATGAGGGCGATCCAGCTTGCGCCGTAAAGGTTAAAAAAGGAAAACCCGGCGGTCAGCAAGAGCCCCGTCATCACGGCAGCCGTCCAGGGGGAGAGGAGTCGAGTGATCAATGGGCGGGGTCTCCCTTATTGGGACGGCGCCGATTCCGCCGAGTTGTTGTTCACGGAACCTTCACGACGGCGGATGCGGACTTTTTGCACCTTTCGGCTGTCGGCGGCCTCGACGATCATCTCCAGGTTCTTGAAGAGAACCTTTTCATGGACGGCCGGCACCCGGCCCAGACGGCTGATGATGAACCCCCCGACGGATTCGAACTTCCCCTCCGGGAATTCCATATCCAGGTGATCCTCCAGCTCCTCCACATCCAGCCGGGCGTCCACCAAAATCGAACCGTCTTCCTGCTCCACCAGCCAGTTTTCCTCGGCGTCGTACTCATCCATGATGTCGCCGATGATTTCTTCGATGATATCTTCCATGGTGAGCACGCCGGCCGTGCCGCCGTATTCATCGATGACGATGGCCATGTGGGATTTGCGATGCCGAAGATCCCGAAGCACTTCACTGATTTTCTTGCTTTCGGGGATGAAATATGGGGGGCGCAGAATGGCGCGAAGCTCTAGGTCGGTTTTGCCCCAGTGCTGCAGGAGATCCTTGGCGTGCAAGATGCCGATGATGTTGTCGATGGAGTCCTGGTAGATGGGGATTCGGGAATGGCCCGATTCCACGATGAGGGCGATGAGGGATTCCACGGAAGAATCGTCCGGCGCCGCCACGGTGTCGGTGCGCGGCACCATGACCTCGCGGGCCACCGTATCCCGAAAGGAAAAGATCCCTTGGATCATTTCCCCTTCGTCTTCGGAAATCAGCCCGCGTTCTTCCCCTTCGTCGATGAGCTGCTGGATCTCTTTTTCCAGATCCTTGGGTTTGTCGATCCGCGAGAGGCGACGCAGCGCCTTTTTCAGCCAGCGCGACAAGCCTTTGGCAGATTCCTCTTCCAAATCGTTCCCTCAACCTCGTCACATCGGTCTACGGTCACGGGACACCCCGGACCGCCACAGGGCATGAAGTTAAGGAAATCTAACAAGCGCCGTCATTTCTTGTCCAGAAAAATATAGGCGAGGATTTTGTGAACCAAGCGGGCGGCGAGGAAATCGGGGGCGACCATGCCGGGGATGGGACACAACTCCATGACGTCAAATCCCACCACACGGCGCCGGGCGGTCACAGAGCGAAGGAGGGCCAAAAGGTCGTACCAGCCCACACCGCCCGGCTCAGGCGTTCCCACGGCGGGCATCACCGACGGGTCCAGCACATCCAGATCGATGCTGAGATACACGTTGGGGCCGAGGCGATCCAGGACCCTCGAAACCGTCTCCGTGTCCCTCACCACCTCTTCGGCGAAAAAAGCCGGAATTCCTCGATGGCGGATCAGCCGGTGCTCCTCCCGGGTCATGGATCGGAGCCCTACCTGGACCAAGTCCGCCAGGCCGAGCACATGGCGCATGACACAGGCATTGCTGTAGGCCGTTTCCTGATAGGATTCCCGAAGATCCGGGTGCGCGTCCAAATGGAGGACCGTGAGGGGCTGAAAAAGCTCGGCCGCGGCCTGAATCATCCCCAAGGACAAAAGGTGTTCGCCGCCGAGCATGACGGGGATTTTGCCGGCTTCGAAAAGAGCCGACCCCACCAGGCGCACGCGTTCCACCATCTCGCGAGGGGAGGCGGCCGTGACGCTCAGTTCCCCCAAGGTGGCGATCCCGTGCCGATAGGGTTCCGTTTCCGTATCTTCTTCGTAACATTCCAGTTCACGGGACGCCCACAGGATGGCCCGAGGCCCTTCCCGGGTACCGGCCTTAAAAGTGGTGGTGCCGTCGTAGGGCGCCGCCACGATGACCGCGCGGGCTTCTTCCACGGGCCGTGCGTATTCCGGCAGCCCCAAAAAAGACAAACAGGGACCGAGGTGACGCATCACCTCGGCCCCCAGTGCGTGTCGTTCCATGCCCATGGGGATAATCAGCGGCTCCGCTGGCGCAGCATTCGATCCATGCGCACCACGTGAGTGGAATCTTCAATGGTGTTGGGAAACTCCTGACCCCGATCCAAGACGTTGATTTCGCATTTTCGGATGCGGAACCGTTCCTTGACGGCGGTCACCGCTTTGTCCGTATCGAAGGGCTTGCACGAAAACATGTCCAAACTGAGATACCTTTTCTCGGGGAAGGTGTGGATGCTGATGTGGCTCTCCGCGATGAGCACGAACCCGGAAATGCCCCAATCCTCAGGGACCGCCCCCTTGTACCGAAACACGTACGGGGGCATGATCTTAGTCATCTCCATCTGTTGAGGATACTCGTCCAAGAAATTATAGATCCCGTTGATGTCCTGCAAAACCTCGGGATCGCATCCGTACCCGTCCAGCATGAGATGCACCCCGAAGCCGAATTCCGGTTTTTTTGTGGTCATGTTTCGCACCTCCCCGCCCTTTCGATGAATCGAACCGGAAGCCAAGCCACCGGTCATGTCATGCCTTTTCCCGCGCTCGAACCCTTTAAAACCGGGATTGACTCACCACCCAAAGGATGTGGGCCTCGCCCCGGCCCGAATTTTCCACCCAGTGCCGGGTGGAACTCTTGAAGTAGAAACAATCCCCCACGCTCAACCGATGGGGTTTGTTGTCAAACCACAGGGTCACCGATCCCTTGATCACAAAGCCGAACTCCTCGCCTTCATGCGGCGTGTGCTCGACGGTTCGGCCCCCTTTGTGCATCTTTACGATCACAGGATCCATGACCCGACCCAAGGCCCGCGGCAACAGAAAATAGATGGCACACTGTTCCGAAGATTCGGAACTGAGCACGCGGGATTTCTTGCGAGCCACCACCGTCGGGCGCGGCATGTCCTGGAAAAACTCGGCCAAATCCACTCCCAGCACGTCCAAGATGCTTTTTAACGTCGCAATGGACGGGGATGTGAGATCCCGTTCCAGCTGGGAAATGAAACCCTTGGTCAAATAGGCACGGTTGGCCAATTCTTCCTGGGTCAGGCCGTTTTCCATGCGGAGCCGTCGGAGTTTGTCCCCGATCTTGAGCCCATCCTCCATGGTTTACCTATATTAAACAGAAAGTTTAAAAAAGCGCGCTTTGTATAAGGGCCCGAACGGGCGATGTCAAGAAAAAATTGTGCACCCTCCCCAAACAGCGCAGGCTGCCGCGGAGGGCATGGCGAGGGATCAAATGGGCCGCTAATCGATCATCCCGCGGATTGGGAAGACTCTTTCACGAGCGCGACGCCTACGGGCTCGGCGCATGGCGAATCCCCGTCCAGGCAGAGCCCGTTGCCCCCCAGATCCTTTTTGGCACGGTACTGGGCGCTGTCGGCCCGCTGGATGAGATCGTCGATGCTTTTTTCCACGTCGCCGTCCCGATAGTGAAATTGTGCCGCGCCGATGGACAGGGTTGTGGGCGCCGCATCCATGGCCGCATATCGCTTCTGAATGCGATCGACCACCATGCGGACCTGATCCGCCGTGAGGTGGGGCAAAACAACGGTGAATTCGTCACCGCCGAAACGAAACGCCGTGTCCACATGCTCCCGGATGCACTGCTGCAGGATGGATCCCAATTCGATGAGCAACGCATCGCCGGCCTGATGGCCTTCCTGATCGTTGTATTGTTTAAAGCGGTCGATATCGATGAAAAGGAGAAACAACGGATGGCCGTAACGCACCGAGCGGACGGCTTCTTGGATGAGAACGTTGCGGAAATGGCGCCGGTTATACAACCCGGTCAAAGGGTCGCGAATGGCGAGCTGTTCCAGTTCCCGGCGAAGGTAGCGCTCACGGAGCAAACGTCGGATCTTGGCCTCCAATTTGTCCAAGCCGAAAGGTTTGGTGATAAAGTCGGCCGCTCCGGCGTTGATCACTTCCACGTATTTATACTTCGTCGCATGGCCCGTGATGGCGATGGTGTCCGTTTCCGGGTAGTGCTGCCGGATATGGCGGATCAGCTCCATGCCGTCCATCCGGGGCATATCCATGTCGGTGACCACAATGTCGAAGGCGCCGTTTTGAAGCTTTTCAGCAGCGTCCGCCCCGTCGGCGGCGGTGGTGACGTCATGGCCGATATAGCTGAGGCTTTCCGCCACCAGGTCCCGCACACTGCGCTCGTCATCCACCACAAGGATGCGCTGCGGGCCGAAACTTTGATCGCGCAGGGGTGTTTTCATACGTTTTTTTTCCCAAGAACCGTTTGCATGGCCGGGAAAATTACAATAGGGTGTCTTGGCGGCTTTGGCAATGAGTTTTCCAGGCTCCTGGTGGAAAAGGTCTCCTTGGGGAACGGAGCGGGGCTGCAGGTTGATGCGCCGGATTCTCATCATCTACAAAAGAGGGCGAAGCGACGCGGCACAGCTGGCTGAAAAGCTCGTGACGCGGCTCGCTTCCTCGGGATTTGACGCTTCGGCCCGAGAAAACATGGCCGACACGGGCACCTTCGCCCCCCCACCGCCTCCGCCCATGGAGGCGGACGCCATCGTCGTCCTCGGCGGCGACGGCACCCTGCTCAGCGTGGCCCGCCAGGTGGAAGACCGGCAGATTCCCATCGTGGGGGTGAACCTCGGGGGGTTGGGGTTTCTTACGGAAATCAGCCGGGAACGTTGCTTCGAAGATTTGGAAAATGTGCTGAGCGGCGCCTATGAGATCGAAGAGCGCATGCGGCTTCGTGTGGGGATCCAACGTCAAGGGCACGAGGTTTTCAGCCAGACGGTTCTCAACGACGCGGTCATCAACAAAGGGGCCCTGGCCCGCATCGTGGACCTCTACACCCATATCGACGACTGCTACCTCACCCACTACCGCGCCGACGGCCTCATCGTGGCCACCCCCACGGGATCTACGGCTTATAACCTCTCGGCCGGGGGACCCATCGTGTATCCCACGGCCCTGGCCATGATCCTCACCCCCATCTGCCCCTTCACCCTCACCAACAGGCCCATCATTCTGCCGGCTTCCGCCGTGATTCGGGTGGACCTGGACGAAAAGGCTCAAGACGTCACCCTGACCTGCGACGGTCAGGTAGGCCATCGCCTGGCTCCCAAAGACAAGATCTTCATCGCCATGTCCCCCCATCCCTTAAAGCTTATCAAACCCCGAAGCACTGACTATTTCGAGATTCTCCGCACGAAGCTCAAATGGGGCCAGACATAGCCCCCGCTTCCCCGAAAGAGGCGTGGGCTCCGCCTTCCGAGGAGACCTAAAGCGCCCGCATCCATTCGGGTTTGAGCGGCACTTGATTCTTAAGGGCGGCATCGATGACGCCCAGCGCCTTGTCCTTGTCGGCGGGCATCTTCACCTTAAGCGGCAAATAATTGGACGCGTGGTTCGAAAGAAACAACCCCCGGGACATGTGGGTGTGGGCCAGCATGTGCCGCAGTTCCTGAAGGAGCTCTCGAGGGCTGAGGACCGGAAATTCGCCTCGGCGCACCTTTTCCCCGAGTTCCGTGTTGGGAAGGACCATGAGGGTGAGCGCCCCCACGTAATGGGGATCCATGGCCGTCAACAGCGACCCCGTGGCTTCCGCGTGGTCGAAGGATCGATCCCGACCAGCGATTCCCAAAAGAACGGTCACGGAAAGTTTCAAGCCCGCTTCCCGAACCCGGCGCCCCGCTTCCAGGAGTCTTTCCCGGGATACGCCCTTCTTAATGGCTTTCAAAGTTTCGGGGTCGCCGCTTTCCACGCCGAGATAGACGATCCCAAGCCCCAGGTCCCTCAGCGCTTCCAGTTCCTGTGGTGTTTTTCTGAGGATGCTCTTGGCGTTGCCGTACAACCCGACCCGTTGAACCCACGGGAGGGATCGTCGGATTTTTTCAAGAATTTCCACAAGGCGGGCCTGGGGAAGGATCAACGCGTCGCCGTCCGTGAGGAAAACGCGCCGAAGGAACGGGAAGTTTCGGGCGGCGTAGGCGATATCCCGGTCGATGACGGCCTGGTCCTTGATCCGAAACCGCACCCCTTTGTAGGTGCCGCAAAAGGTGCATTTGTTGTGGGAACAGCCCACGGTGACCTGCAAAATGATGCTGTCCGCCTCACTGGGCGGTCGAATGATGATGCCCTCGTAGTGCATCCCGTCCATTTCCGACACTCCCCATGGACCTTGACCGTCGGCACCCCTTTGGGACTCAGAGAACGAAGCGTCACCAATACTCAACTCGACGCGGATCCATCCCGCCTGCGATGAGCTGAACCCGTGTGCCGCACGGTTCTCGAAAACCCTTTGTCCGGCGCGGCCGACGTCACCCCTCCGGAAGGCTTAAGCGTCTCGCTTTCCCACGGAACCGGAGGTGGGGGTCATGGCCCGCAGCCGGCGCGATGATTCAAAATTTGAGATTTGCAAACAGTTCCTCTATAGTGAACCGCTCAAAAAATTTCAACCGAGGAGGCTCTTTCCATGACCGATCGCGATGTGACGCTCTACGAACCCTTCACCGCCACCATGGGCCGCCGGTTTCGTGTCAAACGCGTGGTCCACACGCAAAAGACTCCCTACCAGCTCGTGGAAGTGGTGGAAACCGCCGACTTCGGCGTGACCCTCTTTCTGGACCGCCGGTTTCAGACTTCCGAAAAGGATGAATTCTTCTACCACGAATCTCTCGTGCATCCGGCCATGATGCTGCACCCGAATCCGCACCGGGTGCTCATCATCGGCGGCGGAGACGGCGGCACTCTGGAAGAGGTCCTGAAGCACCCGTCGGTTTCCGCCGTGACCATGGTGGAACTGGATGCAGAAGTCGTGGACATCGCCAAGGCGCATCTTCGAAGCATCTGCGGGGCCGCCTTCGAAGACCCTCGGGTCCGCCTCGTCATCGGGGACGGGCGTCGATTCGTGGAAGAGACGGACCAATCCTTCGACGTGATCCTTTTGGACCTCACCGACCCCATGGAACCGTCAAAATACGTCTACACCAAAGAATTTTACGGACTGTGCGCCCGCCGATTGCGCCCCGGGGGGATTGTGGGGCTCCACAACGACTCGCCGTTCTTTTTTCCGAAAGCCTACAACGTCATCACCAAGACCCTGGACGCCGTCTTTCCCCACCGGCGCCAATATGCGGCCTATATCGTCGGCTATATGCTGGACTTCGCCTTTTCCGTCTGCGCCCTGGACGATGTTCTCCATGTGAGTGAAGAGGAATTGAGCCGCCGAGCGGCCGAACGCCGCATCGAAGGGCTCCTATACTACACGCCGCAGCTCCTGGACCGGTTCCGCACCCTGCCGGGATACATGCGCCGCACGCTGGACCAGCCCTGCGACGTCTCGACCGATGCCGCCCCGTTCGTCATTGAGACGGAACCGTTTGAGTAGAGAACCTTTCAAGGACACGAATCCGCGCCAAGGGATGGAATCCGAAGGCCTGTCGAGGAACCCCGATCATGCCCCGTGAAAGCCGGCCGCTTCCCGAAACGGCCAAGTGCACCCGATGCCGGATGCGGGCGGTGATCGCCCTGCCCAGCCATCATGCCAATTTTTGTGAGGACTGCTTCCGAGTTTTCTTTCGCCGGGCGGTCCTTCGGGCCATGAAGAAATTCCCCATCAAGGCCGATGAACCCATCCTGGTGGCCGTCTCGGGCGGCAAAGACTCCCTGGCCGCTTGGGCGGTCTTGCAGGATCTGGGCTATCGCACCCAAGGCGTCCACCTCAATCTGGGAATTCCTGGCTTTTCCGAGGCCTCCGAAGAAGCCGTGGCCGCCTTCGCCGGGAAACGAAACCTCCCGTGGGTCGGCTATTCCCTTCAGGGACTGATCGGCTATTCCATCCCCGAGATTGGGCGGCAAGTCCGACGTCCTGTGTGCTCGGTGTGCGGTATGATCAAACGCCGCCTTTTGAACCGGATCACCATCCGCGAAGGCCTTCGCGTGGTCGCCACCGGCCACAACCTGGATGACGAGGCCGGAAGGCTTCTCGGAAACCTCGTGCGCAACCGCCGCGAATACATCGAGAAACAATCCCCCTACCTGCCGTCGGCCCATCCCCGGCTGCCGGAAAAGATCAAACCGCTCTATCGCGTTTCGGCCGACGAAATCCGCGCCTTCTGCCGCGTGGAAGGCATCGCCTATCTGGAAGGGGCCTGTCCTTTGTCCCGGGGGGCCACGAGCCACATGTTTCAAGAGGCCTTGGACATGCTGGAAGGGAAAATGCCCGGAACCAAAAGGGATTTTCTTTTCGCCTACCTGGATGCCCGACCGGCTCCCAAGGCCGTGGACGATTTCGGCACGTGCGACCGATGCGGGGAACCCTGTTACGGCACTCGGTGCAGCATGTGCACCTTGCTGGAGCGCCTCCGCCATCCGGGGTACGAAAACCCCCCGCTGGACAAGGGTTCTGCCTCGTCTGAATGAAACGTCAGGGAGTTCTGCCGGAACCACAGGGTCGGGACGGTGCGGCCGAGGGGCCGATCCCTGCCGAGAGCTTTCGTGATGCCGAAGTCTGCCCGGAATGCCTCCGGACCTCCGAAGGGCTCGTCGGAGCGGATGAGGGGGGCCATGGGCCTCTTTCCGGCCCTGCGACAAGGCCTCCTTAGGCTGTCTTCTTCCCGGTGGGGAGAATGAGGTTCAGCACGACACCGCTGATACCCGCCAGGCCGATTCCCTTGATGGTGAATTCCCCCGCCGAAAAAGCCATGCCGCCGATGGCGAAAACCACCACGACGGCGACGATGGCCATATTCCGAGGTTCCATGAGGTCTTCTCCGGCGCGGACCAACGTGTTCAGCCCCACCACGGTGATGGCCCCGAACAAGAGAATCAGGATCCCGCCCATGACGGGCACCGGGATGGTTTGGAGGAGGGCGCCGAGCTTGGCCACGAAAGCCAAGGCGACGGCACACAGGGCGGCGATGGTCATGATGGCCGGGTTGAACACCTTGATCAAAGCCACGGCGCCGGTGACTTCCGAGTAGGTCGTGTTGGGCGGGCCGCCGACAGCGGCGGCGAGACTCGTCGCCAACCCGTCCCCCAAAAGGGTTCTGTGGATGCCCGGGTCTTTCAGGTAATCTTTTCCCGTCACCGACCCGATGGCCAAAATGTCCCCGAAATGTTCGATAGCCGGGGCGATGGCCACAGGAGCGATGAAAAGCACCGCTTGCCAATTCCATTCCGGAAAGACGAAGGCGGGCACGGCGAGCCACGGCGCCTTGAGGACCGGCGAAAAATCCACCAGCCCGAGTATGAGGCTCAGCCCGTAGCCCACCACAATGCCGGAGAGGATGGGCACAAGCCGCAGCATGCCCCGTCCCTTGAGGGACACCAGGATCGTTACGGCCAAAGAGGTCATGGAAATGCCGAGCGCCGTCTTTTCCGGGACGAGCACCACGGCGCCGTCGCCCGTTTTGCCCAAGGCCATGTTCACGGCCACAGGCGCCAGAATCAGCCCGATGACCATGATGACCGGGCCGATGACCACGGCGGGAAGGATTCGTTCCAGAACATGGGATCCGCGCCAGCGGATGACGGCGCTGAAAAAGACGTAGACGAACCCTGCGGAAGCCAGGCCGCACAGCGTGGCGGGGACGCCCCACGTTTTGACCCCGTAAATGATGGGGGCGATGAAGGCGAAAGACGAGGCGAGAAAGACCGGTACTTTGCCCCGCGTGACCGCTTGAAACAGCAACGTGCCGGCTCCTGCCGTAAAAAGAGCCACGTTGGGGTCGAGTCCGGTAAGGAGCGGGACAAGAACCAAGGCGCCGAAGGCCACAAAAAGCATTTGGGCGCCCACGACGATGTCCCGCGCCCGAAGACGATACTCCGTGGAATGAACGCTGTGCTCCATGGGAATCTCCCTGTCGAACGACCATGGAAGGCCCGGTGCCGAAGCGTCGGACCGTCTCTTCATAAGCACTGGGGCCCCGATGCTCCCGCTCGCGGCCACGTCGTGTGCGCACGGTGAAGCCGATGAGCCGAGAGACCGGCTCGGCATCGACCCCGCCTATTTGGTGCCGAAAATCTTGTCGCCCGCATCACCCAATCCGGGAAGAATGTAACCGTCCGCATTGAGCTTTTCATCCACAGCCGCCACGTAAACGTCCACATCCGGATGGGCCTGTTGCAGGCGTCGGATGCCTTCCGGGGCGGCCACAAGAAAAATGCCTCGGATATTCCGGCAGCCGGCGTCTTTCAAAAGGTCCACGGTCATGAGCAGGGTGCCGCCGGTAGCCAACATGGGGTCGAGGATGAGCGAAATCCGTTCGTGCATGTCGCCGGCGAGCTTGACGTAGTAGCGCACGGGCTCCAGCGTGCTCTCGTTGCGGTAGAGCCCCACCACGCTCACCTTGGCGCTGGGGATGAGATCCAGCACCCCGTCCATCATCCCCAATCCGGCACGGAGGATGGGCACTACGGTGATCTTTTTCCCCTTGATGCGTTCCACTTCCACGGGCCCGCTCCAGCCCTGGATGACCCGTTTTTCCGTCTCCAAATCCTTGGTGGCTTCATAGGTAAGGAGCCGAGCCAATTCCGAAGCCAGTTCCCGAAAATCTTTGGTGCTGATATTATGCTTGCGCATGAGGCCCAGCTTGTGGCGGACCAAAGGATGATTGACGATGTGTACGGCCACGGGGGACTCCTTTCTCCATTGAAGGGCGGGGGTTGTCTTCGGGCGGAGGCTATAGAGGAAAGGCGAAGGGGTGTCAAGGACGGGCGAGGCGACGTGGGGCGATCTGAAAAGCCCGGGCACATTCTGGCTGGGGGCTCACCGGGGCGGGCGGGACCTGGGGCCCGAAAACACTCTGGAAACGGCCGAACTGGGCTTTCAGGCCGGTGCCGCCTTTTGGGAACTGGACGTGCAGCTCAGCGCCGACGACGTTGCCGTGGTGATCCACGACGGCACCTTGGAAAGAACTACCGACGCACCGTGGATCTACCCGAACCGGAGCCCTTGGCGCGTCGCCGACTTCCTGTGGGACGAATTGAGCCTTCTCACAGTTTTATATCGCATGCCGGATAAGAATCGCCCCTCTGCTGTGCCCTTTCCCCGAGGGTCCCGCACGGATCGTGGAGGCTGCTCCACAACAGGTGAGGTCGGTGAGACGCCCGCGCGCCCGGAGGCCGGCTCGCCCGCCCTTTTCCCTTCCCGTCGGAACGCGGGGTGCCTCGGCATCCCTTTGAGCCCGCCCCCAGAAACCGCCCTAAAGGATCCCTCAGTCTGTTCCTCTTTAAGGGAACAGCTCGAAGTGAAAAACGGGGCTTTTCGCATCCCCTCGCTTCGGCGGGCTCTGGAATGGACCCGCGCCCGGGGATGGCTCGTCAATGTGGAAATCAAGGTTACCCCGGGCCGGCGCGAGCGGCTCGTGCGGGAAACCGTCTCCCTGATCAGGGAATTCCACATGGGACCCCAGGTGCTTGTCTCCTCTTTTGACCGGGAGGTCCTTCGTCTGGTGAAAGCCCTGGAACCGAGCCTCACCATCGGAGTTCTTTTGGATGAACTCGTTCCGGACCCGGTCTCTTTGGTCCGATCCCTTCAGGCCGACACCGTGCACCCCGCCGAGGCATACCTCCGGGAGGATATGGTGAGGCGGTGCCGTGCCGCGGACATTCCCGTCATCGCCTGGACCGTGAACGACCCCGAACGGGCGAAAGATTTGAAAGCTTGGGGGGTTTCGGCCGTCATCAGCGATCGGCCCCATAGGCTTGTCCCTTACCTTGGCTCTAAGGAGGATCCTTCGTGATGGTCACCCTTCTGGATTACGGCGCCGGAAACGTCCGAAGCGTCGTCAACGCCGTGGAGCGCCTCGGACACACCGTCCGGCTCGTCTCCCGCCCGGAAGATATTCTTTCGGCGGAAAAACTCATCTTTCCCGGGGTGGGCGCCTTTGGCGAAATGATGCGCGTCCTTCGCCGCAAGGGCTACGTGGAGCCCCTTCGGCGCTACCTGGAATCCGATCGCCCTTTCTTGGGCATCTGTCTCGGGCTTCAGGCTTTGTTCGAAGGCAGTGAAGAAAACCCCGGGGAAGAGGGGATCGGTTTTTTGAAGGGGACGGTGCGCCGATTTCGAGTGGACCTGGCCGTCCCCCATATCGGCTGGAACGGCATCAAACCCCGGAAAGCTTCGGCTCTTTTCCGCGGCCTCGAAGGTGATGAAAAACTCTACTTCGTCCATTCCTACCACGTGGCTCCGGAAGACCCGGCGGTGGTCCTCACGGCGACGGACTACGGCCTGGAATTCGTGAGCGCCGTCCAAAAGGGGCGTGTGGCGGCCGTCCAGTTCCACCCGGAAAAAAGCGGCCCGGTGGGACTCATGATTTTGCGGAACTTTCTGGAATCCCTCCATGCCCCGCCGGTGCTTCCGCCCCGGGCGCCGTCTCGGACGGAACTGGCCAAAAGAATTATCGCCTGCCTGGATGTGCGCGCCAACGATCAAGGCGACCTGGTGGTGACCAAAGGGGATCGCTACGACGTGCGGGAAGCGGGGGCCGTGCGCAATCTGGGCAAACCCGTAGAGCTCGCCCGTCGGTATTACGAGGACGGAGCCGATGAAATCACGTTTCTCAACATCACGGGTTTTCGCGATTTTCCTTTAAAAGACCTCCCCATGCTGGAAGTGCTTCGAAGGACGTCGGAAAACGTTTTCGTCCCGTTGACCATCGGAGGCGGCATCCGGGACTACGTGGATCAAGACGGCACGGCCTACAGCGCTCTGGAGGTCGCCTCAGAATACTTTCGCTCGGGAGCCGATAAAATTTCCATCGGAAGCGACGCCGTGCGCATCGTGGAAGACGTGGTGCAATCGGGGAAAACGACGGGTCGAAGCGCGGTCGAAACCATTTCCCGGGTCTACGGCAGCCAGGCGGTGGTCATTTCCATCGACCCGCGGCGCGTCTACGTCCCCTCGCCCCACGGCGTCCCGCACCGGGTGATGGAGACGGCCTTTGCCGGCCCCCATGGGGAAAGGTATTGCTGGTACCAATGCACCGTAAACGGTGGTCGGGAAGGCCGACCCGTGGACGCCGTGACTTTGGCCCGTGTCTGCCAGGATCTGGGGGCCGGGGAGATTCTTTTAAATTGTATCGACCGGGACGGCACCAATTCCGGGTTCGACCTGGAACTCATCAACGCCGTGAAAGACGCCGTGACCATCCCCGTGATCGCTTCCAGCGGCGCCGGATCCGTCGAACATTTCCTGGAGGTTTTCACGCGCACCCGGGCGGAATCGGCCCTCGCTGCGGGCATCTTTCATCGAAACGAAGTGCCCATTGCATCCGTCAAGGCCTTCCTTGCCGGGAAAGTCCCCATCCGGCCCCTCCCGGCGAGGCCTTGAGCCGCAGCCGGTCCGTCCCCGCAGCTCGGGGCTTCGCCGGCGCCCGCATCGAGTCCGTTCGGCGTTGTTCCCTTATCCAAAAAAACAAAAGCCCGGCCGGGGGATTTCCCCACCGGCCGGGGCCGAGTGGACGTCAAAAAGTGAAGTTTATGCCTTCTCGGCCGTCACCTTCCCCTTTTTTCGGGCGCGAGTTCTCACATAACCTGCCAGCCCCACCAGGCCCGTTCCCATAAGCAGCATGGACGCCGGCTCGGGGACTACCTGCTGAGGCGGCCTACCGAATTCGAATGTTTCGTAAATCACATCGTTGGCGCAGTTGACCGTGAAGCCGACGGTTACAATGCCCTCGCTCAGATAGATTTGCTGAGGGAAAGTAAACGTCAGCGTCGTCGTCCCCCAACCTGTGAAACCGACATCGCCGAGGAAATTTGTGGTGCCGGGGGAAGCACTCAGCCCGATCGGGTGTTTGTCGCGAATAAGATAACCTGACCAATAGCCAGAATTGTCGGTTCCAGAGTAGGCATAATAAGGTGGTGGGGCGCCGGCACTGCCGAGAGCATAATTCACAGAGTACAGATTGTAATCCCATGGGGTAGTTATTGTGCCATCCTGTTTGTTCGGATTGTTGTCGGCATAGACGACATATTCCCAATCGTCGTCATCATCGACGCTGAGAAAGAGATCTCCCGGTTCGAGCTTGCTCCATGTTGACTGCGTTCCCCAATTGCTGAAATAAAATGCGACTTCGGCCAGATAGTAGCCGTCGTCTACGGTAATCTTCACCCCATTGGTTTGCAGAAAATCAGGGACGCCGATGGTGTCTTTGTTATCGTCCCCGGTCCCGTTCCCCCATCCCGGCCAGAATTTTTCGGTATCGTCAGCGTATAGAACCAGTGTCGCCCCGGCGGGGGAAGGGGCCAGCGCGCCGAAGAGCCATGCCGCAAGAACAAGAAAGAAAAGCAGTCGTTTCATCCTTAACCTCCTTCAGGTGTTCGAAAAGCTATCCGCCCGTGGCCTCATCCCTTGGGAATTCGCCGCCTTTTTACCGTGACTGAGCTTTAGGCAAGGAGCATGCCAAGGTACGTGATGTGGCGAGAGACGAAAGAGAAAGGAAAAAAGGTGTCCAAACAATGAGTTAGAGGTTTACCGCCAGGGGCGTCTCAAGGAAGTCGGGGCACTCGAAGATGGAGTGTGCAAAGGAGGTGCACACGTGGTGTGCAAAAACATGCACAGGGGT
>CALGPN010000004.1 GCA_937960435.1 uncultured Desulfosoma sp.
AGGCATAGATCCGCAGGGTGCGTGGAAACCGTCGACGCCTTTTCCCGTGTTGCTCGTCGTCCGGCAGCCAGAGACCATAGCCAGAACAAGACCAGGACCCCCCCCGTAATCCATCCGAACGGATCGGGGCCCGATTCCGGAACCGAACCGCTCCCGAGGCCCAGGGGCATGCGGAAAACCTCGAAAAGCCGATTCATGGCCCATCCCATGACGAGCGAGCACCCAGCGATGCTCAAAAGATAGAATGTTGTGGCCGCTTTTCCCCAAAAGCGGTAAAGCACGGTGACGGTCGCCGCATTGGTGGCGGGACCGGCAAGGAGAAACACCAGGGCCGCTCCCGGCGACAGCCCCTTGGCGATAAGCACCGCTGCGATGGGCGTGGAAGCGCTGGCGCAGACATAGAGGGGAACGCCCACAAGGAGCATGAGAAGCATGGAGCGACCTTCGTGAGCGAAGAGCCTTTGCGTGAAATCCTCGGGGACAAGAGCTGCAATCGTTCCGGAAATAAGTATTCCAAGGAAAAGCCAGCCGCCCACGTCCCGAAGCAAATCCCCGAAAGCGTAACGGCATCCGTCCCAAAGGCGCCGAGGCCACGCAGCCCTCTGAAGATCGTCCGTAGAAGCGGCACAAATGTTGGGACCGCCAGGGAGCGCCCTGTCTGATGCGGGACGGTCGGGAAGTCGGTCGATCAGGATCCCTGTGACGATGGCGGTGAAGAAGGCGGCGACAGGACGCATCAGCGTGAAAACCGGGCCGAGAAGGCCATAGGTGACAGCCATGGAATCCACACCCGTTTCAGGGACCGAAACAAGAAACGCGGCCGAAGCGCCCTTTCTGGCCCCCTGGTTTCGAAGATCCACCGCCACGGGAAGAACGCCGCAGGAGCACACAGGAAGTGGAATACCCAGCAGGGACGCTTTGACGATGGAGCCCAAACCGCGACCGCCTAGGTGCCGCTTGACGGCGCTCTGAGGGAAAAACGCTCGGACGCAGCCTGCCGCGGCGAGCCCAAACAGCACATAAGGCGCCGATTCCGCAAGAATCCGAAAGCTTTGCCAAAGAGCCTCGCTCAAGAGCTCGATCACTGTCTTACCACTCCGCAGTCGTCAAAAAACCCGTCATGCCGCACAAGATGAGCCACCGTGCAGCTTGCCGACGTCTTTCCCGGCCAAGTCCGGCATGAGAGCGTTCATCAGGACGATTCTCTCCAACAAAATCATGGAGCCCCCGCAGCGTTCAGCAAATTCTCAGGCCCCTGAGCGTCATCGTTCGGCGTCCCGGGGCGCTTTCGCCCCGGGGTCGGACTCTTAGTCCTCTTCCACGATGCTCTCTTTGAGGGCCCGAAGGTTGGGCACGGGCACCGGCAGAAGCACATCGCGATCGGGATTGTACATCATGCGGTAGGAAAAACCACGGTTGCCCTGAGATTCCATCACGCCCCAGCCCCTGAGCAAATAAGGGCACGCGTCGTTAAAACAGATGTACATGAACTCGTTGTCCCATTCGGTGAAGGGAGTTTGCGGAATTTTCCATTTTTTCATCCGTTCGCCGCAGTGAGGACACTGCAGTGTTTTTTTCACCTGCCGCTTTCTTTCCTCGAACTCACTCGGAGAAACCGGAGCTCCCGCACTGAGAATGGGCACGCGCCTTTTTCGACGTCCCTGAGGGGCCCCCTTCTTTTCGGCCCACATGGCGTAGATCGGGTCGCTGGGGATCCCCAAATGGGCGTACTTGTCGTCGGCCGGACGGGGTTTACCTTTGGAGACGACGAGCTGGGTTTCCCCGAAATCCGGCACGCTCTTGAAGAAATCCTCCACGAGGATGATGCGTTCCTCTTCGGTGCTTTCCTTCCACACCTTGACGGCTTTCTGCGGGAACATACGGTTGGAAAAGATGACCAGCAGCATGCCGCCGGGCTTTAACACCCGTGCCGTCTCAGCGAAAACCTGGAAAGGCCGTGTCATGTAGTCCACGGATACGGTGTTCAGGACCACATCGAAGGTGTTGTCCCCAAAGGGCAGCGTCGGGTCTGCGTTGATATCGTGAAGAATGTAGCGGGTGAGGGCCTTGTTGGATTTGAGCTCGTTTTCATTGAGACCCAGTCCCACCACTTCGGCGGCGGGAACACTTTCCGGGATGTGGGAATCCCACCCTGCCATGAGATCCAGGATCACCGGACGATCCTCGATGATGAGCGTCCCGATGATCTGTTCCACAGTGTCCAAAGCCGTGCGATCCAAATGGGAAACGAAGCGGTCGGTCTTGTAAAAAATCGTGTCGTCCGTTTCGTCGAGCCTCTGGAAAGCGTCCTCACTGTAAACCCACTGATGCACCTTTTCCTGAATTGCGTTTCGTCCTGCCATGCTGAGCTCCTTTCATTGGGCGGGCACAAACCTGTCGGGGTTTTGTCCCGGACCAAAGGAAAGCACCCGGGCCCGGCAAATCAAGGGGAGCCCAAAGGGGGGAGAATGGTAGGATGCCGTCACGGATTCGAGGCGACTTCGACGTGGGTCGCCTTTTCCGGACCGTCGAGAAGAAGGAAAGACAGGACTTTCACCGCAATGACGGCCGACTGAGGATGATCCAACAGGCCGGAAATCTGGGGATGCCTATGGCGAAGAAGCCGACGGACATTTTCTTCTTTCATTTTGTCCTCCAGCGGCATGAAAAGCCCCTCGACCGTGAGGGATTGGATGAGCGATCGATCGTGGGCGTTTTGGAGGCGGCTGTCCACAAGGAGGCTTACGCGGGGATTTTCCAGCATATTACGAAACTTGGTGGTGTCTTGGCGAGTGGCCATATAGACGGTAAGCCCGTCTTCTTCCGTCACGTAGGCCATGAGGGAACAATGGGGCTTTTGATTTCGGCATGTGGCGAGAACGCCCATATCGTTGGCTTTGAGGAGCGCGATCATTTTTTCCAGCATTTCTTTCCCTTTCTCGAAGAAGTTATTCGAAATGTTTATCGGCTTCCCGTCATGATTCTCATGGGTCCACAGTCCCTTTTTCGCCAGAATCCTGGGTCGCCTTCTTGCGGCACTGCCGGACGAACTCACCACCGTCGCTTGGACTCTCGATCCCTACCCGTTCGGCAAGGGGCACTTCCACCAGCCAGATGACCGTCTCCAGCGCTACCGAGCGGCAGAAGTAAAACCACTGCGTCTCGAACTCCTCCGTGTCGCGCCGGTATTGCAGCAGGCGTTTGGCCATGCTGGTCACACCTTGATAACCAACTTTGCTCAAGGCTTTGAGACCACGTCGGATTTCACTGACCGGCGCGATCTCAGCCAAAATACCAAAATCATCAAACGACTTGGAAGCAAGTGTGGCCGCCACGTGGCACGCCGGGCGGCGGACTTCCAACAGATCTAAAGTGCGTGTCTCTTGGTCGTAGCGCCGGTGGCGGTGCGGTTCGTCGTGCGGCAAGGTGATTCTGAGGCGGTCGATGGTGGTATGCGCCGGTATGTCTTCCATCAACCGGTTTGCGGCACCGACTCGAACAAGACCCTCCGCACATCCACCGCCGGGGCACGCTTGGAAAGGTATAAGGATTTCGATGCCGACCACCCGATCTTGGTCATCGTAATCCACAATAATGCCCGGCGAGATTTCCTCCGACCAGCTTGCCGGTGTTTCAGTTAGAGTGAGATACAGCGCATCGGCTCGTTGGTCCACTTTCAGTTTCATGGAATCCTCCCTCTTCGGTCAAAGAAGACCGTGACCACCACGGGCGGATTTTTCTTGGCATTACGGAATCCATGCGGCCTTGCTCCGGAAGGGCCATAACCTTCCAATGCCCAGGTTATCCACGATCTTAACAGCGATGCATCTGTGCTCACGCGTCTCCTGGGACAACGACAATGTCCCCCAGCAGACAAGGAATCACTCCGGGTCAATTTCGGCTCCAAAGTCGCCGGTCAATTTTGCCCAGGCTTCACTGTCGCCGGCCATCGGGAAGAAAACCTGCTGAGGATCGATGCTGCGGCCCTTATCATCGGTATCGAGAATTCACAGTTATTTTATCATGGAGTCTAAAATCTTTTGACTAAATTCCAAGAATTAGAAACATGCTCCCTTTTCCAAAGGCTTTGGCGAAAAACTACCTCAAAGAATGCAAAAGCGCCCGGGAAGATCGAAAGCAGCGTCGCGAAGGCAGTCGGGATTTTCAAAGAGAATCCATCCCATCCTGAGCAGATCTTCCAGAGGGTTCGCCTAGATGTGGGAGAGACGTCGGCAAGGCCCCTACCTGAGTTGATGAAAGCCAAACTGGCTCGTTTTCTCAGACGGAAGCCTTACGAGAGGGAAGAGCTTGAAGAGCCGGAGCCGAGAACGACCGATCACTGCAGCGGCCTCGCCTTTTTCGAAGATGATGTTGACATTCGGCGGTCGGCGAGGCACCTATGGCACAAGAAAAAGTCCCGACCGCAGCGCCTGGAGCAAGGAGTTTACCTGTGCCTCCATAAGGCGCTGCGGGCCAATCTTTCACCCCCCTTTCGCAAAGGAGGCCGAGCCATGAAAAAGAAGGTGCTCTTCGTGCTGTTGGCGGGCTTTGCCATTGTGTGCCTCACGCCTTATGCCCATGGGCCGGTCCGTATAAAGACGAATACAAGATGAGCATCGTCGTCGGGCCCAAGGGGCCGTGGGGCGAAGGGGCTCAAAAATTCGCCGATCTCGTTCGAGAACGAACCCAAGGGCGCATCAACATCAAATGTTATTTTGCGGGTGCGCTCTTCGCCGGAAAGCAGACCAACGAATTCATGCTCATGCGCCAGGGGGTCATCGACTTTGCCTTGGCCTCCACCATCAACTGGTCGCCCCAGGTGCCGTCCCTCAATCTCTTCGCCCTTCCCTTCTTTTTTGAAAACTACCAGCAGCTGGATGCCGTCAAAAACGGCCCTCCGGGACAGGAACTCTTCCGCCAGATCGAAGAAAAGGGTGTGGTGCCCTTGGCCTGGGGGGAAAACGGTTTTCGTGAGATCACCAACCGTCTGCGGTCGGTAAAGTCTCCCGCCGACCTCCAAGGGTTGAAAGTGCGCGTCGTAGGCTCACCCATTTTCATCGACACCTTCAGGGCCTTGGAAGCGAACCCCATCAACATGAATTGGGGCGAAGCCCAAACGGCGTTTCAGCAGGGCACGGTGGACGGTCAGGAAAATCCCGTCAATGCCGTGATCATCCCCTACCAGCTGTGGCAAGTGCACAAATACATCAGCATTTGGCACTACGCCATCGACCCGCTCATTTTGGGGGCAAGCCAGGAGACCTGGAAAACCTTTTCGCCGGAAGATCAAGCCGTTTTGAAGCAGGCGGCTTTGGACGCCTGCGCCTGGGAAGTGCAGCAGGCGCGTCAGGGTCTGGAAGGCGACATGGCCGCCCTGCAGACCTTGCGGCAAAACGGCATGGAGGTGACGGTTTTCTCGCCGGAGATGCGGGCCGCCTTTCTGGAAAAGACGCGCTCCGTCTACAATGATTGGAAGGAAAAGATCGGTTCGGATCTCGTCACCCAGGCGGAAAAAATCCTCGGGCGATAGATCGGATGAGGGAGAATTCGAACCCATGAACGCGGCCCGCCTTGGTCGGCTTGGTTGGCTGAATTGGCTTCGGGACCACTTGGAAGAGGGCCTCTGCGCTTTCCTTCTGCTGCTCATGGCCGTCGTTGCCTTCGTCAACGTGGTGGTTCGCTACGGGACGAATTACTCCTTTGCCTTCGTCGAAGAGGTGGAAGTGAGCGCACTCGTCTATCTCACCGTGTTCGGCGCGGCGGCGGCCTTCCGAAGGGGTCTTCACCTGGGGATGCAATTTTTCTTCGTCCGGTTCCCCGCGCCCGTGCGGCGCGTCGTGCTGGTCTTCTCCATGACCCTCACGCTTCTTGTGTTCGGCACTTTGGCCTACTACGGCATCTTCCAAATCGCCGACGAAATCGCGCTGCGCACCACGTCCGAAGCCCTTCAAGTGCCCCAATGGACCTACACCTCGGCCGTTCCTTTGGGAAGCGCTGCGGTGATCGCAAGAGCTCTGCAGCGCACGGCGGTTCTGTGGCGCGACGCCGCCTAGAGGACCCCCTATGGACCCTTCGTTTTGGCTCTTTTTCGCTTTCCTGGTGCTCCTCTTCTTGGGCGTCCCCATCGCCGTGGCCTTGGGCGCTGTGGCCGTTTTCATGATCTGGCACTTCCACTTGGGGATCCCCGTGGTGTCGTCCAATTTCTATGCGGGCATCGCCAAACATCCGCTTTTGGCCATTCCCTTCTTCATCCTCGCGGGGATGATTCTGGAACGGTGCGGCGTTTCCCAACGCTTGGTGAACCTGGCCGCCTTGCTGGTGGGGTCCATTCCGGGAGGCCTGGCCATCGTGGCGGTTCTGGTGTGCGTCTTCTTCGGCGGGGTGAGCGGCTCGGGCCCCGCGGATGCCGCGGCCATGGGAGCCGTCCTTATCCCCGCCATGGCTCGGAAAAACTACGGCAAGGACTTCAGCGCCGCGCTGATCGCCGCCGGGGGATCCACCGCCATCGTCGTCCCGCCGAGCATCGCCTTCATCCTCTACGGGGTCATCACCACGACGTCCGTGCCCGCACTTTTTGCCGCAGGCGTCTTTCCCGGCGTGCTGGCCGGTCTTTCGCTCATCCTCCCGGCCTACTGGATCTCCAAACGTCGCGGCTATGTCGGTGAAAAACGCGGCACCTTCAAAGAAATCGTCCACGCCTTTAAGGAAGCTTTCTGGGGCCTTGCCGCGCCCGTGGTCATCTTGGGGGGCATTTACGGAGGCGTTTTCACCGCCACGGAAGCGGCCGTGATCGCCGTGTTTTACGGCCTCTTTCTCGGCTTCGTCGTCTATCGGACGCTGAGCCTGAAAAGTTTTTATCAGATCCTTGTGGATGCCGCTCTTTCCTCTTCCGTCGTCCTCTTGATTGTCGCTCTGGCCGGCTTGTACAGTTGGGCGGGATCCACCCTCGGGGTGATGGAAAAGATCGCCGCATCCCTACTCACCCTTTCCCACAATCCCGCCGTCGTGTTGCTCCTCGTCAACATCCTTCTCTTTATCGCCGGAATGCTTCTGGACGCCATATCCATCTACTACGTTTTCCTTCCCATTCTGCTTCCCGTCATGGCCCATTTCGGCTGGGACCCCCTCTGGTTCGGGGTTCTCATGACCCTCAACTTGGCCATCGGGCAGTTCACGCCCCCCGTGGCGGTCAACCTCTACGTGACCACCAACTTGGCGGGCATTCCCCTGGAAAAAGCTTCCTTGGCGACGCTTCCCTTTATTGCGGCCATGGCCTTGGCGCTTCTCATGGTCGCCCTGTTTCCGGCACTCAGCCTCTGGCTGCCCAAACTCTGGGGCTTGTACGGATCGTAAACCTTCGGCGAAGATCGTGTGAGCGCTTTCATGAGCAAGACCCACGTTCCGGCGGAACGCATCCAACCTGTCAACGAAAAGCCCGTGCGTCGGGATGGCCGTTACGTCCTCTATTGGATGACGGCGTATCGGAGACTCTCGTGGAATTTCGCTTTGGACCGCGCCGTCGAATGGGCCCTGGATCTGGGAAAGCCTTTGGTGATCTTGGAGGCCTTACGCGCGGGCTACCCATGGGCCTGCGATCGATTTCACACCTTCATCCTCCAAGGGATGAGGGAAAACAACGCCCTGTGCCGGCAAACCCACGCCTTGTACTACCCTTACCTGGAAAAAAGTCCCGGGGAAGGGAAAGGCCTTCTGGACGCCTTGGGCCGTGACGCGTGCGTCGTCGTCACCGACGATTTCCCCGCTTTCTTCCTCCCTCACATGGTGGATGCGGCGGGGAAGAAGCTGGCGGTGCTACTGGAAAAGGTGGACGGAAACGGTCTCCTTCCCCTGGAAGCCGGCGGAAAAGCCTTCGCGACGGCCTTCGCCTTCCGACGCTACCTCCAAAAGGTCCTGAGAAACCACGTGGATCATCGTCCGCAGGAAAACCCTTTGGCACACCTGCCGGCCCGAGCCCCGTTGGATCTTTCAAAGATCGCCGAACGATGGCCGCCATGCACCCCCGAGGACTTCGACGACATTGCCGGTGTGGTTTCCGCCTTGCCCATCGACCACCGTGTCGGGGCTTGTGCGCTCGCTGGGGGAACGCGTGCGGCCCGGGAGCGTCTCCATGAGTTTCTCTCCCGGAACCTCGCCCGCTATGCCGTCGATCGCAACCATCCCGACGAAGACGCCTCAAGCGGCCTTTCTCCCTACTTGCATTTCGGGCACATCGGATCTCACGAAGTTTTTTCGGCCGTCGCCGACCACGAAGCTTGGTCGTCGGAAAAGCTCTCCGCGCGGGACACGGGATCCCGTCAAGGCTGGTGGGGCATGAGCGAAGGGGCTGAAGCGTTTTTGGATCAGCTGATCACGTGGCGGGAACTCGGCTTCAACATGTGCCGTTTTGAACCGCGATACGACGCCTATACGTCTCTTCCTCCCTGGGCTCTGGAAACCTTGGAGAGGCACGTCGCCGATCCCCGACCGTTTCTTTACAGCCTCGAGGACTTCGAAAACGCCCGGACGCACGACCCCGTCTGGAACGCCGCCCAGAGGCAGCTTGTCCAAGAAGGGGTGATCCATAATTATCTTCGCATGTTATGGGGAAAAAAGATCCTGCACTGGACGGCCTCCCCGCAGGAGGCTTTGCGGATCATGATCGAGTTAAACAACAAATACGGGCTGGACGGACGGGACCCCAATTCCTATACCGGCATCTTCTGGATTCTCGGCCGCTACGACAGGCCTTGGGGCCCCGAACGCCCCGTGTTCGGGAAAATCCGCTACATGTCCTCTCAAAGCACCCTCCGAAAAATCCGCATGAACGAGTACCTCGCTCGGTTCGGGAACGATGGGGCTATTCCCGTGACTCATGGGCGACGGCGGAATAGTAGGCCTTGATGAGAAAGTACTTTACATGGGGCTCGGAAGGTTTAACCCGGTCCGTCTCCATGGCCTGAATCAAAAGGTCTTTGTTGGCTCGGTAGAATTCCGCCCTTTCGCGGGCCTCTTCCCCACACATTCGCAGCGCCTCGGATCGGCTGTCCACCAAATCCTTTTGCACGTCCAAACGGCTGATGTATTCTTCCACACATGCTTCGTAGGCCGCCCTCTGCGCGGGATCGGCCCGAAGCGTTATGGGGATCATCAGCATCCCCGCAATGAGTACACCAATGAGCACAATGGACTTTTTCATGGGACCCTCCTCGTTATGGGTTGCAGCGATAACAAAAGAAGCTTTTGTTGGTCCAAGATGGATCACAAACCATGCCGAACCCGAGCCGGTCGGGGACGAAGGGCCCCGAAGGCTCCAAAAAACGCCCGATCTGAAAGTTAAACTCAGGATATTTCATGAAATAAGATCAACGGCAGGGGACCCATCCCTCATCGGCAGCAGCCATGCACCTCTCGGAGCGAAAACGTTCTCCCCTCCAAGCTTGTCCTCAAGGCAACTTCGTTGTCGCTACGTCAAACAAAAGAAAGTTGGAAGGTGGGGCGCCGCTGCAAAGGACGCGAGATGGAGGCACTGACAACGGCGTTATCAGTGTGCCAACGAGGAAGTCGATTTTTGGAAGGCATTTAATCCGTAACGCTTGATCTTTTTGGCAAGTCCATAACGGCTCAAGCCCAGACGCCGGGCCGCCTGGGTCTTGTTCCCTCCGCAGGCTTCGAGGGCCTCGGCAATGGCTTTTCTTTCCAAATCCTGCACTTTTTGCCGGATCCCTGAACAGGGGGGGGCCCCGCGACACGCTTCCGAATAGCTGCGGATTTCCTCACTGAAGTGTTCAAGCCGCAAAAAATTTCCCTCTTCAGCCAGCACCACGGCCTGTTCGATTTCGTTTTTCAACTGCCGGACGTTCCCCGGAAAAGGGAAACTCCTCAGGCAATGGAGCACATCCTGGTGAATCCCCCGAAGTTTTCGTCCGTAGCGCAATACCGCACGATGCATGAAATGATAGGCCAGCACTTCGATGTCTTCCGGGCGTTCACGAAGCGGTGGCAGGTGGATCCGAAAAACGTTGATTCGGTAGTACAGATCCTCTCGAAAGGTGGCGGCCGCAACCATGGCTTCCAGGTTCCTGTGGGTCGCCGTAATCAGCCGAAAATCCGCAGGACGTCCGCGGGTAGCCCCTACCGGCCGTACCTCCCCTGTTTCGATCACCCGAAGCAGGGCCTTTTGGATCCCTGGGGGCATGTCCCCGATTTCGTCTAAAAAGAGGGTTCCCGTGTGGGCTCTTTCTATAAGGCCGATCCGATCACGGTCGGCGCCGGAAAAGGATCCCCGCACGTGTCCGAAAAGCTCGGAGGCGAAAAGACTCTCGGGGATGGCTGCGCAGTTTTCCGCCACAAAAGGTCCCGCTCCGCGCGAGCTCTGCCGGTGCAACAGCTTCGCGATCAGCTCTTTGCCGGTCCCCGACTCCCCCACGAGAAGCACTGTGACATCGGAAGCTGCCGCCTTTTGGCTGATTTCCAGTACATGCTGCATTTTGGGGCTGCGCCCGATCACATCGTCGAACCCAAGCCCTTCTTCAACCAATCGCTCCAGCTTCTTCTTTTCCTGAATGACTTCCCGAAGAGCCTCCTTGCGCCTTTCGGCCGTTCTTTGGAGTCTCTTGTTGGCCTGTCTGAGTTGCTCAAAGATGAGCGATTTTTCCACAGCCACGGCGAACAAGGCCGCCGCCGCTTCCCCGATGGCGACATCTTGGGCGTCGAATCGCCCGGAGACTTTATTGACGTACTCCATCACACCGACCACGGAGCCCTGCAAAAAAATGGGTGTGATCAGCAATTCCTTTGTCAGCAGCCCGGTTTTTTCGTCGACTTCCGAGCAATGCCGGGAATCTTTCGGGGCGTCGTGAACGATTTCGGAGGTGCCGGACAAGAACACGACACCGGCAAGGCTCCCCCTCATGGAAACCACCACCCCGGCAAGATAGGGACTATTGAACTCCGGATCATTCTCAAACCAACATAACTGCAACGAGTGCCCATCGGATGAGGGCATCCAGACGGAGACCGCATAGACATTCATGACGCGGCGCAGTTGGGGCAGGACTTCTTTTGCGAAGCCTCCGAGGTCCGTCTGGTCCTGAGAGGCTCGAGCCATGCGGGCAAGCAAGACCTTCATGTCCAAAGGCGGCTCGTACTCCATGGATCTCTCCTTTTGCCTTTAGCCCGCGGGCAACCCGGATGGCGCCTTCGCGATGGACAAGGAATCAAAAACAAAGCCAGATCACCAGGGAGCATCGATTATCATTTCATATACCAGGCAAGGAATCAAAAGACACCCCCTTTCCGTTCACCGTGACCCTCGTCGGCATGGCTCTCACAGATCTTGTGCAAGCTGCCACACATTGAAGCGCCTGATCCTTTTCCAAAAGGATCCCGTGCCCAGCACAACGCGCTCGAGGCCCTCGATCAGCCTGTTGAAAAGTTTGACCTGCACGCGCACCACCGTCTTTTCGATAAACTCGCGGGACAGGCCCCCTCGCTCCCCCAAAAGCGTCCCTATGGGGATTCCCGCCGGAACCACGACCCAAACGCCGGACTGAAAGGAGGGGAAAAGAGCGCCAAGCACATCCCCACCCTCCCATTCGATGCGGCAGAAGTTTTGCTCGGGCCTTTCCTTTTCAAAAACCATGACATCCTCTCTCGGAACGTGATATGGACAAGCGAACCTCGACGGTGCATCCCCCCCTCTATGGACAGAGGAGCGGCCCATGACCCAGATTTTCGGCTACCATACACCTCAGACCATCCTTCTGGCCACCGACAGTTTGGCTTTGTGCCCGGACAGCGGCGGTGGTTGGGAACGAAAGGCCGTTCGAAAAATCGTCCAACTCTCCCCTTCCGTTGTCATGCTCTCGGGCGGCGCCGGCACGGGCCTGGCCCTCACCCATCAATTTGCCGAAGCGGTCCGTTCGCAAGGGCTCTGGGATGTGGAGAGCATCTTTCCCCGGGCACTGCCTTTCGTTCGATCCCGGGCGGCGTCGGTTCCGCACGGCCCGGACTTTTCCTCACGACCGGAGGCCTCCGAACTCGACCGATACTATATCCTCCTGGCCGGCATGTCCCTGCGTTCCGATCCGCCGACAGCTCACTGGATGCTTCTCGGCTCCGAATCCCGCGGCAGCCCTGTGGAACGCATCGCTATCGGTCCTGCGCTCGCCATTCCCCGGCACATGGGTTTCGAAGTCCGGGTGAGCCGTTTGTCGGGATCTCGGGAAGATCTGGAGACAGCGGAAAAACTTATGGAGGAACTGCTTCGGCGTCGCGCCGAACAGACTCAGGACGCCGCGCCGCCGTTTTTCTTCATCCGCATCGACGCCGACGGCATCACCGAACGGCAAGCGTCTTAACCGCAGAGAAACCCCGATCATGACGCGCAGCGCGCGGCTCACAGCCCGCATCGTGTGCGGGCCCACGCCCTGCGCTCCGGAAGAACAAGGAATTCCCGCCCCGCAAGGGAAAAGCGCTCAGCGGTCCTCGATCCGTTCCCCGGGCATGCGAAAGATTTCCATCCCTCGCCCGCCGAGCCTTTTTCTCAGATCTTGAAGGGATGTTCTGAGGTGTGCGCTTCCCTCGTCGGCAACGGCGACCAGCACAGCGCAATTGTACCCGGGCCAGACGGCGTTATCCATTTTGGGCACGGCGTGTGGGCCTTTCCCCAGCACCCGATCCCATTTGGTAAAACCCGTCACGCAGCAGTGCTCGAGGGTCTCCATGACATCTTCGTCGAAGGAGGCATCATAGAAAATCCAGTACATGTCCATGCAGCACCTCAAAGGGCCGAAGGTTCACGAAGTTCGGGAAGCCCGGCGGCGCTTTTCCAAGAGGTAATAAAAAGTGGGCACCACGATGAGGGTCACCGCGCTGGAAAGGCTTAAGCCTCCGAGCATGGTAATCCCGAGGGGGTTCCATGTTTCCGCGCCCACACTCGTGGAAACGGCCATGGGCAGCATGCCGAAAAAGGTGGTGAGCGTGGTCATGAGCACGGGCCGGAGCCTATTGCGGCCCGCTTGGGTGACGGCTTCGAAAAGGCCGAGGCCTCTTTTTTCCAACAGGTGAGTGTAGTCCAAGAGGACGATGGCGTTATTGACGACGATCCCCAAGAGCATGACCACGCCCATAAAAGAAACCACCCCAAGGGTCGTTCCTGTGAAGTAAAAGGCATAGAGCACGCCGCTGACGGCAAAGGGCACAGAAAACATGATGATGAGCGGGTCTCTCAGGTTGCCGAAAAGGGACGCCATGACCATGTACACAAGCACGATGCCCAAAACAAAGAGGATGGTCAGCTCGCGGAAAGCCTTCTGCTGCTCTTCCACATCCCCCCCGAAGGACAAGCTCACCCCTTCGGGAAGGTCCAAGGCCGCCAGTCGCTCCCGTAACTCCGCACTGGCGGAACCCAGGGAACGCCCCAAAAGATCCGCCTCCACCTTGACGATTTTTTGCCGGTTCTTGCGTTCGATTTCGATGGGCCCGCTGCCTTCCCGAAGAGTGACGAAGTTTTTGAGCTGGACCGTTCGGCCGTCCGGCAGAGGCACCGGGGACCGAAGAAGGTTTTCCAGCCGGTTTTTGTCTTCTTCGGTAAGGCGTGTAAAAATATCAAAGCTGTCTCCGGCATCGCGATAAAGGCTCGCTTCTTTGCCATAGAAAAAGTTTCGCAGGATTTCCGCCACCTGGGCCACGCGAAGCCCGAGGGATGCCGCCTTTTCTCGGTCGATCATGACCCACAGCTCGGGGCGGGGCGGCTTTTGGCTGATCTCCACATCCACAAGCCCCTCCATGGAAAGAAAGATCTTTTCGATGCGTTCCGCCGTTCCCATGAGGACGTCCATGTCCGCCCCTTGAATCTCCAGGGAGATGGCTTTGCCGCGACCCTTAAGGATCTGGGCGATGGGGTCCTGGGCGCTCACCATGATCCGGCTGATCCCGGGAATCTTCACAACTTCTGTGCGAAGCAGCGCCGCAATGTCTTTGGCGCTTCGATCCCTCTTGTCCCGATCCACCAATTTGAACCCGATGGACCCCACATTGGCCCCCTCTTCGAAACCCAAGGCCACTCCGATCCCTTCCTCGGACTGGCCGGCAAAAGCGTAGGAATGGCGAAATTCCTCGGGTTTGACGATCTTTTCGATGTTGTCCAAAATGGCTTCCACCACCCGGTTGGTTTCTTCGAGGCGCGTCCCTTCGGGGAGTCGAAAGTCTACGAGCACATCGCCGCTGTCCACTTCGGGCATGAAGGACGTGGAAAGAAAAGGAACCAGAGACAGACTGCTCAGGAAAAGCGCAAAGGCGAGGAAAAGGGTCGTTTTGCCGTGGTGCAAAGCCCACTGCAAACAGGTCTCATAAAATCTTTCCACGATTTGGAACGCCGCCTCGCTCTTTCGGTAAAGAGTTCCCAGAAGACCCGTGTGGCGATCCGCCTGGAAATGCCTGCGATGCAGCCATTGGGAACACAGCATCGGGGTTAAAGTCAGGGCCGTGAACAAGGACGCCATGAGGGTGACCACGACGACGAAACCCAGCTGTTTGAACATGATGCCGGCCAGGCCTGTGAGAAACATGAGCGGGACAAAGACGACCACCGTGGTCAATGTGGAAGCCGTAATGGCCAGCCCCATTTCGCTCGCCCCAAACATGGCCGCCGATGTCCTGCGAGTTCCCCGCTCCATGTAACGGACGATGTTCTCCAAAACGACGATCCCATTATCCACCACCATACCGGAGGCGATGGCCAAGGACATGAGGGAGATGAGATTGATGGTGTAGCCGAAAAGAAACAGGAAAATAAAGGAGAGGATCAAAGAAAAGGGGATGCTCAGGGCGATGATGAGCGCCGAACGGATCTGTCGCAGAAAAACCACGGTGACCAACACCACAAGGGCGATGCCGTAGTACAGGGTGCTGCGGAGGTTCTTGATGGAGGTGAGGATGTTTTCCGCCGTTTCCATGACGATATGGATCCGCACATCGGTGGGGAGGCTCTTTTGGATCTCCTCGATTTTCGCCCGCACTTTGCGGGACACCTCCACCGTGTTTTCGCCCGTTTGTTTTTGCAAAATGAGCACAATGGCCGGCTTGCCGTCCCCCCAGCCGTTCAGTTCCATGGGCTTGAAATCATCCTCAACCCGAGCGATGTCCCTCAGGTAAATCGGGCGACCGTCCACGAAACCCACAACCGTGCGTTCCATCTCACGGGCGTCGGTAAACCGGGCAGGCACGCGAACGAAATATTCTTTCTGGCCGGCTTTGATACTTCCCGCCGGGACATTGACGTTTTCCGCCGCCAATACACGGTTGACCTGTTCTAGCGAGAGCCGATATCCTTCCACCTTTTCCAAGTCGAAATAAACGTTGATTCGGCGCCTTAGGCCACCGTAGAGCTGAATGGCCCCGACGCCGGGAACCCTTTTGAGTTCATCGGAGATGCGCTTGTCCACCAGGTGGTACAGACGGGGCCAGCTGGTTTCCCCGGTCACGGTGATGAAAAAGATAGGGGCGGTGGCGCTGCTGAACTTATAGAGCATGGGCGCTTCGGCGTCGGGCGGTAGGTCCCTTTTGGCTCGTTCCAGCCAGTCGCGGATGTCGTTGGTGGCGGTGGAAAGGTTTGTCCCCCAGTTGAATCGGCACACGACGACGGAGAGGTTGTCCAAGGACTTGGACGTCAAGGTGTCCAGGTTACTGACGGCGTTGACCTGGTCTTCGATAATCTTGGTGACTTCCGTTTCCACGTCCGAGGCGCTGGCCCCCGGCCACGTAGTGAGGATCGAAACCACGGGAGGGCTGATGTCGGGGAACATGTCCACGCTGAGACGCAGAAGGGACATGATCCCGAGAAGAAGTCCTGCGAGGAGCATCATGAGGGTGGCCACGGGTTGTCGAACGGCAAATTCGGGCAGTCGCATTTTTCGTCGGTCTCACACGCAAGAGAGATAAAGCGCTCAGGATTCCCGGTTGAAACGCCGCCTGAAATGAAAACGGTCGCTCAAGCGTCCCCCAATTCGTTGACCTCCACGGGTGAGCCGTCCACGACGCGGTTTTGGCCCCGCACAATCACACGGTCTCCGGGGCGAAGCCCTTCCTGTACTTCCACCAACGTTTCCTGTTCGGTCCCGAGCCGCACATTGCGCATCCGCGCTTTGCCTTCTTCGACCACGAAAACGTAAGGCTGTCCCGTGCCGGGCATACGCACCAGGGCGTCTCGATCCACCACAAGGGTTTCCCGCATGGTCAGCGGAATGGTCACACGGGCGAACATCCCCGAGCGCAGGCTGAGATCCGCGTTCGGCACGTGCAATTCGGCCATGGCCGTGCGGGTTCGAGGGTCCAAAACCGGTGAGACCACGGCGACGGTTCCCTCAAACACTCGATCGGGATAAGCGTCCAGGCGGCACATCCCTTTCATGCCGGGGCGCATCAGGACGAATTCTTTTTCCGGCACATGAAAAACCACCTTTAAAACCGTTTCGTCAGTGATTCGCACAATGGGCCTTTTGGTGTCCGTCAAGTTTCCAGGGTCCACGTAGCGTTCCGCAAGGACGCCTCGAATGGGGGAACGCAAAAAGAAATCGCGATGGATTTCTTGAAGCGCTTTCAGCGCCGCTTGGGCTTCCGCAAGGCGTGCTTGGGCCGCGCGGTGTTCCGCCTGAATATGGTCCACACGTTGTTTGGCGACAGCCTTTTCGCGGTAAAGCCCTTCGAACCGCGCCCGATCCTTTTCCAGAAGCTCCACTTGGGTCCGTGCCGCCCTCACCGCCGCTTCGGCTTGCTGCAGACGGGCCGCCACTTCCGCATCATCCAATTGGACCACCAGGGCATGATCATCAACAAATTGACCGCGTTCAAAAAACACGTGCCGAACCTTTTTCCCCGGCACAGCGGGATAGAGGTAAACATCCTGCAAGGGAATAAGATCCCCTGTGGTCTTCAAGGATTCTTCGACCGTGGCGACACGGGCGGTGCGGACCGCGACGGGCACTACCGTGGTGACTTCTTTGGTCTCCGAAACCCGGGTGCGCCATCGCATCACTTGAAATGCGCTCACCACAAGGAGGGCCGCCGCGACGCCCAGGGCGAGCACCATGATTCCGCGCCGCGTCGGTTTCTCCATCGGCTTTTCCTCCATGCCCATCCCCCTTAGTCGAGCCGACGGCGGCCGACGGCTCGTTCCAATTCCGCCTGGGCCATATGCCGGCCGTAGAGTGCGGCGTAATAGTTGGCTTCGGCCTGCGTGAGATAGGTCCGGGCGTCGAGCACCTCGGTGACCGTCGTCACCTGCTGTTGATACTGCAACCGGGTCATCCTCAAGTTCTCCGCGGCCTGATCCAAGGCCTTCCGAGCCGTCTGGATGTTCTCTTCGGCCACCTGCACATCGCTCAAGGCGGCTTTCACCTCAAGGCGCACGCTGTTTTCGATGTCGGCCAGCCTTTCTTCCAGGGCCTTTAACGAAGCACGCCGGCCACGCACTTGAGACTGGGTTTTGCCCCATTCGAAAACCGACCAATCCAAACGGACCCCCAGGGCCGCCGTGTCCGGATTGCGATAGTCGTTTTCATCCCCTAGGGGATCCTTGCCCGTTCTTTCGTAGGAACCCACGGCAAAAACCTTGGGGTAGAACTCGCTGGCCGCCAAGCGCACCGCTTCCGCCGCCTTTTGCACCTCCAGCCGCAGCATGTTCAGTTCCGGCCGGGACTTCACGGCCTCGGCGGCAAGCTCTTCCAGCGTTTGAACCGTTCCGGAAAAAACGGCAGCGTCGTGCAGCCGTAAGGGTCGGGAGAGATCTCGGCCCATCAAGCGGTTCAAATCGGCCGAGGCGATTTCCACGTCCTTTTGCCTTCGCACTTGCACCTGCTGGGCCTGCGCCAAGGCCACTTGGGACTTCAGCACGTCGTTAAAAGGAATCAGCCCCTGGTTGTAGAAGCGCCGCGTATCTTCAAGGTGCGCCGTAAGTTGCTGCACTTCCTCTTTGGCCACCTCAAGGTAACGCTGAGCCAGCAGCACTCGATAATAAGCCGTCTTGACATGTTTGATGACATTCAAAACGGCCATTTCTTTTTGCACCTGAGAAACCGCCACATCCAGCGAGGCGATCTTCTTTTTTGTGGACAGGGCGTAGCCTGTAAAAAGCGGCTGGGTCAGGGTCACATCCCAGGTGTAGGTGCCCCGGTGCCCCATGTTTACCTGCTGAACGCCCATGTTGGTTCGAAAGATGGCGTAAGGGTTGTCCTCGAGCCGAAAGTATTGGTATCCGGCCTTAAGGGAAGGTTTCATGGCGGCCATAGCGCTCTTTTCTTCGGCCGCCGCCGCCTTCTCCAGTTCCTCGGCTTCTCGAATCAAATGATGGTTGGTCAAGGCCTCTTGGAGCGCCTGGTCCAAGGTCAGCGGCACCGTCGACGGCTCGTCGGCGCCGTGGATCGGGAGAGAACCCCCGACGAGGAAAACGACAAAAAGACTTGCCCAAACCCCTACCCTCAGCCTTGGAAAAGACGCCTTTCCCTTCATGGAGCTTCCCTCATCGGTCAAGCCGATCCCGTCAAACCGCCTCCGCCGCGCGCGGAGGGGCGAACCAGGCTGTTTCATGAACTATTTTGTGCGAGCCGTCAACGCCAACAAAGGCGCCGTGAGCATCCGGGCGCTTCGGACAGGGTTTCTTGAGGGCTTCGCCGCGGTTTTCCCCGCCGATGGCGCAGAAGCCGCCTTTGACAAAACGCCGCTGCGCCAGCCACCTCATGGGGGTTCCCCACGAGCCGAGCTCCGCCGAGAAGACCCGTCGGCGGACATTCGACAAACGGCTCACGGCGCAACGGCGGAAGGGACGCTCTATTTTTTGCTTTGACTTTCGGCGGGCTCATTGTATATAGAATTGATTCCATACGTCGTGTCACAGACCGAGCCTCTTGGGCATGGGATTGCACGGCATGATTCAAAAAGGCTTTCGCTCCCCCCGAGATCTTCAAAAAACCCTTGACGTCCTTTCGACCTTAGGTTATTTACCTCCGCCCTCGCCGAGGGCCCTCTTTTTAATCTGAGCGTGGAGGATTTTTATGGACATGGCGTGCTGGGCCATCGCCGCCGCAGGTTTTCTTCTTTTGGGAATGTTGTGCAAACGAACCACCGGGAGGTGAACCACACCGCATTGATGGGGCACGGTGCAATCCACCCCGAAATCGACGAAGGGATGACAGGAGGTCCTGAATATGCGACAGGCATCGCAACGATGCGCCGCTTCTGTTCCTCAACCGATCCCCAATCCCGTAAAGTGTAAGGAAGGAAAAGGGCTGCGCAATTTCGATTGCACCTATTACGACGAGTGTTTGGACAAGGCCGCCAAGGGCATGTGGAGCGGCTTCACTTGCGAAAAGTGCGCTTATTTTCAATAAGTCTGTGAGACTTCGCCTGATGGAAAAACCCGCTGCGATTGCGGCGGGTTTTTTTGTGCCCGATCCGGATCCGGCACTGGAGTTCCCTTGGACGCCTGTGTTTTTTCAGGTTATGGTAGGCGGCGTTGACCGTCGAGCCCCAATGCGTAAACCCTCGAGAGGGAGGAGCGCGCCATGAAAGTACTTGTCACCGGAGCTTCGGGCTTTGTGGGCACCCAACTCTGTCGGCGACTCGTGGATCGTGGTGATGAGGTCACAGGCGTGGATCATGCGCCTCGGCCAAACCCATCCTTGCCTACCCAGGTGCACTATATTTCGGCCGATACGACTCAACCGGGCCCCTGGCAGCAGGCCGTCGCCGATCAGGATGTGATCGTCAACCTGGCCGGCGCCTCCATTTTCCGCCGCTGGACCGCCAAATCGAAAGAACTTATCTACAACTCCCGAATCTTGACCACCCGCAACGTGGTGGACGCCATTCCCCAGGGGAGCGGCCTCACGCTTTTGAGCACCTCGGCTGTGGGCTATTACGGCTCTCAAGGCGACGCCAGCTTGACGGAAGATGCGCCGCCTGGGACCGGATTCCTGGCGTCTGTGTGCGCGGACTGGGAGGCCGCGGCCTTTCAAGCCCGCGCCAAAGGAGCCCGTGTCGTCTGCACTCGCTTCGGCATTGTTCTCGGCAAAACGGGTGGGGCCTTGGGACAAATGATCCCGGCCTTCAAGCGGTTCGTCGGCGGCCCTCTGGGCGACGGGCGTCAGTGGTTTTCTTGGATCCACATGGAGGATCTCCTCGGCGCCATGGTATTCGTCATGGAGAATAAAGAAGTGGAGGGGCCGGTGAATTTCTGCGCCCCCAACCCGGTTCGGAATGAAACCCTGGCCCATGTCCTGGGCAGACTTCTCCATCGGCCGAGTTTCCTCAAAACCCCAGCCTTCGCCCTCAAGCTCGCCTTGGGCGAATTTGGCTCAGTGCTCCTTGAAGGACAGCGGGTTTTCCCCGCCGTGCTTTTGCGTCACGGCTACAGATTTCGGTATCCGGAAATCGAAGCGGCCTTGGCCGAGGTCCTCGGCGTGCCGGCCCCCAAAGCCGCTTCACGGGTGTAAAGGGCCCACTTCGGCCTCCACAGCTCGGACCAGATCGCCGCGTCGGATCAGTTCCGTCATGGCGCGGATATCGGGGGCAAGCACCCGGTCTTTTTCCAGATGGGAAACCCGGCGGCGGATGCAACGGTACGCCGCCAGGGTTCCCGCTCCAGGTTTCATATTGGTGAAAAGGTCCAAAGCCTGGGCCCCGCACAGCAGTTCCACGGCCAGAACGGTTTCCACATTGCGCACGATATCCCGGCACTTGCGGGCTGCAAAGGTTCCCATGCTCACATGATCTTCCTTGTTGGCCGACGTGGGAATGGAATCCACGGAGGCAGGGTGGGCCAGCGTCTTGTTTTCCGAAACCAAAGCCGCCGCCGTGTATTGGGCGATCATGAACCCGGAATGGAGGCCCCCCTGGGAAACTAAAAAGGCCGGAAGGCCGCTCAGCTGGGGATTGACCAGCCTCTCTATGCGCCGCTCTGAGATGTCCGCGAGTTCAGCTAAGGCAATGGCCAGAAAATCCAAAGCCAAGGCCACCGGCTGGCCGTGGAAGTTGCCGCCCAGGAGAAATTCGCCGCCGTCGGCAAAAATCAACGGATTGTTGGTGGACGCGTTCATCTCCCTTTCCATGACCTCCCGGCAGTAGGCGATGGCGTCTTTGGACGCCCCGTGCACCTGAGGCGAACAGCGCAGGGTATAGGCATCCTGCACCCGGGAACAGTCTTTATGGGATGAGATGATTTCACTGTTATGGGTAATGCGCCGCATATTGTGGGCCGCTTTGGCTTGACCCGGGTGCGGCCGTACCCGGTGAATCCTTGGGTCGAACTCCATGCGGCTGCCCATGAGCACTTCAAGGCTCACGGAGGCGGCGATATCGGCCGTTTTGGAGAGGTTTTCGGCGTCGTGGACGGCCAAAGCCCCCAGAGCCGTCATGAGCTGGGTGCCGTTTACCAAAGCCAGCCCCTCCCCCGCTTCCAACTCCAAAGGTTCCAGACCGAGACGCCTTAATAGCTCGCCACCGTCCAGTCTCTGCCCTCGGTAAAACACCTCCCCAAGGCCGATGAGGGGCAAAGCCATGTGGGCCAGGGGCGCGAGATCGCCGCTGGCGCCGACGGAGCCCTTCTCGGGAATGACCGGCACGATGTTCGCGTTCAAAAAGTCGCGCAACCTTAAAGCCGTCTCCCATCGAATGCCGGAATGGCCGCGCGCCAGATCCTTGAGCCGCAGGGCCATCAAGGCGCGGACCTCCTCTTCCGAAAGTTCCGGCCCGACCCCGGCGGCATGACTCATGAGAATGTTGCGCTGCAGTGCTTTTACGTCCGCTTGGGGAATGAGCACATCACTCAAGGCCCCGAAACCTGTCGTGATGCCGTAGATGATGCGCCCTTGGGCGACCCAGGAATCCACAAGAGCCCGGGCTTCCAGGATGCGCCGGCGGGCCGCCTCGCTAAAGTCTACCGTGGCTTTGTCCCGGGCGACGGCGACCAGATCTTCCAGGGTGAAACCGTCTTTATCCAAGATCACTTTCATGGGCGATTCTTTCACTTCCCGCTGACGTTCGACCGCCGCGGGCTCTTGAGAAAACTCAGCACGAAGCCGTCCATGAGGAGATGGAGCACGTGATGGCACAGGCACAGCACCAGGGCTTGGCCGTACTGCGGGAAGAGTGCCGTTTGGAGGAGCACCGAAAGGGGCAGGGTTTTCTGCCCGCCCATGAAGATCACGGCTTCTCGCCTCCCTGGTGGAAGGTGGAACATTCGTGTGAAGGCAAAGGCCGCCAGGAGGAGCCCGCCGTGGAAAATGATGCACAGGGCGAGGACTTGGGGCATCCGGTCCAGCCCGTGGACGATCGTGGTCCGGGAGCCGCAAAGAGCGATCCAGACCACAAAGATTACAAGGATTGTGTTGAGCGCGCCCGGGCTTGGGCATTTGGGGTTCTGGAAAACGGCCGAAAGCGGCCGCCGGAGCGCTGTACCCAGGCCCAAGGGAATTAAGACCAACACGGCCAAGGTGCCCATGAGAGCGCTTTTGTCCAGAGCGACGGCGGAAAAGGTGCCGGCACCGGCCGCAAGAGCCTTGAGAAGATGCGGCGTCGCCAACACGGCGGCCGCATTGGCCACGATCGTGATGAGGAGGGCCGTTGCGGCATTTCCCCCTGCGCTTTGCGTCATGACCACTCCACTGCTTAGCGTGGTGGGCATGGAGGCCACCAGAAACAGGCCCACCGCAAGCCCCGGATCCATCGGCCACTGAACCAGGGTATGGGCCCACAGGGGCGCGATGACAAAAATGAGGGCCAGAGCGCTCACGAAGGCCTTGAAGTCCAGGAGTCCGTGGAGGAGGGTTTCTTTTTCCAAGGCGACCCCAGAAAAAAAGAAAATGGCCGCGATGACAAAATCCGGACCGTGGTGCGCTTTCAACCAAAGGCCCCAGTGGACGGTCATTTCCGTCCCGTCCGCAAGGGTTGCCGTCGTGACGAGCAGGAGCCCTGCCGTAAAGCCGTGACGCTGGAGGAACCCCCGAAGGCTGCTGCGCTGCGCCCGGAATACAGGCGGCGTAAGCTTTTTCACTTCCTCGGTCACGACGTCCCCCTTGGCGGCGTGTGCCGCCGGCCTGCGTCGCTGGTTTTTTCCAATCCCAAAGCCGAAACCCGTCGAGTGATCCTTGCTTTCCTGTATAGGTCACTGCTCAACAAACAGTCCAGACTTGAATTTCCGGCCCCTTTCGAGTAATGAGGCCGATGTGTGTCACGAAAAGCCCGCAGTGCGAGCGCTTTTGCGTCGCCGAAAGGGTGAGCCGGATTCGCCTCAGCACCGACAGCACCGTCCTTTTCGCCTTGGCCGCTCTCCGTCCACTCGGCTCACCTCACGCCGCCCCGCCTGTTCCTCACCCGCTCTTTCCCGAAAAGTGGGAAAGTGCGCTCGGGGGCGACCATCGTCTACAGGGTATGCGAGCTTGTTCTGAGGAGCTGTCCCATGCGAACGTTCGGGAATACGGATGAACCACGCTTCGACTTTCAACCTGCCATGGGCTTTCATGGCGCCGCCGCCACCGAGCATTATCTGTCCGCCCAGGCCGCCATCGATGTGATGAAATCCGGCGGCAACGCGTTCGATGCCGCTGCCGCGGCGACGTTTGTGGAGGGTTTGGTCAATCCCCACATGTTCACCTTGGGCGGCGAGTGCCCCATGGTGCTTTATGCGGCCGAGACGGATTCGGTGGTGGTCGTCAACGGGAACACGGAAGCCCCCGCCGCCGCGTCCTTGGAAAACTCTCGCCGCCGCGGCCTTCGCCTCATCCCGCCCCAGGGAATGGCGGCGGCGGGCGTCCCCGCCGCCGTGGCTTCCCTACTCGATATGCTCCACCGTTACGGCCGAATGCCCCTCCAGGACGTCCTGGCCCCGGCTCGACAACTGGCCGCCGACGGATTCCCGGTCCATGAAGGGCTTCTGGCCATGCCCCGATTCGGGATTCACGACAACGCCGCCCTGTTTCAAAAAGAATGGCCCGCGTCCGCCCGTCTCTATCTGACCCCCGACGGTCACCCTCCGTCACGCGGCGCTCGACTTGTCAATCCGGCCTACGCCTGCGTGATGGACTTTCTCGCCGATACCGCCCGTCGCTGCGGCGAAGATCGAAAGGCCGGGATCCAAGCCGCCCGAGACGCTTTCTACAAAGGGGACATGGCGAGGGAAATCGAGAAGTTCGTTCAGCAAAGGGATGGTTTTCTCACGCGTTCCGATTGCGCTGCCTATGAAACCCTGTTCGAAAAACCGGTGAGCGTCACGTTTCGAAACACGGAGGTTTTCAAGTGCGGCCCTTGGTCTCAGGGCCCGGTCTTTTTGCAGATCCTTCGGCTCCTGGAAGGATTCGATCTCAACAGCATGGGGCGACTTTCCGCACCATATCTGCACACTTGGGTGGAAGCGGCCAAACTGGCGTTTGCGGATCGGGAGCAATACTACGCCGATCCCCGATTTGTGGATGTCCCCCTCGAGGCGCTCCTCAGCGCCTCCTACGCCCGGCTTCGCCAAAGCCTCATCGACCCCAATCGGGCCAGCCGTTCCCATCGTCCCGGGGATCCTCGAAACGGCAAAGCCCTGCTTTCCCCCGAAGCCGTTTTCCGGTGGGAAGGATGGGGCTACGGCACGGTCCATGTGGCCGTTGCCGACGCTTCCGGCAACATGGCCGCCCTCACGCCGAGCGGCGGCTGGATTTCCGGAAACGAGGTCGTCCCCTCGCTGGGTTTTCCCTTAGGCACGCGTTTACAAACCTTTTATCTCGATCCCGCTCATCCCAACGTGTTGAGCCCCCGGAAACGACCACGGACGACCCTTACACCGTCTCTTGCCTACCGCGACGGGACCCCGTGGATGGCCTTCGGGACCATGGGCGGGGACCAACAGGATCAATGGACGCTGCAGTTTTTCTTGAACCGGGTTGTGTTCGGCATGGATGTGTCGGAAGCCATCGAAGCGCCCAAGGTGTGCTCCGACCACTTCCCCGGGACCTTTCACCCCCATGACGCCTATCCGGGGCGACTGCGCGTGGAGTCGAGGATTCCCGAAGAAACGCGCCGAGCTCTGGAGGCCCTGGGGCATCAGGTGGTCGTGGAACCGCCGTGGAGCTTGGGGTTTATCTGCGCCGTCTCGAGGGAACCTGACGGGTTGTGGGTTGCCGGGGCAGATCCTCGAGGCCATCGCGCCGTCGTGTTTCCATCGTGCGCTTTGGCGTGGTGATTTTCACCTCTTCAGACGCAAGGAGGAAGACACCCCTTATGGAAACGCTTGAGAAGCTTTGCAACCGGCTGGACGCCGTCAACCGAACCATCGGGCGCGGCATATCCTATGTGGCGCTCCTCATGGTCGTGGTCGTGACGGTGGACGTCATCATGCGCTACGTCTTCAAGAAAACATTCGTTTTCGTCCAAGAACTGGAATGGCACCTCTTCGGGCTCCTTTTTCTGGTCGGGGCAGGATACACGCTTCTCTACGACGCCCATGTTCGGGTGGACGTCTTCTACCAGCGTTTGTCCCCCAAAGCCCAGGCGTGGATCAACTTTCTCGGGTGCGTGCTTTTTCTTTTTCCCGGCTGTTACCTCATCATCGCCACCTCATGGAATTTCGTCGCCGCCTCATGGGCCGTCCAAGAAGGCTCGCCGGACCCCGGGGGCCTTCCGGCCCGCTACGTCATTAAGGCCATGATCCCTCTGGGTTTCGCCCTAATCGCCATCCAGGGAATTCCCATGGCCCTCAGGAACCTGATGGTTCTCATGGGAAAATCTCCGGTTCGTGACAACACCGCGAAAGGGGGACACTGATGGAATCCTTGCCGGGAATCATGTTCCTTGCGCTGACCGTTCTGCTCATGTTCGGTTTTCCCGTCGCCTTCACTCTTTTGGGAACGGCGCTCTTTTTCGGGCTTTACGGCTTCGGCTGGAATTTTTTCAATCTGGTGCCGCTTCGCATCTGGGGTGTGATCACCAATTTCACCCTCCTGGCGGTGCCGCTTTTCGTGTTCATGGGCGTCATGCTCGAACGCTCGGGCATTGCGGAAGAGCTTTTGGAAACCATGGCGCTGCTTTTCGGGAGGCTCCGGGGCGGCTTGGCCGTCTCCGTCGTGGTGGTGGGCGCTCTTCTCGGCGCCTCCACAGGGATCGTGGGGGCCACGGTGGTCACCATGGGGCTGTTGAGTCTTCCTACCATGTTGCGCAGAGGCTATCAGCCGGAATTGGCCACGGGAACCATTTCCGCTTCAGGAACCCTGGGGCAGATCATCCCGCCCAGCATCGTGCTCGTGCTCTTGGGCGACATTATCGGGGTACCCGTGGGCGATCTTTTTGTCGGTGCGGTCATCCCCGGGCTCGTGTTGGTGGTGCTCTACATCATCTACATCCTCATTGTGGCACGCCTCAAACCCGCCTGGGCGCCGCTCATCCCTATCGAAGAGTGGCGGGAAATCGTGGGCGCGGGCCTTTTCAAACGGCTTGCCCGGGCCCTCGTTCCGCCCTTGGTGCTTATGGTGAGCGTTTTGGGTTCCATCTTCGCCGGGATCGCCTCCCCTACCGAGGCCGCCGCGGTCGGGGCCACAGGGGCCATTGTGCTCGCCGCCTTCAACAAGAAACTGACTCCGGACGTTGTCACCCAGGTCATGCAAACGACAACGCGGCTCACCTGCATGGTCTTCATCATTTTGGTCGGGGCCGGGGCTTTCGGGTTGGTGTTTCGAGGCCTTGGCGGGGATCATTGGGTGCGGAACATTCTCACACACATCCCCTACGGCAAATGGGGCGTGTTGTTCATCTGCATGACAATTGTTTTCATTATCGGCTTCTTCTTGGATTTCATCGAAATCACGTTCATCCACATCCCGGTTCTTGCGCCGATCATGAAGGAACTAGGGTTTGATCCCCTGTGGTTCGCCATTCTTTTCGCCGTGAATCTGCAGACGTCATTCATGACGCCGCCTTTCGGGTTTTCGCTTTTTTATCTCAAAGGCGTGGCGCCGCCCGAAATCACTACGGGCCATATCTACCGGGGAATTGTCGCCTTCGTGATCCTGCAGCTTATGGGGTTACTCACCGTGGTGCTTTATCCGCCTTTGGCCACCTGGCTTCCCCACAGGCTTCTGCGCTAAAAAAACGAGCCCGCGCCATGCGGGCTCGGTTCAACAGCTTTCAGGGATTAGGCACCGATCTTGGCGGCGATGAGGTCGTAGTAAGCCTTTTCAGAAACCGTTCCCCATGGTCCGAGCTTTGCCTTAAAAGCTTTGAAAGCTTCATGGACTTTCCGCGCCATGGGATCCTTGTTGGCTTCCTCCTCGATGGCCTCCTCGGAAAGCTTCCGCAGCGCATCCAAAACCTGATCCGGGAATCGCACCAGCTGGACCTTGTGCTCCTTGACCAAGGTCTCCAAAGCCGCTCCGTTTTGCGCCTCAAACTCGCACAAGCTCCAGAGGTTCGTCTCCATGGCCACGGCATCCAAAATCGCTTGGAGATCTTTCGGGAGCGATTCGTAGGCTTTCTTGTTGAAGATCACTTCCAGCGTCGTCCCCGGTTCATGCCAACCCGGGTAGTAGTAGTACTTGGCGGCTTGGTAGAAGCCCATGCGCAGGTCGTGCAACGGCCCGACCCATTCCGTCGCGTCGATCACACCGCGTTCCAGAGACGTATAGATTTCGCCCCCGGCCAAAAGCACCACGGTCCCTCCGGCCTTGGCGACGACTTTGCCGCCCAGGCCCGGGATCCGCATCTTCAGGCCTTTAAAGTCGTCGATGGTTTCAATCTTCTTGTTGAACCAGCCGCCCATCTGGACACCGGTGTTGCCCTGGGGCCTCGGAATGACGTTGAATGGGGCATAGACTTCTTCCCACAGTTTCAGGCCTCCTCCGGAGTAAAACCAGGCGTTGATTCCCTGAGGGTTGAATCCGAAGGGCACCGCGGAAAACCATTGGGCCGCGGGGGTCTTGCCCGCCCAATAGTAGGAGGCGCCGCTGCCGCATTCCACCGTCCCTTGGGAGACGGCGTCGAAAGTGCCCAAAGGAGGAACCAGCTCGCCGCCAGCATAGACCTGGATTTTCAGACGCCCTTCGGTGGCTTCTTCTACGCGCTTGGCGAACCTTTCCGCCCCGGTCTGGAGCACGGGCATTTGCGGCGGCCATGTGGTCACCATGCGCCATTGGTACGTTTCCCCCTTGGGCCACACATAAGGAGCATTGACCGTCGTTGCGGCCGCGGCGGCTGCCGTACCCAGTCCCACTTTCTTCATGAATGACCTTCTGTCCATCCGATCCTCCTTTGTTTGAGTCGCCATTCACCCACACACGGCACGAAACACCCTGCCAGGAACCGCCTCAGCCTGCACGCTCGCGCGAACGGGGAAACAAGGCAATTGGGGAGAGGAACGGGAAGCGAGCTGAAAATGCCGGAAAGCCATTTTCCTTTACCACAAGAGACTTTCCATGCAAAATATTCTTGCGGTAGGGATCTCCTTTCGATCCCTCCCTTTGGGGCGCTTCCCGGAGAGAGCACCGGTTTTCGGAGGCTTCGTCATGGCTCGTCTGATCATGTTGGGCTTGGCCGCTTCGGCCTTTTTCAGCGCCACGTTCATCCTGAATCGCGCCATGAGTCTTTCCGGCGGCCATTGGATGTGGTCGGCGCTCCTGCGCTATGTCCACATGTTCTGGATCCTCATCCTGTGGGTGATGCTGCGTCACGGCGTCAAATATCTCGTCGAAGTCTTCGCCTTGTTCCGATCTCATGTACTCTTTTGGTTTACGGCCGGATCCATCGGATTTGGGGTGTTTTACGGCGCTTTGTGTTTCGCCGCCGACCACGCTCCTGGGTGGATTGTGGCGGCCACATGGCAGATCACGATTCTCGCGACCCCCGTCGTTCTTTGGGCGTTCAGGCGCCGGGTGCCGTATTTCGGCGTGTTGTTTTCGGTGATCATCTTTGCGGGGATTGTTCTCGTCCACGCGGAGCAGGCGGCCCATACCCCGAATGTTCGAGAAGCACTCGCGGGGGCTCTTTTTGTTCTTCTTGCCGCCTTTGCGTATCCGACGGGAAACCAGATGCTTCATACAGCCCGTCACGGCGGTTCTCGATGGATTCCTGCCGTGACCGCCACGCATCTTCAGGACGCGCCCAGCTGCGTTCTGCTCATGACCATGGGGTCGGCCCCCTTCTGGATAATCTTGTGGGCCGTGGTCCGGCCGGACCCTCCGGAGGTCACCCAGTGGTTCCAAACCGGTTTGGTGGCCCTGTCCTCGGGGGTGGTGGCCACCTCCCTTTTCTACAAAGCCCGAAACGCTTCCCATGCCCCTTTGGCCATCGCCGCCGTGGACGCCACCCAAGCCGGGGAAGTGGTTTTTTCTCTTCTCGGAGAAATTTTTCTTCTTCACGGCGCCTGGCCCACGGCGTGGGGGTGGTGGGGGCTGGCGCTCATTGTGGGCGGTCTGGTCGGTTACGGCCTCGGCAATCCCCAGGTTCGCGTCACGACGCCCATGAGGGACCGCCATCCATCGAAAGCGCCAAGAGGTCGTTGAAGGGCGACCATCGTCTTCTCCCAAAGGCGCCGGCCGGGCTGATCAGCCGAGCTTCGCCCCCTGGGCCAAGGCTGCAAGCCCCTGCCGGTCCTTGATCTCGATGGTGCGGCCGTGCAGGGTGATGAGCCCCGAGGCAGCCATTTTGGAAAAAATGCGGGAAAGAGTCTCCGGAATGGTCCCGAGCACCGCCGCCAGTTGGGTTTTGGAAATCTCCAGCTCCACGGTGTCTCCCGAGCCGCTTTGTTCACTCATGTAGAGGAGATAGGAGGCGAGCCTTCCGGGCACCTCCTTTAGCGAAAGGCTTTCGACGAGATGGGTGAAATGGCGGAGCTTCCGGGATAGGACGGCGAGCATGGTGAGGGCCAGGCCGCTTTCTTCTTGGATGAGCCGGATAAAGCCTTCTCTGGGAATGAACAGGGCCCGCACGTCCGTCAGCGCCTCGGCGTGGGCGGGATAGGCCCCGCCCGCAAAGACGGGAACTTCCCCCAAGATATTCCCGGCATCGAAAAGGTGAAGGATCTGTTCGCGGCCGTCAAATGACACCTTGAACACCTTGACGCGACCGGCACAGACCACAAAAAACCCGTCGGCCCTTTTTCCTTCCGAAAAGAGAACATCCCCTTTGCCATAGGAACGCTCGACGGCGATGGCCGAAAGCTTGTTCAACTGCTCAGCCGTCAGGTTCTCAAAAATGAGTCCGTGACGAAGGCATGCCGTTTTGTCGGCGGATGATCCCATCCTCGCCGAAGAGCTCATCCCGTGCCCTCTCCCTCCATGGCCTTTCCGTCACCGCCCTTCGCGTTAATGCCCTTCGCGTTAATGCCCTTCGCGTTAATGCCCTTCGCGTAGGTTGGGGTGAGCGAAGCGAACCCCAACACAACATTAACCATTCGTATTCCAAGTTAACAATTTGCCAAAGCAATACCGCCCCTCTTTTGGGCACGGGCCAAGGCAACCGCTCATCAGGCCTTCGGATTCGGTAAGTTGGGGTTCGCTGCGCTCACCCCAACCTACCGGGTTAAAACACAGCGAATCTTCCCCCTGCAAAGCTAATTGTTGGGGTTCGCTGCGCTCACCCCAACCTACGGAAATCGAGCCGACGGAAATCGAGCCGCGGCACATCACGGTTCCCGCACTTTTGCACCGATCGGGCGAAAGGGCTTTTATGGCTCAGGGCCGGGGGCAGCCTCCTGCGCCCTTCGGCCCTGAGCGTTATCCGATTCGTGCGAAACCCTGAAAATCTCAAAAATCCGTGAAGGCTTCCGCGGCACCCTTCCGCCGCCCCCCGGGCTCTTTCCCCCTCAACGATGGGAAGGCTTCGGCTTCTTCAAAATCGAGATCTTTTCGCGCCGGCCCCATGGCTTTCCCGTTTCCTTTTCGGCGTTCTTTCTTCCGCTGAGGCCCGCGAGGTTCTTCCCTTTCCAAGGCCGACACCCCCACAATGGCTTGGAGTTCAGCGACATATTCTTTCATGCGTTCCGCCTGATGCAGAAGTTCGCTGGAAGCCGAAGCGGTCTCTTCGGCATGGGCGGCGTTTTGCTGCACCACCTGATCCAACTGGGAAACCGCCTTGTTGATCTGTTCGATCCCTTCCGCCTGCTCACCGCTTGCCGCGGCGATTTCCGCCACCAGTTCGCCGATGCGCCGGCTGCCGCCGCCGACCTTGCCGAACGCGCCGTTGGCCCGGGTGACCATGGTGGAACAATCTCGAACCTTTCTCACCGTATCCTCGATGATCTCGGCCGTGTTCTTGGCCGCATCCGCAGCCCTCATGGCCAAGTTGCGCACCTCATCGGCCACAACGGCAAACCCGGCCCCCGCCTCCCCGGCCCGAGCCGCCTCCACAGCGGCGTTCAACGCCAGGAGGTTGGTCTGGAACGCAATCTCGTCAATAGTCTTGATGATCTTTTGCGTCTCTTCGCTGGCCACGGTGATGGCATGGATAGCCTGGGTGAGATCGTTCATGGCCGCCGTCGCGTCTTCGATGTCCCGCGCCGATTCTTTGACGATGCCGTTGGCTTGGGCGGCGTTGTCCGCATTTTGCCGCGTCATGGACGCCAACTCTTCCAAAGCCGATGAGGTTTCCTCAATGGACGCCGCCTGCTGAGACGACCCCTCGGCAAGGCTCTGGCCCGCCTGGGCCACCTGATCCGCTGCAGCCGCCACCTGCTCCGATCCACTGTGAAGCCCCTGAACAACATGATAAATCGGGCGTGTCACCGATCGGACGATCCACCAAATGGACAAGAGCCCTAAAACCAACATCCCGGCGGCGATGCCCCCGAAAACGAGTCGCATCCGGTTCGCCTGGGCCTTGACGTCATCCACATAGATGCCGCTGCCGATGACCCATCCCCAAGGCTGAAAAAGCTTCACATAGGAGACCTTGGGCACGGGTTTGTCGAATCCCGGCTTGGGCCACAGATAATCCACGAAACCGGCCCCCTTTTCCCGGCAGACTTTTACAAACTCCACAAAGAGATGCTTGCCGTTGGGATCTTTGAAGTCGCTGAGATCCTTCCCGTCCAGTTCGGGCTTGAACGGGTGCATGATCATCACCGGTTTGAGATCGTTGATCCAAAAATAGTCTTTCTCCTGATAACGCAACGCCCGGATCTGATCCAAGGCCGCTTTCTTGGCGGCTTCCTCACTCATGGTTCCCGCTTGGGCATCCCGGGCGAACTTTTCCAGAAGCGAATAGGCCACGTCCACCACATGTTCGGTGGCGGCCCTCTTTTCCCCCATGAGGCGCGATTCCAAGGAGAAAGAAACCCAAGCGAGCACCCCCGTGAAGGCCAGCACCACAGAGACGCCGAAAAGAACGAGTTTTGTGGACAACTTTTTGTTTTTAAAACCCAATCTCCCCATGAGCATCCCTCCTCCTTCAATACGCCACCTCAAAATTTCGCCTGTGCCTGTTTGATAATCGGAAGAGGGCGAAAGATACTTGACAAAATAATTCGTGTTTTCATCCCACTTCACGGCCGAAGATGCTCTGGCAGCTCATCCATACGAACATTTTCCCCGGTAAATTTGGGCTTGTAGTCCCGTACCGCATCCCGAAAGCCGTCCCGCAAACCCCGCCAGAAATTCCTGGGCACCGGACCTCGCGTCGCCAGCATGTCCCGCTTGATTTCGGCATAGCGGCCTGGAGTCACCGACGGGTCCTTCGCCCTCCACGCGGCGGCATCCTGAAAACCTATGACGTAACCCGCCCGGTAAATGTTGTTTTCGGCGGCCGAGACCTTGGAAGAGGCAACGAGACAAACAGCCGCCCACACCCACACCCCCATGAGGACCTTTCTAAAATCCAACGCAATCATGATGATTCCCCCTTTGAATGCCTTAGCGTGAAACACCTATCCGGCCAGGGCGATGATGGCGGCGCCCGCGACCATCACGGCCGCTCCCGTGAAGCGCCATGCCAAATGCTTTTCCTTGAAAAGCCATGCCCCATAGAGCACCCCGAAGACGGCGCTGAGCCTTTTGAGCGCGATCATGTAGGCCGCCTGGGTCAAGGAAATCGCCCATACGTGCAAAACCACGTGAAGGTAATACAGCGTGCCCACAAAGATCCCTTTCAGGACCGCCGAAGGCTGGACAACGCTTCGGCGACGCAAAGCCCCCTTGCCCCAGGCCCAGCCGACCAGGAAAAAGTTTTGAAGAAGAAAAAAGAACATTCCGAAAAATAGTGGAGAGGAATGAAGGATGGCTTTCTTGCCGAGAACGGCGGACACACTGTAGATGAACGCCACGGCGATCATCAAAAGGGAACCCCGTTCGGTAGCGACGGCCTTAAGGGGCTGGGAAAAGCCGCCTCGGGCGGCGGGCGCGTTGAGCACATAGCCCCCGATGACAATAACGGTGATCCCCAAGACGGCGGCCCATGAGGCTCTCTCTCCCAGAACCGCATACCCCGTAAGGACCAGGAAAGCCGGGGTGAGGGTCAGAAAGGGTACCGTGAGCGACAAGGGGGAAACCCGTATGGCTTCCATGTACAGCACGAAGCTCAGGCAGTTGATGGGAATGGACACAACGAAGCACCACCAGAACACCGCATCCAAGGACGGGACCGAAACGAACGGCAGGCTCAGGGCGAACAAAGGAAGGCTGTAAGCCAAGGGATAAAAGGCCATGGTCACGGCATCGCCGTCGCCGAAAAATTTTTTCGTCCAAGCGTCGGTCGACGCGGCGGCCAAAGCCGTCAGGATGGAAAGAGCGACCCACATGGTCTCAACACCTTGATGGGACGACGGGATCCGGCCTTTTGATGGCCCTGAGACAATTTTTGAAAGGACGCCCATGCAGAGCAGCGGGAAAACACCCTCCGGCCTCTCGCATCCCTCATGCCGTAAAGATGTGAAGCCCTTGAATGTCCTTTACCAGTCCGGCTCGATGCCGGAAAGTTTCATCGCCCGGCAGCCCATTTTCGACCGCCGCCTGCATGTCTACGGTTACGAAATTCTCTACCGCGCAGCCTCCCAGGACCAAGAATGCACTTTTCAAGATGGGGACCGGGCTTCCTTGTCGGTCATCCAGAACCTGTTTTTTTCCATGGGAACGGAACTCTTCACGGGAGGCCGAAAGGCTTTCGTCAACTTCACCCAGAATCTGCTCCTCGCCGACGCCCCCTATTTGTTGCCCCAGGAATGGGCCGTCATCGAGATTCTCGAGGATGTGGAACCCACCCCCGAGATACACGCCGCCTGCCGACGCCTCAAGGAACAAGGCTATCCCCTGGCTTTGGACGATTTCACTTTGCAGCAGGGCGACCAACACTCGCTTCTCGGCCTGATCGATATCCTCAAGGTGGATTTTCGCGGGACGACCCCTGAGGATCAGGCGCGCATCGTCCAAGAAATGCGTTCGCGCGTTCCCCTTCTTCTCGCCGAAAAAACCGAAACCCGGGAAGAATTCCAAAAAGCTCTGGAAATGGGCTATAGCCTTTTCCAGGGCTATTTTTTCAGTCGACCCGTCATCGTCCATCACAAAGATGTCCCTGTTGCCAAGATCCACGCCTTGAAACTCATCGCCGAGTTGAACCGGCCCGATCTGAACATGGAAGCAGTTCATGCCGTGGTCAAGCGTGAACCGGCTCTTGTTTACAAACTGCTCCGTTACATCAATTCCGCCTTCTTCGGGCTGCGCCACAAGGTCAATTCCATCCGGCACGCCCTGGCGCTGCTCGGCGAGCGAGAAATCCGCAAATGGGCCACGCTTACGGTTTATTCCCGCCTGACTGCCAAGCAACCTTCCGAACTCGTCAAGTTGTCCTTGGTTCGGGCCCAGTTTCTCGAACTGCTTGCGGATTGTGTGGGCATGGGGGCGGAAAGGGATCAGCTTTTCCTGATGGGGATTTTTTCCGTCATCGATACGCTTCTGGGCCGGCCTATGGTAGAGGCGGTCCAAGAAGTGCCGCTCACCGACGAGATCAAGGCGGCGCTTCTCGGGGCCGTCAATCGCTATCGAGTGCTTTACGAGACCGCCTTGAGCTACGAGCAGGCCAAATGGGACGCGCTCTCGCGCATCAGCGCGGAACTGCGCATCGACCCCTCCGCCTTGACGGCCCGTTATCTTCAGGCCATGGAATGGACGGAGCGGGTCATTCGGGTGCAGTGACCCGTCCCCGCCTTTTTATTCCGGTCGATAGGCGCAGTATTCGATCCAGTTGTGCACTTCGGAAAGGAGCGAACGGTATTTTTCCTTTCCCTTGCTGTACATGATGGCGTTCTCGATGGCGATCCCGCACTGTTCGGCCACCGCCATGGCATATTCCACTTCGTACTTGTGAAAGCGGCGCTTGTTTTCCGTAAAGATGCGCAAGCTCCCGATCACCCGATCCCGGATCACGATGGGCACGGCCAGGATGGAGCCGATGCCTTCCATAGCCGCTTCCGCGGGGTATTGCACCCGAGGGTCGTTTTGCACGTCGTAGATCTGCACGGGGGTCCCCGACGTGGTTTCGGCAATACTGCGAGCCGCATCCACGGGTCCTTTTTCCAAATATTTTTCGCTCAAACCATAAGCGGCAGCTTGGTCCAGCCGGGATTTTTCCTTGTCCAAAAGGAGCAGGGTGCAGCCTTTGGCCTGAAAGATTTTCGTCACCTCTTCCACGATGATCTGCAAAACCTTGCGGTATTCCAGCGTAGAGGTGACAGCCCGGCTGATGTTCATGAACCCCTGGAGGTAGGGGTTCTTGAAGAGCCGCAGCATGGCCACGGAGTCTTCGTCGATTTCGCCGGCCACAAACGCTTGCCGGTGAAAACATTCCAAAGACAGCGCGGTAAACGGGCACGCTTCCAGGTCGGTCACATCTTTGATGTTCAGCGGGCAGCACCCGTCCTGCTGCACTTTTTTGGCCAAGCGATCTAGGACCAGATCGGCCACCTGGGAATCCGAAAGGCTTTCCAAAAGGCCTTGAAGCACCAAGGTCAGTGCCTTTTGCACCTGGGGGTTGGTTTTCTTTTCCATGACATTTCCTTTCCGTGCCGGCTACCGGTCTCGTCTTCAGAACAAAACGTGCACGGCCTGTCTCGCCAGATCCCAAAAGACATGGGGCCAAATCCCCACGATGGCCGTCAAAGCCCCCGCGCCGACAAGCGCCCCTCTTTCCCCGGCGGAAAGTCGCGACGCGCCGTCGGCCGGGCCTTCCGCGGACGCTCCCTCCGCGGGCCGATAGACCACGATGACGACCCGCAGATAATAGTAGGCGGCGATCACGGAATTGATCACGGCAAGGATCACCAGCCATGTATAACCGGATTGGACGGCTGCGGAAAAGACCATGAATTTTCCCACAAAGCCCGCCGTGGGGGGGATCCCTGCGAGAGAAAAGAGGAAAAGGGCCATGAGCACCGCCAGAAACGGCGAGCGTCCCGCCAGCCCGCGAAAGTCTTCCAGCCGTTCCCCGCTTTCCTGCCGGTTTTGCACCGCCACCATCACCCCGAAGGCGCCGACGTTCATCACCGTGTAGGCCAGAAGGTAGACCAACAGCGCCGTCAGCCCCTCTTTGGAATCGGCCACCACGGCCACCAACAGGTACCCGGCATGGGCGATGCTGGAAAAGGCGAGCATCCTTTTGACGCTGTCCTGAGCCAGGGCCATGAGGTTCCCCACGGTCATGGTCACCGCCGCCAAAGCCCAGAAAAAGGCGCTCCAGTGGGGATGCACCGTGGGCAAGGCGACCCAGAAGGTTCTCACCAACGCTCCCAACACCGCCGCCTTGACGCCCACCGCCATGTAGGCCGTAATGGGTGTGGGGGCGCCTTCGTAGACGTCGGGGGTCCACAGATGAAAGGGCACCAAGGCCAGCTTGAACGCAAAGCCCGCCACAACCAACGCCGAACCGAAAAGAAGGTAACTGTTGAAGACCTTCTCGGCCTTACCCAAATGGGCCGCCATGATGCTCATGGAAAGGGAGCCAGTCGCCCCGTAAATAAAGGTCAGACCGTAGAGCAAAAACCCCGAGGCGAAGCCGCCCAGCAGAACGTACTTTAAAGCCGCCTCGTTGGCGCGCTTCTCGTGCCGAGGCATCCCCACCAGGATGTAGATGGCGATGGAAAAGATTTCCAAGCCCAGGAAGAGCATGATGAAATGCGCCGCCTGGACCATGAGGATCATCCCCGCCGTAGCGAAAAGGACCAGGGCGTAATATTCGCCGCACTCCATGCCGGAACGCCGCAGGGAATCGAAGGACACCAAGAAGACCAGCAACGCCCCCGCCATGAGCACAGCGCTGAGAAACACGCTGAATCGGTCCCAGACCACCATGCCGCTGAAAAACTCGGCCCCCGAAGGGGTCATCGCCAAAGTCCCCAGAGCACACACAGTGCCAGTGACGGCCACCGCCCCCAACTGCCCTTTTCGTCCCAAGGGCGAAAAGGCGTCCAAAAGAAGAATGACGACCCCGGTCACCGAGAGAATCAGGACGGGAAGGATGCCTTGACATTCATAAAGAACCGTGAGAGTCGACATGCACGATGCCTCACTTTCCCGTGAGATGATCCCAGGCGGCGCACGCCATCGCCCATGGCGCGTTTCGCCCTTGGGCCGTTTGCACGCTCTCTTGCACCCTGCGCAGGGTATGGGCCACCGCCGGTTCGGACTTTTCCAAAAAGGTCGTGGGGGCCACGCCGATCCACACCATCATGACCACCACAGGCACAAGCAGCCCGATTTCCCGCGGGGCCAAATCCAAAAGTCCCCTATTTTCCTCATGAACCACTCTCCCATAGAACACCCGTTGGACCATCCACAGCATGTACCAGGCGGCAAGGATGACGCCTGTGGCGCCCAAAACCGCCCACACAGGCTTCACATGAAAGGTTCCCAGAAGAATCAGAAATTCGCCCACAAAGCCGTTCAGGCCCGGCAGTCCGATGGAGGCCAGCGTGGCGATCATGAAAAACGTGGTCAATGCCGGCACCGGCGTGGACAACCCCCCGAAGTCCGCGATCATCCGTGTGTGGCGCCTCTCATAGAGCATGCCCACGAGGAGGAACAGGGCGCCCGTGCTCAGCCCATGGTTGATCATCTGGAGGACGCCGCCCTGAACCCCTTGCACCGTGAAACTGAAGATGCCCAGGATCACGAAACCCAAGTGGCTGACGCTGGAAAAGGCGATGAGCCGCTTCAAGTCTTTTTGGACCAAACACATGAACGCTCCGTAGATGATCCCCACCAGAGCCAAGGCGATCATCACCGGCATGAAAAAGACCGACGCCTCGGGAAACAGCGGCAGATTGAACCGCAAAAAGCCGTAGGTGCCCATCTTCAAAAGAACCGCCGCCAGGACCACACTGCCCACCGTGGGCGCTTCCGTATGAGCGTCGGGCAACCATGTGTGAAAAGGAAACATGGGCACCTTGATGGCAAAAGCTACCCCGAAGGCGAGGAACAACCACAGCTGCAAAGAAAACGGCAGGGGAACCTCGGCGATGTTCGTCAGGTCAAAGGACAAGGTCCCTGTGGTTCGGGCTTGATAAAAGTAAAGGACGAGAATGCCGACCAGCATGAAAACCGAGCCGGCCATGGTGTAGAGAAAGAACTTGACCGCCGCGTAAACGCGCCGCGCCGGATGACCCCAGATGAGGATGAGCAGGGCCATGGGAATGAGCATCACTTCCCAGAAGACATAGAAGAGGACCAAGTCCAGGCTGACGAAAACCCCGAGCATCCCCGTTTGCAAAAGGAGCAGACACACGAGGAACTCTTTCAACCGGGAGCGAATGTCCGTCCAGCACGCCAGGACGCAGATGGGCCCGAGAAAGGCCGTGAGCATCACAAGAAGCAGGCTGATCCCGTCGACACCCAGGTGGTAAGAAATCCCCAAACCGGGTATCCAGGCGTATTGTTCCTCAAATTGAAACCCCACATTCTCGGGATCAAAACCGCCGTAAACAAACAAGGCGAGAACGAAGCCGAAACCCATCACCGTCAAAGCCGTCCAGCGCTGGACCGCTTCGTTTTCCCTGTCCACGAAAAGGAGCACGAGGACCCCCACCAAAGGGAGAAACACGAGGAAGCTCAGCAAAGGAAAGGACAAAGACTCCATCACACCATCCTTATGATCGAGACAGGTACTCTCAAAGCGCCAACACGAACAAAAGGAGCACACACGCCCCGGCCAGCACCGAAAGCGCGTAATGATGCACTAGCCCGGTTTGGATGCGGCGGACCACGGCGCTCAGGCTGCGGAAAGCCGAGCCCGTCCCGTCCACGGCGCCGTCGATGAAGCGGCGGTCCACCCACTGGTGTGTGCTTTCCGCCGCTTGTTTCAGCGGGTTGACCACCGTGGCTTGGTAAAACTCATCCACATAGTATTTGTGGAACAACCACCGGTACGCCCGCGCAAACTTTTGCGCCGCGCGCACAGGCCGTTGAGGATCCTTCATGTACCAGCCGTAGGCGAGAAAAATACCCGCCAGAGCTACGGCGACGGAAACGCCCATGAGGGCTCCTTCCAGCCACAAGGGAGGGTGAGTCGCCCCGCCGTGGTGTCCAAGAAGTTGAGAGGCTTCATGAAAGACGGGGTCGAGGAACGCTCCGAAGACCCGGCCGCCTTCGATCCCGGGAATTTGAACCCAGCCGCCCGTCAGGGACAGGGCCGCCAGAATCATCAACGGCACGGCCATGGTCCTGGGGGCTTCATGCACGTGGTGGGCCGCATGGGGATCCATTCGGCTCTCGCCGAAGAAGGTGAGGAAAACCAAACGGAACATATAAAAAGCCGTGAGTCCCGCGCCGCCCAGAGCCAGCCCGTAAAGGACCCAATGGCCGCTCATGAGCGTTTCGAAAAGGATCTCGTCTTTGCTGAAAAAGCCGGCGAACGGAAAAATCCCCGCGATGGCCAAAGACCCCATGACAAAGGTCGCAAAGGTCACCGGCAGTTTGGACCGCAGCCCTCCCATGCGCTGAATGTCTTGTTCCCCGGAAAGGGCGTGGATCACGCTGCCTGCCCCGAGAAAGAGCAGCGCCTTGAAAAAGGCATGGGTCATCAAGTGGAAGATGCCGGCCACAAAGGCCCCGACGCCGCATCCCAGAAACATGTAGCCAAGCTGGCTCACGGTGGAATAGGCAAGCACCCTCTTGATGTCGTTTTGCACCAGCCCGATAGAGGCCGCAAAGACGGCCGTCGTGCATCCGATCATGGCCACGAAGCCCATGGAAAAGGGGGCCAGGGCGTAAAGGACGCTGCACCGGGCGACCATGTAAACCCCGGCGGTGACCATGGTCGCCGCATGGATGAGCGCTGAGACGGGCGTGGGGCCTTCCATGGCGTCGGGAAGCCACACGTAGAGCGGGATTTGGGCGGATTTGCCCATGGCGCCGACGAAAAGCAGCAACGTGATCCCCACCACAACCGCGTCTCCCGTCGGGAACCTCACCAGGGCGGCTTCGAAAATTTCTCGGAAATTCAGCGAGCCGAACGTCCAAAAGGTGAGAAAAATGCCCAAAAGAAAGCCGAAATCCCCGATGCGATTGACGATGAAGGCCTTCTTGCCGGCATCGCTCGCCGACTGTTTTTCGTACCAAAAGCCGATCAGCAAATAGGAACACAAGCCCACACCTTCCCAGCCCACAAACATGACCAAAAGGTTATTGGCCATAACCAGCAGCAGCATGGCCGAGGCAAAAAGATTGAGGTAGGCGAAATACCGAGGGTAGCCGGGATCCTCGTGCATGTAGCCGATGGAATACACATGGATGAGAAACCCCACGCCGGTCACGACCAGGATCATGACCATGCTCAAGGGGTCGATGAGAAAAGACACATCGACCTGAAAGTCCCCCGCGCGGATCCACGTGTAATAGACGGGTTCCCAAAATCGGCCAGTCGGCGTTTCCTGAAGGAGAATCCAAAGGAGCCTCGAGGCCGCGAGAAACGCCAACCCCATGGCGCCGCACGCAATCCAGCCCACAAATTTTTTGGGCAGACGCCGTCCCCACAACCCGTTGATGAGAAACCCGGCAAAGGGCAAAGCCGGAATGACCCACGCTGTCTCCATGGCGACCTCTTTTTTTTCCTTCCCTAGCCCTTGAGAAGTCGGACCTCGTCCACGAAAATGGTTTTCCAGTTCCGGAAAAGGGTGACGATAATGGCCAAGCCCACGGTCACTTCCGCGGCGGCCACCACCATGACGAAAAACACGAAAAGCTGCCCGTCCAACCCTTCCAAGGCCTTGGAAAAAGCCACAAAGCTCAGGTTGCCCGCATTGAGCATCAGTTCGATGGACATGAAGATGACGATGGCGTTGCGCCGGGTGAGAACACCCAGCACCCCGATGCCGAACAGCAGGGCGCTCACAATGAGGTAGTAGTGAACCGGAACCGCCATACTCTATCCTTTCTTTCTCCGGTACCCCCCCCGTCCCGGAGGCCGGCCGCATCTTTCGGCCGGGGACCGACCGCAGGGGGCTCCGGCCCGCCGCCACCGGCGAGCCCAAAGCCGTCGGTGCCGCGACGGCGGCGGACTTTTTTACCGGCGTTCTTTCTTGGCCAAAACGATGACGCCCACCACGGCCACCAGCAAAACCACGGACGTCACCTCAAAAGGAAGAAACGCGTGGGTAAAAAGCGCTCGACCCACCGCCCGCACGTTCCCGCCTTGGCTTTCCACCCACCCTACCCCCTGCCCCGCCGAAGGCCCCAACTGCGCCAAAGGGCTGGTGACCGCGGTCAAAGCCGCTCCCAGAAAAACCAAAATCAAGGGGGCCGCCCAGCGAAGACGCTTTCGGAACGCCGAACGGTCCTCCCCTCGAGGCTTTAAATTCAGCAGCATGATCACAAAGAGGAACAGGACCATGACCGCGCCCGCGTACACGAGGACCTGCATGAGCGCGATGAATTCCGCCTGCATGAGCAGATACAAACCGCCCATGGCAAAGAAGGTGACGATCAGGAAAAGCGCGCTCTTCACAGGATGGGGATGCCACACCACGGCCGCCGCGCTCACCAAGGTGATTAAGGAAAAGACCACGAACAGAAACAGTTCCATGGAACGGTCCTCGCCAGGTCCTAGTCTTGAAGAAGCTTTTCCTTGTCGTAAATCAGCGCGCGTTTCTCATACTGCGCCAGTTCGTATTTTCGGTTCAGCATGATGGCCCCTTTGGGGCATGCTTCCTGACAAAAGCCGCAAAAGATGCATCGCGTCAGGTCCACTACAAACTGTCGAGGCCGTTTCTCGTGCATGGTTTCCCCGGCTTCCGGCTCAACGGATATGGCTTTGGACGGGCACACCGTTTCGCACAGATGACAGGCCACGCACTTGATGCGACCGTTCTCATCGCGCAGGAGCCTGGGATGCCCCCGAAACCTTTCGGAAACTTCCCGCTTCTTCTCCGGGTATTGGATGGTGATGGGCTTGCGAAAAAGCTGCTCGAACGTCTTGGCAAGCCCTTTAACAAGCGGTCCCAGCATGTGTTCTCCTCATCCCCCTTCAGCCCCAAATCATGAGAAAGCATCCCGTGGCCACCACGTTCGCCAGGGACAACGGCAATAGCACCTTCCAGCCGAAATGCATGAGCTGATCGAAGCGCACTCGAGGATAGGTGGCGCGAACCCAGATGAAGAAAAAGACCAACGCGGCCGTCTTCAGAGCGAACCACGCCCCCGACGGGAGGTACGGCCCCTGCCACCCGCCCAAATAAAGCGTCACCGCGATGGCGCTCACGGTGATGATGTGGGCGTATTCGGCCAACTGAAACAGGGCGAATTTCATGGAGCTGTATTCCGTGTGGTATCCGGCCACGAGCTCGTTTTCGCACTCGATGAGGTCGAAGGGCGTGCGGCAGGCTTCGGCGAACGCGGCGGTCAAAAACAGGACGAAGCCCAACGGCTGATACACCACGAAAGGCAGGCGGCTCTGGGCCTCGACGATTTCCGTCAGCCGCATGGATCCCGCGACCATCAAGACCCCGACCACGGCCATGCCCAGGGAAAGTTCATAGCTGATCATCTGCGCCGTCACGCGGATGCCGCCCAAGAGTGAATAGCGATTGTCCGAGGCCCAGCCGCCCAGAACCACGCCGTAGGTGGAAAGCGACGATATGGCCAGAATGAACAGCACGGCCCCCGGCAAATCGGCGATTACCCCCCGGTGGATGCCGTAGACCGTCAAGTCCACCGTGCGCCCGAAGACGCTGACGGTTTCCGGAAAGATGGTGTCGGCAAAAGGGATGGCCGCAAAGGGCGTCAAGGCCGCCACGGCCGTCACCCAAGGCGCCAGCGCGTACAGGCGGGGTTCGGAAACCGGCAGCGCGATATCTTCCTTGAAGAAGAGCTTCACCCCATCGGCGAGAGGCTGCAGCAACCCCCATGGACCCACGCGGTTGGGCCCGAGGCGAAGCTGCATGAACCCCAGGACCTTACGTTCCATGAGGGTCGCGTAGGCCACGGCCGTAAGCAGAATGAATAGAACCAGCGCTGTTTTCACAAGGGTCAAAACACCGTAGACGATCCAGTCCATCGTGCCCAGCCTTTCACCAAACATGCAGGGCCGTGCCCGGCCTTGTTCTGCGATGCCCCGCGGCCTTCGGGGCCGCCCGCTCTGTTACCCGGCCGCTTTCTCCACGCGCACCGGAACAAGCCCGCTGCCGTCCGTCACCCGCCCGATGGGCAGGTTTTCGAAATGGGTGGAGGCCTGCACCACCCCGAAAGGCACACGCCGATCGATTCCGACCGGGGCCTCCACAGTCCCATGGGCCGTGGTCAGCCGCACCGTGCATCCCTCGTGCAGTTCGAGCTTTTTCGCATCTTCCGGGCTCACCCACACCCCACCTTGGGGCTCCAGAGTTCGAGCCCCGGTTCCGTATCGACCGTACGTCCCCGACTGGAACAAAGACCGACTCACCATGAGCAGCATGGGAAAGGCCTCGGAAGGCTGAGGCGGCAGCTCCAACCACGGGATCACCGCGCCCAAACTGGGGTCCAACACCCGGCGCCAGCCGGCCGATCCGTACTTGGCCCGATACATGCGGTTCCACCAATACCCTTCACGGGGCATCTGCGAAAAAGGATACTGGTCGTAGTGAGGGAACAGGGCGCAGATCTCTTTGAAAATGTTTTCCGCCGACGAACATGCCATATCCACGCCGAGACGGCGGGCCAGTTCATGGACGATCTTCCAATCGTCCCACGGGCCGTCGACGAAAACCCGTCTCTTTTGCTTTTGCACGCGAAGTTCGCCGCTGGTGAGGGTGCCTTCGCTTTCTACGGCCGTTTTCGCCGGGAAAACCACATGGGCCCGCGCCGCCGTCTCGTTGAGAAAGACTTCCTGGCACAGGAGAAAGTCCACGTTCTGGAGCGCTTTTTCCACCACGGCCCGTGGGTAGTGGGTTCCCAACAGGTCCGTGCCCATGACCAGCAGGGCCTTGGGGGCTTCCGGCCCCTGATCGGCGGCCTCTTGTAGGATGCGCCCCAAAGGAAGTCCCGCTTCCTTGGGAACAGGCCGACCCCATAGCTTTTCCACCGCTTGCGCATCTTCGAAGGGGATGTAACCCGGCAGCCAATAGGGGCTTACGCCCATATCCGAGCAGCCCTGGGTGTTGGCCTTTTCCGCCGTCAGATGAAGGCGCAATTTCTTTCCCAGCACCAGAAGAAGATCCGCCACATAGCACATGGCCCCGTAACCGTCCGCCAGGCCGGCCAGGTCGTAGCCCACAATCAGCGAGGGTCTTTCGGCGCTCAGGAGTTTTTGAGCGGCATAAATCATGTCTTTTCGGTCGAGCCCGGTGGTCTCCTCCACCAAAGCCCACTCGGTGGCGTCCAGCCGCTTTCGAAGCACACCCTCCCGGCGAAAATCGCCGAAGTCCCGAAGCCGTTCCCCTCCGGTTTCAAAGAGCGCTTTCAAAAGGCCCAGGACAACGAACCCCGGGCTTCCCGGGCGGCAGTAAGCGTTCCACTGAGCGGCGGAACGAAACCGGGTGCGCCGTGAGCTGATGATAAGAAGGTCACGAAGCCGCTTGTCCTTTTGCGCTTCGTTAACCCGCCAGACCAGCGGCGGCATTTCCTTCTTCACATCCGCCCCGAGCACCAAGACGGTGTCGGCTTTTTGCAGATCGTCCAAGGTGCCCAGCGCGAGCTGGAACCCGGAGACGCCGCGAATGACCCGGGGCAGGCTTTCCGTTTCGCTGCCGTAGGTCACTTTGGGACGGCCCAAAACATCTACGAGGGCCTTGATCATGCGCTGATGGTCCAGGCTCGTGGTGGCGTCCACATGGGGCGTTCCCAAAACGGCCCGACAAAATTTCTGGAACGCATAGTTGCTTTCGTTGGTGGCGCGGGCCGACCCCACACCCGCCACGGCCTTGGGGCCATGTTGAGAGAGCACGCGACGGAGCCCCTCGGCGGCGAAATCCAAGGCCTCGTCCCAGGAAACCGGCGTCAGCCGGCCGTCCTTTCGGACGAGGGGTTCTTTCAGGCGCGCCTCTTCCTGGACGATGTTCAATCCGAACCGGCCTCGGCTGCAGATGATCCCGCCGTTGACGGGTTCCTGAAACGACGTGGTGACCCTTTTCAGTCGGCCTTTTTTCAAGTTCAGCTCGAGGTGGCACCCGCCGCCGCAATAGGGGCACACGGCCACGTCCTTTTCCAGCTGCCAGGACCGGGCGCTGTATTTGAACGTCTTGTCGATGATGGCCCCCACCGGACACATGGCGATGCACGACCCGCAGAACTCACAGTCCATGACCGGCCCGCCCGCCGTCACCGCCGTGCGATAGCCCCGGTTATCGAAGTAAAGCGCCGCCGCCCCCACGCGGTCGCGACACACCCGGACACACCGTTCGCAATTGACGCACCGATCCGGATAACGTTCGATGAGCGGCGACTGGGCATCGTAGCGCGGCGTCAGCCGAGCGGCCTTGTACGGCTGTTCCTTGATCTTGAGGGCTCGGGTGAGGTTCTGCAGCTCGCATTCCCCCCCTTTGTCGCAGATCGGGCAATCCAGAGGGTGGTTGATGAGCAGCAGCTGGAGGAGCTCACGGCGGTAGTGGGTGAGCCGCTCCGATTCGGTGATAACCTCCATTTTGTCCGTGACGGGCGTGGTGCAGGCGGGCACGGGCCGCGGCGGTCCGGGTTTGACTTCCACCACACAGATGCGGCACGCCCCGATAGGGCTCAGCGCCTTGTGGTAACACAGCCTGGGGATCTCAATCCCGTTTTTGTCCGCCACTTCCATGATGGTCATGCCCGGTTGGGCTTCCAGGGCTCTGCCGTTGATGGTCACTGTGATCATCGCTATCGATCCACGTCCGCAAGCACGATATCAATGGTTCCGATGAGGGCGATAAGATCCGCCAAAAGCCTGCCTTCGGCCATTTTGCTCAACACTTGCAAGTTCACGAAACTGGGTGTGCGTACCTTCACCCGAAACGGGTGAGAAGACCCATCGCTCACGATGTAAAACCCCAACTCCCCTTTGGGCGCTTCCGTGTGGTGAAAGACCTCGCCCTTGGGCGGCCGGATACCTTCTTCCACCAAAAGGAAATGCTGGATGAGGGACTCAATCTTGGTAAAAACGTCCACTTTGGGCGGGTACGCGATGGTAGGGTCGTCCACGGCGATGTCCCCGGAAGGCAAACGGTCCAGGGCTTGGAGGATGATTCGGGCGCTCTGGCGCATCTCTTCCAGCCGCACCAGATAGCGGTCGTAAGTGTCGCCGTTTTCTCCCGTAGGGACGATGAAATCGAATTCCTCGTACCCACAGTAGGGGTCGGATCGACGCACATCCCACGCGATCCCGGAACCCCGCGCCACCGGCCCGCTCAACCCGTAGTCCAGCACCTCGTCCACGGTGAGCACACCGACGCCCTTGGTTCGCTTGATCCAGATGGGGTTTTTGGTGAGAAGCGTCTCGTAGTCCTTCATTTTTTCGGGGAACGTGCGGCAAAACTCCCGCACCGCCTCGGTCCACCCGTTCGGGACGTCGCGAGCCACCCCGCCGATGCGGAAATAGCACGGAAACAGACGCCCCCCGGCCACCGCTTCAAAGAGGTCCATGAGCTGCTCGCGTTCCCGGAACGTGTAGAACAGCGGGGTCATGGCCCCAAGGTCGTGGGCGTGGGTGGCGAGCCAGAAAAGGTGGCTGGAGATTCGGGTCATTTCCGCAACGATCACCCGAAGATAACGGGCTCGAGGCGGGACCTCGATCCCCAGCAGCTTTTCCACCGCCAGCACGAACCCCAAATTGTTGGCCGACCCGGCGAGATAATCGATCCGGTCCGTCAGGGGCAGACACTGGTGATAGGTCTTGGATTCCATGAGTTTTTCGATGCCTCGGTGGAGATAGCCGATGTCCGGCCGGCATCGCACGATGACCTCCCCTTCCAGTTCCACCACGACGCGCAAGACCCCGTGCGTGCTGGGGTGCTGGGGGCCCACATTGAGGATCAAGCGTTCGGTCAGTTCACCCATGACACCGTCCTAATCCACATCCCAATCGGGACCTTCGGTGGGGTAGTCCTTCCGCAGAGGGTGACCTTCCCAGGACTCGGGAAGCAAAATCCGTCGAAGATCCGGATGCCCGTCAAAATGGATGCCGAAAAGATCGAAACATTCCCGCTCGTGCCAGTTGGCCGTGGCCCACAGGGCCGTCATGGACGGCACCGACGGGGGATCGCTTTCCACCCACGTCTTGACGCGAAGCAAAGCGTTTCGCTCATGGCACCACAGATGATAAACCACCTGAAAACGCGGGCTTCGGGGATGGAAATCCACGGCCGTGACGTCGATGAGGTACCGGAACCCCCATCGATCCCGCAGCGCCTCCATCACCTCCCCCAGGGCCTCCGACCGGACCACCACGGCCCACTGATCTCGAAAGCTCTCCCGACCCGTCACGGCACCCGCGGGCAGCCCCTCGATCACCTCTTCCACATATGCCGTCTTCAGCGCTTCCGAACTCACGCCCGCACCTCCCGAAGGCCCTGGGCTTCATGGGGATCGACCACGACGGGGCCTTCTTTTCGCGTGAGGAACGGATCTTTGAGGATCTTCTCATGCAGCTTGAGGATCCCGTAGAGCAAAGCTTCCGGGCGCGGCGGGCATCCCGGCACATAGACGTCCACGGGCAGGTACCGATCGATGCCCTGCACGACGGCGTAACTGCGGAAAATGCCCCCGGATGAGGCGCAGGCCCCCATGGCGATGACCCATTTGGGTTCGGGCATCTGTTCGTAGATCCGCACCACCGCCGGAACCATCTTCTTGGTGACCGTGCCCGCCACGATCATGAGATCCGCCTGCCTGGGCGAGGCCCGAAAGGCTTCCATGCCGAAACGGGCGATATCGAAACGGTTGGCCGCCGTGCAGATCATTTCAATGGCGCAGCACGCCAGACCGAAGGTGGCAGGCCACACGGACGACTTCCGCGCCCAGTTGACGAACTTTTCCAAGGTGGACGTGAGGATCTGGCTTCGGATCTGTTGTTCTAATCCCATTCCAAAGCCCCCTTTCGGTAAAGATAGACGAGCCCGATGAGCAAAACGGCCGTAAAGATCAACATTTCCACGAATCCGAACCACCCCAGGTCCCGGAAGATGACCCCCCAAGGGTAGAGAAAGACCGTCTCAATATCGAAAATGATGAAGATCATGGCCAAAACGTAAAATTTTACGGGAAAGTGAATCTCCAAAGTGCCGATGGGGTCCATGCCGCATTCATAAGGGAGCATCTTCTGGCGCGTCGCCTTGCGTTCTCCGATAAGCCCCGAAAGCACAACCAGAACGCCGATCAGCGCCATGGTGACCACGAAATACAAAAGGGCCGGGAGATACATCGCCGTCATCGAGCGGCCTCCTTACACACCTCACCCCGATCCGTCACACCGGGCACACACCCACGGGGCAGGTTTTGTCCACGATATGGGCCAGGTATTCGTCTTTGAGCCGTTCAATGGTGGTTCGGACGAAAAAGATGGGGGACATGGCCAGGGCGCAGTTGGCCGTGGCCGACATGGTCTGAGCCAAGTCGATCATCATGGGAAGATCGCTTTCCCGGCCGTCGCCCTGGGCGATGCGGGAAAGGGTCTCGTAGAGCACCCGCGTGCCGCGCCGGCACGGGGTACAAAAACCGCAGGATTCGTGTTGGAAAAAGTGCATGATGTTCCGAACCACATCGACGACACAGGTCCTCTCGTTCATCACGAGCATGGTGCCGGAACCCAAGGCGCCGCCCTTCTTCTGCATGGACGCGTAGTCCATGACCGTATCCAGGTGTTCCGCCGTGAAAAAGCCGAAAGAAGCCCCCCCGGTTTGGCACATCTTGAAGGGGATGCCGTCTTTCATGCCGCCGCCGTACACCTCGATAAGCTCCCGCAAGGTGAGCCCCAGAGGGGCTTCCACGATCTGCGGATGGTTCACGTGGCCGCAAATCTGGTAAAGCTTCACGCCGGGAGAATCTTCAGTGCCGAAAGAGCGGTACCAGGCGGCGCCGTTTTTGATGATGGCCGGGACATTGGCCAACGTCTCCACGTTGTTAACCACCGTGGGCATGGCCCACAGGCCGCGAACCCCCGGAAAAGGCGGCTTCACACGAGGGTTTCCTCGAAGCCCTTCGATGGATTCGATGAGCGCCGTCTCTTCGCCACACACATACGCGCCCGCCCCGGAACGAATTTCCACATCGAAGGAAAACGACGTCCCCAAAATCCGTTCCCCCAGGAAGCCCCGCTGTCGGGCCTGTTCCACGGCGCGACGCAGCCGATGCATGGACAAGGCGTATTCGCCTCGCACGTAAATAAAGCCTTTGTTGGCCCCGATGGCATAACCGGCGATGATCAAGCCTTCCACCAGCCGGTGGGGATTGCCTTCCATGATGTAGCGGTCTTTGAAGGTTCCCGGCTCGCCTTCGTCCGCATTACAGATGACGTACTTTTCCGGGGCCTTGAGCGGCAGCGTGAAGGACCATTTCATCCCGGTGGGAAAGCCCGCGCCGCCGCGCCCGCGAAGCCCGGAAGCCTTCACTTCCTCCACCACTTCCTCGGGCGTCATCCCCAAGACCACCTTGCGCAAGGCTTCGTAGCCGCCGATGGCCAGATAGTCGTCGATGTTTTCAGGGTCGATGTCCCCGACCCCTTGCAACAAGAGCGCCCGGCGGTGGATTTCCCAATCCGTGCGCACACGCCCGCCCGAACCCGGCAACGTGCGGTAGTCCGTCACCTCGCCCCGCCGATACCGTTCGATGACATCCTCGATCTTCTCACGGGTCAGGTTCCCGAAGACGACTTCGTTGATCTGCATGGCAGGGGCGACTTCGCAGACCCCGAGGCAGGAAGAAAGCTCCAGGGTGAAGAGCCCGTCGGGTGTGGTCTGGCCTTCTTGAATCCCCAGGACGGAACGCAGCGCCTCCAGGACCGTTTCGCTTCCCAGGATGTGGCATGCCGGGGACTCGCACACCCGAATGATGAATCGGCCTCGAGGCTCCAGGGAAAACATGGTGTAAAACGTGGCGATGCCGTAAAGATAGCTCAAATGGACGTCGATCTCGTCGGCGATCCACGCCAGCACATTGGCCGGAAGCCAGTTGCCGCAGACCTGCTGGGCTTCGGTGAGCAAGGGAAGGAGCGCGCCCTTCTTGCCGCGATGGGTTTCAATGACATGCCGGAGTTGCTCGACCTCTGAAGGGCTGAGGTCTTTGGAAGGGTTTTGAAAGACCGCTGGACGCCTCATGGGACCCTTACTCGCTTTCTCGTTCTTCGGAATCTTCGCGTCACACGAATCGCCATATCCGCTAGCACGGGAACCGTCCGGGTGCACAACTATGGGGCAACGGCGGCCCGGTGTCAATGAAATTCTTCACAAGGTCCCCTCGTGCCTTGTGCGTCCCCCAGAGGGCTCTTGCCTTCCCGCCTTCCCGCCTTCCCGCCTTCCCGCCTTCCCGCCTTCCCGACTTCCCGACTTCCCGCCTTCCCGCCTTCCCGCCTTCCCGATTTCCCGATTTCCCGATTTCCCGATTTCACGATTTCACGATTTCACGATTTCACGATTTCACGATTTCACGATTTCACGATTTCACGACTCCACCCCCCCTTTGTAAATTTCGGCCTCGGGGCCGTAAGCCTTTAACAAAAACCGAAGTTTATTGGGCCGAAAAACAGAGACTTTCGGAGGGAGGAACGATCATGACGGACAAACCGACGCCGCCTGTGGTTCTTGTCCCGGCGGGATCCTCGGTGGAAGAAGAAACGCCGGAAATCAACCGAGCCGAAAAGGACGGCGCCTTTCTGGATCAGTTGGCGACCCAGGAAGTGAGCGCCCAGGAGTTGCAAAAAGCCTTCGGGCGCCTGTGGGCGGAGATCGAGACCCTGCGCGCCGAAGCTCGATGGCAGGAACTGGTGGATCTCCTCCACCCGGCGGACCAACGGTTTCCGGAACTGGTGGAGGCGGGACTGGGCCCGGCCCTTTGGGGGGAAACGGTCTTCGCCCTCTGCCACTTGAAAAGGTACGATGCGGCCTTGGATTTGGCCCGCCGGTGTGTCCGAGAATGCCCCGAGGACTATCATGCGCACGCCCGGTTGGCCTATGCGGCCTACGACAGCTTGTATGCGGCCAAAAATCGGGAGGTGGTCCTGCACCCCGAAGAACGCAAGGCGCGCATCGAACTGGCTCACAAGCACTTCGCCAAGGCCCAGGCGTTGCGCCCGGACAATGTCACCCAGTTCTACCGCCAGGGGATGCTTTATAAAGCCGTCCAGGCCAAGCCCGAGCGGGCGTTGCCCCTTTTTCGGAGCGCGGTGAAAAACTGGGAAGCCTTGGACAATGAGCAAAAGAAGGCGCGACACCAGGAACGGAAAAATTACGTCAAGGCTCTTTATCAATGGGCGTCGTGCCTCCTGGCTCTGGGCAACGCCAAGGAGGCTCTGGCCGTGCTCACCCGGTGCCTGGAAGAGGACGCTTCATCCGAGCATTTTTCCGTGGTGCACAAGTATTTTGCTTTGGGAAAGGTGCATCACGCTCTGGGAAACCTCGAGGAAGCCGACAAAGCTCTGAATTTTGCGGCCATCCAAGCCGATCCCGGCGATCACGATTATGTCTTCGAACTCCGGGCTCGAGTGGCGTTGGCGCAACGGCGTTTCGAGGAAGCGGAAAAAGCTTTGGGGCGCATTCCGCCGCATCGGCGCCGTCCCTACGTGCTGTGGACGGAAGCCGATGTGCTGGCGGCCCGGGGCCGCTTGGACCAGGCCAAGGGGGTGCTCAAAAAGGCCGCGGAAAAGGATCGCCGTGGCCGTCACAAGGCCTTGGTGCGCCTGGCAAAGATCGCTTTTCGAGAAAACGCCTTTGAAAAGTGCCTGCAGTATGCGCGGGAAGCGTCCGATTTTTGCCGCCAGACGTACCAAAACCCCCATGATGAGGCGCTTTTTTGGGAGGCGGCGGCCAACTTTCGGCTGGCTCGCCACAAAGAGGCATGGGAGGTGGCTAAGGGGCTGGAAGCTTTTCGGCCCCACTACCCGCACTTGGGGGAACTGAAAAAGCAAATCGCCCGAGCCCTTAACAAGAAAAAATGACAGGCAGCCGGTAAAAGGCCGGGCGAATCGAAAGGACACAGGCCATGGATGCCGTGAAACCTCCCGTGAAATCCCAGGTCCGTGCCGCGGTGGACTATGCCTTGGTGCTTCGAAACCTGGAAAAGCGCATTGTGGAAAACCGCGACACCGACTCCATTCTCCGGATCGTGCGCCGTCCCGAGTTCTGGCAAAGGCTTTCGCCTGAAGACGCCCTGCGCTGCGCCCGACTGCTGCAAGCCGCCGGGGATGTGGCGACGGCTCTGGCCGTTTTGGAAGGGCTCACGAGCCGGGCGCCGGATTTTACGGATGCCTGGCGGGAGCGCGTGGCTTTGCTGGAAGTGCTGGGGAAAAACGCCGTCTCGGGCGGGTCCGTTGAGGCCGCATCGCACGAAGGCTTGGGGTCGAGACAGGAAGAAAAGGGTGAAACCGTCAAGAGCCCGCCGTGGGAGGAAGGGGATTTGCCCGAGGCGAAATTTCGAGAAGAGGACTTTTCGCAGGTGGAAAGCCCCTTCCATGAATGGCGCCGCAGGGAAGCGGCACTGGCGCGCTACATGGCGCTTTTTCAGGGCCGAGAGGATTGTTTTGCGCGCCAGTGGGTGGACCGAGAAAAAGCCAGCCAGGGTTATGTGCCGGTCAGGCGCCCTTTGGAAGCCGCCGATGTGATGGAGCATCTCCAAGGCCGGAAAACCTACGGGATCTATCTCTTGCAGCAGGACAGTCGGGTGCGGCTCGGGGTCATCGATGCGGATTTGAACCTGTCTTTACGTTCTTCGGAAGCCATCGGCAAAAAGCGCGATTTGGTGCGTCGCGAGCAACGTTACCTTCTGAGTCGGCTCACGGAAATGGGTGCGGCGCGCCATCTTCCGTGTCTTGTGGAGTTCAGCGGCGGCAAGGGCTTTCATTTTTGGTTCTTTTTGGAAGAACCTTTGCCGGCGGGGCAGGTGCGACGGGTTTTGCAGTCTTTGGCCGGGGCGATTCAGGCGGATCTTTCGTGTTTTCAGCTGGAGGTTTTCCCGAAGCAGGATCGGCTGGAAGGCAAAGGTTTGGGGAACTTGGTGAAGCTCCCATTGGGCATCCACCGCCTCACGGGCCGTCCGTCGTACTTTCTGCACACGAGGGATCGGTCTTTGGATGGGCAGCTGGCCGTTTTGGACAAGGCCCGTCGGATCCCGGTGCGGATTTTTGAGAATCAGGACACGGGCGGGGGCAAGGCCCCGGTTGTGGTGCATCCGCGCCGGGAAAAATGGGCAGCGGATTACCCGGAACTGGCGGTGCTGGAGGAGCGCTGCGCGGCTTTGGGGCAGATTCTCGTGGAATGCCGGCATCACCGGACGCTGACAGTCCGAGCGGAGAAGATTCTTCTTGGGACTGTCGGGCATTTGCCGCGGGCGAAGATCCTCTTGCACCATGTGTTCCAGGCGCTGCCGGAATACAATCCCCATTATGTGGACTATCAGCTCTCGCGGCTTCGCGGGACCCCTTTGGGGTGCCGGAAGATCCACCGGCTCCTCGGCATGGATCGAAGTTTTTGTGACTTCGGACCCAATGTCGCCTATGGGCACCCGTTACGCCACTGGCCGGAATGGAGCGAGCCTGAGACGGCGGTGAAGGCCGAAAGGGTGGAGAATCTACGCGAGGCCTTGGACGTCCTCAAGGAAGCCCTGAGGATCGTGGAAAGGTTTTTGGATCGCGGCTCTCCGCGGGCGGGAGAAGGGGAGCGCTAAGCAGTGCCGCACGGAGGCCCCAGGCCATGGATCGCTATTATGTTCTGGAACCCGGCAGTCAACTGCGCAAGCAAGGGGAAGAGCTCATCATCTGGCGGAAAAACGAACCCATCGGGAGGATTCCGCTGGAAAATCTGGAGCAGTTGGTCTTGGTGGGCACTTCGCTTAGCGGGGCGGTGATTCAGGAGCTGATGCGCCGCCGGGTGGAGACGGTGTTGTTAAGCCCTTGGGGGCATTTTCGGGGCCGGATCGTTGTGGACGAGCACAAACATGTGGCGCGCCGAAAGGCCCAGTACTTGCGTTTTAGCGACCCCAAGGAGGCGGTGCGCATTGCTCGGCGCTTTGTGGAAGCGAAGCTCAAGAATGCGGCGCGTTTTCTGTCTCGTCGGGCGGGTCAGTATGGTTCGGAGGGGCTTCGGCAGGCGGCGGGACAGATTTTGGGCCTGGCCCGCATGGCGGCCGTGGAAGAAGACATGGAAATGGTGCGGGGGCTGGAGGGTCGTGGGGCGAACATCTACTTCGGGGTCTTTCAAGAGCTCATTCGGGTGCCGGGTTTCGCCTTCACGGGCCGGACCAAGAGACCGCCCTTGGATCCCATGAACGCTTTGTTGTCCTTTACTTACACGCTGCTCACCAACGAAGTGCTCACGGCCGTCAACATTGTGGGGCTGGACCCCTATTTGGGCACGCTTCATGCGGAGGATTACGGTCGGCCGTCCTTGGCGTGCGATCTTGTGGAGGAGTGGCGGGTGCATTTGGGGGATCGGTTGGTTTTAGGGTTGGTGAATCGGCGGGCCGTGACGCCGGAGGATTTTGTGTGGCGGGAGGTCGCGGCGGCGGACGGGGTGGATGAGGAGGACCTTCGGAGCCATCGTCCGGTGGAGATGAAGCCGAGAATCGCCCGGGCCTTTGTGGATGCCTACGAGCGGTGGATGAACTCGCCCATAAGGTGTCCTTTTGCCAACACGATGACGACCTATCGGGGGATCATTCGCAATCAGGCCCGCCGATTCCTTCGATTTCTCATGAGGGAGACGGAGGCCTACGAACCTTTTCCCTGGCCGCTTTTGTGAGGGGGGGGCGGAGGAGAGCCGCATGTCGTTGTTTTATGTGGTCTGTTTTGATGTCAGTGACGATCGGACGAGGTATCGTGTGGTGAAGGTGCTGAAGGGGTATGGGTATCGGGTGCAGAAGTCTGTTTTTGAGTGTCCGCGGCTTACGGAGAAAAAACTGCTGACGTTGATGGATCGTCTGGAGCGGTTGATCGATCACACGACGGACACGGTGCGGTTTTATCGACAGTGTGAGGTGTGTTTAAAGTCCTTTGAGCACGTCGGTGTGGGGACGCCGCCCAAGGCGGAAGCGTACGGGGCGACCTAGGTTGAGGGACCGGGAAGATAAGCTGTGAGGGGATAATGCCGGCGCCCGTGTTGCGGGTAGGGGCGCAGCGCCGCTGCGCCCACCGTAGAGATATTTTGGATGGATTTTCGCACGTGCTAGGAAAGACTGAACCGGGCCTTGGTGCCATCGGCTGAGCGGCTAGGTGGTTGAGCTTAAAAAGAGCATGGTCGAAGGCCATTGAGGTGTCGTCTTGTGGTTGGGGGCGATGGGCTTGGGATGAGGGCTTGGCGGGGTTGCGGGGGGCTAATGATGGTGCAAGATGATTGAATCGTCAGGGGTAAAGGTGTGCAGGGGTGGGGAAAGCGTATGGGGGTGTGATGGGGGAGGGGTGGGCGCATTGGCGGGTTAGAACGCTCTTTTTGGCTATCATATTGAAGTTGTTTGAGATTCAGCTTAGGGGTCCGCCGAAAGAAAAAACACATGAGATATGAGAAACTTGACTTTGACGACGGGGCCGCTTGGAAGCATTTTGGAAGCTGTTTGGTGAACCTGAAAGGGGGGTACGCCGAAACGACGCTGGGAGCCTTGACAGGCGGTGGCGTCGCGCAGTAAGAGTCCTAAGGCAGGCCCCGATCTGAGGGGATTGCGACA
>CALGPN010000005.1 GCA_937960435.1 uncultured Desulfosoma sp.
AACGCCCGCTCCGGTTCCGATTTCCAACACGCGCAAGGTGCCCGCTTTTTGGTTAAGGCCAAGCAATTTTTCTATTTTAATGGCTTTAAGGCGTCGGGACTCCACATCAAAAACCGCATGGGACCTTCTTCTAGTATGGTCTTTCCCGTGCATTGTATCTCTCTCGCGACCAATATATACCGGAACAATCTCATGCCCTCTCTCTTCAACCCCCGTTTTCGACGCGGTCGTAGCGCAGTTGGGTGATTTGTTCGCTGATGAGGCCGAGCATGAAAAGGAGCACGGAGGTGATGAAGAGCAGGGCCGACATGTTGGTAAAGCGATGGACCGTGAGATATGTGTAGGCGTAGTTGGCCAACCCCAGAAGGAAAAAGGAGCCGCTTATGGGAAGGAAGATGCGCAAGGGGGAAAAGAGCGTCGTGATCTTGAGGATGATCAAAAGAAAACGCGTTCCGTCCCGTAAGGGTTTGATTTTGCTTGAGCCACGGCGTTTCTGGGCGCGGATCGGAATGTAACAGACCGAGCGGCCGCTTCGAAGATAGGCCAAGGTGAGCGTCGTGGGATAAGAGAAAGTGTTGGGCAAAAGATACAAGTAGCGAAGCACCGTGTCGCGGTCCACGACGCGATAGCCGGATGTCAGATCCTTGACGGGAAATTTGGTGGCGTAGCGCGCCAGGAGGTTGTAAGCCGTGTTGGCCAAGCGCCGGAACCCATTGGCGTGGGTCTTGGGGTCTCGGGCGCCCACAACCATGTCGTACCGTCGGGCGGCTTCCAGGAGTCGCGGGAGATCCTCCGGGTCGTGTTGGCCGTCGCCGTCCATGAGCACCACCTTGTCCCGGGAGGCCATCCGAATCCCGGTTTTCACCGCGGCGCCGTTTCCCATGTTGTAAGGGTGGGACCACACATAGGCGCCGGCCTTCCGGGCTTCTTCGGCCGTGGAATCTCGGGATCCATCGTCCACGACGATCACTTCCGCATCGGGAAGGATGTTAAGGATCCTGGTGATGGTTCCCGCGATGGCCGCCTCTTCGTGATAGGCCGGGATCACCACGGAAACGTCCGCGCCTCGTTCCACCGTTGTGACTCCTTCAGCGATGGTACTCGCCCGAGGTTGGGGTGTTGGGGTTCGCTGCGCTCAACCCAAGCTGCGAGCTCGCCTAAGGTTGGGGTGTTGGGGTTCGCTGCGCTCACCCCAACCTACCGTTCACTGCAGTTCACCCCAAGCTAAAAGGGATCGGACGGGTCTCGCCTCTTGGGATTAGCACGAAACAGGCCAGCCCAGGCCTTCCGGCGGACCCCGGTCGGCTCGCCCGGCCCTTCCGGAGGGCTTTGACTCCGACGAAAGCCTGTGCTAGGAGCGTGCACGGATGTTGCCTTGAGGCCGGAGTCACCGTTATGAGCATGCACCATACACCTGTTCCACGCCGGGGATACCTCTACGTCATCACGGCCGCACTTTTTTGGGCCGTGTCCGGTTCCGCCGGAAAATACCTTTTCAAGCACGGCGTCACGCCCTATCAGGTGGTCCAGATGAGGGTGACCTTGGCCACCGCCCTCCTTTTCTTGTGGCTCTTCATCCGAGACCGCCGCAAACTCCGCATCGCCTCTCGCGACATTTTGTACTTTTTCATCCTGGGGGTCTCGGGTCTCGCCATGGTGCAGTTTACCTACTTCTACACCATCAGCAAGATCAAGGTGGCGGCCGCCATCCTCCTGGAGTACCTGGCACCGGTTTTCATCGCCGTCTATGCCGTCACCGTCGCCAAAGAAAAACTCACGTGGACCACGGTCGTGGCCATAACCGCGGCGACCCTCGGGTGTTACCTCGTTGTGGGCGGATACAACCTGAATCTCTTCGCCATGAACAAGGTGGGCCTTCTGAGCGGTCTGGCTTCCGCCGTGAGCTTCGCCTGGTATTCCGTCTACGGCGAACACGGCATGCGCCGCTACAGTCCATGGACCGTTCTATTCTATGCGTTCCTCTTCGCCGCCCTTTTCTGGAACATGGCCCATCCCCCCCTGGAAGCCTTCCGCCACACCTACCACCCCGTGGCCTGGGGCTGGATCCTTTATATCGCCGTCTTCGGGACGCTCATCCCCTTCGGACTCTACCTCTACGGCATCAACCTCATTCGATCCACACGAGCCAGCATCACGGCCACCCTGGAACCCATCACCGCCGGGTTCGTGTCCTATTTTTTCCTCGGCGAAACTCTGGAAAGCCTCCAAATCGCCGGCGGCCTTCTCGTCATCGGCGCCGTCATTTTGTTGCAAATCCGCCAAGAATTTGACGACGCCACGCCGGAACTCGTGCGCGCCAGGCTTTCGAACAACCCCGATTCCTCCTCGTGAGAGCCTTGTCATGGGTCGGATTGTGACGCTCCTCACGGATTTCGGACTCCAAGACGCCTATGTGGCCGCCATGAAGGGGGTCATCCTCGGCATTGCGCCCGATGTGGTTCTCGTCGACATCACCCACGACGTCCCCCCGCAGGACATCCGCTGGGGCGCCTATCTCTTGAAAAGTTGCTCCCGCGATTTCCCGCCGGGAACCATCCACGTGGCCGTCGTGGATCCGGGTGTGGGGACGCTCCGGAGGCCTTTGGCCATTGAGACCCCTCATTACGTCTTCATTGGACCGGACAACGGCCTTTTTTCTTATGCGCTTGCAAAAGAAAAAACGTGGGAGGCCCGCGTTTTGGAAAATCCGGCCGTCCGAAGGGCATCGGTAAGCGCCACCTTCCACGGCCGGGACATCTTCGCCCCCGCCGCGGCCCATGTGGCTGCCGGCTTTCCTTTTCCTTCCTTGGGGCCTTTGACAAAACCCTTCGATCCCTCATGGCCCGCTCCCCGCAAAACCCCTGATGGAATCGTCGGAACCGTACTCGGCTGGGATCGTTTCGGCACCATCGTCACGGACATCGAAAGAGAGCACCTAGCCTCCCTCGAGGAGGGGGTTCCGATCCATGTGATTCTTGGCACTAAACAAATCCATCGTTTCGGCCGAACTTATGCCGATGTTCCCCCCGGGGAGGCTTTGGCCCTTTTCGGCAGCTCGGATCACCTGGAAATCGCCGTCAATCAAGGGAACGCCGCAAAGCAGTTCGGCGCCCAAAAGGGCCAGCCGGTCAAAGTGATCTTTCCTTAAAGCTCTGCGCCCCCTCCGCCGATCCATGCAGTAAGAGGCAGAAGGCCCATCGGAAAAACGTTTCGGCCCAAAAGTTCCATGTCTTTACGAAACGGGTGGGCATTCTTATCATTTCAATGCGTCAAACAATCCATCCCAAGGAGGCGACCATGGTCAAAAATAGAGTGCGGGCAGCGGAATTTGATTTCCTGAAGGGAAGCGACATCTCCAAGGAGGGGCTGTCCACGGCCGGCGTGATCGATGCGTCCACGCCCAACCCTCGACCTGTGGAAAGTGAGGCATCGGCTCATGCGGAAAACGATCTCCGGGACAAAAAACTCCAGGAAAAAATCGACCGAAGCATGGATGCCATCAAACAGTTCATTCGGAGCATCGACGTCAACGCCCTCTAAGATTGAGGCTATCGCGCTTCGGTGCGTTTAAGCCCCTCCTTCCTCAAACGGAATGGAGGGGCTTTTTTCGGCCGCGTTTTCCGACCTTGTTGCGGTGAGGTTCCTGTGGTAGAAGCGCCCGAAGGTCCGGGTGAGTCGGCCTCACGGACCAGGCCCTTTGGGGGCGGAAAAGGGGCCAGGGGAACGCACTTTGGAGTGAGCATCCATGGATACGCTTTCGGCCGTCGGCCTTGGGGTTTTGCAGGGGCTGACGGAATTTCTCCCGGTGAGCAGTTCCGGGCATCTGGTCATCGGACAACATCTTCTTGGCTGGAAGGAACCGAATGTGTTCTTTGATGTGTGCCTGCATCTGGGGACCTTTTTGGCCGTCGCCATGGTGTTTCGACGCGACATCGCTTCGCTCGTCCGAGGGGGCCTCGGCTGGCTGAGGCGTCCTCTGGGGGGGAACCCTTACGATCGCGACGAATCCCGCCGGCTGTTCGAACTGGTCTTTTTCGGCACCATCCCGACCGTGATTATCGGCTTTGCTTTCAAAGATCTTTTCGAGTCCTTGTTCGCATCCGTGCGTGCCGTCGGCTTTAGCTTGCTCATCACGGGAACGCTTTTGTGGCTTACCCGACGCGCGGCTTCTTTTCGGCAATGGGGGCCGTTCGACATCCGGTTTCGGCACGCCATGCTGGTGGGGCTCGCCCAGGGTCTGGCCATCACCCCGGGCATTTCCCGATCGGGGACAACCATCGCCGTGGCCCTTTTTCTCGGCTTTCAAAGAGAGTGGGCCGGAAGGTTTTCCTTTTTGCTTTTTGTTCCTGCCGTCATGGGGGCCATTACCTTGGAACTCGTAAAGCTCCGGGGCATCCCGGCTCCGTTGGGGCCGATTGTGTGGGGCACGGCGGCGGCGGCCGTGACGGGTTACCTGGCGTTGCGTTTTCTTCTGGCCGTGGTGCGCCATGGACGATTCCATATTTTTGCGCCGTATTGCTGGGCCTTGGGAACGGTGTGCCTGGCACTGACGTTTTTCCGGTGATGACGAAGATGTCCGCCATGTTTCATGATCTCGTGGCCTGGGTGGTGGCATGGGCCCATACGCCTTATGCTCCTGCAGCTTTGGCCGTCTTGGCTTTCGCGGAATCGAGCTTCTTCCCCATCCCTCCGGATGTGCTCCTGATTTCACTCTGCCTGATCTCTCCGGCGCATTCCTTCGGGTATGCGCTTCTCTGTACGGTATCGTCCGTGCTCGGGGGCATGTTCGGCTACGGTATCGGCCGATACGGAGGGCGGCCTATTTTGGAACGGTTCATGAGCGCCCCCAAGATCCGCACCGTCGAACGCTATTACCAGCGCTACGACGTCTGGGCCGTGGGGCTCGCCGGGTTTACGCCTATTCCTTACAAGGTCTTCACCGTCAGTGCCGGAACCTTTTTGCTGGATTTCAAGCGGTTCATCCTGGCGTCCTTTGTGGGCCGAGGCGGGCGTTTTTTTCTCGTGGCCGCCCTGTTTTATTTCTTCGGGGAACCCATCGGTGCTTTTGTCAAACGCTCGCTTAACCTCCTTTCCGTGGCGTTCGCCGTGCTTCTTGTGGGCGGTTTTGCTGCAATCCACTGGTGGTCCAAAAGAAAGGCGCCGGTCCAAGCGGGGAGCGAAGCCCCCGGTGCAAGGGATCCCTGAGTCGGTGGATGAGGTGCCCAGGCACTGGTCAGCGAACCCGTTCCCATGGTCGGTGGGATGCAACACGGCGAACCTCGACGCGAAAGATCCTGAGACGTCGTGCGGAAAACGGATGCGCCATGGAAAATCACCGGAAGCCGTGGACTCTTCACCGGGTTCTGCTCTTTGCCGTCATCGTCTTTGGGCTTTGGGCCGGGTGGGCGGAAAACGCCCCGGCTTCCGAACCCGTAGACGGGGATTGGCTCATCGTGCACCTTGGGGCCGAACCGGGAACGCTCAATCCCATTACGGCCACGGACGCCTATTCCGGCCGGGTGAACGACTACATTTACGAATCCCTTCTCAGGCGAGACCCCAAGACCCTGGAACTCGTCCCCGTTTTGGCCCAAAGATGGGAAATCTCCGAAGACCGTTTGACCTATACGTTTCATCTTCGTAATGACGTCCGTTGGCAGGACGGCACACCTTTTACGGCCCGGGACGTGCTCTATTCTTTCGAGCGGATCAACGACCCGGCCGTGGATGCGGCCCACCTTCGCAACTACTACAGAGACATTGAAAAGCTGGAAGTCCTGGACGATTACACCCTCCGGTATCGGTATCGCATTCCGTATTTCAGGGCTCTGGAATTCTGCGGAGGCATCCCCATCGTCCCGGCCCATCTCTTCAAAGAAGGGGATGATTTCAATCAACACCCCATCGGCCGAAGCCCTTTGGGAACCGGCCCCTATCGGTTTGTGCGCTGGGACACGGGAAAAGAAATCGTTTTGGAACGAAACGAAGCTTACTGGGGGTCGAAGCCGCACATCAAAAGGATCGTCTTCAAGATCATTACGGACAATACGGTCGCCCTGCATGTGCTGAAAAAAGGCGGCTTGGATTTTATGAGCCTGCGGCCCATCCAATGGGTGAAGCAGACCGGCAGCGCCCGGTTACAAGAGCGGTTTCGAAAGCTCAAATACTACCTCCCCAGCTACACGTATATCGGCTGGAATCAACGAAAACCCTATTTCGACGACCGGCGGGTGCGCCGGGCCATGACCATGCTCCTGGACCGCGACATGATTCTGCAGCGGCTTCTCTTCGGCTTGGGGACCGTGGTGAGCGGCACCTTTTACGTCAACAGCCCCGAGTACAACAAAGCCGTCGTCCCCCTTCCGTACGACCCCGATGGAGCCCGAACGCTTCTCAAGGAAGCCGGCTGGGAGGATCACGACGGCGACGGCATTCTGGACCGGGACGGCGTTCCGTTCCGTTTCGAATTTCTCATTTCTGCCGGATCCCTCTTCGCCGAACAGCTTGCTACGATCCTTCAACAAAACCTGAAAAATGTGGGGATCGTCATGACCATCCGGAAGCTGGAGTGGGCGGTGTTCATCCAAAAAATCCAATCCCACGACTTCGACGCCTGTACCCTGGGATGGAGTCTGGGCTGGGAGACGGACCCCTACCAATTGTGGCATTCGTCCCAGGCGGAAAAAGGATCCAATTTCGTGGGGTTTCAAAACGCCGAGGCGGACCGCCTCATCGAAGAAGCCCGGCGCGAATTCGACCCCGTCAAACGGCGGGCTATGTACCACCGCTTCCACGAAATCCTCCATGAAGAACAGCCCTACACTTTCCTTTTCACTCTGGAAGCCATGGTGGCCGTAGATCGGCGGTTTGAGAACGTGACCGTCTATCCCATGGGGCTGGAACCTAGGGAATGGTGGGTGCCTTTGGAAAAGCAGCGGTATCACTGAGCCCGCGGCACGGGGAAACCTTCTGGAGAGAGCGATCATGAGGGCTTATCTGCTGAAAAGATTCCTTCAGATGATCCCGACCCTCCTGGGGATCACGTTCATCACCTTTTGCATCATCCAGCTGGCGCCGGGCAATCCCGCCATGCTGAAGCTCCAGATGGCCTCCCAGGGGGAAATGGCCGACACGGCCTACGCCAAGCAAATCATCGAACAGACGAAAAAACTCTACGGCTTGGACAAGCCCCTGCCCGTCCAATATCTCCTTTGGGTCAAGCGCGTCTTTACGCTGGATTTCGGGACTTCTTTTAAAGACCACCGCAGGGTGCTGGACAAAATCGCCGAACGGCTTCCGGTGACGATCCAAATCAACGTGATTTCCATTTTCTTGGTGTATCTCATCGCCATTCCCTTCGGGGTGTATTCCGCCACGCATCCGGACACGTTTGCCGACCGAACGCTCACTCTCGCTTTCTTTTTCCTTTATTCGCTGCCCAATTTCTGGGTCGCCGTGCTCCTCATCATGCTTTTCGGTGGGGGCGAATTCTGGGACGTCTTTCCCGTCTACGGCATTTCTTCCATCAACGCCGAAAGCTGGCCCCTGTGGCGCCAAATTCTTGACCGGTTGTGGCACCTCGCCCTGCCCGTCGTGTGCCTCACCTACGGCGGATTCGCCTATCTTTCGCGCCTCACCCGGGCCGAACTCCTGGAAGTCATCCGCGAAGACTACGTGCGCACGGCACGGGCCAAAGGTTTAAGCGAACGGGTCGTCATCTTTAAGCACGCGTTTCGAAACGCCCTGCTGCCCATTGTCACCTTGTTGGCCTTTCTGCTTCCGGCCATGTTCGGCGGCAGCGTCATTATCGAAAGCATCTTTTCCATCCCCGGCATGGGGCAATTGGGGTTCGAAGCCGTCTTGTCGCGCGATTACCCGGTAATCATGGCCTTGACGACCATTTCGGCTCTGCTGACCTTGGTGGGCTTGCTGCTTTCGGATATTTTGTACGCCGTGCTGGACCCACGCATTCAGTTGGATTGATCGCCTTGGCGGAAAGGATGTCATGGTCGGCCGCATGCTGAGAGATTCGCCCATGAACCCATCGTTCCAACCCACGGCGTCCGTGTCTTACTGGAAAGCCGTCTGGCGCCATTTCAAGAAAAAGCGCACGGCGGTAGCGGGCCTCTGGGTGACGGTCTTTCTTGCGGCCGTGGCCGTCTTCGCCCCCGTTTTGGCCAACGATCGGCCCATTGTCGCCTCTTGGAAGGGTAAACTCGTCTTCCCCGTCCTCCAGGAGGCGCTTCGGCCGGGAAACGGCACATGGAAAGATGTGTGGGATCCCAATGTCTTTATGTTGCAACGACCTTTGGATGGTCCCGGATCATGGGCTCTGTGGCCGCCCGTCCCCTATTCCCCGTCGGAATACGACCTACTGGAAAACCTGTCCCCGCCCAGTCGAAAGCATTGGTTCGGGACCGACGATCGCGGCCGGGATGTGTTGAGCCGCATGATCCACGGCGCCCGGATTTCCCTGTCCGTGGGGTTCGTCGCCGTGGGCATCGCTCTGCTTATCGGGATCGTTCTCGGTGGGCTGGCAGGCTATTTCGGCGGGTGGGTCGACGGGGTCATCAGCCGGCTCATCGAAATTCTTCTGACCATTCCGACGTTTTTTCTCATTATCGCCATTATCGCCTTTTTGCCGCCGAGCATTTACAACATCATGGCGGTCATCGGCCTGACGGGCTGGACGGGCGTGGCACGATTTGTCCGCGCCGAGTTTTTCAAGCTGAAACGGCTGGACTTCATCCAGGCTTCTGCGGCTTTGGGCGCTTCGCACGGGCGCATCATTTTTTTGCACATGCTGCCCAACGCCATGGCACCTGTTTTGGTTTCGGCGGTTTTCGGCATTGCCGGGGCCATCCTGACGGAATCCAGCTTGAGCTTTCTCGGCTTCGGGGTGCCGCCGCCGACCCCCAGCTGGGGGGACATCTTGAGTCAGAGTCGGGACTATATTGAATTCGCCTGGTGGCTGACCACGTTCCCGGGGCTTGCCATCTTTTTGGGCATCACGTCGTATAATCTCGTAGGGGAAGGTCTCCGGGACGCCATGGACCCGAAGCTGTTCACTTAAGCGGAAAAGATCCTCAAGGCACATCAAAGTCTTGGGATCGGCCCTGGGAGCGGGTTCGGCTCAAGTCCCTTTGACGTTTCATTCATCCCCATCGGCGGCAAGCCCTCCCGCCGTGAAAAGGAGAAAATGTTTATGCCCCTGAGCGCACCCCTGAAATCTCCTCTTATCTTTACGGTCAGTGAACTGAGCGCCCGCATAAAAGGCCTGTTGGAAGCCAATTTCCCCTATGTTTGGGTTCTGGGCGAGATTTCCAACTACAAGGTGGCCGCATCGAACCATGCTTACTTCACCTTGAAAGACGAAAAAAGCCAAATTCGGGTGGTCATGTTCCGCCCGGCCCTCACTCGCTTGAAATTTCGCCCCGGAGACGGTCTGGCCGTTGTGTGCCAAGGACGTCTGACCGTCTATGAACCCCAAGGGGCTTACCAAATCATTGCGGACGTTTTGGAGCCCCAAGGCCGCGGGGCGCTGCAGCTGGCCTTCGAGCAGCTCAAGGAAAAACTGTCCCAGGAAGGCCTGTTCGCCCAAGAGCGTAAACGCCCGCTACCCATGCGCCCCCAGCGGGTCGCCGTGGTCACATCCCCGAGCGGCGCCGCCATTCGGGACATTCTGAAGGTGTTTCAGCGATGCCCCTTTCCTCTGACGGTCACGCTGCTTCCCGTCCGGGTTCAAGGGGACGAAGCGGCTCAGGAGATCGCCCGCGCCCTGGAAACCGTCTCGGCCCTGCAGAGGGAATTCCAGTGGGATGTGGTGCTTGTGGGCCGAGGCGGCGGCAGCCTTGAGGACCTCTGGCCGTTCAACGAGGAAATGACGGCGCGAGCCATCGCCGCATGCGCCGTTCCCGTGATTTCCGCCGTAGGGCATGAAATCGACATGACCATATCCGACATGGTGGCGGATTTTCGGGCGCCCACGCCGACGGCCGCAGCCCAGTGGGTCGTGAGCCGCCTCGAGGATGTGGAGCGGCGCGTGGCCGAGCAGTGCAAACGGCTTCGCGCCGCTTTGTCGTCACGGGTGGAACGGCTGCAAGTTCAAGTATCCCATTTGGAAAAACGACTTGTGGACCCACGTCGCCGCCTCATCGACTGGCGTTTGGCCGTGGACGATCGAATGGATCGGCTCCTTCGGGCCCTGGAGGCACGGCTCCGGTTGTGGGGCCTTCGTGCCGCCCATGCGGCCCAGAGGTTACAGCGGGTGCATCCTGAAAGAGCCCTGGCCGAAGGGCGAGGCCGCTTGGAAACCCTCTCTCGGCAACTGGTGGATCTCGAAAGGCGGGACCTGGAAAGACGCCGCCTGCAGCTCAACGGCACGGCGGCACGCCTGGAATCCTTGAGCCCCCTGGCTGTTCTGGCTCGAGGCTATTCCCTGACGTGGAAGCTCCCTGAGGAAACTCTGGTGCGCCGAGCGGCGCAAGTGCAGCCGGGAGACCTCGTGCGCATCCGGATGGCGGAAGGGCACGTCACCGCGGAGGTCACCGAGGCGGCCCCGTCCTGAAGCCACCTGCCGGGGGCGGGACGTTCGGATGGGCCTAAGCGTTGTTCGGCCCGTGGGCTCCGCGCCGATGGACAATCGCCCGCGGCATTTTTTCGAAGCATGGGGCTTGTTCGAAGTTAGGCTCTGCCCGTCACGGTGGGCACCGCACTTCGGGCGGGGCGTCGGAAGGGGTACTTCTCAGCGAAATCCGAGCTTTCTGAACGAAAAAGTTTTGACACGATCTCAAGAAACGCGTGCCAATCCCAAGAAAGGATCCGACCATGGCCGGTGCCGAAGTCCAAGGCAAGACAGCGAAAAAGAAAAAGACGGAAACCTTTGAAGAGGCCATGAAACGGCTCGAAGAAATTGTGGAAAAGCTGGAAAAGGGGGATTTGCCTCTGGAAGAAGCCATGGCCGCCTTTAGCGAAGGCGTAGGGCTCGTTCGTTTCTGCCACGAGAAGCTCGAGGAAGCGGAAAAACAGGTCCAGATGCTGGTTCAGGGCGAAGACGGCCGCTGGGTCACCGTGCCTTTCGAGGAACCGGCGAAAGGGGAAGAGAAAACCTAGAGCTTCAAAATCTGAAACGGCAGGCCTTACGGGCCGGTCGCCGCCGGAGATTGGGATTCCAAGCGGCGAAGCCGCACGAGAACATCGTCGATGATTTCCTTCTGCGCGACGGCGGCCTTGAGATTCGCCTGCATATCGGCCAACTGCATGAGGACTGCCTGCCACAGTCCGTTCATCTCTTCGATCTTTCGCGTGTTAGCGGCAAGCTCCGTCTTGAATTCAACCTTCAAGGCATCCATGCGACGGGCATTGTCGGCGATGACGTCATCGATCCTTTTGTGCACCTCGTCGATGCGCCGATTGACATCGTCAAAACGTTTATTGACATCATCGAAACGCTTATCGACCTCGTCGAAACGTTTATAGACGTCATCGAAACGTTTGTAGACGTCGTCGAAACGCTTGTTGACATCATCAATGCGCATGTTGGTATCGTCGAGGCGTTTGTTGACGTCGTCGAAACGTTTGTTGACATCGTCGAAACGTTTGTTGACATCGTCAATCCGCATGTTGGTATCGTCGAGGCGTTTGTTGAGGTTGTCCAGTCGGACATGGATTCGGGCTATTTCACCGCGTAACTCGGAGAGGCTCTGGTCGAATGAGGCTTGTCGTGCGTTGATGGATTCGAGGGCGATGCGAAACCCCGCCAATTCGCCTGTCACCGCCGCGCGGAAGGCCTTGAGTTCGTCCCGGACCTCGCCGACGATGAGATCTTTGAGTTTTTCTGCAAGTTTTTCCAATTCCATGATCATCTCTGTCCGAAGTGGGCACGTTCTGAATCCTGACGATCTTTTTCAATAGATATGACGAATCCACGCTACGATTTCAAGAGGACTTTCGCCGTCAAAGAACAGCTCTTTCCCGTGGGGCGCCTGAACACAATGTCTCCATTTCCCTCTGGTCTGGCCTCGTGGTTCATGTTAAAAGGAATGCCCAATGCCGATGGAAAGGACTTTTTCCTTGGAATCCTTTGATCTTAAGACATATTTGGCGGAAAGGCGCCGCTGTGTGGACGAAGCCTTGGAGCGGTTTTTTCCCGCCTCGTCGGGGCTGGAAAAAACGGTTGTGGAAGCGGCCCGCTACAGTCTCTTTGCCGGCGGGAAGCGACTTCGGCCCATTTTGTGCCTCGCGGCGGCCGACGTGGCGGGAGGTTCGCGCGAAGCCGTGATGCCGGCGGCGTGCGCTTTGGAAATGGTCCACACGTACTCCCTGATCCACGATGATCTTCCTGCCATGGATAACGACGATTTCCGCCGAGGCCGCCCAACGAACCATCGGGTCTATGGAGAGGCGGTAGCCATCCTGGCCGGAGACCTCTTGTTGACGGAAGCCTTCGGCCTTTTGGCATCCCCTCATGGCCAAGCCGACCGCACCGTCCCCGCGGAACGCAGACTCCAGGCTGTGGCCATCCTGGCGCGGGCTTCGGGGGCCCAGGGCATGATCGGCGGGCAGGTCATCGATCTGGAATCCGAAACGCGCGATGTGGATCTGGCCACAGTGGAATACATGCACATCCGCAAGACGGGAGCCCTCATCTGTGCCTCTTTGGAGATGGGAGCCGTTTTATCGGGGGCCGATCCTCAGACCACCGAGGCCCTGGGGCGCTACGGTCGTCATCTGGGGCTGGCCTTTCAGATCACCGACGATTTGCTCGATGTGGAAGGGGATCCCGAAGTCATGGGCAAATCGATCGGCTCCGATGCGGCCAAGAACAAGAAAACCTATCCCGCCCTTCTAGGGGTGGCGCGCACGAAAGAAACGGCCCGGGATCACGTGGAATGGGCTGTGGCGACGTTGGAAAGGTTCGATCGCAAGGCCGATCCCTTGAGAGCCATCGCTCGGTATCTTCTGGTCCGGAAGGCCTGAGACATTTCCTGGACCTTCCCCCTGGAGGGTTGAAAGAGACGGGACCGGTGAAGAGCCGCGGCAAGGCGGCCATAAGAGAACGCCAACGAAACGGTGAAAGAAACCAACGTGGAACGCAGGTTGAACGAAAATTTAAAATCTTCCGGTGCAGGGTCATCCCTGCTGGCGACGATAGACTCCCCCAAGGATCTCAAGCGCCTGTCCATTAAGGAATTGGAAAATCTGGCCAAAGAGATCCGTCGGCTGATCATTGAAACCACCGCGCGGACCGGGGGGCATTTGGCCCCCAACCTCGGTGTGGTGGAACTCACTTTGGCGCTCCATTACGTCTTCGACGCCCCTAACGACCGCATCGTTTGGGATGTGGGCCATCAATGCTACACGCACAAATTGGTCACGGGCCGCCGAGACCGCTTCCATACACTGCGCCAATGGCAAGGCATCAGCGGCTTCCCCAAGCGGGATGAAAGCCGTTACGACGCCTTTGGGGCCGGACACGCCAGCACGTCCATCTCGGCCGCCCTGGGCATGGCCAGCGCCAAGCACCTCAAAGGATGCCCGAGCCGCATCATCGCCGTGATCGGAGACGGCAGCATGACCGGCGGCATGGCCTTCGAAGCCCTGAACCACGCGGGGGACTTGGGCCGAGACCTCATCGTCGTCCTCAACGACAATGAAATGTCCATCTCGCCCAATGTGGGGGCGTTTTCATCGTTTCTCAGCCGGAAGCTCTCCAGCCGCACGGTCATGAGCCTCAAACGGGAAGTGGAAAACACCCTTAAGGCGATCCCCGGAGTCGGGGCCAATATCGTGCAACTCCTCAAAAAGAGCGAGGAATCGTTCCTGGCGTTTTTCACTCCCGGCATGCTCTTTCAAGCGTTTCGCTTTCAGTACATCGGTCCCATCCAAGGTCATCGGCTGGATCGCCTCATCGAAACCTTTGAAACCGCCAAAGTTCTCAAAGGTCCGGTGCTCATCCACGTCGGGACGATCAAAGGGAAGGGTTACGAACCCGCCGAATGTGACCCGGCACGGTTTCACGGCATCGGGTGTTTCGATGTGGCGACGGGGAGGACGGCGAAAGAGACCTCCGACATCCCTACCTACACGGCCGTATTCGGCCGATGCCTGACGGAACTGGCGGAAAAGGACCCTCGAATCGTGGCCATTACCGCCGCCATGCCGCAAGGGACGGGGCTGGACACTTTCGCCCGCGTCTACCCCAAGCGGTTTTTCGATGTGGGGATCGCCGAACAACACGCCGTGACCTTCGCCGCGGGACTCGCCGTAGAGGGTTATCGCCCGGTCGTGGCCGTGTATTCCACATTCCTTCAACGTGCCTACGATCAGATCGTCCATGACGTGTGTCTCCAGAACTTGCCGGTTGTTTTCGCCATGGACCGCGGCGGCCTCGTCGGGGAAGACGGGCCGACCCATCACGGCGTGTTCGATTTGTCCTATCTGCGGCACATCCCCAACATGGTGGTCATGGCACCCAAGGACGAAAACGAACTCCGCCACATGCTGAAGACGGCTCTGCAGCACAAAGGCCCCGTGGCGCTGCGCTATCCTCGAGGCCGAGGCGTCGGCGTGGCGCTGGATTCCGAACTGAACGAACTTCCCATCGGGCGCGCCGAACTGCTCCGAGAGGGAGAGGACGTGACGCTTGTGGCGGTGGGGGCGTCCGTGATGGAAGCGGCAGAGGCGGCGGAACTTCTTGCCGGGGAAGGGATCGAGGCGGCCGTCATCAACGCACGGTTCATCAAACCCCTGGACGCGGACCTCATCGCCCGGTGGGCGCAAAGGACTTCCCTGCTGGTCACGGTGGAAGAAAATGTGCGACAGGGCGGCTTTGGCAGCGCCGTCCTAGAAGCTTTGACCGAAGAAGGCCTCATGCCCAAGCGTTTTGTCCGCTTGGGTGTTCCCGACGCTTTTGTTCCCCATGGGAGTTTGCGGCAGCTCCGCAAGGAACTGGGGCTGGATGCGGAAGGCATCGCCTGGAGCGTCCGTGAGGCTTTGGCCGCGCCCCAAACGCATGGCGTCCCGATCCGAGCGGTTAGATAAGCTTCTTGTCCAACGCGGCTTGACCCCTAGCCGGGAAAAAGCCCAGGCGCTCATTTTGTCCGGCTGCGTGTGGGTCGATGGACATCCTGTGACCCAATCGGGTCAAAAGGTTCGCGACGACGCGCTCATTGAGCTCCATGGTCAGGATCATCCCTATGTGAGCCGCGGGGGAGTGAAGCTCGCCCATGCTCTGGATACCTTCGGGCTGGAGGTGAAGGGGTTTGTGGCCATGGACGTGGGGGCGTCCACAGGGGGGTTTACGGACTGTCTGCTCCAACGGGGGGCCCGAAAGGTCTACGCCGTGGATGTGGGCTATGGGCAATTGGCCTGGAAGCTGCGGCAGGACCCCAGGGTCGTTGTCCTGGAACGACAAAACATCCGTTACCTGGATCCCGTCAAAATCCCCGAACCTCTCCAGTGTGCCGTTATCGACGTGTCTTTCATCTCCCTGAGGCTGGTTCTCCCCAAGGTCGCGGCATTTCTGCCGAAAGAAAGCGTTCTGGTGGCCCTCATCAAACCCCAGTTCGAGGCCGGCCGGGAACACGTGGGGAAAGGAGGGGTGGTCAAAGATCCGGCCGTGCACGAAGAGGTGTGCCGATCGGTCGCCGGCGCGGCTGAAAACCTGGGCTTCGAGGTCTTGGGGATCACCCCCTCCCCCATTCTCGGCCCCAAGGGCAACCGCGAGTTTCTCTTGGCCGCCCGACGCCGTAAACTTCCCACAGTTTCGGTGCAAGAGGACGGCATGGCGCACCGAGAACAGCCGACATGAAGATCCATTTCGTTTTTGTGGGGAAGACCGCTTTCCCGGAAATCCAGAGGGGCATCGATCGTTATCTGGAAAGGATCGGCCACTATGCTCGCGTCGACGTCCATGTGGTGCGGCCGGAACGCATCGGAGCCAAGGGCGATGAGGATCTTATCCGGGAAAAGGAAGGGCGTCGCATTGTGGATTTGGTCTCGGGAAAAGGGATTTTGATCGCCTGGGACGAAAAAGGAGCCCCGATTTCTTCCGAAGACTACGCCCATTTCTTGGAGCGCATGGCCAATGACGGAACCGATCTATGGTTGGTGATCGGTGGGCCTCTAGGCCTTTCCTACGGGGTCAAGCAGTTGGCCCGTCACGTGTTTTCCCTTTCGGCCATGACTTTTCCCCATGACCTGGCGCGGCTCATAGTGGCGGAACAAACCTATCGGGCGCTCACCATCTTGCGCGGAGAACCTTACCACAAGGGAAGCTGAGGCGCTGGACAATCCCCTGGGGATTTTTGACGGAAAGAGGGCGCATGAGTCTGCGCCCCTTTCACGGGCGGTACACCAGCTCTTCATTTTCAGGCACCGGCGAACATCTCATGCCGCCGGGCTCTCAGAACCCCTCGCCGGAGGCTCACACGGCGATGACTTCGGTGACGGACGGAACTTCCTGCTTGATGATCCGCTCCACCCCCGCTTTGAGGGTCATCTGGCTCATGGGGCACCCATGGCAAGCTCCAACGAGGCGCACCTTCACTACGGAGCCCTCCACGTCCACCAACTCCACATTACCCCCATCTCTTTGCAACATGGGGCGAATCTTCGACAAGGCTTTTTCCACTTGATCCCGCATCGTCTCTCTCCCTTCCATTCAAAGTCACTGTTGCCTTCTTTAATAAGACTTCGTTCGCCATAAGGCAAACGTTTAACCGCCCCAGGCAGTACGGTTTCTTATTGTGAATAGTTTTGAACAGTTATCACGACGAGACAATTGACCTTTCGGTTTTTTTCCGCTACGCTGCGAACCGCTTGCCCGTGGCGATCCGAAAGAGGGCGGGAGAAAGGATTCTCATGAAACCCCACAGGCTCGTTCCCAAAATCTCCCCGCACGAGATCCAGCGTCGCGTGGATGCGCTTGCCGCCCAAATCAACGCCGACTACCAGGGGAAAGACCTCGTGCTCGTAGGCGTTCTGAAGGGCGCCTTTATTTTTTTAGCAGATTTGGTGCGCCGTTTGGAAGTCCGGGCCGAGGTGGATTTCATCCGGATCGCCAGCTACGGCTCCTCAACGGAATCGTGCGGTCATATCGCGTTGACCAAAGATTTGGAATGCTCCATCGAAGGTCGCGAAGTCCTTGTGGTCGAGGACATTGTGGACACGGGCATTACCATGTTATGGCTGGTTCGGCACTTGGAAAGCCGAAATCCCCGAACGGTGAAAATCTGCGCTCTGATTGACAAATACGAAAGGCGCAAGGTCCATGTGCCCTTGCATTACGCGGGGTTTCGCCTTTCATCGGGTTTCATCGTGGGCTACGGCTTGGACTTCGCCGAAAAATACCGGGGACTTCAAGGCATCTATGAAGTGGAATTCGACGCCGTAGAGGGTCATCATGTTGGTCACGTGTGAGTTGTGCGGAACCAAATACCGTGTGGATCCCAAGCGGCTTCACAAGGACAAGGTGAAGGCCCGGTGCACTCGATGCGGGCACACGTTTGTGGTCTACCGCACCGCCGAACCGGAACCGGAGCCCGATTTCGAGCCCATGGACACGGCCCCGGATGAGCCGGAAAGCGCCCAAGAGCCGGAACCGCAGGAATCGGTCTCCACGGTTGCGCGGCCCGAACCACGAGTCCTTCGGCCTCCCGTCGGCAAAGAACGGTCGCGATCTCGGCGGGGATTGGTTTTTGCCGCTCTGGCAGTTTTTCTGTTGGGGATCGCCGCGGCTGGTTATTATTTCTACTCTACAGGCATGTTTCCCCTAGGGAAGCCTAAAGCCGAGAACATGACCCCGCCGACGACCGCGGTCCCGCAGGTGACCATTGATCCGGACATCCGCGCTTACTTTTTAGAAAATGCCTCTGCCGGGCAGATTTTTGTGGTGGAAGGCAAAGCGGTCAATGAATCGGCGAGTCCCGTGAGCTTCGTTTTGGTGGAGGGGAAGCTCTACACCACGGAAAAACAACCGGCTCTGGTGCAAAAAGCCTATTGCGGCAACATCATGTCGCGTGAAGAACTGATGCGGATGGATATGACCCAGATCCAAAACGCCATGATGAACCGGGAAGGCAAAGACCTGAGCAATGTCCACATTCCTTCCATGGGCAAGGTGCCTTTCATGATCGTTTTCCACAACCTGCCCGAACTGAGCCTCCTTTCGGACTACAGCGTTGAAGTCGTCAACGCCCAAGCGGATAAATAAAAAGGGAAAGGCGAGAGCAAACAATGCTGGATCTCAAGTTCGTGCGTGACAATGTGGATCGCGTCGCCCGAATGCTCCAAGACCGGCGCGTGGACATGGACATGGGACCCTTCCTAAAGCTGGACGAGCAACGGCGCGCCTTGCTCAAGGACGTGGAACAACTGAAGTACGAGCGCAACAGGGCATCGGAAGAAATCGCGCGGCGCAAACGCGAAGGCCTCGATGCCGAAGACCTGATCGACGGGATGAAGGCGGTTTCCCAGCGGATTAGAGACCTGGAAGCGGAGCTGGGAGCCATTGAGGACCGCTTCCGGGACATCCTCATGCTCATTCCCAACATGCCTCATGAGTCCGTCCCTGTCGGCGCGGACGAAACAGCCAATCCCGTGGTCAAGACGTGGGGGCATCCCCCGTCCTTCGATTTTGAGCCCAAGGCTCACTGGGATCTTGGGGAAGCTCTGGGTATTTTGGATTTCGAGCGCGCCGCGCGCATGACGGGAGCCCGATTCACCCTTTACTGGGGAGCCGGCGCCGCGTTGGAACGGGCCTTGATCAATTTCATGCTCGACGTGCACACCATGCGTCACGGATACACGGAAGTGCTCCCCCCCTTTATGGTCAACCGAACGGCCATGACCGGCACGGGGCAGCTGCCCAAATTCGAAAAGGATCTTTTCAAGCTGGAAGGATGGGACTATTTCCTCGTGCCGACGGCGGAAGTGCCCGTGACCAACATCCACATGGATGAAACTCTGGAAGAAGACGACCTTCCCAAGTATTACACCGCCTACACGCCGTGTTTTCGCTCGGAAGCGGGATCCTACGGCAAAGACACGCGAGGCCTCATCCGGCAGCACCAGTTCAACAAAGTGGAACTGGTCAAGCTGGTGAAACCGGAACAGTCCTATGACGAATTGGAAACGCTCCTGCTGAACGCCGAGACCATTCTTCAAGAACTGGGACTCCACTACCGGGTGGTCGTCCTGTGCACGGGGGACTTGGGCTTTTCCGCCGCCAAAACCTATGACATCGAGGTGTGGCTGCCTGGGCAAAACACCTACCGGGAAATTTCTTCGTGCAGCAACTTCGAAGACTTTCAGGCCCGGCGGGCCAATATCCGGTTTCGGCGTAAAGGGAAAAAGAAAACGGAGCTCGTCCACACCTTAAACGGCTCCGGTCTCGCCGTGGGCAGGACTCTGGTGGCCGTCCTGGAAAACTACCAGCAAGCCGACGGGACGATTCTCATCCCCCAAGCCCTAAGACCCTATATGCATGGAATGGAACGGATCACAGCGCGCCGTTAGCCGCGCGAACGCGCAAGGAGTCATCACCATGACCAAGAGCCAACTGATCGAAGCTCTGGCCAAAGCTGAAGGCATCACCCTCAAAGCCGCTGAATTGGCCGTGAACGTGGCTTTCGAAAGCATGGAAAAGGCGTTGATCCAAGGAGACCGTGTGGAGATCCGAGGCTTCGGCAGTTTCAAGGTCAAAAATTACGAAGGCTATAAGGGTCGAAACCCCAAAACCGGTGAACTTATCGAAGTGCGTCCCAAGCGACTGCCGTTCTTCAAGGTGGGAAAGGAACTCAAAGAACGGGTCGACAAACGATAATCGGCAAAGGCCTTTAGCAAAAACCCAAAAGGATCACTGGCGTGACGAGGCGCCGGCTTCACCTGGGGTGGGGAAGAGCCACGGCCGCCTCGTGCAGAAAAACTCGGGCGCCCAGCCAAAACGGCCCTTTGTTTTCTAAATTCCCAGAACGTCCGCAACCCGCCGCAGCAGATCGGAATCCACTTTCCATGCCCCGTCTTCTTGGCGGCGAAGCACGTCCCGAGGGTCCCAGCAATCTTGATAAATTCTCACATGAGTTCCCTGAGGCGCCCAGACCGCCGGATTTGTCGGACCGAAGATCACCAAGCTGGGCACCCCCATGGCCGCCGCCACATGAGACACGCCGGAATCACAACCCACGTAAAATGCCGCCCCGCTCAGTACGGCCGTAAGCCTTTTGATGTCCTGAGTATGAATAACGCGCCAGCCCCACACCCGGGAAAACTCCTCCACAAAAGGGAAAATCTTTTCCTCTGCAGGACCTGACAGCATGACCATGGGCCTTTTGAAAAAACCCGATGTGGCTTCAAAGAGGCTTTGCCATCGGGCGACGGGCCAGACCTTTCGAAGCCCACCGCTTCCCATATGCACCACTCCGTAATGCCCCCAAGGAAGACCTTCCGAGGCGACCCATGGCGCCGCCTGGGCTTTCAGAGAAGGATCTTCAAGAATTTTCGGCTTCCTTTCGGCAACGGGAAACCCTAAAGTCTTCAATTGCTTGAAGAGGAACCGGGTCACCGGCTCTTGGACCTCGTCTTCCGGAAAGGACTGGATCCAAAAAACCTTTCCGCGCAATCGTTTCTGGAGACGATCCACGAAGGTTTTAGCACATTTTTGTCCCACCCAGAAAAAAGCCTGTCCTTGGGACAACGCTTCGGGGACCGGTTCCGTTTGCCATGCCTCTTCCGTAAAAAGACCGGACCAAAAAGGCCCATCCGCCGAGTGCACCGTCACCGTATAAGGCTTTCCCGCCAAGAGATCCCCGTATGCCGGCCGCGTCCACAGCGTGAAGTTCGTCCTCGGCCACAGCTCATGCAAAGCGTCCAAAACCGGGCTGAAAAGGACGAAGTCGCCCAAGGCCCCTTGGTGCCAAAAACCGACCGAACCGCCATTCCGTAACATTTTTGTACCTTTTTAGTGAGAAATCCGATCCCTTTGAATTGAGCGATCTCTCTTTACTATAAAGAATTCCTCCACTTGTAAACATTCCTCCCTGATTGGCAGGATTCTTGCCCCGCAAGAAACCGTCCAGCCCAGAAAAGGAGGAATAGGTATGGTCAAGGTTGAAGCGATCGTCAAGCCGTTCAAGTTGGCAGAAGTGCAGGAGGCGCTGCTTGGGTGCGGCATTCAGGGCATGACCGTTGCCGAGGTCAAGGGATTTGGTCGCCAAAAAGGGCATGTGGAACTCTACCGCGGCGCTGAATATCATGTCGATTTTGTCCCCAAGCTGCACATTACGGTGGTGATTGCCGAGGAAATGTTGAGTCAAGTCCTCGAAGCGATTCGATCGGCGGCGTATACGGGAAAGATTGGGGACGGCAAGATTTTCGTCTCCCCCATCGCCGATGCCGTGCGCATTCGCACGGCCGAAAGCGGCCTCAGCGCCCTTTAAAACTTGTCGGGCTGGAAAACGCTCATGAATCTTATCGCTGTCATGGATTTCATCATTCCGAATAGGGAGCAGACCATGTTTGGAAAAATCTTAATCGCCCTTTTTTTCCTTCTGTATCCGTTTGTTGCCTCAGCAGCCGGCGCCGACGAGGCGACGGCGGCCGACGTGCAGACGCATCTCAATTATGTATGGACTTTGATTGCCGCAGCACTTGTCTTTTTCATGCAGGCAGGATTTGCCTTGGTGGAAACAGGCCTGACTCGAGCCAAAAACGCCGTCAACATCATGTTTAAAAATCTCATGGACTTCTGTGTGGGCAGCCTGACCTTTTGGGCCGTCGGTTTCGGGCTGATGTTCGGCGCCACGTGGAACGGCTGGATCGGGACTTCCGGTTTCTTTCTGTCCGATTATGTGCACGGGGAAGATCCCTGGGTTCTGGCCTTTTGGATGTTTCAGGTGGTGTTTTGTGCCACGGCGGCCACCATTGTTTCCGGAGCCATGGCAGAACGGACGAAATTCACCGCTTACCTCATTTACAGTTTCGTCATTAGCGCCATCATTTACCCCATTTTCGGCAGTTGGGCCTGGGGAGGCCTCTTGAACGGCAAAGGCTGGCTTGAAAACCTGGGCTTTATCGACTTTGCAGGTTCTACAGTGGTCCATTCCGTGGGCGGCTGGGCCGCTCTCGCCGGAGCCATCGTCATTGGACCTCGTCTGGGAAAATACGACGCCCAGGGACGCCCCCGGGCAATCCCCGGACACAACCTTCCCTTGGCCACTTTGGGTGTTTTCATTCTCTGGATCGGATGGTTCGGCTTCAATCCCGGTTCAACCACGGCCGGCATTAAAGATATCGCGTGGATATTCGTCAACACCAACCTGGCGGCGGTGGCCGGTGTGGTCGGATCTTTGATAAGCATCTGGTCTCTGACAAAAAAACCGGACCTAGCCATGAGTCTCAACGGCGCTTTGGCAGGTCTTGTGGGCATCACCGCCCCATGCAATACCGTCAGCCCGACCAGTGCGGTTATTATCGGCTTTTTGGCCGGTATCCTTGTCGTGTTTTCGGTGATCGCGGTGGATCGGATTGGGGTGGATGACCCGGTGGGGGCCATCTCCGTGCATGGAGTGTGCGGCGTCTGGGGGACCCTTGCCGCAGCGATTTTTCATATCGAAGGGTTTTCGTGGAACCAACTGGGTGTGCAGGCTCTTGGCGCGGCGGCAGCCTTTCTGTGGACCTTTCCGCTGGCCTATCTGACCTTCAAAGTGATTAAAATGACGGTGGGATTGCGCGTCAGTGTGGAAGAAGAGATCGAGGGGCTGGATGTGGGGGAACATGGGGAAAGCGCCTATCCCGACTTCGTCCTCGTGGTCGGCGCGCCGAGTGTGACAAGGAAGGGAGCTCCACACGCAAGTCTGGCTTACGGCGTGGAGTCGCACCTTGCCAAAGGTCAGGTCGTGAGGAATGTATGATATTTTTCCTGTGGGCATTTCCTGTGGCGTAGGGCACGATAGGTCAACCCTGAGCAGTTCGTCGGGCCGTGGGTTTCCCGGAAGCGGCGAAGCCCATGGCCCGACGGGTCCCTCGGAAACGGCCCGCCATCGGTGACCGCACTGCGAGGGTATGTGCCGACGGTTTCCACCCAAGGTTGGGCGTGTGCCTTGAATGGATGACCCAAAGAACCAAGAATCATGTCTCCATTGAAAGCCGCAGCACCTGAGATGCGGCATCACCGTCAGAACCTGATCCCCGGGTGGCGTCAGGACAAGCTCACCCGGGCTGCGATCGGCGTGGCGGGAAGCGGTCCCTATCCTGCTTCCTTTTTCCTGGCATCAGCCGCGGCTTTGGGTCTTCGTCGCTTCATCGTCATCTGCCCTGAGCTGGATGAAACCTTCGTCTCTCTGGCGCGTGCCCTGGATCCCGGCATTGACCTGGTTCACATTCCGGGCTGGGTGACGCACCCCGCCACCGCCGCCCTGCTGGATCCTTGCTCGATTCTTGTGGATTTTTCCCAACTCGGGCTGACCAACAAGATTCTTTTCAACGCCGCTTCCCAAAGCACGACTCCTCTGGTCACCGTTCGGTACCTGACCACAGCCGATCGAGCCGGCTTTAGGTTTTTCAGCTACGCGCCCGGTAGGGAGACGGACGCGATCCCCACCATGATCGCCCCATCTTCCCTCACAGCGGTGCCGTGGGAGGACCCCGCTACCGCGATGGCCGCTGCCGGTCTGGCCCTGGAAGAGGTCAAAAGAATTTTATTTGACGAACCCCAAACCCGTAACCCATTGGTCTACGTTCGCATTCGCCCCAGCGCATCTCTTGAAAATCTTTCGGTGGCGATCATCGGCGCCGGAGCCTTGGCAAATTTTGCGGCGCCGACCCTGGTGCTTTTAGGCTGCCGACACATTGCCCTTTTTGACCCAGATCGAGTGGACGTCACCAATTTAAACCGCCAAATCTTCTTTGCACAGGCCGTAGGCGCAATGAAAGCATCGGCCCTGGCTCATCGGCTGAACACCCTTTTCGGGGCCGACGCTTCCGGAATTCCCCATGCCTTTGACGAAAAAACGGGTCTTTCCCTTTTTGACGCTGTGCTGGATTGTGTCGACAATTTCGAGACGCGTCTCATTCTCAGCCGGCGGGCCCAAGATGAGGGAAAAATTCTTATCTCCGGCGGAACAGGACCCGATCGAGGTCAACTGGTTGCCTATCACCCACGACTCAGCCGGGAAACGCCGGGGCAAATCCTCAATTTGGAGCAATTGGTGCGGCAGAGGTTCCCCTCACGGACCGGGCAAGAAACATCCCCGAGGCCCAGACCCGTGCAAAGCGAGAGCCTCGAAAAGCTATACTCCAAGGAAGAGGACGGCAGCTTCGAGCCAAGCTCCTCGCAACCCCTGACAAGCTCTGAGGCGCAAAGCGCATCGTGCCGGCTTCAAGCGGATCCGTCTGTCGTCATGAGCAACCAGATCATCGGAGCTCTCATGGCCGATATGCTGCACCGAATCCTGAGCGGGGAACCGCCGGGAGTGCTTTTTTATGAGTCATCGGAGACGGAAGGCTTGCGGTTGACCAGCTCGTGGGACACTGACTTCCAAAAATAAAAAAGGGCGGTTTTCCACAAACCGCCCTCAAGACACCTTCTCCCAGCCCCTCCTGCCGGGTTCGGGTCGTCCGCAAAAAAATCCCGACGCCGAGACGTGGCCTAACGGCTTAGGAAGTTGTCGCCCAAAGCTAGGCCCCTAGAAACTGAAGAAAACTTTTTGCAGCACCTTGGGCGTCACACCGGCCATATCCAAATACATGGTGATGCCGCCCATGAAAAACGGCCAGCCGGCCCCCATGATCATGGCCAGGTCCACATCGCGGGAACTGTCCACAATCTTTTCCTTCAAAATCAGGTCAATTTCCTTGGCCAGATTGGCCAGCACGCGATCGCGGATCTCATCGGGATGGAACTCTTTGTGCCCCTGCTTGACCCACAATTTTTCCACTTCGGGATCCACCTTCTTGGTCTTGGATCCCGGCACGTAGATGCTTTTCTTGCCGGCATCCACCAGCTTCTTGAAGTTGGCGTTGAGCGGGAACCGTTCCGAACCGAAAGCATGGTTCAAGGTTTCCGCCACATGATAGGCCACGGGAAATCCCACCAAAGCCAGCAGGTCAAACGGCGCCATCGGCAGCCCTAAGCCCAGAAGGGCTTCGTCCACCTGAGCAAAATCAGCGCCTTCGTCCACCATCGTCAGGCAGTCCGCCAGCATCTTCGTCAAGATCCGGTTCACGAGGAAAGCCGGCGCGTCTTTGACGAGCACGCCCGTCTTTTTAAGCTTTTTCGCCAAATCGAAGGCCGTGGCCAAAGTGAGGTCGTTGGTCTGCGGGGTCTTGATCACTTCCACTAGAGGCAATACGGCCACCGGGTTGAAGAAATGGAAGCCCACCACCCGTTCGGGATGCTTGAGGTCCGCCCCCATTTCCGTGACGCTCAAAGACGACGTATTGGTCGCCAGGATGCATTCCGGTTGGACCACGGCTTCCAGTTCCGCAAACACCTGCTTCTTGATGTCCATCCGTTCGAACACGGCTTCGATGATGAAATCGCAGTCGGCGAAATCATCGTAGCTCAAGGTGCCGCGGAGCAGGCTGGAAAGGTAGCGAGCCCGAGCTTCCGGCATGCGGCCTTTTTCCACCATCTTCTGGAATTCTTGATGGACGTAGGCGCAGCCTTTGTCGACAAATTCCTGCTTGATGTCTTTCATGACCACGGGGACGCCGAGTCGATAGATGAAGAGCTGGGCCAATTGGGAAGCCATCAAACCGGCACCGATGATGCCCACCTTTTTCACGGGCTTCGGCTTGGCGTCGGGCACGCCTTTGACCTTCTTCGCGTAACGGTTCACCAGGTCGAAGGCGTAAATGGAACACTTGCACTGACGGCTCTTGATGAGGTCTCCCAGGGCCCTGTTTTCTTCCTCGAACCCCCGGTCGATATCCCATTGGACCGCCCCTTCGATGAGTTCGATGGCCCGATACGGCGCCGGGGCCGCCCCATGCACCTTGCCGTCCACGAATTCCTTGGCTTTGGCCACGGCTGCCTTGAGGTTTGTCGTTTTGGGCGCCACACGGTCCACTTTTTCCGTTCCGGCGATGATACCCATGAGGAACCGCAGGGAATCGTCGAAGAACTCGGCACCGTCGAACAGCCGATCCGCCAGACCTATTTCATAGGCCTGGACGCCGTTGATCATGCGGTTCTGGTTCAACGCGTTGAAGATGATAAGCTCCAAAGCCTTTTCAGGGCCCAAGAGTTTCGTCGCCAGGGTGCAGCCGCCCCAGCCGGGGATCAGTCCGATGAAGCATTCCGGAAACCCCATGGCGGGAACACTGCGGGCCACCGTCCGGTATTGACAATAAAGGCCGATTTCCAGGCCGCCGCCCAAGGCGACGCCGTTGTAGGCCGCGACAGTGGGAAACGGCAGGTCCATGAGGCGCTTCATAATGGTGTGACCCGCCTTGCCGATCTGATAGCCCTGTTCGAAGGTGGTCACGAAGGGCACCTGGGTAAGGTCCGCCCCGGCGGCAAAAATGTAGGGTTTGCCCGTGAGCATGAGGCCTTTGACGTCGCCTTCGGCCAGGACGGTGTTTAAAGCTTCGTTGAGCGACATGAGGGCCGCTTCGCTGAACACGTTGGGCTTCTTGTAATCATGCCCGTTGTCCATGGTCACGACGGCCAATTTGCCAACGGGAGAATTCCAGAAGTTTACGAAAAACTTGGTCACCGGTTCGCCCATGACATTCCCCCTTTATTCGGACTTCGCGGTTTGAAGGTTTTCCCAAATGACCGATCCCCCCTGGCCCAAGCCGACGCACATGGCCGCAAGCCCGTAGCGCGCCTCCGGATGGGCTTCGAAATAATGCATGAGGTGGATCATGAGCCGCGGGCCGGATGAGGCAAGCGGGTGGCCGAAGGCGATGGCCCCACCGTATGGGTTGAGACGCTTGTCGTCGGGGACCTTCATGCCGAATTCCTTCATGAAGACGACGGCCTGAACCGCGAAGGCTTCGTTTAGTTCGATCACGTCCAGATCGTCAAACTTGAGACCTGTGCGCTCCAGAACCTTCTTCGTGGACGGCACCGGGCCGTAACCCATGATTTCCGGTTTCACCCCCGCAAAGGCATAGCCCACCAGCCTCATTTTGGGCTTCAAGCCCAGTTCCTTGGCCTTTTCGGCGGACATGAGCAGCACGCCGCAGGCGCCGTCGTTCAACCCTGAGGCGTTCCCCGGAGTCACCTTGCCCTGGACACGAAACGGCGTCTTCAGGGTCGCCAGAGCTTCTAGGGTCGTTTCCGGACGGGGCTGCTCGTCGCGGTCCGCCACCACCCAGCCGTTCTTGGTGTAGACGGTCATGGGGACAATCATTTTTTGGATGATGCCGTCCTGGTAGGCCTTGAAAGCCTTCTTCTGGCACAACAGGGCATATTCGTCGGCCATTTCCTTGGTGATTTCCGGGAACATGTCATGGAGGTTTTCCGCCGTTTTGCCCATGACCAAGGCGTCTTCGGAAACAATCTTTTCCGCGATGAACCGCGGGTTGGGATCCGCCGTGGCGCCCATGGGGTGATGGCCCATGTGTTCCACACCGCCGGCAATGGCGATGTCCACGGATCCGAGGGCGATTTCCGAAGCGGCGCAGGTGACCGCCGTCATGCCCCCTGCACACATCCGGTCCACGGAAAAGCCCGCCGTGGATTCCGGGAGGCCCGCGAGAATGGCCGTCGTGCGGCCTAGAGTCAAACCCTGATCGCCTTCCTGGGTGGTGGCGCCCCAAACGTTTTCTTCCACCATCTCCGGTTTCACCTGCGGATTTCGGCGCAGAAGCTCCCGGATAACTTTGACCACCATGTCATCGGCTCGGGTCATCCAGAAAATGCCCTTTTCCCCGGCCTTGCCGAAGGCCGTCCGAATTCCGTCTACCAAAACCACGTCCCTTGCCTTCATGCGATATCCTCCTTGGTCTTTAGACAAGAGCAAAACTTTCTTCGGGAATTTCCAAAGGCGACTTGTCGCCCGTCATGATCGCCCGGGCCTTGCCGGACGCCTGGGTGAGCACCTGCGTCATCCAATACTTGGCCGAAGCGATTTTGCCGGCGTAGAAAGCGGCGCTGCGGTTGGATGCCACCACGGCCTGGCGCGACTTTTCGTCTTTGCACCCATTGTCGGCGAAAATTTCATAGAGCTTTCGGTCGGCGATGTAGGCCTGCCACAGCAGAAGCAATCCAATGGTCACATCGCCGAAAAGATCCAAGTACGGCTTGGCGTAAAGGATGGGCACGTGGAATTCGTCGGTCATGCCCTTCAAACCGAAGAACTTGGTCACTTGGATGAGGTTTTCGGCCGCTTCTTCGTAAATGGCCACCAAGTCGTGCATGCGGTAGTTTTTCTTGAACTTGGCCGTGAGCTCTGCGCTGAACTTGGCGGCGTTCTTGAACAGAAGCCCACGTTTCATAGCGATCTTGCGCCCCACCAAATCCAAAGCCTGAATGCCGTTGGTGCCTTCGTAAATGGAGGCGATCTTGCAATCCCTCAGGAACTGTTCCACCGGGTACTCCGACGTGTACCCGTAGCCGCCGTAAACCTGGACCGCCGTCTCACACACGCGGAAACCCAAATCGCTGCCCATGGATTTGCAAATGGGGATCAGGAGATCCACGTAGCCTTGGTACAGCTCTCGCTCTTCATCCGTTTCCGCCGCCCGCTCCCGGTCCAGGCAATACGCGGCAAGGTGCATGAGGGCCCGCAGCCCTTCGGTGCTCGCCTTCATGAACATGAGCATCCGGCGCACATCGGGATGGTTGATGATGGTCACCCGTTCCGCCCCGGGATCCTTCATCTTTTCCACCGGGGTGCCCTGGACACGATCCTTAGCGTATTGGAGCGCATGGAGATAGGCCGTGCTGGCATGGGCCAGGCCCTGCATGCCCACAAAGAGCCGCGCCTCGTTCATCATGTCGAACATGATGCGCATGCCTTTGTTGGGTTCGCCCATGAGGTAACCCAGGCACTTGCCGTTTTCGCCGAAGTTCAAAACGCAGGTGGCGGAGCCGTGAATGCCCATCTTGTGTTCGATGCCGCCGCAGTTGACGTCGTTGTCCACGAGGTTACCGTTATCGTCCACAAGGAAGCGGGGGACCAAAAAGATGGAAATGCCCTTGGTGCCCTTGGGAGCGCCTTCGATGCGGGCGAGAACCATGTGGACGATGTTTTCCGTAAGATCGTGCATACCGGAGGAGATAAAAATCTTCTGCCCCTCGATTTTGTAGGTCCCGTCTCCTTGAGGGATCGCCCGGGTGCGAAGATTCCCCACGTCGCTTCCGGCCCCGGCTTCCGTGAGGCACATGGTGCCGCCCCATTCACCGGAAAACATCTTGAACATGTACTTTTCCTGCAGTTCCGGTGTGCCGTATTTCTGGAGCAGCCGAGCGGCGCCGTGGGTCAAGCCGGGGTACATGAGCAGAGCCCAGTTGGCTGCGGCGAAAAATTCCACGCAGGCGTTGGACACCGTGAAGGGAAACCCCTGGCCGCCCACATCCGGGTCGTCGGCCATGGCCAACCAGCCGCCTTCGCAGTAGAGCCTGTAGGGCTGATGAAAACATTCGGGGACTTTCACTAGGCCGTTTTCATAGCGGCAGCCTTCTTTGTCCCCCTTTTTGTTGGTGGGATAGAATTCCTGCTCTGCTAGTTTTTCCGCCTGTTCCAAGGCCATATCGAACATTTCCTTGGAATACTCCGAAAAGAGCGGATACTTGCACAAATCTTCCACGTTCAACTGTTCGTAGAGAACGAACTTCAGATCCCTTTCATCCACCAGCAGCTTCATGATCCTGTCCTCCTTTTCGGGGATGTTGTCCATCCATCATTGAGGCGGCTTTCGCCGGAAAATCCTGAGCAGGCTTGTGTACAGAATGCTCCCCCAGCCCGTTGACAAAGAGATCCATCAAGGGGTCCGTCAGGGATTCCAAGTCGTATGGACGCCCAGCTAGAACCCATGTGGAGACCACTTCATCCAAAGCGCCGAAAATGAACCGCTTCACCAGCCCCAAGGGCAAATCCTTGCGGAAAACGCCTTGCGCCTGACCTTCCCGAACCACATCGCCCATGAGGTCCAGGTAGTTCTTCAGTTCCACCTTCTTGTATTCGCGCATGAAGCGGCTGCTCTGGCGCAGTTCCACTTGGAGCACCGCGGCCAGTTCGGGATAGGCCTGGAAGCCCGCCAGATGCATGGCGATGAGCTTGCGGAAGCGGGCCAGGGCGTGCGTTTCCGAAGCGAGAGCTTCTCGGAACTTCACGTTGATCTCTTTCATCTTCTCTTCGAAGATGGAAATGAGGAGATCGTCCTTGTTCTTGAAATACAGATAGATGGTCCCGTCGGCCACACCCGCCAGCCGGGCGATGTCGGACACCCGGGCCTGGAAGAAGCCTTTTTCCGCAAAGACGGCCACCGCCGCATCCAAGATGCGGCGTCTTTTGTCCGAGTTTTTGTGGTTGCCGCGCCCTTGGGTCATGATCGCTCCGCGTCGCCCGTTCATGAATGAACCATCATTCATCGCCTCATTAAACTTTTCTCGAACCCCATGTCAAGCGAAAAACGTGAACGGGCCCCACACCCGAAAAAACGTTCACGGTGGCGGAGCAGGGTTCTTGTTTGTTATGCTGCCATTACAAGGGTCATTGGGCACGGTCCCCGGAAAACCTTTTGAAATACATTTCTTCCCCCGGCATCCGGTCCCCTCATCACCGTGCCCCATGAACACCCCATCCGTGGGTCCTTTTATGCAGGAGGAAGAACGATGAGCACAGGTCACGACACCCCAAAAGAACCCCGCCGACGCCTCCTGCTCTACATGCTCCACTGCGGCCTGGACGGAAAACTCTTGCAGAAGATCTGCGCCCGGCACGGTCTGGACTTGGAAATCCGCCAATTCCCTCGAGAAGAGGCCTTTGCCTACCACATGCACCCTCAGCTCCCCACGCCGGATCTCATCCTCATTCGCGGCCATTTCATCCAGCTCGTTCACGAATGCGACAAGGACAGACACATTCCTTACGTGGTGGTTTCATCCAAGCTCAAATACGGCACAGGCCAGCCCGTTTTCATCCACGCCGATAAGGGTTACGGGTCGGAAGAAACTCTGGCCGTTTACCATGCCATTGCGGAAAAACTCAAAGAAATGGTATCGTTGCACTCCAAGGCATCGGATTCGGCATCGACGGTTCCTTTGCAGACAAGGGATTCGCGCCCATGCTGAAAGTGGTCTTTCACGAGGGTTATCTGGCCCGTTACCCTACGGGCGCCGTGGAAACACCCGCTCGAATTCGGTCCATCATGGGCAACATCAAGGGACGATACGAGGTCATCACGCCCGAACCTGCAGCCACGGAAGACCTTTTGCGAGCCCACACACCCGATCACCTTGTCCAGGTCCAGCTGGAAGGCAAGGCGGTGCGTGAAGCGGCGGCCTTGGCCGCCGGCGGCGCTCTGTGTGCGGCGCGGTTGGCGGCTTCGGCCGGACATCCGGTGTTCGCCGCCGTGCGGCCTCCGGGTCATCATGCCGGACGGAACCGATTCGGCGGTTTCTGTTTCTTCAACAATATGGCCGTCGCCGTCCTGGCGCTGTTGGATAACGGAGCCTTCAGCCGAGCGGCCGTCATCGATTTCGACATGCATCGAGGGGACGGAACGGCGGAAATTTTTGCCGGAGACTCCCGCGTGGCGCTCCTGGATGTTTCTTCCGCCGAAAAAAATCATTTTATCGAAAAAATCGAGGACTTTCTCGAAGCGCTTCCAACCGTGGATATCATCGGCGTTTCGGCGGGATTCGACATGCACCTCAAAGATTGGGGAGGGCTGCTCACCAACCGTGACTACCACAGAATCGGCCGGGCCGTTGCGGATGCGGCTCGAAAGAAAGCCGCCGGGCGTGTCTTTGCGGTTCTTGAAGGGGGCTATATGCCCCACGATCTGGGAAAAGCCGTTCTGGCCTTCTGCGTAGGACTGGAAGGCAAAGATCTGTTGGAACCGACACACATGGCGAGGTCATGACCCCACGGCTTCGGCAACTGGATCAGCTGAAACGGGAACTGAGCGGCCCTCCGTCGGATTTCAGCGCGGCCTTTTTGAAAACCCAGGAACTGCGCCGCCTCATCCATGAGGATCCGGATCTGGCGGACCATGCGACGGTGCGTCTGCTTCGAAAGCTTCTCATCCACGAACCCTATCAGAGGCAACGGCAGGCTTACTTCTTCAGCCGGGAGACAGCTTTGGTGCTCCGAGACGTCTTGGAAACCTCGTCGCGCCCGGACGTCATGGAGCATGCCCGAAGGGTCCTGGAGCGGCTTTGCACGGAAACCCAGGGGCCGTGCCAGCGGGCCTCCTGTGAGGCCTTGGGGGCGCTGTCCCTTCCCTTGCATTTCCCGACGCTCCCTCCCGATCCCGATCCCGAAAGCGCCCTGGAAATTTCCCTGGACAAGGACGGCCTTCGGCCCCGGACCGTAGGGGCGCATAGGCCTTGGAATCAATGCGGGCGAAGCTACTGGATGGAAGACCCCGAAACAGGGTGGATTCGAGTGGTCAAGACGGCCTGCACGCCTGAAGGTGCCCGGGGCCTTTTTCGAGAAATCCAGTGGATGCGGATCCTTTCCGAAAACCCGCATCTTTGGGACGGTGAGGGCACAAGCCTTCCTCGGCCCGTGACGCCGGCCGGACCGGGGCTTTTCCGCCTGAAAACGCTCAAATGGATTGATTCTTCTAGGTTTTTTTCGGAAAAAGGCCACGAGACAGTCTGGGCCGTGGTGTTTCTCGCCCCACCCGACTATTTCCTTTACCCCAATCGGTGTCATAACGACCGGATGCCGACCAAACCGTTCTTCCTTTCAGTCATGACGCGCTCGGCTCGGCAGTTTGGGCGGTTGGCGTCCCACGGGATCATCCATACGGCCCCCATTCCCTTGTTCCACAACCGGGTGCAGCGGCATCGTCGTGAAGACGGCGGGCTGTACCGATGGCCCCGAGGCGGCCGGCTGGATCGCTGGCTGGAATCCTGCGACTATCCCAATTTCGGGGCGTCGGGTTTGCGCGATTTGGAACACCTGGAACCGGCAGGTTCAAACGGCATGTCACTTCATGAACAGATCGGCATGCACTTTTTGAGTTTTCTCCTGGTAGCGGGAAGTTACTTCAGAAATCGAGACCGCGGGCTTCGAGGCCGACGGCCGGACGGTATCCCTGTGGACGTTCGGGAATGGTTCGACGGGATGTTTCTCGTCAAGGTGATCGAAGGGGTTTTTCGCGCCTATTACGAAGCCTTTACCGGCCATCCCGCCCCCACGGACCTGCCGTGGGATCTGGACCTGCTTGCGCGACGAATGATCGAAGAAATGGGCGTGGACCGACACATGGAGGAAATTCTTCGGGTAACCGATCAGGCGAACATGACGGACGATGAATTTCGAGCCTTTCTCGAAGAACGCGGGTTTTCCGCTGAAGAGGCGGCAAGGGTCACACGAGGCCGCGAAGACATTGTCATCCTCACCGGGCCCCACCTAGGGGCCTTCAACGACCGCATCTCGCTGCCCGAAATGATCCATTTTGTAGGGGCGGCCGCCGCCCTGTGCGTGAGCGGCCGCTACTTCCACCTGCGCCGTAGCTCTTACCCGGCATCCACGGCCTTCAAAGCCTCTCGCACATCGCGAATCAACGCATCGAATCGCTCCGAACGGTAGGGGTCCACACCGCCGCAGCCGGCATCCCCCATCTTGTCGAAGACGAACTCCTTGTCCATGTAATCCAAAAGCTGCCGTGTGGACTGGATCAGACGCTGTAAGCCGTCAGGCATCGTTTTCCCGTTCCCATCGAGATGCAAACCCGATTTCGTTGTTTTTCACTGCCGACGAAGCCTCGTCACAGCAAGGCGTGCGCGCCGCGAATGCCCACTGAACCCTTACGCCGCGACCTGGGATAAGAATCCCTTGGCCGACCAGAGGAACCACACTCCGAAGCCCACGAGAAACACACCGCACAGACGAAGCACCCACTGGTAGCTGCGATCCCCCATGAGACGCGCTCCCTTGGTCACCCCGAGGGACACCAGGCTGTACCAGGCAAAATCGGCGGCGATATGCCCGATGAAGAAAATGCCCACACCCAACGGCCCCACTTTCATGGCAGCCACAAGGTACCCCAGCCCGATGGTGGCCCACCACAGGGTCCAATAAGGGTTGGAAAGGCTCGCCAAAACCCCCAGCACCAGCGGATGGCGGCCGGTAACCGTTCCGGTCGTTTCGGCTTGGAGGTTCAAACTCAGGCGCGCGGCGCTGCGCACCATATCCAGGCCCATGAGGAGAAGAAAACCGCCTCCAAAGAGAGCGATGGCCCCCATGACGGTGGGCTTCTTGAGGAAAGGACCGAGCCCCAGCACGACGGCAACGACCACGGCCAGTTCCAAAACGGCATGGCCGATCATGAGCAGCGGGCCGGCTCGAAAACCGCGCCGGACCGATTCCGTTATGGTGATGGTAAAAAGCGGCCCGGGCATGAGCGCCCCCGAAAGGGCCACGGTAAACGAACCGGCGCCGATCGCCAGCAATTCCAGCATGAGAAAGCCCCTGTCAAATGTGGATCGCCTCTGGACCTCGCCCTTGGAACCTAACGGCCTGCGAGCGTGGCTCCAAGAGGCTCTCACGAGGTGAGTGGGACACGTTACGGTTCAATCCGGCTTCCCATGAGTTCAAGAAACTTTCGCATCCATTCGGGATGGGCGGGCCAGGCCGGTGCCGTCACCAGATTGCCGTCTACTACGGCGTTGGTGAAGGTTTCGTTTACATCGGCCCACGAAGCCCCCGCGGCCGTGAGGTCGGGCTTGACGGCGGGGTACGCGGTACAGGTTCGGCCGTGCACGACGCCTGCAGCCACAAGAACCTGTTGGCCGTGGCAAATGGAAGCAATGGGCTTTTTCGCCTCGGCGAAATGCCGCACCATATCCAGGACCCGGGGATTGAGGCGGATGTATTCCGGAGCCCGCCCTCCGGGGATGACCAACCCGTCGTAATCTTCAGGTTTGACGTCATCGAAGGTCGCGTTCAGCGTGAAATTGTGCCCGGGTTTTTCACTGTAGGTCTGATCCCCTTCAAAATCATGGACCGCGGTGCGAACCTTTTCTCCGGCCTTCTTTCCCGGGCAGACGGCGTGGACCGTGTGCCCGACCATGAGGAGCATCTGAAAAGGGACCATCACTTCGTAGTCTTCCACGAAATCACCCACGAGCATGAGAATCTTTTTCGCCGCCATGGTTTTCCTCCCATATTGAAGGTTTTGGGCCCAAACTTTTCGATTCCGCGACGCGTCCTCGGCGTCTCGCCGCGTGATAGATCACCCCGCCCAACCATTGCCCCAGACAGAAAGCCCCCACAAGAATCGGGAAAGTGTTGAGACGCCAGCCCAGCCCCGCCGCCATGCGCAGCGCGACAACCACAGGCACGGGAAGGTGCACCGCCAAAAACCAGGCCCGGGAAAACCGATCCACCCGAGCCCGCCAGTAGCCGAAAGGCACGTTTACTCCCGCCACCAGCGCAGCCGTCAGCGGCAGACTCAGATGCATCGGTATCTCCATCCCCATGGCCCCATCTTAATCTTCGCTTTCTTTGATTTTCTATGTCATTTTTCCGACCATGGGCTCCTGAAACATAAACTTCTCTTCCGGGTCTCTCTGTGACTCCCCGCAGCCAATCCTAAAAAGGGAAGGTTGTGGAAGAGGGTAGAAAACCCCATTGTCGGCGCCGGACGCTTAGGAGCCTTTCATCGGTCAATTTGCCGAAGTGACACGTGATAAGCCCCTTCGTCGTTCTTCCGGACTTCCACCCAGCTCATCTCATGACCGTCCGCCCATGTGCCCGTATTGGCATAGGTTCCCCTCGTCAGGCCGAAATTTTCCAAGAGCACAGCACCATGTGTATGGCCGAAGATCACGATCTTCGGTGTGAAGGGATATCGATCCCGAATCCGTTCCGGCATCCTCAATAAGAGCGAAGCGGCGGTTTCCAGCCGGAATTCACTCACAAGAGCCGTCCCGGGCAGGACGATGTTTTGTCTTACGGACCATTGGTCGTAAATGGCCTTGTACAATTGGTAGATTTGCTCGAGCGTCGGATCCTCGGTCCAGCCGTCGAGGCCGTTCATAACAAAACGATCCCCGGGACGCTTCCCCGCCCAAGCCGCGACGCCCCAAAAAACCGCCGCAATGAGTTTTTCACCGGAAAGAGTTGTTGTTTTCGAGGAAAGCCCGATGTTTTTGGCGAGAATTTCTGGAAAGGTGAGCCTTTGGCCGGTGCGCACCGATTGGGAGGCGGCAAGACGCGAGATAAAATACCCCAAGGGAAGGTGACCGCCGGGTCGGCTCCAAATGTCCGGAGCGTTGAAAAGCGCATATCGATGACCGTGTTCGGCCCAGAGAACGTCATCCAAGGTAAAAGCTCCCAAACCCGGCTCATGGGAGACAATGTTCACGCCGGGGAAATATTGTCTGAGCACATCTTGGTAAGACTCTTGGTATGAGAGTTGGTCGTGGTTCCCCGTGACAAACGTAACGTTTATCAGCGATCGCTCACAAATGTCCCGCAACGCCTCAACGACGGGGGCATTGATCCCCGATTCCAGAATCTCCGTGGGACCATGGGGCGTCTCTTCGGCCGGGACGACCCACTCATCCAGAAAATCCCCGAGGATCAACACGTCCGAGACATCATCTCGAAGAGCCGTATTTGTCAGAAATTGGGCGAGCGGGGTGAGATTTTCACGTTGCCAGGAGTAAGGCCCATCGACGTTAAGATGCAGGTCGCTGAGGAAGACGGCCGTGTTTCGGGTCTCCTGGGCGCGTGCCGTCTTCGCCGAGGTCCCGGTCCCCAAGGTCCCCACGAGACCCCCGGTCGACACCCACGCGGAACTCACGGCAGCAGCCTTCAAGAAATCTCTTCTTTTCATGCTACCCTCCTCCCTACATGCAAATTGGCAGAAATTCCTCCGATGTCAAGGCGCATCAAGCTGCAGGACCTCACTAAATCGGCGTTACCAATGGCGCCGATTAGCTGCGAATTCGCTTTATTTATGGATGGCTGGGATCAAGGCCAAGGTTCTGATAACCGCGCTTTTTGCCCGTCCAAAAAGAAAATTTCATCAACCCGGTTTTCAAAAACTATAGCGCCTCGAAGCTGGCTGGCAAGGCTCTTCACGAAGCACTGAGCTACTTTTGGGGAAAAACCGGACTGAACGAATTATGAAGGCCGATCACATTGATTCAGGGGAGAAGGGGCCAGAGCTTGTGAGAGCCGGTTTTCATGATATCGGTTGCCGAGAGAATTTACCTCCAGGTTCGGTCGGTATTCGCGAGGGCCGAATTCCAACACAATGCTCTGTAATGGCTCTGCTTTTCATGGCTCCGTAGGTCTTTCAATCGGGCGTGGATTGTTGTCCTGCCTTTTCTTTCCGTTTCAAATCTTGCTTCCGGGAGCGGGATCGGGATAAGGAAGGGGCGTGTGGCGCGAAGGGGTCGGCGTGAGCGACGGAGGTGCGTGTGCCCGTTTTGGAAGAATGTACCATGGCGTTTTTCGAAAAAGAGCGCGAGAGCATCCGCACGGTGATTCTCCCGTGCGGCTCTCTGGAAGAGCATGGGCCTCATTTACCCTTGGGGACCGATACGCTCCACGCTGTGGCTTTGGCCAATGCCGTGGCCCGGCGCTTTCCCGTATGGGCGGCTCCCCCTTTGTGGTACGGCCTGTGCCGAAGCTCGCGGGAACATCCAGGGACCGTGGGCATCACTTCGGGCACACTCCGATTCCTTCTACAGGATGTGGTCGGCGGCTTCTATGGGCAGGGCATGCGCACGGTGGTGGTTCTGAGCGGCCATGCCGGAGGCACTCACATGGCAACACTCGTAGATGCCGCAGAGGAACTCATGGACCGCCTCCCGGATCTCCGCATGGCCGTCTGCTCGGTGCTCGATATCGGGCGGTCGGCATGGTCCGGCATCCAGGAAACCCCTGGAGATTCCCATGCGGGAGAGGTTGAAACCTCTCTCATGCTGCATCTTCATCCCAATTGGGTCTGCGGAACGGCCGAAGAAGCCTACCCCGTGTTTCCCGAACATATTCTTGTCCGAAACAAACGAGCTTACTGGCCCACCGGCGTATGGGGAAACCCCAAGGCGGCATCATCGGAGAAAGGCGCTCGCCTTTTGGAAGCTTCCGTCGTCGCCCTGGCGGCCTTGATCGAACGGCTCAACTCGTGGCGGGATCCCGACCCACTGGAAGGGTCGACCTAGGAGCGATGGAGAAATTTCATGGGCTTGGACAAAATTTTTCGCCCTGTTGCGCTACAGCCTTTCAACGCCCGAAGAAAGCCCCCCAAGTGTCCCGACCGGCCGGGTCGGTAGCTAAGAACCCCTAAAACATGCCCGTGAATGCAACCCCATGCGAGAAGTTTTTTCCGCCGTGGATACGAAAAACGCGCATGATTCCTGTGCCGGGCGCAGGGACCGCGGGCCCGTGACTTTAAGAAAGCCGTCTCGTCCAAAAGAGCCGGCAAACGCTCCGGGGCAGCGTCCCGACACGCCCCCGAAAGTCGTGCCGGAGTTGCTGGCGCCCGCTGGGCATTGGGAAGCCCTTTGGGCCGCTATAGAAAACGGGGCGGACGCCGTCTATTTGGGTTTAAAGAAATGGAGCGCACGAGCCCATGCCGCCAATTTCACCTTGGAGGATCTGGCCCGCATTCTTCCCTACACTCGGAGCCGGGGCGTGGCCGTCTACACGGCCTTGAACAGCGCGCTCACGGCTCCCGAAGTTCCGGCCGTCTTGGACGTGCTCCAGGCCCTTTCAGATCTTGCCGTGGACGCCTTGATCGTCCAGGACCCCGGACTCTTTTTCCTGTGTCGCCGTTTTTTCCCAGCTCTTAAAGTGCATGCGAGCACACTCGCCGCTGTTCATAACAGCGCCGGCGTCCGCGTCTTGGAGCGACTCGGGGCACGCCGAGTCGTGCTCGCCCGGGAACTGACCATAGAAGAGATCCAAGCCATTCGCCGCCGCACCCAAGCGGAATTGGAAATTTTCGTCCACGGAGCCCTATGCTATTCCTTTTCCGGACTCTGCCTGGCCAGCAGTTTTCGGGGCGGCCACAGCGGCTTGCAAGGACGGTGCGTCCAGCCGTGTCGGTTGCGCTACAGTCAGGGGAAAAAGGCGGGATTTTTCTTTTCGTGCAACGACTTTTGCGCCCTCGCCCGCATCCCTCAGCTCAAGAAAATGGGGCTGGCCGCCTTCAAGATCGAAGGCCGTATGAAGGATGCGGAATACATCGCTACGGTGGTTCGAGCCTACCGACATGTGATGGACGCCCCGGAAGACCGCGCACGGGAGGCTGTGGAACAGGCGCGCGAGTGGCTCACCAGAGCCCCGGCACGACGTCTTACTGAAGGCTTTTTCGGTGAGAACCCTTCTGCGGAAATCCTCAGTCCTCACCGCTCGGGATCCAGCGGTTTGTGGGTCGCGACGGTCCAAGCCCTCGAACCCGACGGAATTCGGGTTTCGCTGCGCCACCCCGTTCGGCTCGGGGATCGCCTCCGTCCGGAATCCACTCAGGAAAAAGAGGCCCCCCCGGTGGTCCTTGAGGGCATTCGGAGCCACGACGGCGCCGCCATAGAGGAATCGCCCAGTCAAGGCACCGTTGTTCTCCGGATCCGCGGCCCCGTGGAAGCCACATCCGGAACGCGGCTCTTTCGGATCGGAAGGAAGCCGGTTTCGGCAGCGGTGTTATGGCGCCGGATCACGCGGGAGAGCCCGACACCTCTATCCTTCCGGGCTCGGTTCGACCGTTTGGACGCCCTCGCCGAGGATTTATCTCTCGGGCCGAAAAACCCCCGGCGCCTTTACCCGGCTTTGTGGATCAAGATCCGGTCCTTGGCCGACTTGGGCCGGGCCATGATGTCTCCCGCCCAGATGGTCTGGCTCGCGGCCACCCGCGAAAATTTGGAAAAAATGGCCAAAAGACGCCTTCACGAAGCCCAAATGGATCGTTTCGGCTGGGCCCTTCCCCCCGTTCTTTTCGAAAAGGAAATGGACTACTACCGAAAGGCCGTCGCATGGTATCTATCTAAAGGCTACCGATTTTGGGAAATCAACAACTGGGGCCATCTCGATTGGTTTTTGGGCGACGCCGGGGCGGCCCTTACCGCCGGATCCCGCATGAACATACGGAACAAAGCCGCCATGGCCGCTCTCGCCGAAGTCGGATGCCGCAGCGCGGTGTTGTCCTTGGAAATGACGTGCGAAGAATTGCGCGAGATCCTTACGGACCCGGTACCATCGGTTCCCGTGGTCACGGTTTACGGGCGGCCGCCTCTTTTTCTTTCCAGAATTCAACCGCCCATCCTGGACAATCGGCCCGTGCGGACGTCCCGCGGAGAGACTTACACGTATCGAAAAGAAGGCCCCTTGGCGGCCCTGTATCCGGACCGGCCTTTCAGCTGGTTTGAAAAGATTCCTCAACTGGAGGCCATGGGATATCGGGTCTTTTTGATCGACCTCGGAGACGGCCTCGTGCCGCTGGAGAGAGGCGAATGGGAACGAGTGCTTAGCGGCTATGAACGCCGCCGAGACGATCCACCGTATGTTCTTTTCAACTATGAACGAAAGCCCGTCCCGGAGGGCCGAATATCCCGGCGCAGGCCGGAACGCGGCGAGCCTGGGACCACAGGCTAAAAGCGCCTTTTCCCGTGATAGGCCGAGACCGGCCCATGGGTCTCCCCAAGGTTGCCGCGTGGGCTGACCAAAACGTGGGCACGGACCTTTCGGCTTTCGGTGAGGTGAGGGAAATTCTCATGCCGCCTTTTGTGCATTTGCATGTGCATAGCCAGTACAGTCTTCTGGACGGAGCCATCCGGCTGGGAGATCTCATCAAAACTGCCAAGGAATTCGATATGCCCGCCGTGGCCGTCACGGATCACGGCAACATGTTCGGCGCCCTGGAATTTTACGAAAAGGCCAAAAAAGCCGGGATCAAGCCCATCATCGGCTGCGAAGTGTACCTTGCGCCCAAGGGCCGATTCAATCGGGGAACCCCCGGAAACTCCGGTTCCGGAAACAACGGCGAGGATGAAGACAAAAACCAGCATCTGGTCCTTCTCGCTCAGGACTTCACGGGCTACAAGAACCTTCTGAAGCTCGTGAGCCTCGGCTATTTGGAAGGCTTTTACTACAAACCCCGGGTGGATAAGGAACTGCTGCGCACCTATCATGAAGGGCTTATCGCTCTGTCGAGCTGCATGAAGGGGGAGGTGGCTTCGGAACTGCTTCACGGCCGCTCCGAAGCGGCCGTGCGAGCCGCCATTGAGTACCGAGACATTTTCGGGGACGGCCGATTCTTCCTGGAAATCCAAGCCAATGGCATTCCCGAACAGGCCGTCGTCAATGAAAAGATCATCGCCCTCGGAAAAGAGCTCGGCATCCCTCTCGTGGTCACCAACGACTGCCATTATCTTAGACGTTCGGATGCCCGCGCCCATGAGATTTTGCTTTGCATCCAGACGGGCAAAACCATCCTCGAGGAAAAGCGCTTCAAATTCCGAACGGACCAGCTCTACTTCAAATCCCCCGACGAAATGCGGCGCGAATTCGCCCATGTGCCCGAGGCCTTGGAAAACACGGTGCGCATCGCCGATATGTGTTCACTGGAAATCCCGCTGGGGGAATATCATTTTCCCATCTTCCCCTTACCCAACGGGGAATCCATCGAAACCCAGTTTCGCAAGACGGCCTTGGAGGGGTTCGAAAAGAGGCTTCCCGAAATCCGGCACAACCGACCCCGCCTTTCCGATCAAGACCTGGACGCCTACCGCCGGAGACTTCAGTACGAAATGGATGTCATCGTGGACATGGGCTTCGCCGCCTATTTTCTCATCGTGGCGGACTTTATCGCCTATGCCAAAAACAAGGGCATTCCCGTAGGGCCGGGGCGCGGATCCGCGGCGGGCAGTTTGGTGGCCTACGCCATGGGTATCACGGATCTGGATCCCGTTGAACACGGCCTCATTTTCGAACGCTTTCTTAACAAGGAACGCATCAGCATGCCCGATATCGACGTCGATTTCTGCGTCCTCGGGCGGGATGACGTCTTCCGGTACGTGACGGAAAAGTACGGCAAGGAACAGGTGGCTCAGATCGCCACTTTCGGAACTCTCCAAGCCAAGGCGGTCGTGCGCGATGTGGGCCGAGCCCTCGGCATGCCCTATAACGAAGTGGACAAGATCGCCAAGCTCATCCCCGGGGCAATCGATATGACCCTGCAAAAAGCTTTCGAACAGGAACCGCGCCTCGTGGAACTGCAGCGGGAAGATCCGCAGATCCGAGAGCTTTTCGAGATCGCCCAGGCTTTGGAAGGCTTGACGCGGCACGCCTCCACGCACGCGGCCGGCGTGGTGATCGGCGATAAGCCCTTGGTGGAATACATGCCGCTTTTCCGAGACCCGGACGGCAAGGTGGTGACCCAGTTTTCCATGAAGTACGTGGAAAAGGCGGGGTTGATCAAATTCGATTTTCTTGGCCTGAGAAACCTCACGGTGATCCACAACGCCGTGCAACTCATCGAAAAAAACCACGGGGTGCGTTTGGACATGAGGCGTATCCCGTTGGACGACCCTGAAACCTACGCTCTACTGGGTCGGGGCGACACCACCGGGGTATTCCAGCTGGAAAGTTCGGGCATGCGCGATATCCTGGTGCGCCTTCAGCCTGAACGCTTCGACGACATTGTGGCGCTTGTGGCCTTGTATCGGCCGGGTCCCATCAAAAGCGGCATGGTGGACCATTACATCGAAGGCAAACACGGACGGATGCCCATCACCTACGACCTGGAACAGCTCCGGCCCATTCTGGAACCCACCTACGGAGTGATCCTCTATCAGGAACAGGTCATGGAAATCGCCCGGGTCTTGGCCAACTACACGTTGGGCGAGGCGGATATTCTGCGCCGGGCCATGGGAAAGAAAATTCCGGAGGTCATGGCCGCCCAGAGGGAACGCTTCCTTAAAGGGGCCGAGGCGAACGGCATCGATCTGACCAAGGCCAACCATATCTTCGATCTCATGGACAAGTTTGCCGGCTACGGTTTCAACAAGTCCCACAGCGCGGCCTATGCCGTCATTTCCTATCAGACCGCCTATCTCAAGGCGCACTACCCTGTGGAATTCATGGCCGCGCTGCTCAACAGCTTTCTCAGCAATACCGACCAAGTGGTCAAACTCATCAACGAATGCCGAGAAAAAGGCATTGCGGTCCTGCCGCCCGATGTCAACGTGAGCGAATTGGATTTCACGGTGGTGGAAGGCAAAATCCGGTTCGGGCTCGGCGCTGTGAAAAACGTGGGCGAAGGGGCCATTGAAGCCATCCTGGCCGCCCGAGCCTTAGACGGTCCGTTTCGATCCATTGACGACTTTTGCGAACGGGTGGATTCCTCCAAGGTGAACCGCCGGGTCCTGGAACACCTCATCAAGTGCGGTGCGTTCGACTCCATTCATCCGGAGCGGGCTCGGGTCCTGGCCGCCATGGACCAGGCCCTGGAGAAGGCCCAGGCCCGCCAGCGGGACCGAAGCGTCGGCCAGCTGAGTCTGTTCGACCTGCTGCGGGCGGCACCACAACAAAAAAACAGGGAACCGGAAACCTTGCCTGAAGTACCGCCGTGGGACAGCCGAACGACCTTGAACTACGAAAAAGAAACTCTGGGTTTCTACATATCCGGCCACCCGTTGGACCATTACGCGGATCAGCTCCGCACCCTGTGTACGGCCGACACCCAAAGGGTTCGGGAGCGCCCGGACGGTGCCAAGGTCATCCTGTGCGGCCTGATCACCGTCACCAAGGAGTTGACGACCAAAAAAGGGGACCGCATGGCCTTCCTGAGCCTAGAAGACAAGGAAGGTACGCTGGAACTCGTGTGTTTTCCCGAAGCATACCTTAAAGCCCGCCCGCTGCTCCAAGGCGAAGAGCCGCTCGTCGTCTTCGGCACCATCCAGCACGACGAAAAAGGATCCAAGGTGATCGTGGATCAAGTTCTCAGCTTGGAGGATGCCCAGAGCCAAACTGTGGAAAGCGTCCTCATCAAATTGCCCGCGCGCGCGTTGGATCGGGATGCCCTGGAGACTCTGCGCCACATCTTGGTCACCCACGCCGGGGAATGCAAGACCCTGCTCCACCTGGACGTGGACGGCCACGCGACGGCCGTCATCGCCCTGAACAGTAAGCTCTACGTCACACCGTCACCGGCGTTTGTGGGAGCCATGACGGCTCAATTCGGATCCCAATGCCTTGATCTTGTGCGCAGAGCTTGTCATCAATAAAGAAGCGGGTCGGATCGGCGAAGCCGCACAAGACGGGGGGAGGGATACGGCCCCGCAGAGGGGAAAAATCACCGGTGGGGGAGAGTCCTATGATCGACGATTATCGTTTCGGGTCCATGGAAATCGGCGGGACGGCCTACCAGGCCGACCTCAAGATTGTCGGCGGCAAGGTGGTCCCTCAATGGTGGCGCAAGGAAGGCCACAAGGTGTATGTGGAAGACATTCAAGACATCCTGGAGGCCCAACCGGAAGTTCTGGTCATCGGCCGGGGCAGGCCGGGTTTGATGAAACCGTCCAACGACCTGCGTCGGCTCTGCGCCGAAAAGGGCATTCAACTCATTGACGAACCGACCGAAGAAGCCGTTCGGACCTTTAATGCGTTCACTAAGGCAGGGAAAAGAGTGGCCGGCGCTTTCCATTTGACCTGCTGAGGCGGCCCGCGGATGGAAGCTCAAATGCTTTTCGTGGAAACCACGGCGCAGGAACAGCGCCGGGATTTGTGCCGGTGGGTGGAGCGGTTCGTGGACGAAGGCCGTCGCGTATTCGTTTGGACGACGTCCACACTTTCGGCCCAACAGCTGGACGGTTTGTTGTGGAGCTTTTCCAAGCAGAGTTTTGTGCCGCACCGCATCGTGACCGACGCCATGGACGGGGAGTCGGCGCCGGAGCCGGTCCTCATCGGCTGGACGCTCCCGACCCACGGCAAGGCCCACGTCCTCGTGTGCGACGAACCACCCGAGCTGGAAGCCGCCGCCCCGTTTTTTAGCCTGATCGTCCACTTCGTCCCCATGGACGATCCGGCGAAACGCGAAGAAAGCCGACGGCTTTGGACGACGGCCAAAGCTATGGGCTTCACGGTGCGTCACATGCCGAAAGAGCCGATCAAAGCCCGCGGCAACGGGACAACACGGAGGGTTTCGTGCCCATGAGCCTTTTGGATTATCCGAAAAAACTTTACTACGATTACGGCAGTCGTTTGGCCATATTTCTGGTGAAACGTCGGCTTCGCAAAAGAGGGCTGGATCCGGGCGCGTGGCTGGTCCTCGCCCGGCTTTATGAAGTCCGGCGGGAATTTTCCACGGCGGTGTCCACCCTGGAGCAGGCTCTTCGCATTTATCCGGGGAACGCCGCCTTGGAGATTCATCTCAAGCGCATCAAAGCCTTGGCCGCAAACCCTTCCGCCTCTGGCCGAGCGTCGTGACACCCCCTCTCAGTAGGCCGGAACGTTGAGATAACGCTCGCCGGTCATTTGATTGCCCTGGTAGGTTCGGGTGCGCACCGTCGCCGTCTGCCCTTGATAACTGATGGGATCGGCTTGAACCCACTCGTTGGTGTTGGGATTATGGTAGGTGACCGTCTGTCGGCGTCGCCCCGCCTCTTCTGCGGCTCTTTGGGAAACCTCCGCAATGCCGTAGCCGGCCAAAGAGCCGATGGCTCCGCCGATCACGGCACCCCGCCAAGGGTTCTTGTTGTCGATCAGGGCGCCTACGCCGGCTCCGACCACCCCCAGCCACGTGGCGGATTCCAAATGCTGTTGGGTCGTCGGTCCCGGGACGCATGCCGTAAGGGATGCCGCGAAGAAAATCAACGCCATGGCAAGGCTCATCGCTTTCATCGTCTGTCTCCTCACACGGAATCATCGCTTCTCAAGGTCTCCACTCTCACCCGCTGAATCTTCGAAAGAGGCATTTTCTCTCTCGAACCGCTCCTCCAAGGCCTCTAGCTCCAAAGCGGTCTGCTCCCACGCCGTGCTGAGATCGGCGATCTCCCGGCCGCATTCCTGAAAGCGGCGCTGCAGCGCCGCCACATCGGCCCTCCCTTGGTATGTGGCGGGATCGGCCAAGAGATGGCTCAATCGCTCCCGTTCGCCATGAAGGCGATCCAGATCCATTTCCAAGGTCGCCAAGCGGTCTTGGAGCGGTTTTCTCAAACGATACAGGGCGTTGCGGCGTTCGGCTTCCCACCTTTTACGCTCTTTAGGGTCCGCCTTTGCTTTGGCGAGGGCTCTGGGCTCGCACTGTAGCCTTGCTCGATTCTCGATCGCCTCTTCTTTCGGGCTTTGGGAGCTCCCTTTCCACAACCGCTCATAATCGTCCGCATTTCCCGGCAAAAGTTCAACCAGGCCCCGGCCCACCACCAGGATCTTATTGGCCAGGGCATTGATGAAATGCCGGTCGTGGCTCACGAAACACACGGTGCCCGAGTATGCCGCCAGAGCTTCCTCCAACATTTCCCGCCCGGGGATGTCCAGATGATTGGTCGGTTCGTCCAAGAGCAGCACGTTGGGAGCCTGCACCAAGAGCTTGCACAGGCTCAACCGGGCCTTTTCCCCGCCGCTCAGCACGCCGACTTTTTTCTCCACATCATCACCCCTAAAGAGGAACGCTCCCAGTAAAGTTCTTACCTGCGTGTGCGGCATGGCGCCGGAAACCGACAAAAGTTCCTCAAGAACCGTGTTGTTCAGGTTGAGTTCCTCCCACAAGTGCTGAGCGTAGTAGCCGATTTTCACGTTGTGTCCCCGCCGAACCCAGCCGTCCGTCACGGGCTCTTTTCCCGCCAGAATTTTGAGAAGCGTGCTCTTGCCCGCCCCGTTGGGGCCGAGAAAGGCAACGCGGTCACCGCGCTCCACCACTAGATCGACGCCGTCATAGACCACATGAGCCCCGTAAGCCTTGCGCATTCCCACCAGTTCCAAAACACGCCGACCGCACCGATCCGGTTCGGGAAACTGAAAACGCACCGTTTCCTGAGTCGCAGGGCTTTCGATCCGCTCCATCTTTTCCAGCATTTTCAGGCGGCTTTGCACCTGGCGAGCCCGATCCTTCCGCACGCGGTTTCGGGCGATGAAACGCTCGATATGTCGGATGCGGGCTTCTTGATTCTCCTTGGCCGCTTCCAGAATTCGCTGTCGGACGGCCTTTTCTTGCATGTAACGGTCGAAATTGCCCTGGTAAATTTCCAGGCGACCGTTTTCCAACTCAAAAATCCGACGAACCACTCGGTTCAAAAAAATCCGGTCGTGCGACACCACAAGAACGGCCGAGCGCGTCTCTTGAAGGTACCCTTCCAGCCAGAGGATGGATTCCAGATCCAAATGGTTGGTCGGCTCATCCAGAAGCAGCACGTCGGGCTCGGCGAGCAGTAACCGAGCCAACTCCACGCGCATGGCCCACCCACCGCTCAGGGCACTAAGAGTCTTCTGGAAATCCGCTTCGGTGAACCCTAGACCCATGAGTACCTTTTGAGCCCGAGCCTCCAAATCGTAAGGTCTCAGACGTTCCAATCGTTCCAGAAGCGCAGCGTGACGTCCGGCAAGCGACTCCGCAGCCTCCTTCGAACGGGCCTCCTTGAGCGCCACTTCCAGATTTTCCAGTTCACGGCGCAGTTGAAACACTTCGGCGCACACCCCCTGGGTGTGTGCCAAAACCGTGGTGTCTTCCGAAGGACGCCACTGTTGGGGAAGGTAGCCGAGGGCGAGATTTTTGGCGCGGGTCACGGAGCCGTCGTCGGGTTCCACATCGCCGAGCACGATGCGAAATAATGTGGTCTTGCCGGCTCCGTTGGGCCCAACGACGCCGATGCGGTCGCCGGGACGGATATGAAAAGAGACACTGCGAAAGAGATCTTTATTGCCGAGAAACTTGCTGACGTTCTGGACGGCGATCAATCAAGGCCACCTCAATAAACCCATTTGCCGTTGGCGAACCGAAACACTTCCGTCACGGTCCGCGTCCCGCAGGCGAACGGCCCCTTGGCTGCATCGTTGCGGTTTGTCCCTTCACTCTCACAGATTTTTTCTTCGTAGCTCAAAATCCCCACAAAAGGACAACTTTTGGAATCGGTCTTTTTGACACGCGCTTCCTTGACCTCTCCGAGTTCGGAATATCGTGCCACAACCTTCTTCTGGCCCTTGACTTCCTCGAAAGAGACCTTCTCCGGCCCATAAATTCCGTGTTGAGTGAGTTTTTTCATCCATTCGGACTGGAAACTTTCGAAGAGCTGACAGGCCTCTTTTTCATCGATCGCACGAGCCTTCGACCAGACGAAGAAGCTGGTTGCCAAAACGAGCAAGATCACGAGGACAAGCTTTTTTCCCATATTCGTATGCTCCCAAAAAAGAGGCCGGGCACGCCTTGTTGCCCAGCCTCTGTTCGGTCATTCGATTCGGTTATTGGACCACTTTGATTTCCACGCGACGGTTCATGCGACGGCCTTCTTCCGTGGTGTTGTCCGCCTTAGGCTTGGATTCGCCGTAGCCCACGGTCTTCATCCGAGATGCACTGATACCCTTGGAGACAAAATAATCGAACACGGACTTCGCGCGCCGTTCGGACAGTTTCTGGTTATACGCGTCGGTGCCCAGGGCGCAGGTATGGCCTTCGATGATAATTTTGATTTGCGGATTCTTGGAAAGCACCGCAGCTCCTTCATCCAGCACCGGCTTCCATTCGGGCTTGATGTCGGCCTTGTCGAGATCGAAGTTGATGCCGCGAAGAATAATCACATCTTCCTTCTTGGCTTCCGTGGCGGTGGTGTAGAAAACGTCCTTGACAAATTGCTTCAAAGCCGCTTGGTCGGCAAGAAGCTTAGCGCCTTCGGCATGGACACCGCAGCCGCCGATGGCGCTGATCTTCTTCAGGATTTCAGCCCCTTTCGGCTCGTCCGCGAAACTGATCACATGAAAGCATACCTGGGGATATTTGGTTTTGATGGCCTGAGCCGCCACCACGGGATCGGGACCCTGGTTGGCCCCACCGTCGGAGACGATGATCACGCCCGTCTTTCCGCTCAATCCGGACAGCACGGTATCCAGCGAGCTGATGCCCGGGCCCATGGGGGTGAGGCGCCCGAAGATATCTTGATCATTCTTGATCTTGGCGATGGCTTCCCCGAAAGAGCTTCTTTTGTATACGGCGGGATCGGCGATTTTTTGCCACGGCGCAAAAAGATCCAAGGCGCCCTTGTAGCCCAGTTCAGGAATTTCATCGTTCATCTTGAACATGACTTCCTTGGCCAAAGCCATCTTCACCTTGCCCAGCTTGGCGTGGGTCATGTACATGGACCCTGACTGGTCGGGAAAAAGGATAAAGTTGTCAATTTTAGGGACGAGTTTTGTCTGGGCCTGTGCCAATCCAAACAGGAACCCTCCAACGAGAATCACCGCCAAAACAACGATCCATCTTTTCCTTCCCTCCATAAAACGCTCCTTTCTTTTCGAGTGTGAAACCGTTCCGGGGTGTGGGTGAAAAACTGCGTCGGCCGATATATCCAGGTCGCTTGACACACCACCCGCCTGTTCCCTAAGGCGATGCGGCACCCTGACCTTTCATCCACAGCCGTGAAAAGGATCCCATGAGAGGCGTATTTTTTTCACCGAAACCTTTGTCGAGACAGAAGCGCTCGTGAAATCTTTCCGCTCCCAACGCCCGTAGGGTAAACAACGAAAGACATGGAGTCAAGCCGCAACTCGCATGTTTACAGCTTATTAGGCGTTTTGTCACCATTTATGCAAGAAACTTTTTCAGGCCCTCTTCCACCGCAAGGCTTAAAAACCACCCCTTGTGCTCGAAAACGAGACCTTTAGCGACCATATCGTGCAAAAAGCCACGCAGAACCTCAAACGAAAAGTCCTCATACTGCTTTTTCAGTTCCTCTAGGCGAATAGGATCAAGACAGCTCAAATAAATGTCCCGCGAAGGCCCGGAAAGTCGGTACGTCGTCTGAACCAGCCCATGGCGATCCCGTCGTCGAATGAGAAGGAACGAGCCGCCGTCGCTGTATCCCAGCATGGGCTTTTCACCGCCCGTGAGATGCCGGAAAGCCGAGTGCTCGCGCCGCCATTGCCGCAAGAAATCCCACACGGGTCGCCACAGGCGGCGCTGCCGAAGACGATCGCATCGAAACCCCTTCACCATAAACCGCGTGCGTCTGAACACATCTTCCGGGAAGAGAAGCGCATAGTGAGGATGGTTGCCGATGCCTTTCAGCCCGCTGGTCTTGGGGTCCATGGCCATGGGACTGCCCTCCCCAAGCCAAAAGCGCACTCCTTTTAGAGGCCGAAAAATCTTCACCACTTGAAGGACCTCCAAGGTCTCCGTAACCTCTTGGGGCGTGCTGCCGGGAAATTCCACGATGAGATTGGAATGATTCTCGATGCCGAACTCCTCGCAATGTCTCATCCAGGCCACGTTTTGGATGACATGCGTCCCCTTGCCCAAGCGCCGGAGCAACCCCTCGCTGAGCGCTTCAATGCCCGCCTGAATGTGCCGGAAACCGGCAAGCCGCAAATCGCGGGCCTGCTCGCGACGGATCGGGAGGCGCACTTCCCCAAAGAGATGAAAATCCTTCCCCATGCCCTGGATCGCCCGGCTGGTTTGCGAAAGCCTGGCCGGGTTCAGGGCGTTGTCCACGAAAACGAAGCGCAGGCTCTTGTGTTTATCGGCCAGCACTTCCAGCTCCCGCACCATGCGATGCGGGTCCTTGGACCGGTAGCCGCGCCATTGCAGATTGAGATTGCAGAATCGGCAGGCTCTCTTGTCCGGTCGTCCTTCTCGCACCCTGTGCCACCAGCACCCTCGGCTGGACTCCACCGGGATCGTGAAAATGGGGATGCGTCCGTCCCCGCTGGTCCGGGCCTGCTGGAAAAAGTCGCTGTAGTCCGGGATCGGCAAATCATTGAGATCCGTGCACTGGCTCCACCCTCCACCGCCTATGCGGTTGTCTTTGTCCCGAAAAAAGACACCCGGGCCCCAGAGCGCACCCCCTTTGTGGGATGTCGCACTATGGAGCGCTTCGGGAGCTCCAGGAACCTCCCAAAGTCTCTCGGGCGCCGCGGTTGGAAAACCATCGGTTGCACCCTCTGATGCCGCTTGGGAGGCAAGAAGACTCTCGAAGGTCTGTCCTTTCTGCATGCCCCTCAGCTGAGGCAAAAGACCGGAAAGCAAGCGCGAGAGAGGTTTTTCGCCTTCGCCGCTAACGACGAAATCGATCCACGGGAAAGACTCCATGAGGGATTTTCCTAGCGGGCCGCTGACCAGGCTCCCCCCGAAAACGATCGGCACCCCGGGAACCCTCGCTTTCAAGGCACGAGCAAGAAAAAGGGAGGACGAAAGCTGCGCAAAACACACGGACATTCCTACTAGGTCAGCCTTTTCCAAATCGCTCCATAACGGCATGTTTTCGTGAAATTCTTCGATTTTTCGGACAATTTCCTCGAAAACGGGAAAAGGACCCGCTTCGCTCCGCGGCCATTGCTTGTCGAAGAGCCGTGCACACGCCGAGGCACGTTCCGGATAGAGTAGGGCCGCGTAAACAGCTTCGCCGAGCCAACTGCGTTCGGCGATGCGTCGATAAAGCGAGCGGCCCAGAACCCTTTCCACGTCAAGGTAAGGGTGGGCCGCTTTGACTTGAATCGATGCGCCGAACAGGCGCGTCACATAGGCTTTGAGAGAACCCAGCTGGATGGAAGGGCGATCGGCCAGGGCCCACGGCATGGACACCAGGATCAATCGCACGGGCATCTAGAAAAGCCTTTTCACCCAAATCAAGCTTAACGGAGAGGTCATATCGTACTTGCAAAACCGAGCGATTTCATTGGGATCGGCCGTTTGTTTCAGGTCCAGCAAGCGGTCGAAATCCTTTTCCACCACAACATTGCAAAAGTCCATGGGCACGGATCGGATAAAGTCCAGCTCATCCTCGTCCCACAGTTCCTCGGCAATGTCGGACATGGAGTTCTCCAGGGCGTGATGACCGCAGACCTTAAAACATGCCCCACACTGGCACCGGTGGATGGCATCAAAGTCTGTGGGAATGGGTTGCCCGACTTCGCAAAAGGGACACACAATAATATGTCTGTGAACCGGTCTCTTGGAACGGGCCAGGCTCATCGTGACATCGATCCCCCGTAATGACGGCTTTTTCATTCGTCCTCATCCAGAATAATGTCCGCTTCGTTACCACAGACGGTACACTTGCGCGTTTCCTTCTTCTTTTTGGAAACGACGCCCGGTTCCACTTCCACATCGACCCATGTGCATGTCACGACCATATCCGCTTCGTTACCGCAGTTTTCACAATGGCAAATTTGGCGTAGCGTGCTCATCGAGATCTCCTTTTCCGTATAAGGTGCCCCCTCACTCTATTGGATGAGATTATAAGGTCATGTCGCTTGAAATCCAATATCAAGTTTGCCATAAGGAGCCGTCGTCGCGATCATCGGGCACTGGAAATTGGTGAAGCATGTTTTGACACGATACCACTGTTTATGAAAAATCCTGAAACCGCGCTGGAACATCGGCAAGAAAAAGCCGAAGAGATCCTCAAGAGGCTCGATGCGCTTTACCCCAATGCTCGATGCACCTTGAATTACGCGAACCCTTTTCAGCTTCTTGTGGCCACCGTGCTTTCCGCGCAATGTACCGACGATCGCGTCAACAAGGTGACCCCGTCGTTTTTTGAAAGATTCCCCACGGCGCAAGCGGTCGCCCAAGGGTCCCTCGATGAGATCGAGAGGCTGATTCGCGCCACAGGACTCTATCGCAACAAAGCTCGAAACATCCAAGAAGCCTGCCGAATTCTCGTTGAAAAATGCGGGGGGAACATCCCCACGACCTTGGAGGGTCTTGTGCAACTTCCCGGCGTCGGCCGAAAGACCGCCGCGGTGATCTTGGGCAACGCCTTCGGCGTCCCCGCTCTGGCCGTGGACACCCACGTGGCTCGGGTCTCCCGCCGATTGGGCTTGACCGATGGCGCCGATCCCCAGCGCATCGAACAGGATCTTTGCGCCCTTTTCCCCCGCACCGCCTGGGTCCGCCTCTCCCACCAGATGATTCAACACGGTCGGCAGGTGTGCCTGGCACGCCAGCCCCTGTGCAGGACCTGCGCTTTGCAAAGCCTATGTCGGTTTTTTCAGGACGGGCATTTGTCCTCAAAGTGAGGCTCAAAGAAGACGAGTCCTCCAGGGGTCTTTTCCCACGTTTCTGACCGTGACCCAACCCTGTGCCCCACTGTGCGCCCAATGGACCGCGACTCTTTCGCCCAGCGCCACGTCGCTGTAGGCCGTCACGATCATGGCCGCCCTGTAGATTTGGGAGCGGTTTTTCGAGCCTCCGAAAACGATTCCCGTCGGGCCGGGATGAGACGGCACCCTGAGGACGACGTCGCTCAGCCGGGCCATGGCGGAAAGGCGCTCGTTTTCCGCTTTGGATCGCCCTACCACGAGAAGGCATGACCCCCCAAGAAGGAAATGCCTTCCCCATTTCAGCCATTCCACATCGTCCGGGTCGGCTTCGGGCAAAACCGCCAAGAGTTCCTTGAGCTTTCGAGCGAATCCCTCTTTTGTCAGCATACACCCGCCGCCCGGCTGCGGGATATCCCGGATGCCGTAATGGGCGGCCAGTTCCATTTGCCTCTTACGGCCTCGCCCGTGAAGGTCCAAGAGCTTTTCCCGATCGACGATCCCCTCACGTTCCACAGCTGTGGGTTCCAGGAGCTTGGCGCTGAGTGGACGCACGATGCGCCCCGAAAGGCCGGATATTCGTTCCACGGTTTTCATGGCAGCCCGCCTTTGGCTCATGGGACGTTGTCCGACCACTTCCCCTGTAAAAAGGAAATCAGCTCCTTCGGCATCCATGATTTTGGCCGCTTCTCGCAGCATCAACCCGTGACAGTCTATGCAGGGGTTCATGTGGCGCCCATAGCCGTGGGCAGGGTTCTTGAGCATGTCGAGGAACACGGCACCGATATCCACCGCACGCGTAGGAATGCCCGCAAGGCGCCCGGCCTTCAGCCCGGGTTCAGGGCCGAAAAAAGGGGTGAAAAATGTGATCCCCATGAGTTCCAAAGGCTGCTCCTGAAGCACCTTGACCGCCAGGATGCTGTCCAAGCCTCCGGATAACAATCCGATCCCTTTTCCCCGCACCCTCATGATGTCTCTTGGCTCTTTGATTTTTTCGACGGGATGGCAATCAGTCCATTGGGTACGGCTTCGGATCCACGATGATTCGCGTAAAGCCGAGCCGCCTCATGCGGGAAAGCAGACGCTGAGACACCGCTGGGGTCTTCACGATCGAGATGTCGTCGGAACCGACTTGAATCTTGGCCTCTCCCGAAACCCACCGCACACGGACTTGACGACAGCCCGTCTCCCACACGATGTCTTCGGCCGCTTCAAGCCTTTTCAGAAGGTCCACATCCAACGGGGTGCCATGGGGAATCCGGGTCGCCAAGCACGATTGGGAGGGCTTGTTCCAGTTGGGAAGCCCGAAAGCACGGGCTGCCCGGCGGATGTCTTCCTTGGTCCATCCTGCAAGAGCAAAAGGACTGAGGACCCCTCTCTCTTCCAAGGCTTTGCGGCCTGGCCGATCCTTTTCGGCGTCGCCGGCATGAGACCCGTCGACGACGGTCCAGCCATCGCCGACCTCCCGGATCACCGCGTCCATGAGAGCGGCTTTGCATCGGTAACAGCGATCAGGCCCGTTGTCCCGAACGCCGTCCACGGCAAAGAGATTGAGAGGGATCACCGTGAGCGGAAAGTGCAGCGCCTTAGCCGTCAACCATGCGGCCATCTCTTCCCGCGCCGCAAGAAAGGGGCTTTTGACCAAAACGGTTCTCACCCTTTTTCCGAAAGCACGGGACAAAAGCCACGCCAAAAGCGTGCTGTCCACCCCCCCCGAATAGGCAACGGCCACGGCTTTTAAAGGCGCCGTTATTCTTTCAAGGATCGCCGTTTTCTCGGCCCTTTCAGGGGCGCATGCCTCCGCCGCAAACCAATCAGGACTCTTGAATCCGGGCATCCGGTGTCACCGAAAGTTGGGGATAAGGCTCGTAAGCCCGGCACATCCCATGGGCCTTCTGACATCATGAAGCCCGTGCCGGCCTCAGGGGATTTGGCAGAAGTTTCTGAGGCACTCCCAGTTCGAACCGACCCTCTTCAATCCACCGCTTCAAAATGCCGGCGATTTCTCGAGCTCTGACCACACTGGACAAAGGCACTGTGGGAACCTCCTTTTCACCGATCCGGATGCAGCCCGAGCGCAGCTCTTCGTAGGTGACTTCCGCAAGGGGCTCCGCTTGGTTGAAGCTGTAGTCTTTCACCTGAGTGACGATCTCCGAATCGGAAATCCCCGTGTAGGTGGCCATTTCGGCATCCAGGATAGGAATCGGCACCCCGATGCCCACGGCCAGCGAACACCCGTAACCTTGAATACTCACGCCCATCAGCCAGCGCGGGCTCATCTCTTTGAGATCACCGAGAACCATGAGGGTCCCGGAGGGCATGCGGGGGATCCCGTTGGGCAACCGCGGTGCGTCCGGGCGGTGCTGCGATCCATGCCATACAATATAGCCCTGGGCGCCACCCAAAAAGATTCGGGTCCCCAAACCCAAGGTTCGATAGTGCGGATCATTGAGGAGGGGGCTCAGTTCCCCTGAGGTCGAATAGTTGGCGTTTCCCAGGCGAGGTTTCAACGTGCCCATGTAGGTGTAGATGGTTTTCTTCGAGAGATTTACGGCGCAATTGTAGTTTTGATAGGCATTTCTCGGATTGCACAGCACCGCGTAGGGCAAATCCTGAAGCGTTACGGTCATTTCCACGTGGCGGTTCGGGTAGCAATCGGTGCCGTAGGCCTCAGCCCGAAGCCGCACGGGTTTTCCGCTGACCAGGTCGTGGATGACATGACCGCCGCCGTATTCGAAAGTTCCCGGATGCACCTTGTTCAAGGGATCGTCGAAAGCGGGCTCCGTCGCTCCCAAATAAATGTCCACGGCAGCCAAACCGGCGTAGGCGGGCACATCGTTGAGCCAGACCTTGGCCGCCTTGATGGGCGGCTGGGTATGCCCGAAATTGATGAACACCCCCGAGGAACACATGGGGGCGAAGGTGCCGGTGGTGACCACGTCCACTTCCTTGGCCGCCTTTTCCGGGCCCACCTTTTTGACCAGCCGGGTCATTTCTTCGGCCGTCAAGACCACGGCCTGTCCCTTTCGAATCCTTTCATTGATTTCTTCGTATGTCTTGGAAACCGCCGCCATGATCCCTTCACCCCCAGAAGATTCCATTCTTTGTGTCGGGGTCATTCCCGAGCGCGTCCGGGACCTTAGTGGTCCATCGCTTCTCCATGGAACATCACATACGGCTCCAACCCCCGCCGCAGTTCTTCGGGAAGGTGGCAGGAACGCCACGTTCTGTCAATAGCGACCATGCTGGCGTGGCCGCGCCCAACCACATCCGGGCGGCCTTCGATAAAAAAATAAAAGGCGAACGTGATGGAGCGCAGGCTCATTTTGAAAACACCCACACGGAGCCGCAAGGGATCGCCGTACTTGGCGGGCCGAAAAAAATCGCAAGACGCGCCCACGATGGGTAAACCAAAGCCGCGCTCCGTATCGCGGAAATATCTCTCCGGGGGGCAGCCCACGTGGCGCATCAGTTCTTCTATCCCATGGTGGCAATAGCGAAAATAGGATGCAAAATAGACGACACCGTACGGGTCCGTATCCCCGAAGCGAATCGTAATGGGAACATCCAAGCCGTTCTGGGGCGCGTCCTTGGGAAGCTCGGTCATGGCCGACTCCTTTCTCCCGGTGTGAACGACAATTTAGAATAACATGCACCCAAGACCGCAACCCACAGATTTTTTATTCACGTTCCCTCTTGGCAAAAAACGCGGCCTGCTCTACGATGCACGACCAAGGGGTCGAGGAGGGTCCATCCGATCGATTGCTTCCAGGTCGGAATTTCTCATGAGCGTTCATATGGCCAAAAGCATCCCAAGATTCGGCCGCGCGGGCATTTCAGCCCTGCTCGTTTTCTGTACGCTGTGTTTTTTGCCCGGCGGGCGGCCCTGGATTTCCCCAAGCATGGCCCAGTTGCCCCCCTTGACCGTCGTGGCCCGCGAAAATCACGAACCCTTCTCCTATTCGGATGTGCGTGGGGAACCCGCTGGCATGCTTGTGGAACTCTGGCGACTGTGGGCCCGGCGCACGGGCCGTTCCGTGCGATTTGTCCTGGCGACGCCCTCGCAGGTGCAGGAATGGTTGAAAGACGGCCAGGCCGACATCTGGACCGGAATTTTTCCTCTCGGGTCGCACCCCGACCTTCTCCTGAGCGACCCGGTGATGATATTGTTTCGAGCCCCCACGGTCACAAGCCATGATGGGGTTTGGGCCGTGCGCGCCGCCGTGCGCGCGGACCAGCCCGAACTCCTGGCTGAAATTAGTCAAGGATTCCGACGTTTCACGGAAAAAGACCGCCAAGCTGTCCTCATTCGGTGGTGGCCGGAGGACGACTTCGTCCATGTGCCCCGCACCCGCCTTGTGGCCGCAACCTGGCTGGGATCGACCTTCCTTTTCCTATGGGCCGTGGGCACCTACGTTTTTTACCGCTATAAGCTCAAAGGCAGAGCTCAGGAACTTCTCACCGTCCTGGCCGAACTGCGGCGGAAGAACAATGCCTTGCAATCGGAAATCGCCGAACGCCAGCAAGTCGAAAAAGATAAGGAGCGGCTCATTCAGGAGCTCCGTGAGGCCCTGGAAAACGTGCGCAAATTGCGAGGCCTTCTTCCCATCTGCGCCTATTGCAAGAAGATCCGCGACGACCAAGGCTACTGGAATCAATTAGAAAGCTATATCAGCCAGCATGCGGACGTGACCTTCACCCACAGTGTCTGCCCGGAATGTTCCAAGAAAATTTATGCGGAGCTCAAAGCTTTCAAGGAATCGGAACAACAGAAGAAAAAGGCCGCCTCCGGATAAAGACCTTCCCCAAACGCCTCCAAGGCCTGACAAAAGGGAACCCGTTGTGATAATGTGCGGTGGTCGAGAGGGCACGGTGCCCTCTTCAAAACCCCTTACATGTGACGAAGGATGACAGACGATGCACACACCGATCAACCCTGGTCAGGAAGAAGCCACTCCCTTAAACATTCGCAATCCCTATATCGTTCATTTTCTGAAAGCGCTTGTGGAAAAGAAGGGCGAACAGCATACCCCCGAGGCTTTGAAAAAGCTTCTGGACGACATGTATAAACTTTTCGAAAACCTCTTGGGGCAAAACATGGTCAAAGCCTTGCCGGAAGACAAACGCGCCGAATATTTGGAGCTGACGAAGGATCTTACCAAGCTCAGTTACAAGAAAGTGGAAGAGATCTTCGATAAACACGTGCCGCACTATCAGGAAGTCATGAAAGAGACGATGAAGCAATTCACGAACCTTTTCATGAAAAACCGGCAATTCGACCCCAAGGATTTCGAGAAAATGGAAAGCGAGACGGCGCCGCCTCAAGGATGAAGCGTCGAGACCATCCGGCCGTTCGCGCCACAGCGAAATTTTTTCACGGGGGCGTCGGGCTTGCCGCACGTCCACAGAGTCCTTAAAGATGTCTAAGTCGCGACTTAATGATGATCCAATCAACTGATATGGAGTGAAAGACCATGGAAGATCTTACCGTATGTCCCCATTGCGGAAGTCAAATGAAGAAGTGGCGTGTTCCCGAATTTTCCACCTGGTCGGCGGAATTCTTCTGGGTCTGCTTCAATGACGAATGTCCGTATTTTGTCAGGGGATGGAGCCAGATGGAGGACACCGTGGCCACCCGTGTCTCTTACCGGTTTCGATACGACCCGGATACGGGCTATCGAGGTCCCTTGCCCGTATGGTCCGCGGATGCTCTAAGATCCGGCATTATCGAAGATTAGGACGGTGCCGGTTGCGTCGAAAGAATCAGCGCAGAGGGCTTACCGTCGATCCTTCGGCCGCACAGGACCTTCACCCAAGAGGAAAAATCTTAACCACGACAGAGCGAGTTCGTAGAGGACCGTATCATCCTCGCGGGCTCGCTCCATATCCGTGCCCACCACGTCAAACATCTCTTGAAATCGACTTTCGAAGATGAAGCCCCGGAACCGGTCCAGGTCGTAGGACGCCATGTAGTACATGGGAATCTGTTTTTCCGTAAGGCCTTGTCGCACGCGGGGGTGGGTCACCAGGTCCATCCAGTCGTTGTTCCTGCGATGGTATTCTTCCAGCCCCTGGTCGGCAATCCATTCCTCAATGGTCCACGTGCGCGGCTCATCAAAACCACGACAATGGTCTTCCACCACAAGGTAGTAGGATTCCAGCACTGTGCCGTGGACGCGATGCTTGCGGGACGCTCGGGCCAAAGGATAAGTTCGGCACGCGGAAGGCCGGTCCCCATAGACGCGGCACCCGGCGGGGGTGACAAAGGGGCAGGTACGCCTAGAGTCTTCCTGCATCATCAGGCACACCGACGGCAACGGGCTTCCTTCGGCCACCACGACGTCGGTGTAGCGGTCAAGAAATTCGGTGGTGGAAAGGCTCAGATGCCGCGACAGCCTCAAGACGTCATACGGGGTCAGCATGAGATTCAAATCCCGACAGCACTCGGTAAAACAGGAAACCCCGGGATGACACGCAAACCGGAAGGAGCCGTCCTCGATGCGTTTCAAGCGGTCGCGGATTTTCTGGGGAGCCGTGCTTTCGATCTCGTCCATCGATTTTCCTACAGAACCGAAAACAGCTCGGCAATTTGGTTTCGGATATATGCAAACGCCAGCAAAAGCTTTTCTTCCTCGTTTTCCCGCACCGCCGTGTACCGCTCGTCATCGATGCCACAAAAGCTTCGAAACCGAGGGTCTTGGAGAATGGCATCGAAACGGTCGAGGTCGTAAGCCAGATACAAGAGCTTTCCCAATCCCGCTTCCATTCTTTGGCCGGGCCGGAAATCGGGCGGCATGACCTGATGAAAGGCTCGTTCCATGGTTTCGTAAGGGCCGACCCCTTGACTTTCCAGCCACTCGCCTACCGTCCACAGCTTTCCCTCATGCAAACCGAAGCAGCGCTTCTTGTCCGCCAGCAGGCGGTAAGCCCCGTCTTCCTTCGCCAAGTCCAAGGGAAACATCCGGCACGCCCAGGGCCTGTCGTCGTAGACGCGACACCCGTCATCGGCCACAAACGGACAACGCAAGGTCTCCGGGTCCATGGCCAGCTGCACCACCGGCACGTGGGTCACTTTGGCCAGATAGTGGCGCGTGTACCGGGCTAAAAATTCCCCCGAGCCTATCTTCAGGGCTCGACGAAGCCTCAAGACGTCGTACGGGGTGAGGTAGATGTTCACATCACGGCAGCACTGTGTAAAACAGGGCAGATCGTGATGACATGCAAAACGTAACGGACTGTCGGCGGAGAAAACCGTCTGAGCGTTTTCTGCAGGGTTCATGGGGCCTTCCTTGATAACGTCAAATCCTTTCTGAGATCAAACCCCTCGAGGACAGGGATCACTCTTCATACGGGAATGCTTCAAAATTTTTAAAGTCGGGATTTCCGTGCAGAAACATTTCCACAACCCGAAGCGTCTGGGGACCGCGACACAAGATCACCTGACATGTGCATTGGCGCCCACAGGCGTCACAGAAGTAATCCTCGTTCACCTGGCGCCCGCAGAAACAATAGGGCGTCATAGAAAGCTGCTCTTCCACCCACTCGGCGACGAAATAATCCTTTTGCTGAACCTTCAGCGCTTCCGGCGTCACTGTCGTGCTCCTTGTCCGTGAAGAACATGAGGGGCGGGCATCGCCCGCCCCTCGAGGTTGCACTCCTCACATGCGGCAGCTCTGTTGCGCCAATTTAAAGATTCGCCGCCAGCAGTTCGGAAAGTTCGGCGATTTCCAGCTGTTCCTGCTTGCCCAAACTGTTACAGGCGTCAATTAACATGTTCATGCAGTACGGGCAAGCCGTGGCCAAAACTTTCGCGCCTTTGTCGATGGCGTCCGTCACGCGCAGTTCCCCGAAACGTTCTCCCATGGGCACTTCAGCCCAGATGCGGCCGCCGCCTCCCGCGCAGCAGAGGCTGAGCTCCCGCGACCGGCTGAGTTCCACGGTTCCGCCGTCCACAGCGTTTTCCAAAAGCTGCCGCGGGGCGTCAAAAACCCCGCTGTGACGGCCCAGGTAGCAGGGGTCGTGGAAGGCGACCTTTTTCGACCCATCCTTGGAAAGCTTCAGTCGGCCGTCTTGCACACACTGCGCCAATACCTGCGTGTAGTGGATGACTTCCCATCGGCCGCCCAATTCGGGGTATTCTTGCGTGAAGGTCCACAGGCAATGCGGCGAGGTGGTGATAATCTTTTTGACCCCTTTGGCATTGAAAAGCTCGATATTCGATTGGGCCAGCTTCTGGAACAGCTCTTCATCGCCCAGCTTGCGCATGCTCTCGCCGCAGCAGCTTTCTTCGTTCCCGATGACCCCGAAACTGATCCCCGCAGCTTTCAGTAACTTCACAATGCTCTGCGCGACCTTGGTGCTTCGCGGATCATAGCAGGAATGGCAACACACGAAGAGGAAGTACTCCGTGTCCGGCCCGAAGGTCGGCACCTCAAGGCCTTGCTGCCAGGCCGTGCGCTTCTCCCGAGGACCGGACCAGGGATTGCCGTTGGCATGGGCGCTTCCCAAAATGGGGCGCAAATTGGCCGGAGCCATCCCCGCCCCGACGATGCTTGCCCGCATGGCGCGCACATTGTCCACGATTTTTACGCCCCGAGGGCAATTGCTCTGGCACATGCTGCAGGTGGTACACGCAAAGAGGATATGCTCGTCCTCGAAGCCTTCCATGCCCATCTGGCCGAGGCGTTGCATGTGCCGGATGTTGAACTTTTCGCTGGTCTCACCCGGCACCAGGCGCCACGGGCACAAATTGGTGCACAAACCGCATTGCATGCACCAATTGACCGTCTCCGCACCCATGCTCACGATATAGTCGCGCATCTCCAGCGAGACGTATTTCGGCTCCATGTTTTTCTCCTCCCGTGCTGATCTCCCACGCACGAACCCTTAGAATCCTTTGTAGGGGTTCGGGCCCACGTTTTCCAAAGTCGCTGCAAAGTCATCCAGGATCTGCGGTAAACGGCCGTAATCGGTGATGGACACCTGCTCGAAGCGGACGCGGTCCGATTCCAGTACCAGCCGATCCAAAGTTTCTTTGATCTTGCTCATGCGAATGTTGGCCAGTTCGCTGCCTTTGACGAAATGGCACTGGTAATCGTCCCCGTGTTTGCACCCCAAAAGCAAAATGCCGTCGATTCCCTTGGAGAGCGCGTCGGCAATCCACACGAGGTTCATGGACCCTAAGCACCGCACCGGGATGACTCTCACCCAAGGATTGTACTGCGCTCGGCGGATCCCCACCATGTCGAGAGCCGGGTAGGCGTCGTTTTCACACGCCAAAACGACAATGCGAGGCTTTTCCTCATCCTCTTCGGGAACCTCGATGGTTTTGATCACGTTGCCGATCATGCCCACAGAGTAATTCTTAAACGAGATGATCCGTTCCGGACACGCCCCCATGCACACACCGCATCGGCGGCACCGGGTGGGGTTGGGCAGCGGGTTGGCTTTTTCGTCTTCGTTGATGGCGCCGAAAGGACATTCCTCCGTGCATCGCTTGCACTGGGTGCAGCGCTGCATGAAAAATTCAGGGTAACTGAGGTCCCCCGCCCTGGGGTGGACCGCCTTGCCTTGGGACGTCATTTCCACGCACTGGATGGCTTTGAGCGCCGCCCCCGTCGCATCGTCCATGGCCCGAGCATAATCCATGGGCGCCCGCACAGTCCCGGCGGGATAGATGCCCGTCCTCCGGGATTCATAAGGAAAACAGATGAAATGGGAATCAGGAAATCCGTACTTCAGGGCCGGGACTTCAGGGCCTTGCCGGTATTCCAGATTGAGAAGGTTCGAGACCAAAATGGTGTCGGCCGGGACCTCCAGCTCCTCTTCTCCTTCCTTGGGCTGTTGGGCCTTGTAGGGCTTTCCGAGCGACGCCGTGGACACCATGCCCGTAGCGAGCACCACAAGATCTACGGACTCCGAGACGATCGGAGCTCTTGTGAGCACATCTTCCGCCGCCACCGTCAGCGCCCCGGAGCCGTCGTCTTCAACCGCCGTGACCGATCCCCGCACAAAGACGACCCCGTCCTTCTGCACCTGCTTGTAGAAAAGCTCGTAATTTCCTGTAGCCCGCATGTCCTTGTAGAAAATATACACGGGCATGTCGGGGTTTTGCTGTTTGAGAACTTTCGCTTGTTTCAGGGATTCCACACAGCAGGCGGCCGAACAATACGGCAAATGTTCCGGGTCGCGGGATCCGGCGCACAGCACGAAGGCCACGCTTTTCGCGGGCTGTCCGTTGGACGGTCGCACCACCCGGCCTTCTTTAAGCATGGCCTCCAGACGGTCCGCCGTGACGACGTCGGCATGGGACCCGTAGCCCAAGTGGGCGAGTTTTTCGGCGTCATAGGGCACCGACCCTGTGGCCAGAACCACGGCGCCCACCCTTTCGGACACCGAGCTTCCGTTGGACTGGATGGTCACATCGAACATGCACGGCGCGCCGGCAATCTTTTGAATCTGGGCGCCCGTGTACACCTTGATCTTGTCGCTTCCGGTCACGGCCGAAACGAGCGCTTCCACGTCGAAGCTCTGAGGCTCCTCATAGGGCGGCCCCAAGGGCGGCACGGAATGAACGTTTTTCACATACCCGCCAAGGGTGTCGCTCTTTTCCACCAGGACGACGTCATAACCGGCCCCAGCCGCTTCTTTTGCCGCCGTCAACCCCGTCAGACCCCCGCCGACCACCAGGATCCGCTTGCTCAAATTTTCTCCCTGGAACGGCACCGGGGGCTCCATTTCCTTGGCCTTGGTCAATCCCATGCGCAGGTAGTCCTCGGCCATCATCTGGGTGTCTTCATCCCCCGCAGGATGGCTCCACACCACCTGCTCCCTCAGGTTGACCCTTTCCAGCACCTTGTCCGCGCCGAAATCAAAGACATCGGTCATGACCCGCGGCGAACACGCCGCAATGACCATGGTATTGACCCCCTGTTGAAGATCGTCTTCGATGAGCTTTCGCCCTTCTTCGCCGCACAAAAAGCCGTGTTGCCGGCACACAGGCACCTTGTGTTCCCCCGTGGCCACCTTCGCCAAAGCCGCCACGTCCAGAGCGTCCCCGATACCGCAGCCCGTGCAGAGATACACGCCGATTTTCTTCTCCATGGATCTACCTCCTCACCATCGCCTGAATCGCCTTAAGGGCCGCCGCCGTCGCATCTTGGACACTGGAGGCCACGTCCACCGGGCGTTTCACACACCCCGCCGGAACGATCCCGGCCGAAGGCTGGGCCGGCAGCAAGAAACCATTCTCATCGTAGGTGACCTCTGCGGGGACCTTGTCGTCCGCCGTGCTGGGGACCATCCCCGTAGCCAAAACCACCAGATCGAAACCCTCGCGAAGGATGGACCCGGTCTCCTGATCCTCGACCTGCACGGTCACCTGGCCTGTTTCGGCGTTTTCCGAAATTTCTCCCGCCTTGCCTTTGACGAACCGCACCCGCGCGTCTTTCTGAACTTTCGCGTAAAAGTCCTCGTATTTCCCGAGGGCTCGAATGTCGATGTAGAAAATCGTCACCGACGCTTCAGGGTTTTGGTCCAGGACGTAGGTCGCCTGTTTGAGGGAGGCCAAGCAGCAAATGCCCGAGCAATACGGCAAGTGGTTTTCGTCCCGGGATCCGGCGCATTGCACAAAAGCCACCTTTTGCACCGCAGCGCCGTCCGAAGGCCGGACAATGCGCCCTTGCGTTGGACCGTTGAAAGACGCCAGCCGTTCCATGACGACGTTGCTGATGACGTTTTGGAAACGACCTGCGCCGTAGTAAGCGATCTTGGAAGCGTCATAAGGCTTCCAGCCCGTGGCCCATACCACGGCGCCGACTTTCAGGTCGAAAGTTTTTTCCTGCATGTCCAAATCCACGGCCCCGTAAGGGCATGCGGCTCGAATTTTTTCCGCTTCCGCCGTCCCGATCACTTGCGGGGCGAGGACGTAGCGCATGGGAAAAGCGAATTCGTGGGGCAGATACGCCGCCTTCACTTTGCTCAAACCGTAATCGAAGGGGTTGGAAATTTCCGTTTCCGCCGCTTCTGCGCACACTCCGCAGCCCGTGCACTTTTCGTTCACATAGCGCGGAGCCAATTTGACCGTGACGTCGAAGTCGCCGGGCACCCCGGAAATCTTTGTCACTTCCGCCATGGTGAAAAATCGGACCAAGGGGTTGTTCTTGATCCGGCGAAAATTGATTTCCAAACCGCACGACGGCGGACACAACTTCGGAAAATACTTGTTCATCCGGGCGACCCGGCCGCCCAGGTACGGTTCCTTCTCCACAATGTAGACCGGCAATCCGGCTTCAGCCGCTTCCAAAGCCGCGCTCAGGCCGCTCATCCCGCCCCCCACCACCAAGATACTGCGATGGCCGTTGGTCACATCCGACATGGACTCTCCTCCGCTGCTCAAAGTTCGCGCCGCCCCTTGTCCACCCCGAGGCTCAGTGTCTCGGCCCTCTCCCCGACACGGTCGGCACAAGGGTGCGCCTTGTGAGATTCTTCACCCGCACGTCCCCATAGCACAGCCTCCCGCTCGAGGCAAGAACCCCGGGGGAGCGCAAGGCCATTAAAAAACCCCCTGGAGCCCTTTTGGGCATCCAGGGGGTTTGTCGCTCAGGTTAGATTCCTAGACATCCAGGTGAACGATAGGAACCTTCTTCAAGGTCCATTCGCCCGTCGCCGGATTCCACACGGAGTTGACGAAGCAGTGCCAATTGTTTTCGTCCATATCCGGGAAGTCGGCGCGGAAGTAGTAGCCCGGCCAACGGCTTTCTTCACGGAACAAGACGTGGCGCAGGTGGCTTTCGGCGATCCACATGCGTTGCACGTTTTCCCAGCACCTCATGAGTTCATGCAGATCGGAAGCCGCCAACTTTTCCGAGTCTTCCTTCAGCATGGTGAGAAGCTCGAGCCCGCGTTCCAGCAAGTGCTTGTTCGTGGTGAACTGAGCCGACACGCCGGCGCAGTATTCGTCCATAATCTTCTGGAGGCGGAACATGAACATCTTCGGCTTGATGAAGTTCGGGTTGATTTCCGGGTCGCTGGACATGGGCGCGAACTCTTCAAACCGGGCCAACGGGGCCAAAATCTTGTCGCGCAGCGCGGCCACCTGGGCTTCGTCGACCTTAGGAGCTTCATTGTGGTCCAGTATGTAGGCGATGGCGCCCTTGGCCGCGATACGGCCTTCGGCGTGGGACCCGGAGGAGAACTTGTGCGAGGAGGCGCCCGCACCGTCACCCGCCGTGAACAGCGCCGGAACCGTGGTCATATGGTTGTAAACACCGATGGGTTCCCATTGCTTGCGGTATTCGGCCGGCATCAGGTCTTCGGGGCCGCAGACCCAGGCACCGGAGGCGCCGGAGTGGGACCCGATGAAGTACGGTTCGGCAGCGGCGATTTCCGAAGGCTTTTCTTCCGGCTGAATGTTCATCCCAGCCCAGAGGATGGCCTGGCTGATGGTCATGTCGAGGAAGTCTTCCCAAGCCTCGTTTTCCAATTCCTTCATTTTTTTCTTGAAGGCCTTGGGATCGTCTTTGTACTTGGCGGCCAAGTTGGCGATGGCCTCTTCCGTCCTCATGTAGATCGGACCCTTGCCGGCCATGACATCTTCCATGCCGAGCCAGTTCCGCAGGTTGGCCGGGATGGGCTTGCCTGTGCCGTACGGAGCCCACTTGGGCAGCTCGTTGGCGCGGGTGACCATGTATTCTTCACCCAGAGCGTTAGTGGCGCGGGACTTGAAAAGCAAGAACCACGCACCCACGGGGCCGTACCCGTCTTTGAAGCGCACCGGGATGAAGCGCACTTCCTGGCAGGTCATTTCCGCACCGGCGCGAATGGTGAAGTAAGCGGTCGAACCGCTGTTCCACGGCGGATACCACGCGCGGCCGAGACCTTCGCCCACGGAACGCGGACGGAACACGTGCACCGCGCCGCCCATGCAGGCGATGGTTGCCTTGGCCGTAAACACATAGAACTTGTTCTCGCGAACGCTGAAACCCACGGCGCCCACGCACTTGCCGTTGTTCAACAGAGGCTCGACGATGAAGACGCGCTCGAACAACTGGCCCTTGTCGCCCATGGTGGCCAGAGCGTTCTTGGCAGCTTCGGCAACGACCACTTTGTAGGACTCGCCGTTGATCATAATCTGCCAACGACCTTCATGGACATATTCGCCGCTTTCATCTTTCCAGATGGGAAGACCCCATTTTTCGAAAAGATGCACGCTGCTGTCCACGTGACGGGCGATGTCGTACACCAGGTCTTCACGGGATACACCCATGAGGTCCTGACGGACGTATTTCACGTAATCTTCGACGGTGTTTTGGCCTTTGCCGTACCCGATGTATTGGTTGATGGCGGAAAGCCCCATGGCCACGGCGCCGGAACGATCCATGGCGGCCTTGTCCACCACGGTGACCTTCAAGCCGTGCTTCTTGGCCCAGTAAGACGCTTCGAACGTGGCGCCGCAGGCCGACATACCACCGCCAAGGATCAAAAGATCGGTGTCAACTCGTACAGTTTCGAAATCGGAAGGCTTCATCTGTTCACCTCCTTAGGGTTACTTCTTCAGGGTGGGAAGTTGTGCCGCCAGGGTGGACGCCGGTTCCGTGCAGAGCACAGGGCTCTTGATGTCTTCGGAACCCGTCTGCCACTCATCGGGCCATGGCTTGGCCTGGCCTTCCGGAGTCGTCCGAATGGGGAACTTGAACCGTTTCACTTGGCCGTTGCGGAACTTCACGGTCCACATGATGTCTTCGGATCCGCGAAGCGGCACAACCGAGGCGCCCATGGGAACGAAGTCGGCGTAGCCGCGCACATCGACCGCCTGCTGCGGGCAGATCTTCACGCAGTTGTAGCATTCCCAGCACATTTCAGGGGCCCGGTTGTAAGCCTTCATCTTTTCCTTGTCCAGGACCATCAGGTCGTTGGGGCAGATGTACATACATGCGGTCTTGTCCTGCCCCTTGCAGCCGTCGCATTTCTCAAGAATGACGTAACTAGGCATCTTTTCACCTCCTAAAGGTTGTCACGAAACCACTGACCTCTGCGAGCCCTTCTTGATGAGCCCGCCCCAAAGAAACAGCCGTTGCACCTCCTTTCTTGGATGCAAACACCCCGTTTCCCCTGTGGGGAGAGCCCTCATAGGACTCCCCCACCGAACTCCGGCAACGCTATTTTTTGGCCGGGGCATCCCCCGTGGCCGCCCCGTGGAGCTTGATTTCCACTTTTTCTTCAAGGCTCGCGTAGTATTCCTTGAGAATCTGCAAAACCTCGGGGCGAGAGAAATGCGGATCCAGCTCGCCGCCTTCCGACAAGGTCTTGCGCACCATAGTACCGGAAAGAATCAGCCGGTCGGCCTTGCCGTGAGGACAGGTCCTCATGGACGCCATGCCGTCACACTTGAAGCACCAAAACGTCCAGTCGATCTTGAGGGGCTTGGTGATTAGGGCGTCTTGAGGAATTTCGTCGAAGATCTTTTGGGCGTCGAACGGCCCGTAGTAGTCGCCCACACCTGCGTGGTCGCGGCCCACGATGAGGTGGCTGCAGCCGTAGTTTTGACGGAAAACGGCGTGGAGCAGAGCCTCACGCGGTCCGCCGTAACGCATCTCCGCCGGATAACCGCCTACCACGATGGTGTCTTTCACAAAATAGTTCTCTACCAGGGCATCGATGGCTTTCTTGCGCACATCGGCGGGAATGTCACCGGCTTTGAGCTTGCCCAACAGCTGGTGGATATAGACACCGTCCATGACTTCCACAGCGATTTTGCACAGATACTCATGGCTGCGGTGCATGGGGTTACGGGTTTGAAAAGCCGCCACCTGGGACCAGCCCTTTTCCTCGAAAATCTTTCGGGCTTCGGCCGGGGTTTGATAAGTGCCCTTGAAAACTTCCGGATAGAAACTTTCGCTCAGAACCTTCACAGGACCGGCCAGGTTGAATTCCTTTTGGGCCATGACCTTGGCCACACCCGGGTGCCCCGCCGCATCGGTCGTCCAGAACACGGATTTGCATTCGTGTTCTTTGTCGATGGTGTATTTTTCCGTGACCTTCATGGTGCCCAGGATCTGATCGTTTTCCACATCCCACAGGGCCACTTCTTCGTTGGGTGCCAAGCTGCCCGCCAGATCCTTGTCTGCGGACAGGGTGATGGGAATGGGCCAGAAGGTGCCGTCGGCCATCTTGTATTCGTCACACACGCCCTTCCAGTCGTCATAGCCCATGAAACCTTCCAGGGGCGTGAAGGCGCCGATGCCCAGCATCACCAGGTCCGAAGCCTCACGGCTCGTCATGGGGACCTTTTTCAGGGTCTTGGCCTTTTCCATCTCGGCTTTTCGCGCTTCACCATCCAAGAGCAGCGGTTTGAGCTTTCTTTCTTTCCCATGAGGGGGAACCAGCTTGGACATGATCCATTCTCCTCGTCTCGTCTCGTTGTTGGCCTTAAGAACCTTCCGCATGAGGCGGCACTTCAGCTTGTGCTTTCCGTATCAATCGCATTATAAAGGGGCCAGGATCCATGTCAAGTGAAAAAAGACGCAAAGAGACGCACCACAAAAACCTCTTGGCGCTTTCGGCCGACCCCGGCTAACTCTTGGCTCCTTCCAAAGCGCCCTTGAGTTGGTCCCGCTCTTCTTGAGCCTCCCTCAGAGCCTTTTCGACTTCCATGCGCCGAGGATGGTCCGCAGGGAGCTCCGCCAACTGTTTTTCCAGCTCTTCGATGCGCTTCATGCACTGGTAGAGTTCTTGCGCAAGGGCTCGAATCGTCATCGCCTCTCCTAGAATTTCCGGAACCGAGGGGAGAGATCTCCCCCGCCGCCCGTTTTCATGTTCTTTTATTCATAAACTTTTCGTAGGCCAAAAGGAAAGCCTCCACGGCCGCCGGAGGAAGCCTCAGCTGGTAACCTGTCCCCGCAGGAATCTGCCCTCGCCGCAATGCCGGGTTCAGTCTTTTGAGGTCTTCTAAAGGCACGCCCGTCCATGCGGCGGCTTGGCTCAGCGTCAGGGGGCGCTGGATCCACACGGTCGTAAAAGCCCACACCGGCGAATAGGTCGGTTTTTTCAGGCCGTATTCCTTAAAATTGCGCAGCACTTCCATGGCTGCCAAAACCTTCGGGACGAACTGCCGAGTCTGTCGGGGCAAAGCCCCTTTCTTCAACAGAGCCCAAAAGTCACCGGTGCGGCAACGCCCCATGGCCTCCCTGACCGTTCCATCACCAGCGTTATAAGCAGCCAGGGCCAGTTCCCAGGATCCGAATTGTTCAAAAAGATCCATGAGATATACGGCCGCAGCCCGGGTGGATTTGATCGGGTCGAAGCGTTCATCCACATTACCGTCCACGCGCAGCCCCAAAGTTCGAGCCGTTTGGGGCATGAGCTGCCAAAACCCTGCGGCTCCGGCCCCCGAACTGGCGTGCCCGTGAAACCGGCTTTCCACAAAGACGACAGCCATGAGGTCGGACGGGGCTCCCACAATGTCCAAAATTTCCTTCATGACGGGAAGGTAAATCCATGCCCTGTCCAACATCTGCTGAAAGCCGTCAAGGTCCTTGACGGCGTATTGGAGGACGTGCTTGGTGATGCTGGGGTGGGATGGTAAGGAAATCGTCGGCGCGTGAAGACGACCGTCCGGGGCAGGGGGGGCGCTCGGAGAGGAAGGGGAACTCCCAAACCTCACGGGGACCGAGGCCATGAGCGATCCGGAAGCCGCGAGGCTCACCCGTTGGTCTACCCCGAGAAGCTGCTCCAGGGGATCGACCGACACGGCGAAAGCCTTGGGCGGTCCCCCGATCAAGACGGTCGCGAAGGCCAAGAGCAGAAGGTACAGTGAGAAAGAACCGATCGTGCCAGCGCGCTCTTCCTGTGGCCGGATAACCCGATGCCTGAGGATAGCCGCCATGCTCACTCCTTGTTAAAGATCCACCATGGGGGCCCAGGAAAGCGGCCCGTGGTTTCCTGCAATCCTTTAGCCGCCGAAGCACGTCTATGGCAAACCGCTTTACAGGGCGTTTCCCGCCGTTTGCGCCCATATTCACGGATTCGGTCCCCCCCGGCCATCGGAAGGATCCTGTGTGTTTTTCCCACATGAGGGCGGATTCCCTCGACCGGTCTTTCTGACCGATCCTCCCCTTTGCGGACAAAAACTTTTTTTTGCTCGCCTCTACCATGTGACTTTTTGTATACAGAGTCGCTTTCTGGCATCGTTTTTGTTATCGGCAAACGCCCCATTCCACGGGCCGAAGGAAGGAATTCATGGAGGAAAAGCCAAAAAAAGCCGCCGTCGTGAGCCTCGGCTGCGCCAAGAACTTGGTGGACAGCGAGGTCCTGGCTTATCAGGTGAGCCTTTTGGGTTACGAGTTGACGGACGATCCGGCGCGGGCCGCCCTCATTGTGGTGAACACCTGCGGTTTTTTGGAATCGGCGGTGGAAGAATCCGTGGACCGGATTCTGGAGCTGGCCCGCTACAAAGACCAGGGCGGCTGCGCGCACTTGGTAGTGACGGGATGCATGGTGCAGCGATACGGCCGCAAGTTGGTGTCTCTGTTGCCTGAAGTGGATTTCTTTCTCGGAACATCCCATTACGATCGTTTTGCCGCCCTTTTCGAGGAATTTGCCCGAGAGGGTTCTCCGAAAATTCATCTTACCCGCCCCGGGTATCTCTATCACGGCGCCATCGGGCGGCTCCCGTCCACGCCAGCGCACTGGGCCTACGTGAAGATTGCCGAAGGGTGCAGCAACCGCTGTTCATTCTGTTTGATTCCTTCCCTGAGGGGACCATACCGGAGCCGCACGGTGGAGGATGTGGTCTCGGAAATGAGACGCCTTGTGGATGCGGGTGTCGTGGAAGTCAATCTGATCGCCCAGGACACCACGGCCTTCGGGACGGATCGCAAGGACACGCACGCCCTGTGCCGGCTGCTGGAAGCCTTGGAAGAAATCGGAGGGCTTCAGTGGGTGCGTCTTCTCTACGCTTACCCCTACGGCGTCACCGAGGCCCTTTTGCGGACCATGGCGTCCAGTTCCAAAGCAGTTCCCTATCTGGATATCCCCTTTCAGCACTGCGTTCCCAGAATTCTGGAGGCCATGCATCGACGAGGCCGAAACCTTGACCCCCGACGGGTCATCGAACGCATCCGCAGGCACCTGCCGAACGCGGCTTTGAGAACGTCGCTCATGGTGGGCTTTCCGGGAGAAACGGAAGAGGATTTTCGGGAACTCTGTCGATTTGTGGAAGAGGTCCGATTCGACCACATGGGGGTTTTTGCCTTTTCTCCGGAAAAAGGTTGTCAGGCCGCACGCTATCCTGAAGCCGTGCCGAACCACGTGAAAAAGGCACGGCGTGCGGCCCTCATGCGCCTCCAACGGGAAGTGTCCCGCAGCAACCTGAAGCGTTTGGTCGGGCGAAGACTGCCCGTCCTGGTGGAAGGGCCTCATGCCGAAACGGATTTTTTGGCCGTAGGGCGCCTTCCGAGCCAAGCCCCGGAAGTGGACGGCTGCGCCTTAATCGTTGAAGGCAACGCCGTCGTCGGGAACATCATCCCCGGGGAAATCCTCAAAGCCCACGACTACGACGTAGAAGTCCGCCTCGTGAACGACGCCCCCCGGGCGACCGAGAAAGAGGCTCCGCCCCTCGGCGGATGATGCCCTTTGGGGCGCGTCGGCACAGATCCATGGAAAGACTTTGACACTCTTCGCCTTTTTCGCTATGAACCGGGTCGAGTTTTCAATCGAAAGCCCTGATGCCGGGTCATCATGGGATCGTTTTTGAGGAGCAGAGCCAGCGTCGTGACCGTGCCCATTGCCCCTTCTCTCAACCCGCCCCCTGTGACCGGCGAGGTTCTCAAAGCTCGAATTTACGCGAGCATTCGCCCCGAGTTGGACCGCATCGAGAAGGCCATCCGAAGGCATTTAGCCTCCAGTGTCCCCTTGATCGAGGTTGTGGGCCGCTACATTATGGAAAGCGGAGGCAAGCGTCTCCGCCCTCTTTTGATGGTTCTGTCTTCGAAGCTTTGCGGCTATGATGGGGACAAAGATGCGGAGCTATCTGTCGTTTTTGAATTCCTTCATGCCGCCACGCTCCTGCACGACGATGTGGTGGACAACGCAGAAATTCGTCGGACCAAACCTGCCGCCAACATTCTTTGGGGAAACCCCGCGGTGGTCCTTGTGGGAGATTTTTTGTACTCCAAGGCCATCCTTATGACCGTGCTTCACAACAACATCCGCATGCTGGAAGTTCTTTCGGAAACCACCACACGCATGGCCGAAGGTGAAGTGCTGCAGCTGATCCATTCGGACGATCTGGAAACGGATGAGCCGTCCTATATGGAGGTGATTTTAAGAAAAACGGCCGTGCTGATGAGCGCGGCCTGCCGCATCGGCGCCATCCTCGCCCAAGCCCCACCGGATCAGGAGAATGCCTTGAGTGATTACGGGCTTCACTTGGGGATCGCCTTTCAGCTCATCGACGACGCTCTGGACTATGTGGGAACCGTGGACGAACTGGGAAAACCCGTAGGGAACGACCTCCAAGAAGGCAAAGCCACGCTCCCTCTCATTTACGCCATGGAGCGGGCCGACGCGCCTCGTCGTGACCTGATCCGAAAGGTTTTCACTGCGGAACGCCAGAGCATGCAAGACATCGAGACCGTCCAGCGTCTGGTCCGGGAGCTGGGCGGCGTGGATTACACGGTGCAGCGCGCCGCCGAACATGTGGCCTCCGCCAAAAACAGGCTGGACGCTTTTCCCCCGAGCCCCACCAAATCCCTTCTGGAAGACATCGCCGACTACGTGCTGTGCCGCCGTTCCTAGCCGCGTGCTCGGCGGCGGCGCTCCGACGTTTTCATGCCGGAAATCGCATGAGCAGCGACCCGCGGAAAGGGGAGCCCGCGCTTGCTCTTGATTGCCTGCTCGTGTTAAACGGATCGCGTCTTTCGGCGTAAGTGATTCGTGCGGAAGACAGAGCCGATAGGATGAATTTTCCAGGGGAAGACGTGGGTGAGCCCAGCCGACTTTGCCTTTTCTGATTGTCCTATGTACCCGCTTTTTCTTTCGCTGAAGGATCGAATCTGCCTGGTCGTGGGCGGAGGTGCCGTGGCTGAGAGGAAGGTGCGAAAACTCGTAGAGCATGGCGCTCAGGTGCGCCTCATCGCCCGGGATCTCACCCCCTGGTTGGCCGACGCCAAGAATCGCAACATCATTTCTTATCTCGGACCCGACTATGACGCGCTCCACCTGGACGGCGTGGATTTCGTTTTTGCGGCCACCAGTGATGAGGACCTCAACCGTCGCCTCGCCGAGGAGGCTCGAAGCCGCCATGTGTGGTGCAACATGGCTTCCGCACCCCATTTGGGCACCTGTGTTGTGCCGGCGTCCTTTCGACGCGGCCCGCTGACCATTGCGGTGGCCACTGAGGGCTTGAGCCCTGCCGTAGCTCGGCGGGTTCGTCAAAAGCTCGAGGAACAGTTCGGTCCGGAATGGGACCCGTATCTTCGCTTCTTGGGGGCGTTGCGTCGGCACATTCAGGAGCGCAGCCGAAACAGCGCCGCCAACCAAGAATTGTTTCGCAAGATAGCGGATCTTCCCTTGACGGAATGGATTCGAACGGAAAAGTTTTCCCAGCTGATCGATGCGGTTTCGGAAATTTGCCGGGGCATTGTGTCGCACGATCACGTGGCGTCGCTGTGGGAGAGGGCATGGAACACCTCCTGCTAGTCCTTGCCGCATGCTGCTATTGTGTCGGCTCCGTGGGCTGTTTCATTTTCCTCCTCCGAAACGCGCAGAATGCCCATCGGGCCGCCGTAGCCGTCCTTTTGGCCGGGTGGCTGGCTCATGGAGCAGCTGTCGCTCTTCGCTCTTTTGCGGCAGGGCATTTGGCGGTCACCACCATCCCGGAAGCCCTCTCCTTTTTCGCGTGGGTTCTGATCGGAACCTACCTGATCATTCAAAACCGTTTAAGGTTGCGCATTCTGGGGACCTTTGTGGCCCCTTTGGCCGCAGCGTTTCTGTTCGCCTCGGCCGTGCGGCCCTCCCACATGATCCCCGCTTCTCCGCTCCTGAAGAGCGTGTGGGTGTGGATTCACATCAGCACGCTTTTTGCCGCCAACGCCTTGTTTGCTGTGGCCTTCGCCGCCGCTTGGCTCTACCTGTACCAGGAACGGAACATCAAGAAAAAGAAACGCGGGGCCTTTTCCGACCGCTTGCCCGCTTTGGAGCGTTTGGACAGGGTCAATCATGTCTGCCTTCTTACGGGATTCCCTTTGATGACCGTGGGCCTTTTGGCCGGTTTTCTCTATGCCAGCGCCGTATGGAAGTCCCCGTGGACTTGGGATCCCAAGGAGATTTTCGCTTCCATCACCTGGCTCATCTACGCCGTCCTGCTCCATGAACGCCTCGCTGTGGGATGGCGTGGTCGCAAGGCGGCCTGGTTGGCTATCTTTGGGTTTTCCGCCATCTTGGTCACTTTTTTGGGGGTCAACCTGTTTTTCAAAGGCCACCATTCACTGTTTTCCTCACAATGAGGATATGACCATGGACATTTATCTGGTCGGAATGAACCACAAGACAGCCCCTGTCGAAATTCGGGAACGCATCGCCCAGGTCTGTCGCATGACCGCCAGCCCTTTGGAACATCGCCCCCATTGCCGGGCTGTGGAGGAAATGTTGTTTTTGTCCACATGTAACCGGGTGGAGTTTCTTTTTACGACACGCAACGGGTCCGAGGGGGTCGAGGAAATCACGGGCATCATGACGGGGCTGGTGGGCCTTCCTCGAGAGATGGTGCTCAAACATCTTTACGTGTACAAGAATCTGGAAGCCGTGCGGCACCTTTTTCGCGTGGCCTCCAGTTTGGATTCCATGGTCGTCGGCGAACCGCAGATTCTCGGACAGATCAAGGAGGCCTATCGAGAAGCCACGCACTACCGAACGGTGGGAGTGGTTTTGAACCGGCTTCTTCACAAGACATTTTCCGTAGCCAAACGGGTGCGCACGGAAACCAACATCGGTTGCCATGCAGTGTCGGTCAGTTACGCGGCGGTGGAGCTGGCGAAAAAAATCTTCGGCGACCTCAAAGGCAAACGGGTGATGCTGCTGGGTGCCGGGGAAATGGCCGAACTGGCGGCGGCCCATTTTCGAGCGCAAGGGGTTCGGGAAATGGTGGTGGTCAATCGCACCCTGGAACGCGCCGTAGAGCTGGCCCGCCGTTTCCACGCTCAAACGATCCCTTTCACCCATTTCCAGGACGCGCTTGTCGATGTGGATATCGTCCTGTGCTCGACGGCGGCCGCCCAGCCCATTCTGCATGCCGACGAGCTCAAACCTCGCATGCGCCGGCGCAAGAACCGCCCCTTGTTCTTTATCGACATCGCCATGCCCCGCAACGTGGACCCCAAGGTTCACGATCTGGACAATGTGTATCTTTACGATATCGATGACCTCAAGGGCGTTGTGGATGTCAATCTTGCCGAAAGGCGGTACGAGGCCGAAAAGGCCCAGCACATCATCGACACCGAAACAATGCAGTTTCAGCAATGGCTCCAAACTCTGGACGTGGTGCCGACCATCATCGCTTTGCGCCGCAAAGCGGAAGAGATTCGACAGACGGAACTGCGCAAAACCCTTTCCCAACTGCCCGGATTGGGCGATAAAGAAAAGGAAGCCATCGGGGTGCTGACGGAGTCCATCATTAAAAAACTTCTGCACGACCCCATCATTTTTTTGAAGAAAAAGTCGGTGCGGGACTCCAAGAACCTTTACGTGAGCCTCACGCAGCAGCTGTTCAATCTCGACCGGGAGGACGCCCCGGCAAGCTCGCTTGACTGCACCGACGGGTGATGTTAACGATCGGAGCGGCGGACCATCCGGAAAACACAAGGGGGGCGCCATGGCGGAAATTCTTGAATTCGGCAAAAGGACTGACGGTTTTAAAGCCGAAAAAGATGCCGAGAATCGCCGTCGCAAGGTGGAAGCCCTGCGAAGCCTTTTCCAGTGCAGTCGATGCGCTTTCAAATGCGCCAAATGTGGCACCCAATTGGATCAGGCCGATCGTTCCGGGCAGCGCTACGTCAGCCCTTACCCTCTGTGCCGTCATTGCCATGAGGAATACCAGGAATACCGAACGCGCGTGGATCACCCGGATCGCCCGGCCGCCCAGTATTGGCACAACGCCTTATGGATGCAGGTGTGGGAAACCTGGCTGGAGCATCAGAGGCGGCTGGACGAATACCGCCGATCCAAAGAATTTCTTCAACTGGTCCAGGAAGTGGAACAGCTTCTGGGAACGTAACGCCGAGGAAGGAGCCCTCACATGATTGGTGGCATCGGCATGCCCGAATTGCTGGTGATTTTGGTCATCGTGCTCATCATTTTCGGAGCCGGGAAGCTCCCCGAGATCGGCGCCGGTCTGGGCAGGGGCATTCGAAACTTCAAGAAGGCCACTCAGGAGGAACCGGAACTGCCTGAGAAGAAAACGGAAAAGGTCGAAGCCCCTGCAGGGGGAACGGAAAAGCCCGCGAGCTGAGAGCCCGTCGATCCTGCGGGAAGAGGCCGCCACGGGCCTTCGGCCTTTTCCCGCTTCCGACCTCGACGAAGACCACGTTAGACTTGGACGATTGGGTTCGCGCTTTTGGGAGCGCACCGGGGACTCTTAGAACGGAATGTCGTCCCCTTGCGGTTCGGGCATTTCCGGCAAGGCCTCGGGGAAAGGTTCTTCGTCTTTGGACCCCGTAGGTGTTCCTCGGCGCACAGGCACCTGGCCCGTTGTCGCTTGGACCGGGGCGTCCCGGCCGCTGTCGAGAAAGCCGACATCCGAGGCAACGATTTCGGTCGTCGAGCGGCGCACGCCTTGGGCGTCTTCCCATTGGTTGGTTCTCAGACGCCCTTCCACGTAAACCAGTCGCCCTTTGGAGAGGTAGTTGGCGCAGTTTTCGGCGATCTTCCCGAAAACCACGATCCGGTGCCACTCGGTGCGATCTTCCCAATTGCCTTCTCCCGCCGGCACCCTTTCGTTGGTCGCCAGGTTGAAGCGCACCACCGGCAATCCGCTCTGGGTATAGCGCACATCGGGATCGGCGCCCAATCGGCCGATGAGAATGACCTTGTTCAATGTCCGCGCCATGACCGTCCCTCGCCTTTCTATGGCCGCTGGGGCCGTGATCTTGGAAAACAGCGTCCTGCCTTTTCGAAACGCCCGCCCTTTCGTTCTCGTATAGCACAAGGGCTTTTCACCCAACAAGCCCGCCGTGAGGTGCCGTGAACAAAGTTGACTCCAAAGGGCAAAGCCTTTACACTCTCGCGTGCCTAAGATTTTAAGTCGTTTTTCCTTATAGTTAAATCGAGGGGCCAGCATGAGCTGGATACGTACGATGATGTTTTACAGCATGCTGCTCGTGTCGACGGTCATCTTGGGGATTACGGCCATCACCATCGTGCTGATCACCCGGCGCAGCGACTGGGCCCATCTGTGCGGCCGCCTGTGGGGTAACCTCAACCTCTGGGCTGCGGGAGTCACCGTGGACGTCGTCGGCCGCGAAAACCTGGACCCCGCACGGCCCGTGGTCTATGCCGCCAATCATCAGAGCTGGTTCGACATTTTCGCCATTTTGGGAAAACTGCCCGTGCAATTTCGATGGCTGGCCAAGGAGGAACTTTTTCGCATCCCCATTATGGGATACGCCATGCGACTCATCGGATACGTCCCTATCGACCGCTCGGATCGCAAGAAAGCGTTTCAGAGTTTGGAAGAGGCTTCTCAGCGGGTTCGCGAAGGCACGTCCATCGTCATCTTTCCCGAAGGGACTCGAAGCCGAGACGGGATCATCCAACCGTTTAAGAAAGGCGGCATCATTTTGGCCATCAAGTCAGGTCAGCCCATCGTCCCCATCAGTTTGAGCGGCTCTTACAAGATTCTCCCCAAAAGGGCCCGTCTGGTGCGACCGGGGCGCATCCGCATGACCATCGGCAAACCCGTTGAGACGGCATCCCTGACCCTGGAAGACCGAGATCGCGTGATTTCCATGGTCCGGGACGCCATACGGCTCCACCTCACCGAAAGGGAAGGGGGCCTCCTGAGCGACGATCCACCCAGCGCGCAGGTCCGCCCCGCCGTTCTATGACCATGAAACCCTCCGATGTGCTGCCCCCCCTGCGCCTCATTCCCCTCGGGGGATGCGGCGAGATCGGCCTCAACATGCTGGTCATCGAATACGGCGACACCATCGTCATTGTCGACGCCGGTTTGATGTTTCCCGAAGAGGAGATGTTGGGGATCGACATTGTGATTCCCGACTTTTCTTATCTTCGCGAACACAAGGAGAAGGTACGGGCCCTTGTGGTCACCCACGGCCACGAAGACCACATCGGCGCTATTCCGTTTTTCATACGAGAATTTCCGGTTCCCATCTACGGCACGGCTCTGTCGCTTGCCCTTGTGGAGGAAAAACTTCGGGAGCACAGGCTCCTGGAACGGACCGTCCTGCATCGGATCCAGGCTCGAGACCGCCTATCCGTCGGTCCCTTGACCATCGAATTTATCCAAGTCTGCCACAGCATTCCGGACGGTGTGGGATTGGCCGTGGAAACGCCCCAGGGCATCGTCGTCCATTCAGGCGATTTCAAAATCGATCATACCCCCCTGGACGGCAAAAGGTTCGATACCGCCCGGTTTGCCGCCTACGGAGAACGGGGCGTCTTGGCCTTGCTTTCCGATTCCACCAATGTGGAGAAGGAAGGCTACACCTTGTCCGAAAAGGATATTGGGCACACGTTCCGGGAAATCTTCCGGGAATGTTCGGGCCGCATCATTGTGGCCGTCTTTGCCAGCAACATTCATCGGATTCAACAAGTTTTGGATTTGGCCGAGGAATTCGGCCGAAAGGTTTTCTTCAGCGGCAAATCCATGGTGACCAACGTTCGGATCGCCAGACAACTGGGCTACCTGGACTTCAACCCGGATAACGAAACCACCTTGGCGGAGCTTCAGCATCTTCCCGACGACAAGGTCCTCATGCTCACCACCGGAAGCCAAGGCGAACCCATGAGCGCCCTCACTCGGATGGCCTTCAACGTGCACAAGAAACTGTCCATCAGGCCCGGGGATACCGTCGTCTTTTCCTCCAAGTTCATCCCGGGGAACGAACGCGCTATCCACAACATTATCAATAATTTATATCGCCAAGGTGCCCAGGTCATCCACGATCAGGTCAAGGAAATTCATGTGTCGGGCCATGCATACCGGGAAGAGCTCAAGACCATGATCAATCTGGTCCGTCCTCTCTATTTTATCCCAATCCACGGGGAATACCGACATCTTGTGCAGCACAAGCAGCTGGCCCAGAGGCTCGGCATTCCGGGTGAACACTGCCTGGTTGTGGAAAACGGCGACGTGGTCTCTTTTGACGAGGGCGCCGCTACCGTGCAGAAACGCATCGAAACCGGCCGGGTCTTTGTGGACGGTAAAGGGGTCGGCGATGTGTGTGACCTGGTCCTTCGGGACCGGCGACATCTGTCCGAAGACGGCATGGTGCTCGTTTCTTTGGTAGTGAACAAACAGACGCGGGAGCTTCTCAGCGGCCCGGACCTGGTGAGCCGAGGGTTCATTCTCGAAGAAACGAAGCCGGAAATTCTCGACAGTGCGCGATGCCTGATCTTGGACGTCCTCGAACGGTTCCAGGCCGAGGGGGAGATGATGGACTGCGGTGACTTTCAGTTGGAAATTCGAAGGGAGCTGAAAAGGTTCTTTCAAAAGGTCTTGGAGAGGCGACCGTTCATTCACCCCATGGTGGTGGAAGTCTAAAAAAGGGGATGCTCCGTGGAGCGCAAAAAACACGAAGCGTGGGCTCTGGCAGTTTTAACCGTGACGATTCTCACGGCGGCGAGTCTCCTTTCCTACCACAGCACCGACCCCACCTTCTTCGGTTCCTCGAGCGCCGGCCGCAGGATGGCGAACTGGATCGGCACGCTGGGCGCGCACCTTTCCTGGCTTCTTTTTTTCTTGCTCGGCCTGGGCGCTTACGCCCTTCCGGCGTTCGGTCTTTGGTGGAGCTGGTCGCTTCTTCGGGGCCGTGCCGTTTTTCCCTATGGGCGGATGCAGATTCTAGGGCTCGTCCTTATGCTGTGGACGGGTGTGACCTTGGCGGCTTTTCATGGGCCGAAGGCGTTCGTGCTTGGGCAGGAAATCCTTCTGGGCGGTCAATTGGGCACCTTGTCGGCGCGTTTTCTCGCCGCCCGCCTGAACCTGATGGGCGCCCACGTGCTTTTGGGAGGTCTCTTTCTCATCGGGCTTGTTCTTGCCACCCCTTTTTCCCTGAAAACCTTAGGGCGGCTTCTTTTCACCATCCCCGTCGCCCTGTTCTCTCTTTTTTTAAGGAAACCCAGGCCCCCTGCAGCCGTTGTTGAGCGGAAGGAAGCGGCTGAGGACGGCACCCTAGCGAGGCCCTCAGCGCCGGCAACCCGTCGCCCCAAGAGCTCTTCAAGCATCAAGCGGAAGAGCGTGGGGACGGCCCCTGCGCCCCCCCGTGTCCCGGTGGAAGAACCGCCCGCGCCTCAAGAAAAGGAACCGACCCCGGGGCGCCCGGGCGAGGCATTTCCTCTGCCGCCCGTGGATCTTCTCGATTTTTACGACGCCGAAGAGGCCTCACCGGACCCGTCGGTGCTCCAGCAGAAAGCCCGAACTTTGGAAGAAAAGCTTGGGGACTTCGGGGTCCAAGGCCGCGTGGTGGGTATCAACCCCGGCCCGGTCATCACCATGTACGAATACAGCCCGGCTCCCGGCATCAAGATCAGCCGTATCGTCGGCCTGGCCGACGATCTCTCCATGGCGCTCAAGGCCACCAGCGTGCGTGTCGTCGCCCCCATCCCCGGCAAGGCAGCCATCGGCATCGAAATCCCCAACGAAAAAAGAGCCATGGTGTCCCTTCGCTCCATCATCGAATCCAAACTTTTCACGACGTCCGCCTCTGCTCTGACCATCGCCCTCGGCAAGGACATCACCGGCAATCCCGTGGTCACGCAGCTCACCCGCATGCCGCACCTGCTCATCGCCGGGGCCACGGGGACCGGGAAATCCGTGTGCATTAACGGCATTCTGCTCAGCCTCCTGTATCGCAACACGCCCGAGACCCTGCGGTTCCTTTTGATCGATCCCAAGCGGATCGAACTAAGCACCTATGAAAACATCCCCCATCTGCTCCATCCCGTGGTCACGGAACCTAAGATGGCCACCCGCGCCTTGCGCTGGGCCGTGCAGGAAATGGAGCTGCGCTACAAACTCTTGGCCGACAAGAACGTGCGGAACATCGAGACCTACAACCGGGTGCTGGGGAAGGAGGAATCCCGTAAAGGCCCCGAGGCCCCCCTCAAGGACACCTCCAACGGCACCGTTTTGGAACATCACCCTCTGCCGTACATCGTTCTCGTCATTGACGAATTGGCCGACCTCATGATGGTCGCTTCCCGGGAAGTGGAAGAATACATCACGCGCCTGGCCCAGATGGCCCGGGCGGCCGGCATCCATCTCATCCTGGCCACCCAAAGGCCTTCCGTGGATGTGTTGACCGGGATCATCAAGGCCAACATTCCCACACGCATCTCCTTCCAGGTGTCCTCCAAGGTGGACTCTCGGACCGTGCTGGACACCAACGGCGCGGAAACCCTCTTGGGCGCCGGCGACATGCTCTTTCTCCCACCGGGCACCGGCAAACTGCAGCGTATCCAGGGCGCCTTCGTCTCCGACGCCGAGGTGCAGCGCGTCACCGACTTTTGGAGAGAACGGCCCCCGGATTCGGACCCCATGGCGCGACGGGTCTCCTTTGCGGAAAAGGAATCGGGTTCGGAAATCGCCGAAGACGAAATGGACGAAAAATACGAGGAGGCGGTCCGACTTGTGGTGGAAAGCCGCCAGGCTTCCATCTCCATGATCCAGCGGAGACTGCGGATCGGTTACAACCGGGCCGCTCGCCTGATTGAAATCATGGAGCAACAAGGAATCGTCAGCCCATCGGACGGGAGCAAACCCCGCGAGGTTTTGGTCCCTAAGGAGCCTTGAAAGACATGTGGAAGTCACGACCGAGTTCGAGCCCTATGTGGCGATGTGTTCTCCTTTTGGCTTTTCGGCTGTGGGTGGCGACCCTCATCGTTTGCGGAGCAGGGGCGAAGGCGTCCTCGCAAGGCGTCACCCCAGACGTCGGCGTCCAAAACATTCTGAGCAAAATGGAAGACCATTATCGAAGCGTATCGGCCTACACCGCCGATTTCTCTCAGTGGACCACTTCCGTCGCCACCTCGGGGGCCGTCACGGAAGCCCATGGGGTTTTCTATTTTCAAAAACCCCGGCGCATGCGTTGGGAATACGAACTGCCGGAACGCCAGATTTTCATCGCCTTGAAGGACACGGCTTGGCTTTACGTTCCCGAAGACCGCCAGATCAGCCTGTTCGACATGAAGGAACTGATGCAGTCTCCGATTATGCGCACGTTTTTTGAGGGGGTTGTCCCGTTGCGAGAGAGCTTCCATGCCACCTTCGATGCTGCCGCCGCGACGGAACAATCCGCCGTGCTTCGCCTCACCCCCAAGCAGGAAGACCCCAACGTGCGTGCCCTGCGCGTCTGGGTCGACACCAAAGACTACAAGATCACGGAAATCGAAGCCCAGGACGCCTTGGGCAACATCAACCGCATCCAGTTCCAAAACCAAAAGGAAATCCCTGCCCTGCCCAAGGAGCTTTTCGCGTTCGACCCGGATGAATCCGCCGTGGTCCTGGATCCCTCCGGCCGGAAATTGAATGCGGAAGAGATCGGCGCCATCAAACGCCGACTGAAAGACTAAACGGAGAAACGCATGTCGTCGACAAATCGACTCATCGCAGACATCGCCAAGCTTCGCAAAGAAAAAAAGGCCGTCATCTTGGCCCATAATTACCAGCCCGGAATCATCCAAGACATTGCCGATCTCACGGGGGATTCCTTGGAGCTGAGCCGCAGGGCCCGAGATACGGACGCCCATGTGATCGTTTTTTGCGGCGTGCACTTCATGGCGGAAACCGCGGCTATCCTCAACCCCGACAAAGTCGTCGTTTTGCCCAGCCCTACCGCCGGGTGCGCCATGGCCGACATGATCACCGCACAGGATATGCGGCGGATTCGTGAAGAGCACCCCGGCATGCCCATCGTGACCTACGTGAATTCCACGGCTGAAGTGAAGGCCGAAAGCACGGTCTGCTGCACCTCGGCCAACGTCAACCGCGTGGTGGCTTCTTTCAAGGAAGAAAAGGCCGTCTATCTTGTCCCCGACCAGAACCTCGCACTCTACGCCGCACGCCACACGGACAAGAAGGTCTACTATTGGAACGGCTATTGCCCCGTTCATCACCGTTTGACGGCGGAAGCGGTACGCCGAGCCCGGGAAAGCCACCCGGACGCGGTCTTTGTCGCCCATCCCGAGTGTCGACCCGAGGTGTTGGATTTGGCCGACGTCATCACGAGCACCTCCGGGATGCTTCGTTTTGCAAAAGAAAGCACCCATCGGGCTTTCCTCATCGGGACGGAGACAGGCATTCTTCACCCGCTGCGCCGGGACAACCCGGACAAGGCTTTCTACCCGGTGTCACCTCAGATGGTGTGCTCGGACATGAAAAAAATCACTTTGGCCGATATCGTGCGAAGTCTGGAAACCTTAACCCCCAGGGTGCAGGTGCCCGAGGCAATTCGACTCAAAGCGCTCCAGGCCGTCGAGCGCATGCTTCAAATCTGAGGAGCTCTCGTGGGTGGGAACATTTCAGGGCGCAAGCCGGTTTTGGCCGTCACGATGGGGGACCCGGCCGGGGTCGGGCCTGAGGTGACCGTCAAGGCGTTGCAGGAGCCTTGGGTCCGCCGGGCGTGCCATCCCCTCCTTATCGGCGACGTCACGGCCCTTCGTCGGGCCATGGACCTCCTCAACCTGCCCCTTCCCCTCAAAGTTTTTGCCGAAGAGGAAGACATCCCGGGCTCCCTTTCCGAGGAAACCATCGGGTTGTTGTGCCCCCAGCCCTTGACTACCGACGATATCGCCTACGGCCGGCCGTCTGCGGCGGCCAGTCGGGAAACCATCATGTTCATTCGCAGGGCCGTGCGTATGACTCTGGACGGTCTCGCCGATGCCGTGGTGACCGGTCCCATTCACAAGGACGCCCTTCAGGCGCAGGGATTCCCCTTTCCGGGGCATACGGAATTCCTGCAGGATCTCACGGGCGCCGCGCACGTGGTCATGATGCTTGCCGGCCCGAAACTTCGTGTGGCCCTGGTCACCATCCACTGCGCCCTTCGTCAAGTGCCCGATGGCATCACGACGGAGCGCCTTCACCAGACGCTGGATGTGCTGACCGATTCCCTGATCAGGGACTTCGGCATCGCCCGGCCGAGGATCGCCGTGGCGGGCCTTAACCCTCACGCCGGGGAAGCGGGGCGCTTCGGCCGTGAAGAACTGGATGTGATCGCCCCGGCCATTGACGGTTTCCGCCGGGGGCATCCCCCCTGTGAAGTCTCCGGCCCCCATCCGCCCGATACGGTTTTTTTCCGGGCCTTCGAAGGGGCCTTCGATGCGGTGCTCGCCATGTACCACGACCAGGGTTTGATTCCTTTAAAGCTCGTCCACTTCCACGAAGCCGCAAACGTCACGTTGGGCCTGCCCATCGTGCGCACTTCCGTAGATCACGGCACGGGATACGATATCGCCGGCACGGGCAAGGCCCACCCGGGCAGCCTCTTGTACGCCATGAAAACGGCTCTGACCATGGTCCGCCACAGGAACTCCGTGGGAACGCATTGATGTCGAGGCTTCGGGAAACCTTGGCTCGGCGCCGAAAAGACTGCAGAAAATGTTTCAACATCCCATGGGCTCCATCGTCATGAACCGCCAAGGGGAGTGGGTGCGCATCCGCGGCGCCCGACAAAACAACCTCCAGAATCTCCACGTGGATATCCCCAAAAACGCTGTGGTGGTGGTCACAGGCGTCAGCGGGTCGGGTAAGTCCACACTGGTTTTCGATGTTCTGCACGCCGAAGCCCAGAGGCGTTATTTTCATTCGTTTTTGCCCACTTCCGACATGGCCCTCCTGCCGACTTTCCGGCGGGAAAAACCCGACGTGGAGGCCATCGACGGCCTGAGCCCTTCCATTGCCGTGGAACAGAGTCGATTTCCCTCCAACCCTCGATCCACGGTCGGCACCTTCACCGATCTTTACGATTTTTTAAGGCTGCTTTTCACTCGAATGGGAACCCCCATGTGTCCTTCATGCCGGATCCCCATTCGATCCCATACCATTCGCCAAATGACCGATTGTCTCCTGAAACGCCCGGAAGGCAGCCGGGTCATGATCACGGCGCCCTTGGAGCCCGTTTCTGAAAAGAACCTGGCGCGCACCTTATCGTCCATAAAGCGGGACGGCTTTATGAGGATCCTTTGGGAGGGCGAGGTCTATGGGCTGGATCCCTTGCCGGTGCTTCCTCGACGGCCTCGGTACGCCTTGGAACTGGTTGTGGACCGGCTCAATCTGAAGCCCGACGCTGCCGGCCGTCTTGCAAGCTCTCTGGAACTTGCCGTGCGATACGGCAACGGAACCGTGCGGGTCGTTCTGGAAGCGGCGGAAAGCCTTACCTTTTCCCAGACCGCCAAATGTCCCCGGTGTGGGCACGCCGCCGTCCCACCGTCCATGGCGCTCTTTTCCTTTTTCCATCCGAAAGGCATGTGCCCACGGTGTGAGGGGACCGGATTCGAGCCGACCGGGCCGAAAAAGAAATCCTTGGCCGACGAAGAGGGTCCGGATCTGCCGCACGGGGTGCCTTGTACGGCTTGTGGAGGCATGCGCCTCAACCGTGACGCCTTATCCGTCGTCGTCGGGGGATGTTCCATCGGAACCGTCCACGCCATGAACGTGCCTGAGGTGGACGCTTGGCTGCACGGACTCAATCCCGCTCCCCATGAAAGGGAACTCGCCGAAAAGATCGGCGCAGAAATTAGGCAAAGGCTGGGAGCCCTCAGGCGCTTGGGCCTGGACTACCTCACTTTGGACCGCACCATGGCGTCTCTTTCTTCGGGAGAAACGCAGCGGATCCGACTCGCCCAGCAACTCTCCGCGCCTTTTTCCGGCATCATCTATACGATCGACGAGCCCAGCGTGGGATTGCATCCTCAGGATATGGAAGGCCTCATGGCGATCCTGAGCGAGCTTCGGAATCAGGGCAACACGGTCATCATCGTCGAACACGACGTAACGACCGTGCGACGCGCCGACTACGTCGTCGAACTGGGCCCCGGGGCGGGCCCGGCCGGGGGCCGACTGGTTTTCGCCGGAGCGCCTGAAGGGCTCGTTCTCTGCCCGGATTCCCTTACGGCGCCTTATCTAAAAAGGAGCGCCCTTGCGGCGTCCGCACCGTCTGCCAAGACACTCAGTCGTTTTCTCGTTCTGCAAGGCGCCAGGGGGCACAACTTGCAAAACCTCACCGTGCGCTTTCCCTTGGAAGCGCTCACATGTGTCACGGGCGTCTCCGGATCCGGCAAGAGTTCGCTCGTCGTACAAACCCTCTATCCCGCTTTGCTGCGCACGGTGCACCAAATCGATGCCGCGGCTTTACCTTTCGATACCCTGTTAGGCTGGGAAAGTCTCTGCCGCATCCACGTCATGGACCCGTCGCCCGTAGGCCGCCTTTCTCGATCCGTCCCGGCCACTTACTGCGGCGTGTTCGACCCCTTGCGCACCCTTTTTGCCGGGCTTCCCGAAGCGAAAGCGCGGGGATACTCGCCCGACCGGTTTTCCTTTAATGTTTCCGGGGGCCGATGCGAGTTCTGCCGAGGCGAGGGGCGTTTGCGCGTGGAAATGTATTTTCTTCCCGATGTGTATGTCACGTGCCCCCATTGCGGAGGTTTACGCTACGAGGAGCACACCCTGTCGGTTCGCTTTAAGGGGCTGTCCATTGCGGACGTGCTGCAATTGACTGTATCCGAGGCCATGGACCTTTTTCGGCATCTGCCTTCCATCCGCCGGAAACTCCAGGTCATGGAAGAAGTGGGGCTGGGCTATCTGCGGCTCGGCCAGCCGGGACACACACTCTCCGGAGGCGAAGTGCAGCGGCTGAAGCTGGCTCGGGAGCTGGCCCGATCCGCTCGCCGGCCCGCCTTATACATTTTCGACGAACCCACCACAGGGCTTCATCCCCACGACGTGGAAAAGCTGGTGGGGCTGCTGCGACGACTCGTTTCCACAGGCCACACGGTCATTGTCATTGAGCACGATCCCCATTTCATCCGATGCGCGGACTATGTCGTAGATTTGGGTCCCGGGGCCGGACCCGATGGAGGCCGAATCGTCGCCGAAGGCCCGCTATGCGATGTGCTCGCCCGTTTTGACACGGCGACGACCCGAGCCCTTCGACGGACGTTTTCCGAAAGCGACCCCGGCTTCTGATCGGCCCTAGAGGGGGAGACATGTGGGAAGAGACGGTCGGCGAGAAAAGACTTTGAGGGCGTGCGATGCGCGTTCACACGCCGGTGGACAGGTGATAGGCGATGCAATCCAGCTTGATGGTAAAGTCCACGTTTTCCACGTGGCAGCAGTCCGGTACCTGGATTTGCACCGGGGCGAAGTTGAGGATTCCGTTGATGCCTGCAAGAATGAGCTGGTTGGCCACGCTTTGAGCGGCGCCGGCCGGCGTGGCGATGACGCCGATGTGCACATCCCGCTCCCGTACCACTTCTTCCAGTTCATCCACGTGGTTGACGATGAGCCCGTTGGGAAGTTTTTTGCCCACTTTTTGAGGGTCCACATCGAAGGCCGCCGTGAAGATGTAGCCGTGTTTGACGAAATTGCCGTGGCGGATCATGGATGAGCCGATGTTGCCCAAGCCCACCATGGCCAGATTCCACGTGCGGTTGAGGCCGAGGATTTCCTTGATCTGGTTGACCAAATCCGCCACATGGTAACCGACGCCGCGAACGCCGAATTCCCCGAAGTAGGCCAGGTCTTTTCGGATCTGCGCTGGGTTCACCCCGCATTGCTTAGCCAGCCGCTCGGAAGAGATGACATCCACATCCTCCTCAAGAAGCTCTTGCAAGGTTCGGACGTAGATCGAAAGGCGGTTGATGGTCGCCATGGGGATTTTGGCAAATTTCATCCTCTGCCCCTCATATAGCCGTTTCTGCTGCGCCGAAACGCGGCGTGAGCGCCCCGGGTCGTCTTTGTGCATGGGGCCGTGCGGCCGACGCGTGTTGTGCCGCTCTTCACATGGCCCCGGTGAAATAAAGGCCAAACCCGCCCTCTGAAGGGCCAGGGGATCGAGGCCGCGGCCTCGATCCCCATTGAGATTCGGCCTTCGCTGAAGTCGTCCGCCTCGCCGATTAGTGCGCCAAGCCCACGAAGCCCTGGATCAGCTTGGAAACCGGGTTGGCGTAGATGAGGATCAGGGCGATGACCAGAGCGTAAATACACAGCGACTCGATCATGGCCAAACCGATCATCATGGTCACCGTGATCTTACCGGAAGCTTCCGGGTTGCGGGCCACGCCTTCCACAGAGCTCTTGATGGCCATCCCCTGGCCCAAGCCCGTTCCGAAGGCGGCGATGGCAATCCCGAAGCCGGCGGCCACGGCCGAATACATGAAGAACCGAAGACCTTCGACCTTTTCGGCCGATCCCGCGTCCGCAGCCATAGCCCAAGTGGTCAGCCCGAGAACCAACAGCGCCGTGAAAAACCCAACTTTCCTAGACATCGATACAACCTCCTTGGATTGAGAATTAAGTTAATGCGGCCTTTCCTCCAACCGTAACCGCCTCAGGGAACCCTAGTGCGCTTCTTCGATGGCGCCCGCGAAATACATGGAAGAAAGCAGGCAGAAAATGAAGGCCTGCACGAAGCCGGTAAAGAGCCCCAGGAACATGATGGGCAGCGGCGCCAGATACAAGCCGGCGAGGAAAAAGAGAATGGCCAGAACCAGCTCCTCACCGAAGATGTTTCCGAAAAGACGGATGGACAGGCTGAGCACGCGGGCCGTGTGGCCGATAAGTTCAATGGGGAAGATTAAAGGGGTCAACCACCAGATGGGACCCATAAAGTGCTTGATGTACTTGACCCCGTGGAAACGCACCCCGATCACATGGGTAAAGCTCACCACGATCAGTGCACAGGCGGCCGTGGTGTTGATGTTGGCCGTAGGGGCGAAGAAACCCGGGATCATGCCCATGTAGTTGCTGAGCAGGATGAAAAACCCCAAGGTGGCGATGAGGGGAAAGGCGAAGCGTCCCTCTTCTCCGGTGATGCCCACCATAAAGTCTTCGATCCCCGTGATGACCATTTCGAAGAAATTCTGGCCCCCCGACGGAACCAGCTCCAGCCGGCTCACCGCCAGCTTGGCCAAAATGAGCAGGACGGCGGCCACCACCCATGTGTAGACCACATGGGGCAGGAGCAGCTTTTGCAGGAAGGTGTGGGCTTCATCGGCACTGTGGACGATGGGAAGTCCCAGCTTTTCCAACAGAATGCTGAGAAACAAGACCGGATGTTCCATAGCTTACCTCTCTCCCCTCATGACCATTTTCACGGCTTCCTGTATGGCCACCAGCACAATGCTGACCATCACCACCGACAATCCCGCCAAGAAAGCCGGCGGATCCACCCACCCGTAATAGAGCACCGTAAAGACCAAAAACATGGTGCCCAAGAAACGTAGGTAGTATTTGACGAAGAGCACCCCTTTGGAGGGAGTGCGGCCGGGCTCCTGAAACGCCCGCCGCAATTGCCATTTCATGACCTGGAAGCTGACCGTGACCGTCGCCCCTCCTAGGAGCACCCCCAGGGCATCCCGTATGGAAAAGAACAAGGCGGCCCCCAGCACGCCGAAAAAGAGAAGGATCACATTCACAAGCTGGATGCGCCGAACCACCCTTTCATCGCTCAGCAGTGTGCCCAAGAGTCCCTTACGGCGTGCGCTGATCCTCGCGCTGTTGCTTTCGCATGAACCGCATATAGTTGCGAAAGCCCGCGATGATGCCCATGACCAAAAACACCAATGTCAGCCACGGGAAGGTCCCCAAGGTGGAATCCAGCCAGTAGCCGATCGCAACGCCGATGAAAATGGCGAACGCCACCGAAAACCCTAGGGTGCTCGCCAAACCGACCTGTTTCAGGTATTTTTTCGTCTCTTCTTTCATCGGCCACTTCGTGTAAATTATCACAGACTCCCTAGCATAGGGCCCCCACCCAAGTCAACGCAATTTTTTCCCCCTCGGCCGGATCCCGCGGCAGCCCGACTCCTGAGTTTTTTCCTAAACCCACCGTATGGTCCCGCTGGCACCCTTGAAAGCTCGTGCCTCTGAGCGTGAAGGTTGCCCCATCGATGCGATGCCTCTTAAACTTTCATCTTCTTTGCGCACTTTTCCTTCACAACCCGGAAGGATTCCAGCGCAGCTTCGGCGGTCCGGTCCAAATCCTCCTGCGTGTGGGCCGTGCTCACAAAGAAGCTTTCGAACTGAGAAGGGGCAAGGTAGACGCCGCAAGAGCGCATGTGCCTGAAAAACTGCGCGTAGGCCGCCGTGTCCGCCTGCAGGGCCGCGGCAAAATCCTTGACCTCACTGTCGGTAAAGAAAGCCGTGCCCATGGATCCGATGCGGTTGACGGTCACCGGCACTCCGGCAATCCGGGAGGCTTCCCGCAGTCCGGCTTCCAAAGCGGCCCCTTTTTCCTCCAGCGAGGCGTAGATCCCCGGCGTGCTCAACACCTTAAGGGTCGCCAAGCCGGCCGCCATGGCCAACGGGTTTCCGGAAAGGGTCCCGGCCTGGTAGACGTCCCCTACGGGGGCCACTTTCTCCATGATGTCCCGCCGACCGCCGTAGGCCCCCACAGGGAGGCCGCCCCCGATGATTTTTCCCAGACACGTGAGGTCCGGACGGACGCCGAACCGTTCCTGGGCGCCTCCGGGAGCCAGCCGGAAACCAGTGATGACTTCGTCGAAGATGAGCACGCTGCCGTAGGTGTCACACAGGCGCCGAAGGGCGGGAAGGAAATCCGGTTTCGGGAGCACAGTCCCCATATTGCCCGCAACGGGTTCCACAATGACGGCGGCAACCGCGTCCCCGTGGGCTTTCATGACCGCCTCCACCGCCTCCACATCGTTATAGGGCACGGACACCGTGTGGGCCACCACTTCGGGCGGGACCCCGGGGCTTCCCGGAATGCCCAAAGTCGCCAGGCCGGATCCCCCCTTGACCAGAAGGCAATCGCTGTGGCCGTGGTAACAGCCGTCGAATTTAACGATTTTCGGCCGGCCCGTGTAACCCCGAGCCAGCCGAATGGCGCTCATGGTCGCTTCCGTTCCCGAATTGACCATGCGGACCATGTCCATGGACGGCACCATGGACACCACCTTTTCCGCCAACGCCACTTCCAGCCGGCAGGGGATGCCGTAAGACATCCCCTGGGTTGCCGCGAAACGCACGGCCTCGACCACCTCGGGGTGGGCGTGGCCGAGAATCATGGGACCCCATGAGCCCACATAGTCGATGTAGATGTGGCCGTCTTCGTCTTCCAATCGACACCCTGCGGCCCTTTTGACAAAAAAAGGCGAGGCGCCCACTGAGCGGCAGGAGCGCACCGGACTGTTCACACCCCCGGGAATGAGCGCCTGAGCCCTCTCGTAGAGCGCTTCCGAGATCGCGTCTTGTGCCATAAAACCCTCTCCTCTCCATGGTCTTTCGCACTCTGGAAACGGGGACGCTTCATCGCCCCGGCATACGGAGCCGCCTTCGGCATCCTTTTCAATCTTCCCGCAGTTTCTGAATCTCTTTGTGATAGGCGTGCATCAGCTCTTCCAGCCGCAGGATCCCCACCACCCCAATGTCCTTTTCCTCCACGGGGATTTGACCGTAGCCTGAGGACAAAAATTTCATCAAGGCTTCATAAAGGCTCTCATCCGGCGAACAACTCACGGGAGGCGAAGCCAGTTCGCCCACGACCAGAAGTTCCGCCACGGATTCCTCAAAGAGCACCGTCCGAACATCCGGCAGCGACAGGATTCCTTTGAGATGAAAACGGTCGTCCACCACGGGAAAGAACGATTCCCGGGTATGGACCATGAACCGCTTGAGGTCTCGAAAGCTCATGTCTTCCGGAAGGATGGTCACAGGAAGGCTCGGGTCGTAGACATCCCGAACTTTCACTTCTTCCAGGACATTCATCACCATGTCGGTCCGGTGCGCCGGGGAATGGAACTTGTTCAAAACCTGCTTTTCATACAGGGACCACCCCTGTGAGCACAAAACGGCGATAACCGAAGCAAACATCAGGGGGACCACAAGGCCGTAGCCTCCCGTCATTTCGCACACCATGAGCAAGGCGCCGATGGGGGCTTTGGCCGCCCCGGCGAAAAACGCCCCCATCCCCACCAGCGCAAAAGCCCCGGGGTTCCCCACCCATTGCGGGAAAAGCCCGTGGGAAATCTGACCGACGGCGCCTCCCAACATGGCCCCGATAAAGAGAGACGGTCCGAACACCCCGCCGCTGCCCCCTGAGGAAATGGTAAAAGAGGTTGCGAGGATTTTGAGCACGGCAAGACCGAGCATTAAAGCTGCGGGCAGCTGCCCGAACAGGGCTTGCTGAATGGTTCCATAGCCGCCGCTCATGATTTCCGGTCGCCAGTAGGCGATCAGGCCGACCAGAAGGCCCCCGATCGTGGGCACGAAGGCCCTTTTCAACGGGAGACGGCGAAAGACATAGTCGCGCATGCCGTAAAAGGTCTTCACATAGGCGAACCCGAAGGGCACACACACAAGCCCCAAGACGGCGTAGAACAAAAGTTCCACGGGACCGGCGAAGTGGATGGCCGGAATGTCGAAGATGGGGCGTTGACCGAAAATGCTGATAAAGATGGCATTAGCAATGACGGACGACATAATGCACAGGACGATGCCTTCGGTTTCGAAATCTTCCCGGTAAAGCACCTCGATGGCCGTCAGAGCACCGCCCAGAGGGGCCCGGAAAATGGCGCCCAAGCCGGCGGCGCATCCGGCAAGGAGCATCAAGCGCCGTTCCCGCACATTCATGCGAAGCAGGCGCGCCACCCACGACCCAAAACCGGCTCCGATTTGGGCAATGGGCCCTTCGCGGCCCGCACTGCCTCCCGTGGACAAGGTGATGATGGAGGTCAGGCCCTTCACGTAGGGCACACGCGTGCGGATGATGCCGTTTTTGTTGTGGAAGGCGTCGATCAGGGCGTCCGTGCCGTGACCTTCCGCTTCCGGTGCGTATCGGTAGACCAAGAGGCCGGAAAGGAGTCCCCCGAAAGCGGGCAGGAAAACAAGCATCCAGCGGCGGAAAACAGGCGAGCGATCCAGGGTGACCAGGTGTTCTCCGCCGGGTTTCATCAAGGGGTAGCCGGCGAGGGCCTCAAGGAAGAAGTAGGTTCCCCACTCCAAAAGGGCGAAAAACACACAGGCGCCCAGGCCGCTCACGACCCCCACGATCCCGCTGTAAAGAACCCATCGCAGAGTCCTGTTGCGTTCTAAGGCGCCGCGAATCCCACCGAGCCGCGTCACGGAATCTTCATGCTCCCCAGAGGTTCGGCCGCTCCGTCAGCCTTCGTCTTGCGGCGCCTTCCAGAACCGGGCCGCTTTGCCGGCACGGGGCCCGTCGGTCAGTTATCCTCGAGCGTGATTTCGTACTGCTCCAGATGAAAGCTGCGTTCACCCTGCACACGGAAACACGCGTGGAGGGACTCTTCCAGTCTCTCCAGGAAAGTCCTTTCCTCATCCAGGAGTCTGGCCGCCACGTGCGGATGGACTTGAATCAAGACGTTGCGTCCGAAAAGGTCCCGCTGTTCCCTTTGAATCTCGCGAAGAATTTCGTAGCACAGGGTCTGGGTGGATTTGAGCTGCCCATGACCTTCGCAATAGAAGCACGGTTCACAAAGGGTTCTGCCGATGCTCTCCCGGGTCCGTTTCCGGGTCATCTCGATGAGGCCCAATTCGGACATGCGCAAAATGTTCGTCTTGCTCTTGTCCTTGCGCACCGCCTCCTTGAGGGCGTTAAAGACCTTTTCCCGGTTGACTTCTTTTTCCATGTCGATGAAATCGATAATGATGATGCCGCCGATGTTGCGCAGGCGCAGCTGGCAGGCGATTTCTTTGACCGCTTCCAAGTTGGTCTTGAGAATGGTCTCTTCCAGGTTGCGCTTGCCTACGTATCGGCCGGTATTCACATCGATGGCCGTCAAGGCTTCCGTCGTTTCGATGACGATATAGCCGCCGGATTTGAGCCACACTTTCTTGCTCAGCGCCCTCTGGACCTCCATCTCTATGCCGTAGGCGTCGAAGATGGGTTCGCTGCCTTCGTAGAGTTCCACGCCGTTTTTCAGAGATGGCAGGAAGGTTTCCGTAAACTGCAAGACCTTTCGGTATTCCTGGGGATTATCGATGATGAGACGGTCCACTTCCTTCGTGAACAGATCCCGGACGGCCCGCAGTGTGATGTCCAAATCCCGGTAGACCAGGGACGGCACCGGAGCGGTTTCTGCGCGGCGTTGAATGTTTTGCCAGAGCTTCAAGAGGAATTCCATTTCCGCCTGAATCTTTTCCGCATCCTCCCCTTCAGCAGCCGTGCGCACAATGAAGCCGCAATGTGCCGGTTTGATCTCGAGGACCAAATCCCTGAGGCGTTTGCGTTCCTTTTCGTCTTCGATGCGCCGCGACACCCCCACGTGGTCCATGAGAGGCATCAGCACCAAGTTGCGGCCCGGCAAAGTCACGTGAGTGGTGATTCTTGCCCCTTTGTTCCCAAGGGGCTCTTTGGCCACCTGAACCAGGATTTCCTGCCCTTCACGAAGCCGGTCTTCAATGGGCACTTCGAAGAATTCTTTGTCTTCCAAAGAGGATTCTGGGGCGGCGGAATCGTCGAATGAAACTGCGGCTTGATTTTCCTCCCGGCCGGGGCTGGGATCTTGAAAAATCTGATCCATCTCCATTAACGGATGGTGGACATCGCTCACATAGAGGAAGGCCGCCTTTTCCAACCCGATGTCCACAAAGGCCGCCTGCATGCCGGGCAGCACGCGGACGACCCGCCCTTTGTAGATGTTGCCGGCAATGCCTTCGTCGGAAGCTCTTTCAATGTAGAGTTCCGCCACTTGGCCGTTTTCGACGAGGGCCACCCGGGTTTCGTAAAACTCGGCGTTGATGATCAATTCCGCAGCCATGGTCTATCCCTCGAAAGGCGCCACGGAAACCTTGCACACACGGCACGCTCCCAAGGCTTCCGCCGCCTCGGGAAGCAAAAGCTCCAAGAAGCTCTGGGGTCGAAAGCGAGCCGAAGGGCTTTCCACAAGGTCCATGGCCACGCATGTTTCATCGATGCGGCGCACGGAAACGAGAACCTCGGCACACCGCGCTTCAATGCACCCTCTTTTGGTCTTCTTGGTGACAAGGCGATCCGCGCACGTCACATAGCGAGTCATCATAGCTGTCACCATTTCTTCGGTCAAACCCGAAACATGGTAAGTCACTCGAAGCACGGCCGTTTTGGGCCCATCGGCCGTCGCGCGCTTCACCTCAAGAAGGCGAAGTCCCGCGGGCAATTGCCTGTTGAGCCGTTCCTGGACCTCCCGGGTCTCGAGGGGTTCTTCCAACTGGATTTCGGCTTCCTCCGCTTCGCTTTCCATCCCAACGGGCAAAGCTTCCCGGAAGGAAATTTTGGGATGCGGGTGGAAACCACGGCTGAAGGCCACCGGAAGGCCCGTCCTTCGGACGGCCCTTTCCATCATGCGGCTGACTTCCAGCTGGCCGTAAAAACGGGCTTGGTCCTTTTTGGCAAAACGGAGCCTGTAGGCATAAAGAGGCTCTTCGGCGCCTCGGGGCGACTCGGCCTCCGAAGGCGAGACCGCTTCGCCTGGGGGCTCGTCGTAAAGGCGTGGCGCAATGGCGGCGCCGTCACAAGCGCCGCAGCCCGAGCACGGCTCCCAGCGGCAATCCCCTGTCCCCCGGTATTCCAGGGCCTTTTGCCATTCCTCCCAAAGGTAGCCCTTGCGCACGCCCGCGCTCAGGTGATCCCAAGGCAGCGGGTCGGTTTCATCGTAGCGGCGCTGCGCTTGCGTATCGGCGCAAAGGCCCGATTCAGCGAAGGCCTCGTCCCATATGCGGCGCTGAAAGTGTTCCTCCCATGCGTCGAACCGGGCCCCTTTGCGCCAGGCCGAGACGATGACCTCCGCAAGGCGCCGGTCGCCGCGCGCCAAGGCCGCTTCCAGGACGCTCAGATCCGGACTGTGCCACTTCAACCGAATCCCAGGGCGTTTCAATCGTTCCTTGAGAAAATCCAGTCGACGAACCACTTCCTCCTTGGGGATCTGACCGGTCCACTGGAAAGGGGTCATGGGCTTGGGGACAAACGTGGAGACGGCCACGTTGACCCCGGCTCGGTAGGGTTTCCCAAGTCGCCAGACCTTCATGGACAAAGCGACAATCTCTTCCAGGTCTTCCAGGGTTTCCGTGGGCAGGCCCATCATGAAATAGAGCTTGATCCCCTTCCACCCCAGGGCGTAAGCGTCCCGCACCGTCTGAAAGAGGTCTTCGTCTTCGATATTTTTGTTGATCAACCGCCGAAGCCTGATGCTGCCCGCCTCCGGGGCCACGGTAAAGCCGGTCTTGCGCACGCGGCGGATACATTCCATGAGGTCTTGGGAAAGCGTCCCCACACGCATGGACGGGAAAGAGACCGCCACGCGCCGGGAGGCCATCTCCCGCATCACCGCGCCCAGGAGCCATCCCAATCGGCAGTAATCCCCGGTGCTTAAGGAAAGAAGGGAAACCTCTTCAAAGCCGGTCTCTGAAACGGCTCGGCAGGCCTTTTCCACCAGCGTTTCCGGACACCGCTCCCGAACAGGCCGATAAACGAAACCCGCTTGACAGAACCGACATCCGCGGGTGCACCCCCGAGCGATCTCCAAGCCCAAACGGTCGTGCACGATTTCCACGAGGGGCACCAAGGGGCGGTCGGGAAGGGGGCTTTCCCGATCCAAGTCCGAAAGGACCCTTTTTGTCACCCCCGGATAGTCAGGGTAAAGGGGGTCCACCCCTTCGAACCGGCCGTGACCATCATAGCGGGGTTGGAAAAAGGACGGCACATACACCCCGGGGATCTTTCGCACACCCTCCAAGAATTCGCGCCGAGAACCGTCGCTCGAGCGCCAATCCCGGTAAGCCGCCGTCAGATCCGCCAGGACCTGTTCCCCTTCGCCCAAAACGATGAGGTCGAAAAAGGGGGCCAGAGGTTCCGGGTTATAGGCACAAGGGCCTCCCGCCACCACGAAGGGGTCGGTGGACCCCCGGTCGCGGCTCTCAAGCGGGATTCCGGCAAGATCCAGCATGGTCAGAACATTCGTGTAGCTCAACTCATACTGCAGACTGAACCCCACGAAGGCGAAGTCCTTGAGCGGACGACGGCTTTCCAAAGCAAAAAGGGGATACCGGCTTTCTCTCAAACGGCGCTCGAAGTCGGGCCATGGAGCGTAGACCCGATCCGCTACGACGCCTTCCATGTCATTGAGTCGATGATACAGAAGGTGGATGCCTAGATGGCTCATCCCCACTTCGTACACATCGGGAAAAGCCAAAACGTAGCGCACATCGGCGTCGGGGAAATTCTTCCGGCGAGCGTTGATTTCTCCCCCGAGATACCGCCCGGGCCGCTCGATGCCCCTGAGCAACGCCTCCATCACAGGCTCCGATAGGGGCTCTCCTGGGATCCCATCCCCGCGGAATGTGATCGGTTCCGCCGGTCGGATGCCGGCGCCCACGGCGCCAGCGTCGTTACAGGCGCTCATCGGGCACCTCAAGACGACGCGCGAGCGGCATAGAGGGGCGACATGGAGCGAAGGAGCGAGACCACCGCCTCCAGGATTTCCACGGCATGGTTCACTTCGTCTTCAGTGTTTTCTTCATCCAGGGTAAAGAGCAGCGTCCCGAAGGCGCCGTCGCCCAAAAGCCCCATGGCTTCCAAGACATGGGAAGCCTTGGCGGTAATGGACATGCACGCCGAAGCCCCGGCGACGCAAATGCCCCGAAGATCCATGTGCAACAGCAGGGCTTCCCCCTCCACATACCGAATGGAGACATTGACAAGTCCCGGAAGGTGTTTGTCCGGATGGCCGTTGAAGCGCACGTCATCGATAGTTTCGGCGATGCGCCGCCGGAGCATCTTTTCCAGCCGGCCGCATCGCTCCATCTTGGCGGGAAGTCGCCTGAGGATGCGTTCCGCGGCGGCGCCCAAACCCACAATGCCCGGGACGTTTTCCGTCCCCGTTCGGCGGCCGTCTTCTTGCCCTCCGCCGTGGAAAAGCGGCCACAGAGAAACCCCTTTTCGGCAATAGAGCGCCCCGGCACCTTTGGGGCCGTTGAATTGGTTCGCCGCCAGACTGAGAAGATCCACGCCCAGCTCTTTCACATCGACGGGAATGCGCCCCACCGAAGCGATGGCATCCGTATGGAAAAGCGCTCCCCGCCGGTGCACGACGGCCGCGATTTCCGCCAAAGGCTGGATCGTTCCCACTTCATTGTTGGCATGCATCACGGACACCAGCACCGTATCCGGCCGCATGGCTTTTTCCACATCCTTGGGATCCACCATGCCGTGCTCGTCCACAGGGACCAAGGTCACGGAAAATCCGAACCTTTCCAGAGCCTTCGCTGCATAAAGGACGGAATAGTGCTCCACGGCCGAAACCACCAGATGCCGGCCATCGTGCATTCGATGGAACGCGCCGCCTTTGACGGCCAAATTGTTGGCTTCGGTGCCTCCGGACGTGAAAATGATTTCTTCGGGTTCCGCCCCGATGAGGGCGGCCGTCTGGGCACGCGCTTTGAAAATGGCGTCCTGAGGCACCTCACCCAAGTGATGAATGCTGGCGGGATTGCCGTAGTGCTCTAAGAAGAAAGGTTTCATCGCCTCAAAGACTTCGGGAGCCAACGGGGTTCCCGCGATGTGATCCATGTAAATTCTTCGGCCCTCCATGCCACACCCCCTCGTTCCGACATCGGGTAAACGCTCAAACTTTTTTCCGCAAAAGCATGTATCTATACGTTTCCTGCAGGGGCAGCGTCAACCCCTTAACCTGGGAAGGCCGGGGCGACGCCGCGGCGACTTTCTCCTTGCAAAAGCCTGTGGGGCGTGCTAGAGGGGGCGTGAAATCTTTATCATGCCAAGGGCTGCCGGGCAGGCAGTGCCGTCAGGGGTTATACCACAGGGACAAACGGCTGGTCGGGAGTTCATCGGAGAAGCAAAAGGAGGCAAAGCGATGAAGGTTTTCCTAGGCGGTCTTGCCGCAGCTTTTTTCGGCATCATTGGTATTTTCATTTGGTTCAAGCCTTTTCTCAACCTGCTGGCGGGCGCCATTCCCTTGATGCTGCTGCTCGGCGGCGCCATGGCGGCCTATTTGGGCTATGACGAGGTCAAGGACCAATTGCCGTTCGGCAAGAAGAAAGAGGAAGAGACCCCTGCGGCGGCCCCGACGGATGATCTTTCCAAGTACAAAGAAGAAGCGGAAAAGTACAAGCAGGAAGTGGAAAAGCTGAAAGCCGAGCTGGAAAAGGCTAAAACGGCGTAACGGCCGAAAGGTCGACTGCACCGCTTGAAAAACGCCTCCCGGGTGCCGGGAGGCGTTTTCGTTTTGCCCAAAGACAGGCCGGTTCCCCCCTTTTTAGGCCGGCGCAGAAGGCCCGTCCTGCACGGCTCTGCGCCACATCTCATAGGAACGGTAGCCGCCGCTGAGATTCTTGGCCTGAAACCCATGTTGGCGCAGGGCCCGAGCGGCCACATAGGACCGCTGGCCGACGTAACAGTAGGCCCAGATTTCCCGGTCTTTGGGCAGTTCGCCCATGCGTTGTCGCAGAACTCCCAAGGGGATATGGACCGCGCCCGGAATGTGCCCGCGCCGGAATTCAAACGGTTCACGCACATCCAGCACCACGACGTTTTCGGGAGGCCGGTCCATGTTTTCAGCGTGAACGATGTCCACATCGCCTCGAACCACGTTGGCGGCAATCATCCCGGCCAAATTCACCGGATCTTTGGCCGACCCGAACTGAGGGGCATAGCACAGCTCGGCCTCTTCCAAATCGAACACGGTGCCGCCCTTCTGGAGCGCCATGGCGATGACATCCGTGCGGCGGACCGCACCTTTTTTGCCGACGGCCTGGAGCCCGAGGATTCTTCCGTCTTTCTTCGAAAAGATGAGCTTCATGGTGATGGTTTCCGCGCCGGGATAGTAGCTCGCATGATGCCCGGGGTGGAGGTAAATTTTCTCGCAGCCGTACGGCTCGTCCCACAACCCGAGGCTTTTCAAAATTTTTTCGCTGGGCCCCGTCATGGCGAGCGCGTAGTCGAAAAGCCCCACGACGGCCGTCCCTTGGACACCGCGAAAGCGCGCATCCCGCCCGCAGATGACATCGGCCGCGATGCGTCCCTGCCGATTGGCCGGCCCCGCCAGAGCCAACAGGGTCTGACGCCCCGTAACCACATGCACCACTTCCACGGCGTCTCCCACGGCATAGATGGCCGGGTCGCTGGTCTGCATCCGGTCGTTGACGCGGATGCCCCCCAGAGGCCCCAAGTGGAGCCCGGCCTCCCGGGCCAACTGCACTTCGGGCCGAACACCGACGGCCACAATAACCAAAGAAGCTGAGATCCCCTCTCCGGAACGAAGCCGGACCGTCATCCCCCCCGATGCGGCTTCCTCGATCCGTTCCACGTGCGCCCCCAAACGCACATCCACCCCTTTTTGAACAAGGACTTCGTGTAAGGGCAAAACCATTTCAGGATCGCACGCGGGCATGAGCTGATGCTGCATCTCCACCACGGTCACCCGCAGTCCCCGGCGGACCAAATTTTCCGCCATTTCAAGGCCGATATAGCCACCGCCGATAATCACGGCACTTCCTGCGTCTCTTTCCTCAATCAGGTTCCGGATGGCCCGACTGTCCGGGATGGTTCGCAGGAAGAAGACCCCCGGAAGATCCACGCCTTCGATGGGCGGTCGCACCGGAGAAGACCCCGGGGACAGCACCAAAGCGTCATAGGTTTCTTCATACTCCCGGCCGGTTTGATGGTCCCGAACCGAGATCCGACGGCCGTCCCGATCGATTCCCACCACCTCCGAATGAAGGCGCACCTCGATGTTGAACCGCTGTCGAAACATCTCCGGTGTGGCCACGAGAAGGTGCTCTTCCCGTCGGATCACATCGCCGACGTAATAGGGCAAACCGCAATTGGCAAAGGAGACGAAAGGCCCCTTTTCGAAAATGATGATTTCGGCGTTCTCGTCCAATCGGCGGGCCCGTGCCGCACAGGACGCTCCTCCGGCGACTCCCCCGACGACACAGATGCGCTTTTTTTTCATAGACCGCCATCCTCCATGGTTACGAACTCAACGGTTCGCCTTGGCATTTCCCCCCAACAAAACTACAATGCCCTCCTAGAGTGGGCAAAATAAAAGATGTCCCTCGAGCGATGCGGCGCGGGAAATGACACCCTGGAAGCCACCCCTGACACGACGGTCTCTGCACATCCTTTGGTTCGCCTGTGCTTTTGTTCCCCTGCTGCTTGTCCACTTCCCCCAGGTCGGTTTTGCACAATCCCTTCGCTACGTCGTGCGGTTCAATGACACCGCCGACCCCCAATGGATCGCGGAACTCAAAGCCCTTTCCGACACAGTGGCCCTAGCCGACAACGGAGCGGTCTCCTTGGCGCAGCTCAAACGCCGTGCCGAAAAGGATCAAGAACTTTTCCGCACCTATTTGAGATCACGAGGCCATTACGCCGGCACGGTGACCTATGGGATCGAGGACGAGGCGGATCCCATGGCGGTGTTCTTCGAGGTTGAACCCGGTCCGGTTTATCTTCTGGAAGAGACCGAGCTACAGGCGCCCGGCCTGGAACCTTCGGTTTTTGAGGCGATCGCCCAAGCCGTGCAGAACCTGCTGCCCGAAGGGTCTTCGGCATACGCCCATCGCATTGTGGAAGCCGACAAGGAAATCTTGGAACTTCTCGGACAGAACGGGTACCCCTTGGCGCGCATTGAGCAAAGGAAGGTGATCGTCAACCACGACACCCGGAGGGTGCGAACCGAGTACACGGTGGCGTCGGGTCCGAAGTGCTTCTTCGGTCCCCTAAAATTCCAAGGGCTTGACAGCGTCCGAGAAGAATCGATCCGTCCACGCATCCCGTGGAAGGAAGGGGACCTTTTCGATTCCCGGTTGATGCACAAAGCTCAGAGCAACCTGATCCAGACGGATCTCTTTTCCGTGGTGCGTCTGGATCATGGGCCGTCCGCGGACCCTCAGGGACGCCTTCCCGTCGACGTGACGGTGGTGGAACGAAAGCCCCGGACTTTCAAGGGTGGCTTTTTCTACGCCACGGACGTGGGCCCTGAACTCAATGTCTCGTGGGAAAACAGAAACATTTCCGCAGGGCGCGCCCGGGTGGGTGCGGATTCGTGGCTCTCCTCGGAAAAAAAGATTCTGGAAGGGCTCTATCTCCGGCGGGATTTCCTTCGCACAGACCAGTTTCTCCAAGCGGACGGCAAAATCGCCGAAGAGGATCGTGACGCTTATTGGTCCCGCAACATCGGTGCCGTGTTGTCCGTGAGTCGGCAGTTCAATCCCATCATCAGAGCCGGCGCGGGAGCCGGTTTTCGCCTTTCCGTCGTGGAACAGCAATCGGATCGGGAAACGTTCGGTCTCTTCTTTCTTCCCGCCGTGCTCCACGCCGACACTACGGACAACCCTCTGGATCCGACGAAAGGCTTTCGCGCTCAGGTGCAAACCGCCCCACATTGGGACGTCACCGATCCGTCCCTTTTTTTCTGGAAGACCTCGACGACCGTGAGCACTTATTATGACTGGGCCGGAGACGGCCGGTTCATTCTCGCCGGGATCCTTTCCGGGGGATCCATCTCAGGGGCGGCCCGCGGGAATCTGCCGGCTGATCTTCGTTTCTACGTCGGCGGCGGGGGCAGCGTCCGCGGCTATGGCTATCAAAGTCTGGGCCCCCGAAAGAATGGCGATCCCATAGGCGGGCGGTCGTTCCTTTCCTGGAACGGCGAGTTGCGTTGGCGGTTTCGGGAACGCTACGGCGTCGTCGGATTCCTGGACGGCGGCACCGCCTACGAGAGCACGGTCCCCGATTTCACGCAAAGTTTTCACTGGGGCACAGGGTTGGGGTTTCGCTACTATTCCCCCTTGGGGCCCTTCCGCATCGATGTGGCTTTCCCCCTGAACCGCCGGGCGGGCATTGACGACGCCTTCCAGATCTATGTAAGTTTGGGGCAGGCTTTTTAAACCTCTTAGGGCTGGAGGAGAGAATGCGCAAGCAGACGACGCTTTTTTTCTTGGCCTTCGTCCTGAGTCTCTGGGTCCCGGCCGGATGGGCTGCGGAAAAATTGGAATTCGGCGTCGGCCTGCGCACCGGGTTTTCGGCTACAAAAAAGCAAGAGACTTTTCACATCCATGAATTGATCGCCTACCATACGCTTCCCTGGGATTGGCAGTGGAACGGCGGATGGGTCTTAGACACTTTCTGGGAAATTCATTTCGGGATTTTGAGCGCGGCGGGGGAGGACCGCGTCCTGCTGTCCACCGGCCCCATGGTGACGCTGCAAACCCCGTGGAAACGGCTCTCGTTCATGGCCGCCGTGCGGCCCGCGTTTTTGGAAGATCACCTTTTCGGCAAGGAAAACCTCGGTGGTGAAATCCAGTTCACGGAAGAAGTCGGGCTGAATATGGCCCTGAGCCGATACATCTCCATAGGATATCGATTCCAGCACCTCTCCAATGCCAATCTTTACCAGAACAACCCAGGCCTCGACTTCCACGTTTTGGAAGTCCGGTGTCTCCTTCCATAGTCCCGGGCCGATGCGAGCCTAGCAAATGATGAAGCGAGCTCTTCGCGGCGTGGCGATTTTCGGCGGCTTGGTCGTCTTGCTAGCAGCCGCGATCTTCGGGGCCTCCCAAAGTCCGGCAGCCAAGCGATTTCTCGCACGGGAATTGTCCAAGAGGCTTTCCGGCCCCGGTCAGACTGTTGTCATCGAAGCCGTGAGCGGGTGGATCCCCTTCGAGTTGGGCGTCGGGGAGCTGCAGATTCTCGATTCCCATGGGCCATGGCTCATCGTGCACGACGTCTTCCTCCAGTGGCGCCCCATGGCGCTATTTCGCGGAAGAATACGAGGGGAGCTCTTGACGGTCCGTCAGGCCCATTTCACCCGCACACCGACCTTGGATGAAGCTAGGGAAACGCCACAAGACCGTCGCGACTGGTCCCTCCCCAATCTCCCCATGCCGATCATTTTGGACCGATTTCTCCTGCACCAGGTAATTGTGGAGGCTCCGGTTTCGGGCATGCCTTTGCGGTTCGCCGCCGAGGGCTCCATCGCTTTCCGCGACGCCGATCGGAGTCAGGAAGCCTTCCTGAAAATGGTGGCGAACCATGACAACCGCGAGACGCTTCTCAATGTTCAGGTAACTCTGGACCCCACAGCATCGCGCCTTCAGGCGCACGTCACCTTCTCCGAACAAGAAAACGGATGGCTGGCTTCTCGTTTTGGCTTAAGGAATCTCGGAACGCTTTACGGGAAAATCCATGCCCGCCTGGACAATTCCCGAGACCCGAACGGCACCGTGTGGATTGACGAGCTGGAGTTCACGTCTCGGGATGTGGCCCTAACGGCTCAAGGGGGTTTTCACCCCTCGACCCGTTCTTTCAAGACGATCTCTTACCATCTTTCCGTCGAGGACCTTGCCGTCTTCAAGGCTTTGACGGATTTTCCGTTGCGTGGGAAGGGAACTGTGGAAGGCACCGTGAAGGGGTCCGTGGACCACCTTCAGGGGAGCTTCACCCTGCGTGCGGACAGTGCGGAAGGTCCATTCGGGACCCTTTCGGGCACGGAAACGCGGGTGGAGTGGTCTCTGAAACCGAGACCAACTTCCCCATATCCTGAGGCGTCCTTCCGTCTTCAGGGAAAAACTTCTTTTCATCCGCCCTTTGGGGATTCCGTCCCGGTCTTGGAAGACATCTCTCTGGAAGCTTCCGCCGCGCTTTTTTCAGACGGGGCCCTGGAGCTGGAAACGCTTCGGATTTCCTCTCGCGATCTCGGGGAGGCGGCCATGAATGGGCACGCCCAGCTTCGAAAGCGCACGGCGGAATCTCAAATATCCGTTAATCTATCCGATCTTTCCCGCTTATCCTTTTTGACGCCGCAACCCCTCAAAGGGGATCTGCGGGCCGAGGCCGTTCTCGGCGGATCCTGGGACAACATGACGGTCCAGACAACCCTTGAAGGCAATGCTTTCGGCTACGGCCAAGCCCAGTGGACGGATTGGCACGTGACCTTGCACCTTTTCGGGTTGCCTGAAAACCCCTCGGGGCAGTTGACGTCCCGGGCCGCCTACGGCGGCGCACCCTGCCGGCTCTTTTTGGATTTCGCCAAAGCCGGCTCGCAGCTGCATGTGCCGAAGCTCTCTTTCGGATGCCAAGACGCCTCGATGGAGGGAACCCTCCGGGCCGACCTGGATTCCGCGCTTTTCGCCGGATTCCTTCGAGTGTCGGTGCCCAGGCTGGAGATCCTCGCCCCGGTCCTCAATCAGGACATCCGAGGGGCTTTGGAAGGCTCTCTGGATCTCTCGGATGAGGGCGGCCGTCAAGAGCTTCAAGGGAACCTGACGGCGCGATCCTTGATCTGGGGAGGCTTGGGAGTCAATAGAGTCGGTCTGTCCGCACAAATTGAAACTTTGTCCCCTTCCCCCCGCGGCATGGTGCTTCTTGAGATGCACAACGCCCAAATTCCGCCGTGGACCGTGACCAAAGCCCAGGCCGTCATGGAGGGTGGGGGGGACGGGTTGACGTTTTCATCGCAAATCGAGGGCACTTCGACACATCCTTTTTCTTTGAATACGGCTGGCACAGCCCGTTTGCACGCCGACGCCAAAGAGCTGAACATCACGGCCTTTTCCGGCACCCTCGGCCCCGTGGTAGTGGCCTTGGAAGACCCTGCACACGTCTCGATCCCCGCCCGGGGACTGGAAACTTCCCCCATCCGCCTGCGAATCGGAGACGGCCGGCTTGCGGGCCGTGTTCAATGGATCGGTGAAACCCCTAAGGCTTCCGTGGAACTTCAAGGAATCCCTTTAAATCTTGTCCAGCACTTCGGCGGCCCTTCCCTGGAAGGACGCCTCAACGCCAAAGGGACGTTGCAGCGTGTTCGAGGGTCCCCACAGGCGGAATTTGCCCTGAAGGTCGACGCCCTACGCAGCCCCGCATGGCCCTCCGGCGAAACCCTGTCCCTGAAAAGCTCGGCTCGGGCCGATGCGATAACCCTGCGGGCGGACGCGGAGGTGGACGGCTTGGGCCCCGAGCCGACCCGCGCGGGGATCTCTGTTCCCATACGATTCCATACCGAGCCGTTTGAATTGGCCGTGCTTCGAGACAAGCCCGTGTCGGGAAGGACATCCTTTGCCGTGTCTTTGGAACGCGTCGGAACACTTCTTGACTTGGACGTCCACAGGATCCACGGCCTGTTGAGGGGACAGCTCGATTTGGGCGGCACGCTCGAGCGCCCGGCCGTCAATGGCGACGCGCGCTTGGAAAAAGGGCGCTATGCGCATGAAGATCTCGGGATCCTGTTGCAAGACGTGACGGCGGTTATGGAGGGACAGGGCGCGACCTTGCGGCTTCGGGAGTTGAAAGCATCGGACGGAAAGAAAGGGAACATCCACGGTATGGGGCAAATCCGGCTGGATCCTCAAGCCGGGTTTCCTTATGAGGCCGCCCTCACCTTTGACGACGTCTCCCCTTTGCACCGGGACGACATTTCGGGAAACCTCAACGGGACGCTTTTCCTCAACGGCGGTGCTCAACAAACGTCCATCAAGGGATCTCTGAGAGTGCGTCCATTGCGCCTTCGCCTTCCCGAACGCCTGCCGCCGAACGTCGTGAAACTGGACGTGGAAGAAATCGGTGAAGGGGTAGCGCCGACCGCCCACAAAAGCTCTCCGTCGGGCTCTCCCGTCCCGCATCGCGTCTTTTTGGACATCACCGTAGACTTTCCGGGCATGACCACTGTGTCGGGCTGGGGCTTGGAATCCGAATGGCAAGGTGCGCTGAAGATTTCCGGAGAAGCCCCGAAACCTGTGGTGACGGGGGGGGTGCACATCGTTCGAGGGCACTTGCTTTTTCTCACCAAGCGCTTTCTTCTTACCCAAGGCGACATCATCTTCTACGGCGATGTTCCACCGGACCCTGTGCTCAACGTCCTCGGGGAAATAGCACTTCGGGACATGACGGCTCAAGTGCACCTTTCCGGCCGCACCTCCAAACCCGAGCTGACCTTGGATTCCCTGCCTGAGCGACCTCAAGACGAGATCTTGGCTCAAATCCTTTTCGGTCGAAGCACCACGACGCTCAGCCCCTTCCAAGCCCTTCGTTTGGCCTCGGTCCTTCAATCGCTCGCTTCCAGGTCGAGCCAAGGGTCGGCGTTCGATGTTTTGGGAAAAACCCGTGACCTTCTGGGCTTGGAACGGTTGGAACTGCTCGGGCTCGGCGCCGGGGAAGGCCTTCAGGTGGGCCTCGGCAAATACCTTGGGGAAAACGTTCGGGTGGACGTCAATCAACGCCTGGAAGAAGGCGATGTCTCCCTGAGGATCGAAGTGGAAGTCACCCCCAACATCACTTTGGAAACGCAAGTCGGCACCCAATCGCGCACGGGTGCCGGCGTCTTCTGGAAATACGACTACTGAAAGGCATTCAACTCCCGCTCGGTTTTTTTTCGCCCCAGGGTTTGCCGCAATGGGGACATTTTCGATCGTCCGGCCATCCTTTGGGAAGCACGGCCCCACAGGCACGGCAGGTTTTCTTCCCTTGGGGCTGTGCCTTCTTTTTCCCCGGCCGCAATAACAGCATAAGGCTGGCGAGCAATCCGCTCATCGTTACCCTTTCGCCGCGCCGCTGGAAGACGTCAGAAGGCGCTGGAAGCTTTTAAGGTCTTGAGTTCGCCCTAGGAGAATGATGACGTCACCGGGCCGCAGAGTGATGTCCGGCCCCGGGTTGGGGCTCCACAAGCCGTTGCGCCGGACGGCCAAGACGGTCACCCCCCAGGTTTTCCGAAGGCCTAGTTCCCCGATGGTTTTCCCCCCCAGGAACGAACCCGGCGTGACCCGATGGGAACGCACTTCCATATCGGGAAGATCGCTCAAGATGTCGCACCACTGGATCGCCGGCAGATGGCCTCCTTCCACAGATTGATACCCATCGATGCGCACCCGAGCGATGAGTTCCTCGATCTCTTCCCGAGGCACCAGGTACTTGGTCAGGACCCTCCCGAAAATTTCGATGGATGTTTCCAGCTCCTCGGGAATCACTTCATTGGCGCCCAGCGCCATGAGCTTTTTCACCTCGGACAAAAACCGGGTGCGCACAATGAGATACACGGCCGGAGCGCTGGCCCTCACGGCAGCCGTGATCCTTCGGACTGTAGCCGGATCGGCGAGGGAGACACAGACAACCTTGGCGTCCCTTACGGCCACATGATCCAGAACGGTCTCTTCCGAAGCATCGCCGAAGATGATGGGCTCCCCCTTTTTCTTCTCCTCCCTGACCGTTGACGGATTCATTTCCACAACGGCGTAAGGAATGCCGGCGGATTTGGCTGCTCGAGCCAAATTGCGCCCTACAGGACCGTAGCCCACGATGATGACGTGGTTAGCCAAAGGCGGTACGCTCTGATGTTCTTTTCCAAACGACGGGGAGGAAAACCCGAGGAGGATTTTTTGCGGCAACGGCCACCGGGAAACTCTTTCGGCTGCGCGAGGCGCCGCCGCCATGAGAAAAGGGGTCATCATCATGGTCAACGTGGATACGGCGAGAAAAAGAGGCACATGATCCCCGACCAGAATCTTGTGGCTGATGCACACGGCACATAAGACAAAGGAAAATTCCCCCACTTGGGCGAGGGCCAACCCCGTGTGCACCGCCATGCGCATTGGGTAGCCCAGGACAAGGACGACAATGAGGCACACGATGGATTTTAGTGCCACGGCGAGCAGACCGAGCGACACGACGGCCGCGAAGTGATGGAGAACGAAAGAGAGGTCCAGGCTCATGCCCACGGAGACGAAAAACAAGCTGGTAAAGAGGTCTTTGAAGGGAAGCATTTGCGCCAAGGTTTGGTGGCTGTATTCGGATTCGGACAGAACCAACCCGGCCAGAAAAGCCCCTAAAGACAAAGACAACCCGGCAAATGACGTGATCCAGGCCACCCCGAAACAAAAAACCACCGCCGTCAAAAGAAAGACTTCCCGACCCCGCGTCGCCGCCACGATGTGCAGCACTCGGGGAAGCACGTAACGCTGGGTCAAGAAGACGAAAAGAAAAATCCCCGAGGATTTGAGGGCAAGAATCCCGAGGGTGTGGAAAACGTTTTCTCCTGAACCGCCTAAAAGGGGGATGAGAAGCATCATCGGGACGACGGCCACATCCTGAAACAGCAAGATGCCGAGGCACATCTGCCCGTGAGCGCTTTCCAGCTCCATGCGGTCCTGAAGGGTCTTCAAGACAATGGCCGTGCTGCTCAGCGCTACCAGAAAGCCCATGGGCAAGGCTAAAGACGCCTCACGAAAACCGAAGGCGACCAAGGCCCACACGGCGGCCGTGGTCAGCACAACCTGCAAGCCACCGCCCAAGACGACGATGCGCTTGATCCGGATCAGTTCCGAAAGGGAAAACTCCAAACCGATGGAAAAAAGCAGAAGAACCACGCCGAGCTCCGCAAGAAAGGTCACGTCCTCGGACGTCTTCACAAGGCCCAAACCGTAAGGTCCCGCGAGGCACCCGGTGATGAGGAACCCGACGATGGGAGGGATTTTCATTCGATGGCATGCCAGAATGACCCCGACGGCCAAGGTGAAAACGATGAGGAGGTCGGTCAGCGTGTGCATGTTCTTCCTGAGTTTTTCGGGCCGATGAGTGGAAATCCAGAACGGTTTCGAGGGTATAACATCAAGAGAGGCGCGGCGAGTCAACAAAAAACGGCTCAGGCCTTTTCACGAGCCCCGACGATGGGGTAAAGAGATCGACATCGTTGCGGGATCATCCAGGAAGAATTCACCGCTTTCGGAAAGGACGTTCCGCCTATGGAATGCACCATGGTCATCGCAGGCAGTGCCGGGGAAGGCATTCAGACCATCGGGGATGTCTTGGCCGACACCCTCTCCAGCCAAGGATACGCCGTTTTTACCTGGCAGGAATACGAGTCGCGCATTCGCGGCGGCCAAAATTCCTACACCATTCGGGTGAGCGAATCCCCCATGAACGCCCCGACCGTAGAGGCCGACATTTTCCTTTATCTCAATCGGGAGGCTTTGGAAAAATACTCCCAGAGGCTTAAAGCGGGGGCGATCCTTTTGGGCGAGAGTGCGGCATCGGAGTCATCCATCGTCGTACCCTTCAAAGACTTGGCCCGTTCCGTCTCAGGCCGGACGATCTATGCCAACACCATCGCCATGGGGGCCTTGGCCGCCGTGGTCGGCGTGGAACAGGCCGCCTTGGAAAAGGTCCTGACCAAGGAATTCGCCGCCAAAGGGGATGAAGTGGTCCGCGCCAACCACAAAGCCGCCGCCCTCGGATTCGACCATGCCCTGCAAGCCTGCCGGGACCGCTGTCCCTGGACCTTTCCCAAAAAAGAGAAAGCTTATTACCTCATTTCGGGAAACGAAGCCCTGGCTCTCGGGGCCTTTCACGCGGGATGCCGATTCATCGCCGCCTATCCCATGACGCCGTCTACGGGCATCATCACTTATCTGGCCAAGCATTGGGAGAAGGCGGGCGTTTTTTGCGAACAGGCCGAAGACGAGATCGCCGCCGTCAACATGGCCTTGGGAGCGTCGTTTGCGGGAGCCCGCGCCATGACGGCCACATCCGGTGGGGGCTTTGCCCTCATGGTAGAAGGCATCAGCTTGTCCGGCATGACCGAAGTCCCTCTCGTCATCGTTCTGGCCCAGAGGCCCGGACCCGCCACAGGGCTTCCCACGCGGACTGCGCAAGGGGACCTGCTTTTTGCGGTCCATGCCGGGCACGGGGAATTCCCCAAAGCGATCTTGGCCCCATCCGACGCCGAGGATGCCGTCCACACCATGTGCCGGGCCTTTCACCTGGCGGATCAGTTTCAGATCCCCGTCATCGTGCTGAGCGACCAGTTGCTCGCCGACTCCCGATTCAGCATCGAAAATTTCCATCTGGAAAAGGCTGTGCGCCGTTCTTTCCTTGCGGACCCCAAAGACTTTACAGATTACAAGCGATACGCCTTCACCGAAACGGGGGTGTCCCCGCGGCTCTCCCCCGGCCAAGGACCTCACCTGGTTACGGCCGACAGCGACGAGCATGACGAATGGGGGCACATCACGGAGGATCTGGTCGTCACGGCGCCGTCCATGCATGCCAAACGACTTAAGAAGATTTCTTTCCTCCAAAAGGCGATGCAGCCGCCCTTGGCGTACCGCACGGAAGATGCCGAGGACGTTTTCTGCACCTGGGGATCCACCAAAGGAGCGGCTCTGGAGGCGGTAGAGGCGCTGCGGCGCACCGGCGCCCGCGTCGGGCTCCTCCACTGGTCGGAGCTCTGGCCACCGCCGGTAGCGGCCCTTCCCGAAAGGGTCCGGCTCTGGGCGGTGGAAAACAACGCCACGGCCCAATGGGCCTCTCTGATGGCGCTAGGCTACGGTCGGACCGTGGACAAAAAGGTCCTGCGACACGACGGGTTGCCTCTCACAGCACATGACATTTGGAGGGCTTACCATGACCTCGCCTGATCTCTTCAACAATCATGTGGCCATCCAATGGTGTCCGGGCTGCCCCAACTTCGGCATCCTCACGGCCGTCAAAAAGGCTTTGGCCGGCCTCGGCTTGAAACCCCACGACGTCTGCCTTGTTTCCGGTATCGGCCAAGCGGCCAAGCTCCCGCACTACCTCCAGTGCCATTTCTTTAACGGCCTGCACGGCCGCGCCATCCCCGCCGCCCTCGGGATCCACGCCGCCAATCCGCAGCTCACCACGCTGGTGACCACCGGGGAAGGAGATTGTTACGGGGAAGGCGGCAACCATCTGCTCCATGCGTTCCGACGAAATCCTCACATCACCGTGATTGTTCACAACAATGAAATCTACGCCCTGACCAAAGGACAAGGCTCCCCGACGACACCTGCGGGAGAAATCCGGAGCCTCCACGTCCAAGGCGTCGAAGCTTCGCCGCTCAACATGCTTGCCGTGGCCGTGGCCCATCGGTGCCCGTTCGTGGCCCGAGGCTTCGCCCTCGATCCCGATGCTTTGACCACGCTCATCATGGAAGCCGTTCAATGGCCGGGTTTGGCTTTGGTGGAAGTCATCCAGCCATGCATCACCTGGGGGCGCCATCCTTTGGACTGGTACCGCGAAAGGGTGCGTCCGATCCCACAAACCCATGACCCCACCGACCAAGAAGCCGCCCTTTCCCTGCTCCTCAAAGAAGAAAACCGCTTCATGGTCGGCTGCTTTTACAAGAACGACACCCGAACCCTTTTCGGCGCCCGATTTCGGCAACGCTTCGGCGACGCTACTTTGGCTCTTTCGGCATTTCCAAGCCCGGAACGCACCTTGGAGCTTCTTCAAGAATTTCGACCGGCCCCATGCACATAACCTCTTCCGATCCCGGCCGAGATCATGTATAAAAATTCACGTGAGCGGTCTTCATCGTAAACTTCAAAAAACAAAGGAGTGGGTATGCGACGATTTCTTTGTCTCTTTGTGGCGTTGGGTCTGATTGTCTCCTTCGGCTGCGCCAAGAAAGAACCTCAAGACGCCGCCAAGGCCTATGTGGACCAACAGATCGCCAAACACAAAGGTTTTCAGCTGGATACCTCCAAATTGAAGTATCAGGTCGTGGAACAGACGGCGGATGCCGCCAAGGTGTCTGTGACGGGAACCATCGAAGTAAAATCGGTGATTCCGTTGGTCAAGAAGGGCAATGAATGGGTGCTCGCTGAAAAAGCCGAGCCGGCGAAGGAAAAGGCGAGCGTGCCGCCGCCGGCCATGAAAGCCGCCCAGGCACCGGCCGAAGCGAAGCCTGCCCCCGCGGCGCACAAAGTCGAGGCAAAACCTGAGGCGAAGCCGGCAAAAGCCCACTAAAATCTTGAGGCGCGTCCCTTGGGGTCTTCCCGGCTCAACCCCGCAAGGTGCCCTTGATTACTGCAAGCCTTTAGCCTTTCAGGGGATGCTCAGAGCCTGAACGGGGCAGGGGCGCACCGATGTCTGCGCCCCTGCCTTTAAGAGTTTCCGGGCCCGCCTTCTAAGAGCTTCGTGCCGCCTTCCGTCGGGCCCGTTCTTCCCGAAGCCTTTGGCGGGTGCGTTCCAGCTTGGCCTTCACTTGGCCGCGGTAACGCCCCACAGCCCACAATGCCGCCCAGTATCCCGCAAAAGCCACAGGAACCCCCAAAACGATCCCCCCTAAGGTCATCGACGCCAACACGTGCGGTGTTTTTTGCAATGCCCCGGAAACGAGGCCTGAGGCTTCGAGCGCTTGAGCCGTCCCGCCGGGCCACCCTAGGTTCAGAAGTTTGGAGCCCACCCAATAGTTCATGGCGTAAATCGCCGGGGCCGTCACAGGATTGGTGATCCACACCCCCGCAGCGGCGCTCCATTTGTTCCACCCAAGCAGGGCGGCACAAAAAGCGGCGATGACCATTTGAAAACCCATGGTCGGGGACATGCCGATAAAGAGTCCGAGGGCGAAGCCGAGGGCGATTTCCCGAGGGTTACCCCGCAGGCGAATGAAGCGCTCGTAAAAGCTTCGCACTTTTTGCATGGATGTGAGCCTTTTTAACATGAAAGCCCCCACGGGGCCTTTTTAGGTCCCGCCGTCACTTTCCCAATCCCCGTCCGCACGAACAGGATCTCGGGCCTCCTTCGCTTTCGGCGCTTCGGCGGCCAGGGTGCGCACATGCACGTCCAGCTGAGGAAAGGCGATCTCGATGCCTCTTTCCTGAAACATTCGGTTGATTTCAAACCGAATATCGGTCTCCACCTGCAGGCACACGGGAACCGTAGTCCAAAAACGCAGCCGAAAAAGCAAGGCGCTGTCTCCGAAATCCACAAACAGCACGCTGGGCTCCGGCTGCTTCAGAACCAGAGGATGCGCTTCGGCAATTTCCAAAAGGGTTCGCCGCACCAGCTCCACATCGGAACCGTACGCGACGCCGACATTGATGTTTCGACGGATCCTCAGATCCTTGAAGCTCCAGTTGAGAACCCGCCCGCTAATGAATTCCGAATTGGGGACGATCAGCGAGGCATTGTCCAACGTCTGCACAACAGTGGATCGGACGTTGATTTTACGCACTTCGCCCCATATGCCGTCGATTTCGATGGAATCCCCCACCTGAATAGGCCTTTCGAAAAGCAAGATCAAGCCGCTGATGAAGTTGTTGAAGATGTTTTGGAGCCCGAAGCCCAAACCCACACCGAGAGCGCCGAAGGCCACCGTGAGGGACGTGCCGCTGAAACCCAGGGTATTGAGCGCGGCGAGAATGCCGATAAACCACAGGACATAGCCGACGATGGACACCACCGATTCCTGCAGGCCCCTTTCCAACCCGCTGTGACGCAAAAGGTGGTTTTTGACCAGACGCTTCAGCCACTTCGCCCCCACGAGAGTGACGGCCAAAATCACGGCGGCGTAGATGAGGCCCAAAAGGCGAAAATTGAGGCCGAAGAAAGGCAAAGGCGTATTGAGGACGTGGAAGAAGGCGATGATAAGCGTCTGTTTGGCGCCCCATGCCAACAAAAGAGAGAGAATGCCGGCAAAAAACCAAATCACCCACAACGTTTTCACCGTAAGCCAGCGAAAAGAGCTCCGCGCCTCTTCTTCGATGTCCGAAGCGAATGCGGCGGCCGTGCTCATCGACACGTCCCATTCCCTGAGGCTCATGAAAAAGAGAAACAACCAAAGCGCCACCACCAGGCTTCTGGCCCAGCCGATGTACCAGAACGTCGCCAACAGCCCGTATCCGGCCAGCTCCAAAAGAAGACCCGCCAAAGCGATCCCGTATCCCAGGACCATGAAAACGTTCGAGATCCACGCTTTGCCGACCATCCATGAAGGCAGTCCCTCAGAAACCCTGCGTTTCACTTCTCTCCAAAAAGCCACGCTCCAGCCCAGGAAGGCGATTTCCAGACTCAACCGGTAAAGCAGCAGTAAAGCGCTGGGCCGCCCGAAGCTTTCCTGCACCACCACATAGGCAAGGAGCAGCCAGCGGCCGGCGGAAACCAAAAGGCGGATGCGGCGCGCCACGAAAGCAAACCTTTCGGGTCGAAGAATTTCTTTGACGGCGCGCAGGAAATGGATGACCCAGGAGGTCAGCAGCCACACCATGAGAATCTGGCAGAGGCCCCTCAAGAAAACAGAGGTCTCATAAAGCCCACGGGCCAAAGTATAGCCGAAGACGAAAAGGGTCGCCCCCGCCAATGGGAAGGAATGGACGAGTAGGCTTAAGGTTAAGAAGCACCATGGCTTTTCCGAACGAGGGTAACGACTCAGGAGCAGCTCGCTCACGTGCCGAAACCGAAAGAACAGCCACTCCAGAATGACGAAAACAAGCATGGACGTCACCAAAAGCACCCCGCCGGCTTTCCAGAGTGCCTTGGCAAGTTCCACCCAAAAGCCCGGTTGGAGCCCCTGGGTGATGAGCATGGCCGCATGATCCAAGTCTTGTCGAAATTCCGCTAAGCCCAAAGCCGCCAGAGGGTTTCGGCTTCGCCGAAACAGTTCCTCCCGTTTGAGTTCCGCCATGCGCTTGGTGAGACGATCCAGCAGGGCGGTCCCCTCATCGCGGACCGTGCTCCAGTCTTCAATAAGCTTTTGGTAGATCTCCTGAAAGTCCCCGAGAACTTTCTCTTTCTGCTTAAAGAGTTCTCCGGCCTCCTTGAGCTGGCCTGCCAATGTGCGGATGATGGGCAGGTCGTCCCGGCGTGTCTTCAAGGTCTCCATTCGGTTTTGGTTGGCGGCCCGTTGCTCCGCCAGAGCACTCCCCTTTGCGGTGATCTCCAGTTGCTTGTCCTGAAACTCCTTCACGCGAGCCGCTGCGCCATCAACCGTCTGCTTGAGGGATCCTAAGGCCTTGTCCAGATCTTCCAAAGTGATGGAGGAGAGCGAAATCAGGTTGCTGACGGCGGAAAGGTGAAGGCGGGCCGCGTTGAGTTCCGCCGCCCAGGTGGTCTTCAAACGTTTGAGCTCTTCAAGGCTTTTCCCGAGCTGCTCCAGATCCTGCTTTTCCGCCTGAATGGCCTTTTCCAGCGAGGAAGACAGCTCGGCATACTGATCCTGACCGTCGGTTCCCAAAACATCGGAAGGTTGCTGCGCCGCCGCCAGGCACGGCGCGATGAGGAACCACATCCATACGATCCAGAGGACACGCGGTGTTCGCGTCTTGAAAAACATTTCCGCCCCCTCACGGCACGCAGAAATCAAGTTGATCTTCTTTAGCCCCGCGGCGCCCCTTTTCCCGAAAAAGCCATCCGCCCCATCCAGCCCCTGGCGGAATTTGCCATCGCTTTCCGGCTTCACCCCTTGAAAGGCATCCCCGCCGATGAGAACCTCACCCGATTTGGGCCCTCTTTCTCACCCTGAGGTTCAACATTTCCACAAAAACGCTGAAGCCCATGGCGAAATAGATGTAGCCGCGGTCGATGTGTTTGCCGAATCCTTCGGCCACCAACATGACCCCGATGAGCAGAAGAAAGCTCAGAGCCAGCATTTTCAATGTGGGATGTTTGTCGATAAAGGCGCTCACCGCACCGGCAAAAAGCATCATGGCCCCCACCGCCAGGACAATGGCCGTGATCATGACGGTCAAGTGTCGAGCCATCCCCACCGCCGTGATGATGGAATCCAGGGAAAACACGAGGTCCAACAGAAGAATCTGAAAGACCGCCGAACGGAACTCGGCCCGGGCCGTGACGGATTTTCCCTGAGGTTTCGGCGGCCCCTCAAGCTTGTTGTGGATCTCGTGGGTCGCTTTGCCCATGAGAAAAAGCCCCCCGACAAGAAGGATGAGGTCGCGCCCTGAGATGGGCTGGGATAAGATGTGAACAATGGGGGTGGTGAGTCGCATCATGAGGGAGAGGGTCAAAAGCAAACCGATCCGGAGAAACATGGCGCCCAAAAGCCCCAATTTACGGGCGGCTTCTTGACGCTCCCGGGGCAGTCTCCCGGTGACGATGGCGATGAAGACGATATTGTCGATCCCCAGGACAAGCTCCATGGCCGTAAGCGTCACCAAAGCCGCAGCATTTTCCACGGTAAAGAGATTTTCCAGAAGCATCGTCGCCCTCTCAGTAGACTTTCAAGGTGCCGTGGCGCTTGCCGAGCACCTCTAGGGTGTCGTTGATAATGACGAAGGCCTGGGGATCGATGCGGAAAATCGCCTCCTTGAGCTTGGGCAGTTCCGTGAGGGTCGTCACGGTGAGGATCACGTCCCGTTCTTCTCCCGAGTAGCCGCCCACCCCCTTAAGAAACGTGACCCCGCGGTGAATGCCGTGAAGGATGAAATCGGCGGCCTCTTGGGCCTTGGACGAGACGATCAAGACCATCTTGCGACGGTTGAACCCCACCATGACGGCATCGACCACCCGGCCGCTGGCGTACACATAGACAATGGAGAACAAAGCTTTCTCGAGGCCGAAGAAATACCCGCCGATCCCCAGCACGACGGCGTTGGCCGCCATATAGGTCACGCCGACGCGAATCCCCCAGCGTGTGTTGAGATACACGGCCAAAATGTCGAGTCCACCGGCGGATCCAAGGGACCGGAGCATGATCCCGCCGCCCACGCCGCACCACACACCGGCAAGCACCGCCGCAAGAAAAGGATCGCTCACGACGACCGCAGGGACCTTGAGCCAGGAGGCGGCCAAGGAAAAAAACACCATTCCGAAAAGGGTATATCCCATAAACCGTCGGCTCACGGAAAACCATCCCAAGAGCATGAGCGGAATGTTGCTGACCAGGTAGAAATGCCCCACATCCACGGAAGGATAAAGATAATGCAAGATGACGGCCACCCCGACCACTCCGCCGCTCAGAAGCTTTTGCGGAATGAGCACGGCGTTCATGCCCAGCACGTAGATGAGACTTCCCGCGACGATCAAACCCAGGTTGACGCCCAGGGATTTCCAATCCCGTGCCCCCCAATGACGCCATCGGTTTTTTCGCGAACCCATCTTCGCCCACTCCCTTTGCCCGCAGACGCCTCTTGCCACGTCGCTTCCGCGTCGTGCCCCGAGGAAACGGGATTCGTCTTTCCGCCCGCTGAGGGCTATGATGCCGAGGCCAAGGTTTTACAGTAGATCACTTTGTCATCGTCAGGGCCGTAAAAGTCGGGAAGGGAGGCGACCCAGGCATAGCCGGCATGAAGATAAAATTGTCGTGTCGGTTCGTACACGCTTCGAGAAGACGTTTCCACGTAAACTCTTTGGCCTCCGGCATGTCGAACGGCTCTTTCCGCCTCCTCGAGAAGAGCTTTCCCGATGCCGCGCCGTTGCTGTGCTGGGTCTACCACGATCCAATACAGATCGAATCGACCGGCCGTTCCCAGAATGGGACCGTAGCACGTGTAGCCCACAACCCGGCCGTCTTGTTCCGCAAAAATGAAAAAATACCCGGAGGCGGCTCCCAGCGTCAGGCTCTGTTGGGCCAGATCCCGGGCGACGGCGATTTCTTCGGTGTTGAAAAACCCCGTCTGCGCCGTGAGGCGCTGAACAGCGTCCACATCGGAGGGGCGAATGTGGGTCCGCAACGTGAGCGGGCCGGCCTCCGGCGAAGTGCCGAAGCTCTTCCCGGGCCCGAGGCTTGGGCCTTGGGCCTTCCCATGAGGGGTGCGGGCCGAGCGGGATTCCAGGGCGTCGTGGAGAATCCGATGCACCACCGCCTGCGCGTTCAAACCCGCGTGGCGGGCCGCGGCCATGAACCCCGCATCGGGTGAAAGGCACGGGTTGGCGTTGATTTCGAGGACCCAAGGCTCCCCGGCTCGGTCCACCCGAAAATCGACCCGCGCGTACCCGCGCAGGCCGAAAAAATCCCAACATCGCCGAGCGAGCGCCGAGAGCCGCTCCACGAGAGGTCTGTCCTCTTCGGAAACCGAAAAAGAGCGCACCGTGTGTGTTTCGGCAAAGGACCCCTGAGCCCATTTGGCCTCATAGTCCACGATGCGGTGCCGATCCAGCCCGAAATCCACGAAGTCCATCTCCGCCGCAGGCAACACCTCGACGCCGCCCGGCCGGGCGAGCAAAGCCAGATTGAATTCACGGCCGTCGATGAAACGTTCGACGAAAAAGCCGTCGGGGCCGAAACGGTTCCGAGCCCGAGAAACGGCCCGCTCCCACACCTCGGGACGCGTCATCTCCACCACCGCCTCCTGGTCGATCCCCACCGAGGCGTCTTCCCAGACGGGCTTGACGATCACCGCCGATTCCCGAGCCCACGGCGGAGGCGGCCGACTCGGATCAAACCATTCGGGCGTGGGCACGCCCCAGGCCGTGAGGCACTTTTTCGCCAGCACCTTTTGGGATGTGCAAAACACGGCTTCCGTGGGGCATCCCGTGTAGGGAATCCCTTCCCCGTCCAAAAGAGCGGGCGCCACATGGATCAGGCGCCCGGTTCCTTCCACGGTTTCCACCAGATTGACGACGACGTCCGGCCTCAGGTGACGAAGCGTTCGACGCACGGCCCCGAGATCCGATTGGAAGGGGACAAGCACCACATCCCAGCCGAGCCGATGGAGCACTTCCCGAAAAAAGTGCGCCTGGACCAGCACATCCTTTTCGTCAGGCGGTGCATCGGGGGCCACGGCGGAATGGAGCACCACGGCACGCATCACCACTCCTCGCCCTTCAAGCCCTCGCCAGGCCGTCTCCCCCCCGAGGGCGAGAAGCCCCCTGGGGGCTGGTCGCCTCGGCCCTCGAGGGTGGGCAAACCAACAAAACCGATTCCCTGCGTCCGCCCGTAAAGGGACACAGGGCTCGGGCGAATCCGCCTCGAGGGGCGAAGGAGAATCCGCACATTCCGTCCCCCCAAGGGGGAAAGGGGAAAATTCGCTTTCATCGGTGGGTCTTCGCGATTTTCTTCGGTGCCAACCTTCCCAAGGCTTCGTCCAGAATCGTGCCGATGAGTTCTTCGTAGGAGATGCCGACCAGGGTGCACAAGATGGGCAGGTCGGAATGGTGGGGGTGGAGTCCGGCCAAGGGGTTGGCTTCAAGAAAATGGGGGCGACCCCGGGCGTCCGAGCGCACATCGATGCGTCCCGCGTCGCGGCAGCCCAAAATCTTCCACGCTTCCACGGCGATGCGGGCGGCTTCCCGAGCCTCGTCGTCGTCCACGAGCCGATAAATGACCCGCTCCTCGCACCATTCCTTGTTGGCGTAAGAATAGACATCGGCATCGGCATTGTCCCGAAGGACCACTTCCATGACTCCCACAGCTCGCGCCGATCGGCCCGTCCCCAAAATCCCTACGGTGAATTCGCGCCCCGGCAGGAAGGTTTCCACCAAGACGGGTTGCTGAAACGCAGCCAAAAGCGCGGCGCACACGGCGGCCAATTCCTCCATGGAGCGCACCTTGGAGGCCGCCGTAATGCCTTTGCCCGTTCCTTCCCGGGATGGCTTGGCAAAGAGAGGCCAAGGCAGGTCCACAGTGTCCAAGTCTTCCATATCACCAACAAGAGCGAAGGCCGGCGTGGGCAGCCCGGCATCGCGCACCACGCGTTTGGCCACCGATTTGTCCATGGTGACGCATAATCCCACGGGATCGGAAAACGTGTAAGGAATCCCGTAGGCGTCCAAAAGGGCCGGAACCTGGGCCTCACGGCCCGAGCCCCGAAGCCCTTCGGCAATGTTGAACACCAGGTCCCACCGGTCCCCCGAAACCAATCGCTCGAGAAGATCCGGCAACCGACCGATGCGATCGGTTTCATGCCCCAGGGACCGGATGGCCGCATCCAAGGCGTCCACCGTGTCCGGTCGGTCGAATTCGGCCGTTTCTTCTTCCGAGTACCCTTCGGCCAGGTAGACCTCCCGAAGGTCATAAGTCAGCCCGATCCTCATGGGCCCCGTCCTCCCCTAAAGCCCTCCCCGAACCATCCGGCAGGGCCCCGCGGCCGTCTCGAAAGCCTTCGGGTATCGGAAGAGGCGGTGTTCATAGTTTCGAAGGACCAGATCGTCCCCGTCCACCCCTTGCACGTAATCCGGAAGCAGCGGGATTTTGCCGCCGCCTCCCGGGGCGTCCACGACGTAAGACGGGACCGCATAGCCGGAGGTGTGGCCGCGCAGGCCGTCCATAATTTCCAAGCCGCGGCGGATGGTCGTGCGAAAATGGGCCGATCCGGAAATGGGGTCGCATTGGTAGAGATAATACGGGCGCACACGGAGCCGCATAAGGCCCTGGAAGAGATCCTTCAAGGTGGCAATGTCGTCGTTGATGCCTTTCAGGAGCACCGTCTGGCTCCCCAAAGGGATGCCCGCATCGGCCAGCCGCGCGCACGCTTCGGCCGTCTCGGGGGTGAGTTCTTCGGGATGGGTGAAGTGCAGGCTCATCCACAGCGGGTGGTAACGGCGCAAAAGCCTCACCAAATCCCGAGTGATCCGCTGCGGCAAAACCGCCGGCACTTTGGTGCCGATCCGGATCACTTCCACATGGCGGATGGCCCGGAGCCGTTCCAGAAGCCAGCCCAAGGCTTCGTCGGCGAGCGTCAGGGGGTCGCCGCCGGAGATGAGCACATCGCGGATGGCGGCTGTAGCTTCGATGTAGCCCAGAGCCTTTTCCCACTGGCGACGGCTCGGATGCCCTCCCGCCCCGTGCCGCCCGACGACACGCGACCGGGTGCAGTACCGACAATAAGTGGAGCAAAAGCCTGTCACCAGCAAAAGCACTCGGTCCGGGTAGCGATGGACCAAGCCCGGCACCGGGGAGTCCTTGTCCTCGCCGAGGGGATCGTCCGATTCGCCGGGGTTTTGGGTCCACTCTTCCGGCAGCGGCACCACGGAGCGGCGCAAGGCCTGGGCGGGATCGTTTGCGTCCAGAAGACTGGCATAATAAGGTGTGATCGCCACGGGGAAATGGGCCGAGCCGTTCAGCAACGCCGCTCGTTCCGCATCGCTGAGGCACAAAATGCGGCTCAGGCCGTTGAACGACCGAAATCGATGCTGGACCTGCCAGTGCCAGTCGTTCCAAAGCGATGCGCCGACATGAGGAAAATACTTTTTCTTGAAGTTTTTGGCTTGGTTGCCCACGGGAAAGGGGGCGGATCTTCGGGCAAGACGGCGAGAGATTCGCCCCGGAGGCGGCGGGAGATTTTCAGGCTCTGCGCCCGGAGGTTCGCTTGGAGGCTCCTCCGCCTCCGACGACTCTTCACAAAAAGAAGATGTCTCCTGTGGCCAATGTCGATCGTTGTACTCCATGTGCGCACCCTCTTTTCTTTTTCTCCATGGTCTTTTCCCATGCGGCCGACGAGACCGCCTCAACGCACGCACCATTTATCCGAAAAGTCGTGGAAGAAAAACTTTTTTTTCACGCCCGTCGGGCTCTAGATTCGCAAAAGAAGCGGATGGGTTACCCGTGGGCTTCCGCCCAGTTTTTTCCCCATCCCATGTCCACCACCAAAGGGACTTTGAGACAGAGCACCTGCTCCATCCGTGCCTTCACCAGTTCGCGCACTTGGTCCAATTCCTTTTCCGGCACCTCGAAAACCAGCTCGTCGTGCACCTGGAGCAGCATGGCGGTGGCCAAGCCGAAGGATCGAATGTCGCGGTCGATATCGATCATGGCCTTCTTGATGATGTCCGCCGCCGTCCCCTGAACGGTCGTGTTAACCGCGAGCCGTTCCCCCTGCTGGCGGACCGTGCGGTTTCGGCTTTGAAGTTCGGGAATGAAGCGGCGCCTGCCGAGAAGGGTTTCCGCAAACCCTCTTTTTGCCGCTTCCTCAACTACCTGCTCGATCCAGTGCTTGACCCCTTGATACTTGTCGAAATAACGCTCGATGGCCGCCTTGGCGCTGGTCTGGTTGATCTTGAGCTGTTTGGCGAGACCATAGGGCCCCATGCCGTAAATGATCCCGAAATTGATGGTCTTCGCATGGCGGCGCATTTCTGCCGTGACCTCCTGCGGCGCCACGCCGAACATTTCGGCCGCCGTGCGCCGGTGGATGTCGTCCCCCGCTTGAAAGGCGGCCAAAAGCCGCTCATCCCCGCTGTAATGGGCCAAAATGCGCAGCTCGATCTGGGAATAATCGGCGGCCAGAAGGACCTTCCCTTCGTCGGCAATAAAGGCTTCGCGGATGCGACGGCCTTCTTCGCCGCGTACCGGAATGTTTTGCAGGTTCGGTTCGGAGCTGCTGAGCCGTCCCGTGGCGGTCACGGTCTGATTATAGCTGGTGTGGATGCGCCCCGTCTGCGGATGGACCAAAAGGGGGAGTGTGTCCACGTAGGTGTTTTTCAACTTGGCCAGGCTGCGATAGGCCACAATGTGCTCGGCGATGGGGTGATGGGCCGCCAGCTCCTCCAGGACGCTCATGTCCGTCGACGGCCCCGTTTTGGTCTTCTTGATCACCGGAAGTTGCAACTTGCCGAAAAGGACGTCCCGAAGCTGCACGGGCGACTGAATGTTGAAGGGCATGCCGGCGATTTCATGGATGACCCGCTCTTCTCTGATGAGGCCCTCTTCGAAAACTCTGGACAACTCCTTGAGCTTGGCCGTATCGACGCGTACCCCTCTCAGCTCCATGCGCCCCAGGACCTCGATGAGGGGACGTTCCAGAGTGTCCATGAGGGCCGAAAGGCCGGCCTCGTCAAGCTTTCTTCGGAGAATGGGGACCAGCCGAAAGGTGGTTTCCGCATCGCTGCACGCATAGGCGGCGGCTTCCCCGATGGGTACTCGGGAAAAAGGCACTTCCTTGGCGCCGGACCCGGCCACGTCTCGATACGCCGCTTTGGCTTCCCCCAGATGTTCGGCCACAATGCGTTCGAGCCGATGAGAGGGGTTGCCCGGATCCAGAAGGTAGCTGGCCACCATGGTGTCGAAATGGATGCCGCCGAGTTCCACGCCATGCCGTTTGAGGACGACCCATTCGTATTTAATATTTTGGCCGACCTTCTTGGGCGTTTGCCCCTCGAGGACCGGCTTGAGCCACTCCAAGACCCTGGACAAAGGCACCTGGGGCTCCCGGTCGTCCCCCTCGTGCCCCACAGGAATGTAGACGGCTTCGTGGTCCTGCCAACTCAGCGCCACCCCGACGATTTCGGCGCGCATGGCGTCCTGGGACGTGGTCTCCAAATCGATGGAAAGAACAGGTGCCTGTCGAATCTCTTCCAGGATCTCCCGAAAAGCGTGCTCGTCTCGCACGATCCGGTCGCGTCGTTTCGGCGCACGAGCCTCGGGAGCCGGCTCGGCTGCTGCGACTTCCTGAGGAAGATCGGCCAAAAACCGGCGCAATCCCAACCGTTCGTAGAACTCGCCGAGAGCCGCCGTATCCGGGGGGCGCCTCCGGCACTGGAGCACGTCCACGGGCACGGGAGCATCGTCCCTGAGGCTCACGAGTTGCTTGGAAAGGACGGCGGCATCTTTACCCGTTTCGACCTTCTTGCGCACCGCGGGGTTCGGGATATCGTCAAGCCGCCTCAGGAGCTCATCCAGGCTTTCAAAACGGCATAACAATTCTTCGGCGGTCTTTTTCCCCACCCCGGCGATGCCGGGAACGTTGTCCGAACTGTCGCCCATGAGGGCCAAAAGGTCCCGGACCTGATTCGGGCGCACCCCGAGGCGTCGAACGACTTCTTCCGCGGTGAACCATTCGTCTTTCTGCGGATCCCACTGGAGCACATGGGGTTCTTCCACAAGCTGATGGAGATCCTTGTCGCCGGAGACGATGACCACGGGGATTCCCGCTTCTTTGGCCTGTCGCGCCAGGGTCGCAATGACGTCGTCGGCCTCGAAACCGGACACCTCCAGGGACGGTATTCCGAGCAGGTCCACCATTTGTTTGATGATCGGCACCTGCACCACTAGGTCTTCCGGCATTCGGTCGCGGGTGGCTTTGTATTCGGCGTACACGGCGTGACGAAAGGTGGGACCGGGGGGATCGTAGACGACGCAGACGAGTTCCGGCTGCTTTTCTTTGAGGACCTTGTGAAGCATTTGGTGAAAGCCGTACACGGCCTGGGTGGGCGTGCCGTCGGGCGCCGTCAGCCGCCGCCCCATGGCGTAAAAGGCCCGATACATGTAGGAACTGGCGTCAATGAGGTAAAGGACCGGCTTTTTTTCCGACATTTTTCCGCACTCCCGCGCACCTGTTCGGGAAAAATCGCTTCGAGCGGCCTCGGCCGCGACCCGTTACCCATCGTTTTGACTCAGCGGCCGCATCCTCAGGGCGTCGCCCGGCGCTCCCGTCGGCCGTTTCAACGGCGGCGGCAGATACTCCAGATTGACATGGCTCATGGCGTGAAAAATGTTCCCGCGAATCTTTGGGTTTTTTCGATAGAGCCCGAAGAGGAAGTCGCGGATGTCCGTCCGAGCGTTCCGCCCCGCCGAAGGACACGGGTTTACCACCACAGGCAATCCCAAACGCCGCACCATGCGATCCACCTTGTGGCTGTCCACCAAGGCCAGGGGGCGGATGACGACGAGAGAGCCGCCGAAAAAGACCTGTCGGGGCACCATGGCGGCCGTCTGCGCCCCATAGAGAATGTTGATGAAAAAGGTTTCGATGAAGTCGTCCTGATTATGGGCGAAGGCCACTTTGGAGCAGCCCACGGCGCGGGCTTCTCGAAACAAGGCCGCGCGGCGCCTTCGCGCGCACAGAAAACAGGGATTTTCCCGATTTTCCGGCCCATGGGCCTTGAGGCCGTAATCGGTGCGTAAAATCCGGTAGTCGAAACCTTCTTTTCGGAAAAAATCCTCCAAGGGTGCCGCCGTGTTCGGCTCAAAGCCCAAATCCACGTGAACGGCGACGACGTCGTAACGGATCGGCACGTGCCGGAGTCTTTCCCGGAGGAGCCACAAGAGGAGCACGCTGTCCTTGCCGCCGGAGACGGCCACGGCGATGCGGTCTCCGCCTTCGATCAAGCCGTAGTGGTGGATGGCTTTGCCCACCAGTTTGTGCACTTCCCGGTCGATGTAGGCCACGGTTATGCCGCCTGGTCCACCCCTTGACCCTGAATGTTGAGATAAGCCGTGGCGTTTTTGATGCCGCCGAGAGTGAGGTCCTCCATGTGGAAAATTTCGCCGATCCGGCCGATGGTGGGGCTGTTCCACGGCCAGTGGTCCCGAGGGATGGGGTTCAACCATACACTGACGGGGAAAGCATCCCGCAGTTCGCAAAGCCAGACGAAGCCGGGTTTGCGGATGGCCGTCGCCGGGTCGATGGACCCGTAGGAGGCCATGAGTTCCGCCGGGGCCATGTTGGCATCTCCAATGATGATGAGTCGGGTTTTCCTGCCCGAGGCCAGGAGCTTTTCCCAGGAGACGGGCTGACGGCGCTGCGGGTCGGCATAGACCGTCCCGTAGACGCAATTGTGGAAATAATAGAAACGCACATCCCGGAAACAATCGCGGATTTTGTTGAAGACGGTTTTCACCAAATCCACGTAGGGGAGCATGGAGTAACCGCCGTTGTCCACAAGGACAATGAGTTCCACCCGATTGCGCAGTTCCCGCTGAAAGACCAGTTCGATTTCCCCGCCGTTTTTGGCCGTTCGAGAGATGGTGGCGTCCACGTCCAGTTCGTTCTCCGGCCCCACGGGGCGAAGGCTCTTGAGTGTGGAAAGAACCTGGCGCAGGTTTTCACTCTTGAGCGGCGTCTCATCGCTGTACTGGATATACCGGCGGGCGCCGATGACCTTTTGGGCCGTGCCGTGGACGCTTTCCCCGTAGACGCGGATGCCGCCGCCATGACGGCCGCTGTGGCCGAAAGGGGACCGACCGCCTGTGCCGACCCAGGTGTCGCCCCCGTGGTGTTCCCCGTCCTGGGCCATGACCGTGCGCCAGAACCGTTCCAAAAGCTCTAAATTGTCGAAATCGCGCAAGGCTTCCGGGGGAAGCCTTCCGCTTTCCACTTCTCGACGCAGCCATTCCTCAAAGGGCTTACCGGAAAGCAAGGCTTCCCAGTCTTCGGCACCCACGGCGGGATCCCCAAGAAAAGTCTCCCGAAACACCTGCTCGAAGGCGTCGTAATGTTCCACCCTCTTGACGAAGACGAGCCGGGCGAAAAGAAAGAGCCGGTCCAAATCGGGCGCGATCCCGGCGCGTAGCCCCCGATAAAACTCCAAGATGTAATGGACGCTCACGGGAATGCCCGCTCGTATGAGCCCGTAGATGAAACCGATCATAGGGGATCCTTTCAGAACCGGAAACTTTTTCGAATCCCTTTGAATTTCAAGATGTCCTGGGTTCTTTTGAGGAGCGTGCCGATGTGGGCCACATCCTTCCCCGCCCCGGGACCGCGCACGCCGCCCGCTCTCATGGCCCCGATCCAATCCAAGAGCTCGGCCGTAGCGGGTGGTTTTTCAAAACCTTCTTCCCGAAGCCGGTAGAAAGTCTCCAAGGAGGCGCGCAGGAAGGCATCGGGGATGTCCGGGTAGTGCAGCCGCACGATTTTCACCATCTCCTCGGGGCCCGGAAAGGGAATGTAATGACAGAAACAACGCCGCAGAAAAGGGTCCGAAAGCTCCCGTTTGGCGTTGCTCGTGATGATGATGATCGGGCGCTGTTTCGCCCGGATCTTGTGGTTGATTTCGCGGATAATGAACGCCCCGTCTTCCAGCACATCGAGAAGATTGTCCTGGGTGTCCGAATCCGTCTTGTCGATTTCGTCCAGAAGGAGCACGCGCCGATCGTCGCAGGTGAAGGCCCGGCCGATGGGCCCGAATCGGATGTAGTCCCAGATGTTGTTCACGTCCCGGCCCGTGTCGCCGGATCCGAAACGGGAATCGTTGAGCCGCAACACCGTGTCGTAGACATAGCACAGTTCTTCGCCCTTGAAGGTCGATTTGCACCGAGCCTCCTCCATGCGAAGGTTGAGGGCTCGGGCGATTTCAAAGGCCAGCTGGGTTTTTCCCGTGCCGGCTTCCCCGGTCAAAAGCAAGGGTTTTCCCATGGCGATGGCGATATTGACGATTTCTCGAAGCTCGGGATTGAGATAATAGCGGTCGGTTCCTTCAAAACGCATGGAAACGCAGTGTTGAACGCTCGGCACGATAAACCTCCTTTGAAAACAGGCCGCGGCCCTCCCATGGATCGACACTTCCCTGCCGTCGCCGGCATCTTAAAGGATTTCGAAACGCTCTGAAAGCAAAGATCCGCCCGCCCCTTCGAGCCGCCATGCGCGCACGCCCCCAAACCAGGCATCGGGACCCAAACCTCCCCGGCGCTGCTTTTCACGGTTTTCGGCCAACGTTTCCCGCCGCTTGGAGCTTCCTTCCCAAAGGGATCGCCGTGGGGTCCCGGGCCGTCATCCCAAACACGGAGGGCTTTCGACGGCGAGTGCCCTGTGGTATGGAGTCTTCACGGAGAGACGGGGCTCACGACGGGACAAAACACGCGGCGAGCAGGAGCCGCAACGACTTTCTTCAGTTGGGGCCCAGCCCACGCCGAGGAGGTGAAACCTGAAGTGAAACACTTTCCCACGGCTCTGTTCAACGTGTGGGCCGGGCGGCCGACGCCGTCTTTCGCCTTGAGTCTCTTTTTGGCCTGCGCGCTCACCTTTGGTTTTTACACCGCCTCCTACATGCGCATCCCTGTCGTGCCCCTTTACGCCAAAAGTCTGGGGGCCGGGACAGCCACCGTCGGGTGGATCAACTCCGTTTTCTTTTTGACCGCCGGATGCCTTTCCTTGCCCGTCGGGCTTCTCTCCGATCGGTGGGGACGAAAGCGCGTCGCCTTTTGGGGGGTCTTTGTGGTGAGCCTCACCTCTTTCGCTTTAGCCTGGGCCGTAACGCCCATGCATCTCATGGCCATTTATTTCTTTTTCGGCATCGGCCTTTCCGCCTACGGCCCCACTATGATGAGCTATGTGGCGGACATATCGCCTCTCACCCACCTGGGGCGTTCCTACGGCTGGTACACCACTTCGCTTTACGTGGGCATGAGTGTGGGGCCGGCCATTGGGGCGTGGATCGCCGAGCGATTCGGTTTCCAAGACGTGTTTGTGGCCTCAGGGGTGGTCACGGCCGGACTGCTTCTCGTGCTTGCCTTCTTCCTCCCTCCACCGCCCCCATCAGGTCTGAAAGCCGGGCAAAAGCTGCCGCTTGGACACGCCACGGGCGAGGTCCTTCGATCCCGCCCCTTATGGGGCTGTTGGCTCATGACCTTGGGCCTTTGTTTCGGTCTCGGGATGTTTGTCACCTTCATCCCCCTCCATGCCCGCCAGAGCGCCATCCCCATCGCTTCCATCGGGCTCATTTTCATGGTGCAGGGCATCTCCAACGCGCTCTTTCGGATCCCCTTCGGCCATTGGAGCGACCGCACGGCAGACCGCCGTCGTCTGGTGGCTCTGGGCTGCGTGGGGACGGCCGGAGCCATGGCGGGATTCGGCGCCTCGGGCCTCCTCTGGCATTTTCTCCTGTGCGCGGCCATCCTGGGAGCCAGCCTGGCCCTGGCGTTCACATCCATCGGAGCGCTCATCGCCGTGCTGGCTGACCCGCGCTCCCGCGGCCTGGCCATGGGCGGCTATAACACCTCCATCTACTTCGGCATCATGGCGGCTTCTGCGACCATGGGAACGGTCATCGTCTCCAAGGGGTATTTCTTCGCCTTTGCCGCCGCAGGTCTTTTGACCCTCGTAGGTCTCGTGCTCTTTGCTTTCTTGATGAAAACCCCTCGGTGAAACCCTTTGGCGAGCGCATCAAAGGCGCGCCAAAAAGTTTCTTGACACCCGAGGGTCCCTGGGCTAGTAAGAAGCCCCGTTCGTCGTCGCGAACATGCGCCCGTAGCTCAGCTGGATAGAGCGTCGGACTTCGAATCCGCAGGCCGCAGGTTCGAATCCTGCCGGGCGTACCAGGAAACGATCGTGGGCCGTTAGCTCAATGGGTAGAGCAGCTGACTCTTAATCAGGAGGTTCGGGGTTCGAGTCCCTGACGGCCCACCAAGAAAATCAAGGGGTTGCGAGAGCATCGCAACCCCTTCTTTTTTGCCTGGGTAACACATGGGTAACAAATCCCTTAAGACGGTTTCGCCGGGCTCTTCAGTATTCCAGGACGGACAAGGCTTGCCCGCCGTGGTTTTGTCCGGCTCGACGCCTCAGGGCGCGGCGACTCGGAAATGCCGCGCCCCCCGGGCCGCTTTCACAGGTCATGAGTCGGCCGGAGCTCATTCTTGGTCTTCCGTGTTTTTAAGAAATTATTGTGGATCCGTGTCCGCTGGGCTTTTTACGGGCCCGGGAACCCTTCGAACTACCGGGTATTGCAGCTCCGTGGTTTTCAGGGCCTTGTCCACCACGGCTTTTTCTTCGGCGGAAAGGGCTTCGTAAGCGGTCCGATCCAGGTCGGTGCGCGTCCATTGGCGCAGGCTCAGTATCAAGCCTTCCTCGGCGGCAACGATAGAAACCGCCTTGTTTTCTCGTTCCGCAAGCGTCTTTAAAACCGAGACCAAATACGATTTGATCCCGTCACGCCGCCTTTCCAGCGCCGCAATTTCGTCCTTAAGGCGTTTCATCTCAACCATTCGGGAGGCGATCTCGGCCGTCGCCGGCACCGTCAGTCCGGTCTCGCCCGTGTCGGCTTCAACCGGCACATGAAATTCACTCCGGCACGCGGTTCGAGCGGCACAGGAAGAGCATTGCGCCTCCGGCACCCGCAGCATGTGTCGTTCCTCGGGCGCCCGCACAGCCCGCTCGATGCGCATGACCTTGTTGACGGCATGGCCCATAAAGCCCCGCACGGCAAAAACGCCGTCTTCGCCCATGACGGAACGGCCCTCGACGGCCGCGCCCACGACCCGCAAAATGTCCGAAGGCGCCTCGTAACGCAGACGAATATCCAGAAATTGGGCCGTGTTCTTGTCCTTCATGAGAAGGACCCCCTCGGCATCCGGGAGGCCTTCCTGTCGGCTCAAGGACACCAAATAGAGCCCGAGCTGGACGCAATAGCGGGTGTGGTGGGCCCAGGCGCCGCGCCCCCCTTGTTCGGTGAGGCGTTCCACGGTTGCCTGCCACGAGTGGGTGTTCACGGCTTTGTGCTCGATGATCTCAGGCCGCTTGGTGAGAGGATTTTGCACGACAAAATCGATGTGTCCATGGAGGCACGGGGACGGAAGAGCTTCGCCGCACACGGGGCATTGGTGGAAAGAGACCCCGGCGATGTTTCGAGACGATCGGATCAGCTCGTTGTCCGGCAAGGCCAGGGAACATCCTTTTTGAGCGTGCACGATGCGCACCCCGGCCTTTTCCAACTGCGAGCCCGTAAGCTCCTCATGGGCTTCGCCGTCCCGAAAAATGCCGAGAAGACGGTTCCCCGGAGCCAAGCTCCACAGGCCCTTGGCCTGCATGTAAAGCTCACGGTCGCACCCGCCGAGATTCGAAGGAGAGTAATAGAAACCCACCGTGTCGTAGCGCTCCGCGTTCTCACGACCGACACCGAGCCTCCTCAGGATTTCGCCGTAACAAAAAGACATGATGCCTCCACCCCCCGGATCGCCGTGGGAAACACACCGAAAAGCCCCCGTCTCCATCATCTCGGTAAGACTTTACGACAATCCCTTTGGGCCTGCCAAATTTCTCTCATTCTCTCGCGAGCCGCCCATGCGGCAAACGGCCCGTCCTTTCCACGGCTTCGAGCCCCCATCGCCGGTTATCTCCCACAGGAAGCATGGCAATTGAGCGAACTTCCGGTAAAAGGTTCCTTGGACGCGGGGGAAACTCTTTGGAGTTTCAAGAGGACGGCGCCCATGGTAAGAAAAATTCTTCATATGAAATCTCGGTGGCTTGGATTCGCCATTCATCGACACAGGGTGTGTGAGGCCAAAAGGGGGAAGTTCATGACGGAAAGCATCAATGCGGCATACGGCGGCGAACTGGTGAACCTGGTCGTGGACGAATCCCGAGCCCGGGTGCTCAGGGACCTGAGCCGCGGGATCCCCAGCCTTTCTTTGAACGGCCGGCAGATGGCCGATTTGGAGCTCATCCTGAACGGGGCCTTTTCGCCTCTACGTGGGTTCATGACCAACGCCGATTACGAATCGGTCCTGGATCGCATGCAGCTCCAAAACGGCATCCTTTGGCCTTTGCCCGTCTGCCTCGATGTGGCGGAAGCCGACGCCCGATCGCTTGAGGCGGGCCAGTCCGTGGCCCTCCGCGACCCCGAAGGGTTCATGGTGGCCGTTCTCCACGTGGAAGACATCTGGCCCATCGACAAACTTCGGGAAGCCCAGTGTGTTTACGGAACGACCGATACGGCCCATCCCGGCGTGGACAGCCTCTTCCACCACACCGGCACCCACTACGTGGGCGGCACGGTCGAAGGTCTGCAGCTGCCCCTTCATTTCGCCTTCAAGCGGCTTCGCCACACCCCGCATGAGATGCGGGCCCTTTTCAAAAAGCTCGGCTGGCGCCGCATCGTCGGGTTCCAGACGCGAAACCCCATGCACCGGGCCCAGTTCGAAATGACCCTTCGGGCTATGGACCGGGCCAAGGCGAACCTTCTGCTGCACCCCGTGGCACGCCGCGCCGTGCCGGGCGATATCGACTACTACACGCGCATCCGGTGCTACCAAGCCGTGAGCCGTTATTATCCGCCGAACATGATGCTCCTGAGCCTCCTTCCCCTGGCCATGCGCCTCGCCGGGCCTCGAGAGGCGCTCCTGCACGCCATCATCCGCAAAAATTACGGCTGCACCCATTTCATCGTGGGCCGTGACCACGCCAGTCCCGCCCCGGCCCCGGACGGCCGCCGGTTTTACGAGCCCACAGCGGCCGTGGAGATGGCCATGGCCCATCAGGACGCTTTGGGGATCGAAATCATCCCCTTTGAAGAAATGGTCTACGTCTTCGAGGAAGACAGCTACATGCCGCTGCGGGAAGTGCCCCCGGGAAGCACGGTGAAATCCCTTTCCTTGGATGAATTTCACCGAAGACTTCGCGAAGGAAAACGCGTCCCCGAATGGTTCAGCTTTCCCGAAGTCATCGAGGAACTTCAGCGAGGCTACCCGCCTCGGCATAAACAAGGGTTCACCATTTTCTGCACGGGACTTTCCGGCGCGGGAAAATCCACCATCGCCCGCATCCTCCATGCCCGTCTCCTGGAAATGGGCGGCCGTCCCGTCACCCTTCTGGACGGCGACGTGGTGCGCCGAAACCTTTCCAACGAGCTGGGCTTTTCCAAAGAACACCGGGACATCAACGTGCGGCGCATCGGCTTTGTGGCCAGCGAAATCACCAAAAACCGAGGAATCGCCATCTGCGCTCCCATCGCCCCCTATGCGGCCACGCGCCGCCAAATCCGCAGCCTCATCGAAAATTACGGCGGCTTTGTGGAAGTCTACGTGGCCACCCCCTTGGAAGTGTGCGAAAGCCGAGACCGAAAGGGTCTCTACGCCAAAGCCCGGGCGGGCCTCATCAAAGGCTTCACGGGCATCGACGACCCGTATGAGCCGCCCCAGGCCCCGGAAGTGATCATCGACACCACGGAACTCACCCCGGACGAAGCCGCCCAGGAGGTGTTGCTTTATCTGGAACGCGCCGGTTACATCAAATGACAAGTATTTTCTCTGGGGGAACGGCCATGAACGTTTTGATCCAGCGGATGATTCGCGCCGCCAAGCTGGACGTCACACTGTACGAAGAGGTGGAGGCCGATCCATCGACCCTGGGACAGGCCATGGCGGTGGTGATTCTCTCCAGTGTGGCCGCGGGGTTCGGGAGCATGAGTGTGGGCGGCGTGCGAGGCCTGATCGCTTTCACGGTCATGGCCTTGGCCGGTTGGTATGTGTGGGCCTATATCACGTACTTTGTGGGCACCAAGCTCCTGGCCCAACCCCAAACCCGAACCAACCCCGGGGAGCTCCTGCGCACCATCGGGTTTTCCAGCGCGCCGGGCGTGTTGCGCTTTCTCGGCGTCATCCCCGGTATGGGCGGCTTGGTGATGTTTGTTACCGGCGTGTGGATGCTGGTGGCCATGGTCATCGCCGTGCGCCAGGCCCTGGATTTTACGAGCACGGGCCGAGCCGTCGCCGTGTGCCTCATCGGCTGGGTCATCCAAGCGGTCCTTTTGGCTGTGGTCTTTTCCCTTTTCGGCCGGCCGGCCATGACACCCCATTGGGGATAGGGCCTTTCCTTCGGAAAACCTCCCCCGGGGGACGCCTGCCTGTGCCCGTCATGCATGGCAGAAAAGGAGCGACACCGTGGCGGGGCGATCTTCCACGGGGCCGAGCGTCTCGGAACGGCGCCTGAGCTGGGCGCTGTTGGGGGTTTTGGCCCTGACGGCCGCAGGAGTTTTCGCCGTCTCTTTCCATCCGGACCCGTGGCTCACGGGAACCGTCTCGGGCGGGCTTCCTCCAGAACAAAGGGGCCCCGATGGGGCTCCCAAGCCGGGTGAGCCGGACCTTTTTGCCGCCTTGGCCCCGTCCCTGGTCCCGGCGGGCTCTCCTGAAAGATTCGACGCCCAGACCCTTGCCGACAAAATCGACGGCAAAGCGGACCTTTATTTGGAAGCGGGATTCCGGTCCCTGCTGACCCAAAGGGTTTCGCTTGCGAAAGACCCCGACGCGTGGGCGGAATTTTTTCTTTTCACCATGGAAAGCCCTGAAAGCGCTTTTTCCGTCTTCAGCCGCCAGAGGCGCTCTTCGGCTCTGCGCCTGCCCCCGGCGCCCTTCGCCTATCGCGCCGCCAACGCCGTGTGCGTCGCCGCCGGACCTTTTTACATGGAAGCCATCGGAGCGTCCGAAAACCCGGAACTCATGGAGGCTTTAACAGCGACGGCCTCCGCCCTGGCGGAAAAAGCCCCCGCCTCTCAAGAAATTCTTCGGCATGTGGAGCTCTTTCCTCCGGCCGCGGCGGCTCATGACCGCGCCGTGCTCTTCAAAGGAAGCGCCTTCGGCTATGACGGCTTTGCACACGCTTATGCCGTGTCCGTCACCGAAGACGGCGCCGCCTTGACGGCCTTTGTCGCCGTGGGGAAAAATTCCCGGGACGGCCGGGCTTCGGCCGAAGCGTTCCTTCGCTTTCTGGAAGAAAACGGCGCCACGCGCATCTCGGGAACGGACCCGGAGACGGATGCCGTGGTGCTGGATTTTTACGGTTTCACCGAAGTGGTGTTTTCCCGCGGGCCTTACGTTGCCGGAATCCATGAAGCCGACCGAAGGGATGCGGCCGAACACTGGGCGAAGCTTCTCCAAGACCGGCTGCGGGCGGTGGACGAAAACCGAGGGGGTTGATTCCGACTGAGCCCCCCAAGGGCGGTCCCCGAAAGTTGGATGCGGCCCTAGACGCCTCATGGGCCGTGAGACCGCCTGCACGGCGGGGCCTGTGCCAAAGGATCTGGATCCCATGGAAAAACAAGAATCCGGTCCCTCCATTGTTTCCTCGCGCCGACGGTTCCTGACGCACGGCTTTTGCTACGGCCTGGGTCTGGCGGCGCTGTGGGGGTTGGGGTTGAGCCTATCCGATTGGGTCGGTCCCTCCGCCCAAAGCGCCCGGCCCAAGGGTTCCACCGGCCCCTTCGATTGGTCCGTGTCGAGCGCGCCCAAGGCCGTCGCCGTCGTCACGGGGACGGACCGGGCGGCGTGTTGTGCGGCGGCAATCGCGGCTTTGGGCGGCATGAAGACGTTCATCGCCCCGGGGGATCGCGTGTTCCTCAAGGTCAACGCGGCCTTCGCCAGCCCGCCGTCCCTCGGGGCCACCACGCACCCCCAACTGGTGGAAACCGTGGTGCGCCTGTGCCGGGAAGCGGGCGCCGCCGAAATCCTCGTTTCCGATAACCCCATCAGCGACCCGGCGAGCTGCTTTCGTCTGACGGGCATTGCCGAGGCGGCGCGCCGATCCGGCGCGCGCGTGGGGGTTCCCGAGACCCGACGTTTTGAGCCGGTGACTCTTCCCGGCGGCCGATACCTTCACGAGTGGCCGTCCTGGACGGAACCTTTCCGGCGGGCCGACAAGGTGATCAACCTGGCGCCCGTCAAACACCATCACCGGGCCGGGGCCTCCATGATCTGCAAGAATTGGTACGGCCTCCTGGGAGGTCCCCGAAACCTTTTTCACCAGCACGTGCACGACGTCATCGGAGAACTGGCCGCTTTGTTTCGGCCCACACTGGCGATCCTTGACGGCATCACCGCCATGGTGACCAACGGCCCGACGGGAGGATCCCTGGCCGACCTCAAAGACACGCGCACCCTCGTCGTGAGCCCCGATCCCGTGGCGGCGGACGCCTTGGGCGCCCATGTTCTTAACATGGACCCGGAAAAGCTCCCGTATCTGAGTCGAGCGGAAAAGGCCGGGGCCGGAACCTTGAATCTCGGCTCCCTCACGGTGCATCGGCTGAGCGTTTAGGTCGCCGGGCTGAGACGACCCCGGCGATCGGCAAGAATAAGGGCGCGTCCTCCCACGACGGCCGAACATTGGGGGCTTCCCCGAAAAGGTAGGAGAAAAAGGGCGATCATGCGCATCCATCACGCGAGGCGCCTGAGTCAGGTTTTTTTCTTGGCCCTCTTTGTTTTCTTGTGTGCCGTCACGCGCATGGGCACCCGATGGACGGACGTCCGAGGCTGGCCGGTCAACTGGTTTCTCCAACTGGATCCCCTGACGGGGCTTGGCACCGCCCTGAGCACCGGAACGGTTTTCGCCGGGCTTCTTTGGGGCGTGGCGACCCTTTCCCTGACCATGCTCCTCGGCCGTTTCTTCTGCGGCTGGGTCTGCCCCTTTGGGACAGTCCACCATGCCCTCGGCTGGATGCGCTTTCGCACACGGAGTTTTTCCGAAAAATCGGAGGCGAACGCTTTCCACAGCGCCCAGAGCATAAAGTTTTACTGTCTTTTCGTTTTCCTCGGCATGGCTTCCGGCCCTCTGTTCTTCCTTCAGCGATGGAGCGCGTGGGATTCGGCGGCGAAAACCCTCGGCCTTCTTGCCGCCGTGGGATGGCTCGTGGCCACATGGGCCTCCGGGGAAGAGCCCCTTCGCCGAAAAGGGAGCCATAGGATCGAAGGGACGCTGACAGCCGCCGTCGTCTTTCTTTTGGGCCTGGCTCTGGGGCGGTTTCCGGCGGCCGTGGGGTCGGTGCAGACAGGCCTTCTGGACCCCATTCCTTTTATCCAGAGGTCCCTCAACCAGATTGTCTTTCCGGCTTTCGGAATTTTTCAGCCGGAAGGGTTGGCGGGAAACCGGTGGACTCAAGGCGCCTGGCTTCTGGGCCTTTTTTTTATCGCCGCGGTGGGCCTCAACGCCGTCAAGCCTCGGTTTTACTGCCGGTATGCGTGCCCTGCCGGAGCCCTCATGCACCTGGTGGGGCGGCGGCCCGTGTGGCGCATGGTGAGAATCACCGAGCGATGCACGGACTGCAAACGATGCGAAACGGTCTGCGATGCGGCCTGCCGCCCGTCCACGAATCTTCTCCCGGGGGAATGCACCCTGTGCGGAAACTGTCTGGTGGTGTGTCCGGAACGGGCCATTACGTACACGGCAGCGACCGTGCCGGAGGCGAAACCATCACCGCAGCCGGCGGTCCATGTTTCGCGACGTCGGGCTCTGGCCGTATTGGGCGCCGGACTTGCAGCCGTGCCCCTGATCCGCTTGGAAGGCACGACGGGACGGCGGTTTCCACCGTCGGTCGTGCGGCCGCCGGGAGCTCTTCCCGAACCCGAATTTCTTCGCCGATGCATCAAATGCGGCCAGTGCCTGCGCATCTGCCCCACCAACGTGATTCAACCCGCCCTGTGGGAAGCGGGCATCGAAGGGTTGTGGACGCCCGTTTTGGATTTTCGCGCGGGAACCAGCGGCTGCCAGTACCGGTGCGTCGCCTGCAGCCGGGTCTGCCCCACAGCGGCCATCCGGCGTCTTACCTTGGACGAAAAGCACGGCACCGGGGATTTCGCCGACCGAGGCCCGGTGCGCATCGGGGCCGCCTTTGTGGATCGCAGCCGGTGCCTGCCCTGGGCCTTTGGGAAACCGTGCATCGTGTGCGAAGAAAACTGCCCGGTGAGCCCAAAAGCCATCCAGACGGTGGAAGCTTTGGAAAAGTGGCCCGGGCCGCCGCTTCACGTGAGAAGTCGCCAAGGCGATCGGTTGATGGTGGACGGCTTTCGACCGCCGCAGAACGCGCCCCCGTTGGAAAGTCTTTATTTGGCGGAAAATCTCCATGATTCCTCCCGCCTTCGACCGATTCGGGATTGGGGCGACGGGTGGATCGCCGTGGGCCCGGACAGCACCGAAGGAGAACAAACGGACGGGGCCGGCTCAGGAGGAAATGGAGCGGCCTTTCTCGCCGTGAAGCTCAAACGGCCCGTGGTGGATCACACGCGATGCGTCGGGTGCGGGATTTGTGAACACGAATGCCCCGTCCGAGGCGTTCCGGCCGTTCGGGTTTCGGCGGAAAACGAATCGCGCCACCCGGAACGGTCCATCATTGTGGGCAAGATCTAAAGGGGGCGGGAACGGCGATTCGCTAAAATGCCGCAGGCGTCGAACGGAACACCGGAGGAAAGGTTTCGATGCGGACGCCGGCAGCCCCGCCAGCACCGAACGCCAGAGGCGGCCGACATTCTCGATTCGGGGGGGCACTCGGTGAAGCGGGGAAGCTTCTGAAACCGCAGGCTGGGGGGTCGCCCCACTGCACGTGGGGTGGTTTCGCCTTCGGGAGGAAACTCTTCGAGGCCCCGAGGACACACGGCCTGCACCTTCCCGTCGATGTTTACGGCACACGGACATGGAGGAAACACCATGGGTCACGGAACGCAAAACGACCACAAAGGCTCTTCCCCAGGCCTCACCCGGCGCGATTTTTTGAAAGCGGCCGGCATGGCGGGCCTCGGCGGCGTGGCGACGTCGCTCGACTTGAACGCTGCAGCTCTCGCTCAGGAAACCGCCGCCCCCCAGAAAGTGCCCAGACGCCTTTTCGGGGCGTCCAAAATCCCCGTCTCCATCCTCTCCTTAGGGGGCATGTTCGATACGGGCGCAAACCACATTCTTCTGCGCCAAGCCCTGCATTGGGGCGTCACCTATTGGGACACGGCGGACTGTTACGGAGGCGGCCGGAGCGAAGAAGGCATCGGGGCCTTTTTCGGCCGGTTTCCGGACGCACGAAAAGAGGTTTTTCTCGTGACCAAATCCGACGCCCGAGACCCGGCCGGCATGACGAAGCTGCTCAACCGAAGCCTGGAACGGATGAAGACGGACTGGATCGACCTCTATTTTCTCCACGGGGTCGATTCCATCGGGGAATTGGACGACGATGTTCGCCGATGGGCGGAACAGGCGAAGTCTTCCGGAAAGATCCGTCTTTTCGGGTTCAGCACCCATGCCAACATGGCCCGGTGCCTGGAAGGGGCGGCTCGGCTCGGCTGGGTGGACGGGATCATGTTCACGTACAATTTTCGGCTGATGCACGACGACGCCCTGAAACGCGCCATCGACCGATGCGTCGCCGCGGGGATCGGCCTCACGGCCATGAAAACCCAAGGGGGAGGCCCTTTTCGGGTGGATTCGTCCGAAGAAGGGATTCTTGCAGAAAAACTTCTGGCCCGGGGCTTTACGGACAAGCAGGCGAAACTTAAGGCCGTGTGGGAAGATCAGCGGATCGCCAGCCTTTGTTCTCAGATGCCCACCATGACGATCCTCATGAGCAATGTGGCGGCGGCGTTGGATAAAACCACGCTCAGCCGCGAAGAAAGGAGCCTCTTCGGGCGCTACGCGGAAGCGACCCGGGAAAGCTACTGCGCGGGCTGCGCCGAAATCTGCCGAAACGCTTCAGGCGTCCCCATCGCCGACATGATGCGAGCCCTCATGTACGCCCGCGATTACGGCGACCCGGAGGCCGCCCGGTTCGCCTTGGACCCGCTGGTTCGATCCGGCGTTTTTGAAACCCTGGACGACGTTCGGCTTGGGGAAGCCGAAAGGCGCTGCCCTCAAGGACTCCCTTTGCGCCGCCTTGCAGCCGACGCCGCGCAGTTGGCTCGAACTTTGGTGTGAAAGGAAACCGCGACGCACCGTGACGAAACATCCATTCGGCTTTCGGCCCCTGGAAGGAGCGGCTTCAGGAACGCGGCCGTCTGAAAGAAATTGGGCGGCGTGCCCCCTGGGCGCCCTAACGGGGGCGTTGAAAAGGGGCTGTGCACGGGATGTGTGCAACCATCGAAACCCCTGTGCATGTTTTTGCACACCACGTGTGCACCTCCTTTGCACACTCCATCTTCGAGTGCCCCGACTTCCTTGAGACGCCCCTGGCGGTAAACCTCTAACTCATTGTTTGGACACCTTTTTTCCTTTCTCTTTCGTCT